>CANHQT010000011.1 GCA_947463325.1 Sphingomonadaceae bacterium
AGGGCACCCTGCCGGAGGATGACGCGATTGACGCGCCCAATACGCTGGTGATGATCGCTGGCGCCTTCGGTATCGGTCCGGACACCATCTATCTGACGCCTGCGCCCATGTATCACGCAGCGCCGCTGCGCTGGTCAATGACCGCGCAACGCCTTGGCGCGACAGTGGTGTTGATGCCGCATTTCGACGCGGAAAAAACGCTCGCCGCCATTGAACGCTACAAGGTGACGGCCGGCCAGTTCGTTCCCACCCATTTCGTGCGCATGCTGAAACTGCCGGAAGAAGTGCGGGCGAAGTACGACCTGTCCTCGCTCAAGCTCGCCATCCATGCCGCCGCGCCCTGTCCGGTGCCGGTCAAGCGCGCGATGATCGACTGGTGGGGGCCGGTCATCAATGAATATTATGCGGGCTCGGAGGGCAACGGCCTCACCTGGGTGACTGCGCAGCAGTGGCTCGAAAAGCCGGGCACCGTCGGCAAGGCGATCCACGGCATCCTGCATATCTGCGATGAAGATGGGAATGAACTGCCGGCGCGCAGCGAAGGGCTCGTCTATTTCGAAGGCGGCACCGAATTCCAGTATCACAATGACCCGGAGAAAACACAGCAGGCGCGCAACCGCCATGGCTGGACGACGCTGGGCGACATCGGCTGGGTGGATGAGGATGGCTTCCTCTACCTCACCGACCGCAAGAGCTTCATGATCATCTCGGGCGGCGTGAACATCTATCCGCAGGAGATTGAAAACCATCTCGTCACCCACCCCAAGGTCACCGATGTCGCGGTGATCGGTGGCCCGCATGAGGAAATGGGTGAGGAAGTGATCGCTGTTATCCAGCCTGCCGACATGAGCGAGGCGGGCGATGATCTTGCCGCTGAACTCATCGCCTATTGCCGCACGGCATTGTCCGGCGTGAAGACCCCGCGCCGCATCGATTTCCGCGAGGAATTGCCGCGCCACCCGACCGGTAAGCTCTACAAGCGGCTGCTGCGCGACGAATATTGGGCCAAGGCCAAGGAAGGTTGAACTGATGACCCACTGGACCGACAGCGAAGGCCGCGTATCGATCACGATGGACGGCGGCGTGGCCGATGTCCGCCTGACCCGCGCGGACAAGATGAACGCGCTTGATCCCGCGATGTTCGCCGGCATTGCCGCCGCCATCGCCGAACTCGGGCGGACGCCGGGGTTGCGGGCGGTTGTCCTGTCGGGCGAAGGGCGCGCCTTCTGTGCGGGGCTCGATATGATGAGCATGGCTTCGGGCGGGTCGGATCCTGCGCGCAGCCTCACTGACCGCAGCCATGGCCCGGCCAATCTGCCGCAGCATGTCTGCTGGGGCTGGCGCGAGCTGGAGGTGCCGGTGATTGCCGCGGCGCACGGCGTCGCGCTCGGCGGGGGGTTCCAGTTGCTGAGCGGCGCGGACATTCGCATCGTCCACCCCGAAACCAAGCTCGCCATCCTCGAAATGAAGTGGGGTCTTGTTCCCGACATGGCCGGCCTGCCGCTGTGGCGCGGCATCGTTCGCGATGATGTGCTGCGGGAACTCTCCTACACCGCGCGCATGTTCACGGGCGCGGAAGGACGGGAATATGGCTTCGTTACCCGCCTCAGCGATTATCCGCATGCCGAAGCGATGGCGCTGGCAAGAGAGATTGCGGGCAAGAATCCGGACGCCGTCCGCGGCATGAAGCGGCTTGCCAACGTCGCCCAGTTCGAAGGGCCGGTCGCCCTCCTGATGGCTGAAAGCGTCGAACAGCAGGCGATCATCCGCACGCCCAACCAGCGTGAGGCGGTGATGGCGGCGTTTGAAAAGCGTGAGCCTGTCTTTACCGATCCGGAGGTGCTGCGGGCCTAGCCCAGCAGCGCCAGAAAGCGCGCCGCTGCCTGCCATTCGCTGTGGCGCCGCTCGCGCGCGGCGGTGGCTTCGGCATCTTCGCCCCAGCGCTCTTCCTGCCAGCGCTCGTCGAGCGTCACCGCCTGCCACAGCGCCTCGCTGTCGAAGGCACCATGCACCAGCGCGAGACCGGCAACCAGGCTACCGCCGATCGTGATGATCGGGGACAGCGCGGCGAGCCGGAACGGATCGAGCGCCATCAGCGCCTTGCCCAGCGTATCGGCAGTGCCTGCCGGCTGCGCGACGTGCATCACGCCGCTGGCGAGTGCGAACTCGACACCCAGCCGTGTTTCCGCCCATTCGAGGATCGGGTTCCACACCCGCGCTTCTTCCGCCGCCAGATCGGCTTCGGGTGCACGGTAACAGAACAGGTCGCTCTCGCCATAGAGCGCCAGCGGGGCGATGAAGCCCGCCGGGTCGGGCGTGACCAGATCAATGGCGGCATTGGCAATGCCGGTCAGCGGCATGGTCTGAGGCGCGATGCTCTCGCTTTGTGCGTCCCACTCCGTGGCGATGGCGGCGGCGAGCGCAGCAGTCGTCACGGCAAGCGGTGCCCGCCCCGGCGTCCGGATCGGCCGCCCGTCGAGCAGGACGCCATGGCCCGCTTCTGCCGCGGCCACTGTCACTTCACGATAGAAACGCTTCACGGCTTGGGCTCGCTCCCCTCGCTGCGCCAGCGTCGCGCCAGCATCGGCACGACCAGCAGCAGATCGGCGATGCCAACCGCGATCAGCACATAGCCGAGCGGCGCGGAAATGGCGGGATCGACCCAGCTTACCCGGTCATAGGCGAGGAGGATGCCCAGCATCACCAATATCGCGGCGGCAAAGCGCATGACCGTGAGTATCAGGAAACGGCTGCGTGCCGGGTCGGGGCTGTTGCTCATCATCGTTCCAGCAATTGTTTCATGATCGCGGGCAACTGATCCGGGCGCGTGACCAGCGCGTGCGCGCCTGCGCCCTGCAATTCGGCTGGTCCATGATAGCCCCAGGAAACGCCAACGGCTAAGGCGCCTGCTGCACGCGCCATGGCCATGTCATAGGCGGTATCGCCAATCACCACCGTATCCTCTGGCGCGCATCCTGTTTCGTCGAACGCGGCGACGCACATGGATGGGTCCGGCTTGGATGGATGGAAGTCTGCGGTCTGCAGCGTCACGAACCGGTCGCTCAAGCCATGGGCGGCGAGCAGGCGGGTCAGGCCGCGCATCGATTTGCCGGTGGCGATGCCCAACAACCAGCCGGCATCGCCCAGCGCGGTGATCACATCGGCAATGCCGTCATAAAGCGGCTCTGGCGCTGCACCGGCCATTGACCGCGCGGTGAAATATCGGGTGCGATAGGCCTCGACCAGCGCGGCTTGCAACGCAGCATCGTGATCCGGCAGCAGCCGCGCGGCTATGCCCGGCAGGCTGAGGCCGATGGTCGCGCGCACGGCTTGGGCGGGTGGCGGCGGCAGGCCGATGTCGGCAAAGGCCTCGTCCATCGCGGATACGATGTGATGCTGGCTGTCAGCCAGGGTTCCGTCACAATCGAACAGGGCAAGGCGCGGCCGCACGGGGGGTCAGCTTTCCACGTTGCGCATCAGGTGCGCGATGCTGCGTCGGCCTGCGGCGTCGAGCGCGTCGGCGACGCTCGCTCTGGCTTCGGCCGGCTTGTTCTGGCCGAGCTTCATCGTCCCCCGCCATGCCTGCGGGTCGAGCTCGAAGCCGAGGATCGCATCGAACATCCGGTCGATGTGCACCGGATCGGCCTTGTCACGGGTCCATGGGGCATCGGGAGCGTGGCGCGCTTCCTGCTTGGCCGTTAGCGCATCGACTTGCGCGATAAGCGCTGCCCGGTCGAGTTGCCGTACCCGGCCCTCCACTTCGACCGAGACATAATTCCAGGTTGGCACTTCATTGGGGCCGATGCCGTACCAGCCAGGGCTGATGTAGGAATCAGGGCCGTTGACGACGAACAATGCCGTCGCGCCATCAAGGTGACGGGTGATCGCATTGCCCCGAGCGAGATGGAACTGCAGCCGACCGTCGCAGAAAATGACCGGCACATGCGCAACGCGCGGACCATCGGGCGTTCCTGCAAACACCAACCCCATGCCGACGTCGCGGACGAAGTCCGCCATCGCTTCCCGGTCTTCCCAGCGGAATTTGGGGTTGGGATGCATCAGCGCTTGGCCTTGCCTCTCGCAGGCGTTGCGCCGCCGCGCTTGCGCCGTTCTCCGCGTCGCTCCTTGCGCAGTGCCTTGGCGTGGGCGCGGGCCTTGTCCTTTTGCGCTTCCTTGGGCGCGCGTGCGGGGGCAGCCGCCGCGCGCAGCGCATCGCCAGCGGCGGCGTCAAAGCCCAGCGCCTCCAGGCTTTCCGCGAAATGCGCTGGCAGGTCTGCGGTCACGTCAATCTTGCCGCCGGCCGGGCTGTCGATGCGCAACCGCCGCGCATGAAGGTGCAGCTTGCGGGAAATGCTGCCGGTCAGGAAAGCGGCCTTGCCGCCATATTTGCCGTCGCCGACAATCGGATGGCCGATCGCTGCCATATGCACGCGCAACTGGTGGGTGCGCCCGGTCAGCGGTTCCAGCTCGACAAAGGCGGCATGATTGCCCGCGCGCTCGATGACGCGATAGCGCGTCCGGCTCGGCTGGCCATTCTCCTCGTCAACATGCATTTTCTCGCCGCCGCTGCCCGGCTGTTTGGCGAGCGCCAGGTCAATTTGCCCTTCCTCGATAGAAGGCACGCCGGTGATGATCGCCCAATAGGTTTTGCGCGCGGAGCGACCGGCAAAGCTTTTGGAAAAGCGCGCCGCGCTCCCCGGCGTGCGGGCGACGAGCAGCACGCCTGACGTGTCCTTGTCGAGCCGGTGGACGAGGCGTGGGCGCGTGCCGCGATCATCGGCAAATGCGTCGAGCAATCCGTCGACATGCTCGGTGGTGCCGGATCCACCCTGGGTGGCCAGCCCCGGCGGCTTGTTGAAGACGATGGCTGCGGCATCCTTGTGGATCACCATCCCTTCGGCCAGCGCCACCTGTTCCGGGCTTAGCGGTTTCCTCGCGCGCGGTTGCCGCGCGGCGGGCGCGCTCATCATCGGCACGGTCAGCATCTGGCCGGCGGCGAGCCGGCTGTCCGTCCCGGCTTTTGCTCCGTCGATGCGGACTGCACCGGTGCGTGCCCAGCGCTGCAACAGCGCGTGCGGCACATCGGGCCGGTGCCGCTTGAACCAGCGGTCGAGGCGGATGCCGTCATCATCGGCCGCGACGCGATGGTCGCTGACCGGGCCACTGCGCCGACGTGCAGGCGGGGAAGGGGGAGGGAGGGGGGACGTATCGCTCATGCGCTTGCCTTTGCCAGCATCAGTCCCGCCCACAGCAGCGCAACCGATCCGATCACGGATATGAGCGCATAGCTCAGCGCGGGCAGCATCCGTCCGGTGGTAAGCATCTGCACCATTTCCAGGCTGAAGGCGGAATAGGTTGTGAACCCGCCGAGCAGCCCTACGCCGATCAGCAGCCGCCACCCTTCGGCGAGACCGCGGCTCTCAAGGATGCCCGCGAGCAGGCCCATCGCCAGCCCGCCGGCGCAATTGGCAATCAATGTTGCCCACGGCCAGGCGGTGCCCGAGGATGCGAACCACAGCGACAGCGCATAGCGCATTGCCGCACCGATGGCGCCGCCGGTCATGACAAGGAAAAAGGCTTGCATGCGCGCGCTCTAGCCGCACCGCACGCGAGAGACCAGCGCTGCCTTAGCGGAACATGTCGGGGAAGCGCGCGCGGATATGGTCAAACACCGATGCGTGGATCGGGGATGCCCATTCGCAGCCAAACCCGCGGCTGTTGGCCCAACGGATCGTCCCTTCGATCGGGGCGAAACCGGGCAGGGTGATCCACACGCGGTCATTTTCATATGTCTTGGTCAGCGTATCGGCGCGGCAACCGGTGCGCGAAAGGTCGCGGATCAAGATTTTGAATGGCGTTCGGCCTGGCTTGCGCAGGTCAGCTTCGATCGCAACCGCAGCGCGCAGCGCGATGCGGCGATCCTCCTCTGCCTTGCTGAGCTTGTCGAACGGCATGATGCCTCCGCTTCGCTACTTACCGAGACGTCCATACATCATGTAGCATTCTGCACTGAAGAGCAAAAAATTCATTGAGATTTCGTAACCAGCATCTCGTCAACCGACACAAATTTCTCGCGAGGCGCCCCGTGGCGGGCCGCGGCGATCTCCGCTGCGTCGATGCGCTGCCAGTCATCGAAGCTGACCAGATCGAGTTTCCGTGCCCGGACCAGATCGTGCAGGCCTGTCCTGCCGCGCTTTCGGGATGGGCTGGTTGGGGTCTCGGCAACAATGCGTTCGGCGATAATCGCGCCATCGGGCTTATTGGTGCCGATAGTCCCGGATGGCCCGCGCCGCGCCCAGCCGACACAATAGAGCCCGGGGAGGATGAGGCCATCGGTGTTGGCGAACCGCCCGCGCCCATGTTCATAAGGGACACCCGCAATCGGCGGCGTCTGGTATCCGATACAGGCGATGACCATTCCGGCGGGCACCGAATAATGTTCGCCGGTGCCGACTGATCGCAGCTCTGCGTCGAGCGCCGTGCGTTCGAGCACAACCCGTTCGGCCCGGCCCTCACCTTCGATGGCGACAGGGCGCGCAAAGAAATCAAATTCGATGGTGATCGGCTTGGCGACCGGATTGGCGGCAAAGGCGCGCAGGTGGCTGACTGATTTGCGGATGCCGGGTTCCAGCATGGCATCATCGCCCGCATCCGGAAAATCGGTGGGGTCGACGCGCGGTGCCGCGCGCTCAAGATGCGCCAGCTCGCCCAGCTCCTTGGGTGTCATTGCAATCTGGTGCGGCCCGCGACGGCCGATCAGGTTGATGGTGCGGATTCGGCTCCCGCTCAGCGACTCCAGCGCATGGGCGACAATATCGCTGCCGTGAAATTCCTCCGGCGTCTTGGCGAGGATACGCGCGACATCCAGTGCGACATTGCCATTGCCGATGATCGCGACATGGCTGGTGTCGAGCGGCGGGGCGAGATCGGCATGGTCGGGGTGGCCATTGTACCAGCCAACGAACTCCGCGCTCCCCATCACGCCGGGCAGATCTTCGCCTGGAATATCGAGCTTTCGGTCATGCGGTGCGCCGGTTGCCAGCACCACCGCATCATAGAGGGCCATCAGCTCGTCGACCGAGATATCCTTCCCAATCAGGATGTTGCCCGCAAACTGCACATTGTTGTTGAGCGCCACCCCCTCATAGCGTCGGGTGACCGCCTTGATCGACTGGTGATCGGGCGCCACGCCGCTGCGGATCAGGCCGAAAGGCACAGGCAGCCGGTCGATGATGTCGATGGCGACATCCTCTCCCCACAGGCGCAGCAGCGCCTCGGCGGTGTAATAGCCTGCAGGTCCGGAACCGACGATCGCGACGTGGTGCATGGCTGGCTTGCTCCCATGGCGGCGGGTGCCGCGCTCCCCCTGTCGCGCCGCCTGGTTCGCGGTCGCGGTTCGGCCATGCTAACGGGGGCGGTCCGCAGCGCAAGTGCTGCCTTTCCTGCGCCTGAGCCTTGCTTGACTTGAAGGTAGGCGGGGGATAATGGCCCGCCCTCATTGCCCCGTCGTCTAATGGTAAGACTACGGATTCTGATTCCGTCTATCGAGGTTCGAATCCTCGCGGGGCATCCACTCCCCTCATCGCGATAGGCCATCCAGTCCCTCTGGACAGGTGCCGCGCTGCCATGCACAGCCCTTGCCGAAGCAGGGAGCGCATCCATGAATTTCGAGCTTGCCGAAGAGCATCGCATGCTGGCCGATTTGGTCCAGCGGTTCGTGCGTGATCATCTCATGCCGCTCGAACCTGCTGTGCTGGCACGCGAAGCGGCGGGCGAGGACAGCGAACTGACGGCGGAAGAGCGGGCCGGGCTTGATGCCGTCTCGCGCGATATGGGGCTGTGGAGCCTTGATGCGCCCGAGGAAGTGGGCGGCCTCGGCATGCCGCATGTTGCCTTGGTTGCGGTCAATGAGGCGCTGGGATCGACTGTCGCCAAATATGTCCTGCCGCCCGACAGCCCCAATCTCGCGATGCTCGCCGCAACCTGCACGCCTGAGCAGCGCGAAGCCTATCTCGCGCCCTATGCGCGGGGGGAGACTGTCTCCGCCATCGGCATTTCGGAACCCGGCGCCGGCGCCGATCCTGCGGGGATGCGGACCCGCGCGGTACGCGCCGATGACGGCAGCGGGGACTGGATCATCAACGGCCGGAAAATCTGGATCACCCGCGCCGCCGAAGCCGATTTCACCATCCTGATGGCGATCACCGATCCTGTCAAAGGATCACGCGGCGGCATGAGCGCCTTTTTGGTCGACCGCGATACGCCCGGATTCAACGTCTTGCGGCGCATTCCCATGGTCGGCGGTGAATACACCTATGAAGTCGCGCTGGAAGATTGCCGGGTGCCGGGCTGGAAACTGCTCGGCACCGAAGGCAATGGCTTCGGGCCGATGCAGGTGCGCCTCGGCACGCGGCGTATGGAAATGGCCGCATGGTGCATCGGCGCGGCACAGCGCGCGCTCGATATGATGACGGATTATGCGCCCCAGCGTGTCACTTTCGGCGAAAAACTGTCGCAGCGGCAAACGGTGCAATGGTGGGCGGCCGATGCTGCCATCGCCATCCACGCAACGCGGCTGATGGCCTATGATTGCGCCTGGAAACTCGATCAGGGTCGCGATGTCCGCACCGAAATCTCGATGCTGAAGGTGCAGGCAACCGAAATGGCGAGCCGCATCATCGACAATGCGATGCAATGTTTTGGCGCGATGGGCATGACCAAGGAAATGCCGCTCGCGCTGATGGCCGGCCGGGTGCGGACCATGCGCATCTATGACGGCCCTTCCGAAGTCCACCGCATGGTGGTCGCCCGCAATCTGATGGATACCCGCGCATGAGCTTTGTGACTGTTTCCGATCGTGGCTTCGTCCGCGAAATCCGCTTCGCGCACCCGCCGCACAATCATGCGACAGTAGAAGTGCTCGGTGCCATCGCTGATGCGCTTGATGCCGCCGACGCTGATGATGGGGTGCGGGCCGTCGTTCTGGCATCGGAAGGGCGCATCTTCTGCGCCGGTGCCGATCTGGCGACGAGCGACGGTCTGGGCGGCGATGCTGCGGCCGATCCGCTGTGGCAGTTTTACGAGGCTGCGCTGCGCGTCTTCGCATCGAAAAAGCCGATCGTCGCGGCGGTTCAGGGCGCGGCAGTGGGCGCAGGGCTCGGCCTTGCCGTCGCTGCGGATCTTCGCGTCGCTGCCCCGGAAGCGCGCTTTGCCGCCAATTTCACGCGGCTGGGTTTCCATCCCGGCTTTGGCCTCACGGTTACGTTGCCGCGCCTCATTGGTCAGCAGCGCGCGACGGAAATGTTCATGACCTCGGCCCGCTACCGGCCAGAGGAGGTCGCGGCGTGGGGCCTGGTTGACCGGCTGACGGACAGCGGCGGCGCGCTGGAAGGCGCGCATGCACTGGCGGCCGAAATCGCAGCCAACGCACCCCTCGCGACGGAGGCGACCCGCGCCACGCTGCGCGCCGGCCTTGCGGAGGCTGTGCGCGCGCAACTGGTCCACGAACATGCCGTGCAAACCCGCCTGCGCGCGACAGAGGATTATGTGGAGGGTGTCGCCAGCGTGTTCGAACGGCGCGAGGCGGATTTCAAACGGCGCTGATACGCGCAACTGAATAGATCGTCATTGCGAGCGGAGCGAAGCAATCCAGGGCGGTTTGCGCCGACTCTGGATTGCCGCGCCGCTGCGCGGCTCGCAATGACTGCAGACGGACCTAAGCCTCGTCGCCGCGGTAGCGCAGTTCCAGATAGCGCTTGTGGCTCGACAGGCTGTCCATGTCCCGCGCGGCAATGGCTTGGGCGAGGTCGCCAACCTCCTCGTCGAGCAGGCGCATCCCGTCGATGAGGTCGCGTTCGGCCACGCGGCCGTTGCGCTCCTGCCGCCGCATATTCACCGGCACGCGCTTGTAGCCCTCGACCAGGTGAGGGAGCTCCTCTCCCACCAGCCGCCGCAGCTCGATGGCTTCGGGCGCATTGGGTGCCAGCGTGGCGAGCTGCGGGCGCAGTGCTGCGATGCGCTGGCCGATCTGGTCGGCGAGCGTTGCGGCAGGGGCGGGCAGGGCGGGGCGCTGCTGGTCGATCCAGCTGCGCGTTCGGTCTGCCAGTTGCGGCAGGTCGGCACGGACGATGGTGTCGGCCTTCACCTCGGGCTCGCGGCTGAACAGGAAAGCGCCGATCAGCACCAGCGGCACGGCCATTACCACGGCAAGGAAACCGAACAGGCCAAGGCCGTCGGTCACTGCGCCGATGATACCTGCGCCGATGAACAGGGTGATGACGCCAGCCAGCGCCAATATCGCAAAGCGTTTGGCGCGCCGTGCCGCGCGCCGCGCGGTGTGCGCCACGCTCTGCATCGACTGGTCGTTGATGCGCGCACGCACCCGCTCGATGCCAGCTTGCGCCTTTTCGATCACTGCATCGACTTCGGCCGAACCGCCGGGGGGAGAGCGTTTGGTCATCGCGTTGCGATCAGCCCTCCAGCGCCGCGAACGGGCTGTTCTTGCCTGAAACCTGCGCCTGTGCCTGCGCCTGTCCTTCGGCGCGGGCGATGTAGCCGCGGGACTTCTCGACCTCGGTGGACAGCGTGCCGATCGTGGTCTTCATGCTGTCGAGCGCCTTGATCTTGAAGGTGTCGACCGCGTCCATCGTGTCATAGATGTTCTGGAATGCGCGCTGCAGCGTTTCCAGCGGGATGGTGCTCGCGGCTGCCTGATCGTGGATGCGCGCCGTATTTTCCTTGAGCAGCGCACCGGTGGAATCGATGATGCCGGCGGTGGTGGAATTGAGCGCGGTGATTTGTTCCAGCACCATGCGCTGGCCGGTCATGGCCTGCGCGACCGTGACGGCGGTGCGCAGCGCGCCGACCGTGGTCGTGCTCGCCCGGTCAACGCCTTTGATCAGCTCGACATTATTCTTCTTCACCAGATCGAGCGCGAGATAACCCTGCACGCTCACCGCCAGCTGGGTCAGGATGTCCTGTCGCCGCTGCCGGACATAGAATAGCGCGCTTTCGCGCAGCGCCTTTGCCTTTTCGGGGTCGGTCGCGTCAAACTCGGCGGCCTTCTGTTCCAGCCGCTCGTCCAGCAGCTGCGCGACATAGGCCATCTGCTCCAGCTTACCCATCGCCGCCCACAGATTCTGGCGTTCGATGTCGATGTCGCCATTGTCCTTGATCAGCGTCGTCTTGCCGCTGTCGAGCGCGCCGAGGATATTGTTGATCGTGTCCTGGCTCGATGCATAGCTGTCGAAATAGCTGCGCATCTTGTTGCCGAACGGGATCACCCCGAACAGCTTCTTGCGGCTCAGCTTGCCCTGTTTGCCGGGGTCGAGATCTTCGACCACGCGGCGCAGTTGGGCGAGGTTCGTGCCGACGTCATTGTCGCGGTCCATCGCGCGGATCGGCCGGTCGAGGAAACGGTTGCTGTGCTGCGCGGCGGCAGCGATCGACTTGCGCCCCAGATTGGTGATCTCGTCGACCTTGCGCCCGAAATCGGGGCTGTTGGTCTCGGTCGAGACAAGGTCGGCGACAAAAGAGTCGGCCAGCCGTTCGGCTTCGGTCCGTTCGGTCTCGCTGATCTTGACCATGCCTGATGCGCTGGCCGGCGCGATGACTGGCACCGGCGCTGGCGGGTCGAGCGTCAGCGGCGGATCGAGAGTGGTCGTCGTCGTAGTCGTACTGGTCATGGTCCTGTCCGCTCTTTCCCTACCCCGTTCGCAACAGTGGGGAGCAATGCCCGCCGCTGCAAGGGGAAACGCTGTCTTATATAGATAGGACAGCGGCGGCGCGCAACGCCGTTTACCGCCGCGCCAGCACCGGCGCGATCCAGGCAGAAAGGATCAGCTGCGCCAGATGATAAAGCAGGATTGGGAGCAGGATCATCCCCGCAGCTTGCGGCGGAAACAGCAAGGCGGCGAGCGGAGCGCCGACCGCCACCGATTTGTGCGAACCCAGAAACAGGATTGCGCTCTGCGTGCCCTTGTCGCGGGTCAACCGTCCGCCCAGCCACCATGCGCCGCAAAAGCCTGCGGCCAGCATCGCCGCCACCCCGCCGCCAATCAGGGCAAGGTCTGCCGGCGACAACTGGCTCCATATTCCGGCGATCACGGCAGCGGAAAAGGCGGCATAGACCGCAATCGCAATCGCCCCCTGATCGATCGATTTCACCAGCGCCGGATGCGCCAGCACCCATGGCCGCACCCAGCGTTGCAGCATCTGTCCGATCAGGAAGGGGAGGAGGAGGATCAGCGCGATACGCACCCCCAGATCGCCGGACAGCGGCGGCGCGCCTTCCCGCCCCGCGAGCAGCGCGAACAGGATCGGCGTCGCTGCAATGCCGGCGAGGTTGCCGATGGCGGATCCCACCACGCTGGTCGCGACATTGCCGCCGGCCATGTTGGTGTAAGTGGTCGCTGACTGGACCGTGGTCGGCAGCACCCCGCAATAGAGGAAACCCAGCGCCACCAGCGGCGGCAGCCAGCCGTCGAGCAACCGCGCGAGGCCGAGGCCCGCCAGCGCCATGGCGCCGAACACGAACAGCAGCACGCCGCCCTGGACCCGCCAGTCGGCCAGCCCGCGCATCACTTCGGCGCGCGGCAGGCGGATGCCGTGCAGCAGAAAGACGATGAACACCGCGGCGGAGGAGACCAACGAGGCGGTGTCGGCTGCCACACCGCCCACCGGTGCCACGCTCGCCAGCGCCATCGCGGCGATCAGGATCAGGATGAACCGGTCGGGGATCAGGCGGGCGAGGATGGACATGCCGTTGGGGGCATGGCGGGGAAACATCCGACGGGCAAGGGGCGCGGATAGGCATGCTACGGCCTGTCCTGCCACCAGTTACGCTTGCCGCAATGCAGCAAACAGGCTAGGGGCGCGCGCTAACGCCCCCTTCCCCTGCATATCTGAGAAAAGAGCGCCCGCATGGCCCTGCGCAATATTGCGATCATCGCCCACGTCGACCACGGCAAGACCACCCTCGTCGACCAGCTGTTCCGCCAATCCGGCACCTTCCGCGACAACCAGCGCGTTGAGGAACGGGCGATGGATTCGAACGACCTCGAAAAGGAACGCGGGATCACGATTCTGGCGAAGTGCACCAGCGTCGAATGGCAGGGCACACGCATCAATATCGTCGACACGCCGGGCCACGCCGACTTCGGCGGCGAAGTGGAACGGATCCTCTCGATGGTCGACGGCGTGATCCTGCTCGTCGATGCCGCAGAAGGGCCGATGCCGCAGACCAAGTTCGTCACTGGCAAGGCGCTGGCGCTCGGCCTTCGCCCGATCGTCGTCGTCAACAAGATCGACCGGTCGGACGCACGCGCCGCCGAAGTGCTCGACGAATGTTTCGAACTGTTCCTCAATCTCGGTGCCAGCGACGAACAGCTCGATTTCCCGATCCTCTACGCGTCGGGCCGCAACGGCTATGCCAGCCCTGACATTGAAGCGCGCTCGGGTGATCTCACCCCGCTGTTCGAAACCATTGTCGGCCACGTCCCCGCGCCAAAGGTCGAGGAAGACGCGCCCTTCACCATGCTGGTGACGCTGCTCGATCGTGACAATTTCTTGGGCCGCATCCTCACCGGCCGCGTCGCCACCGGTACCGTCAAGGTCAACCAGCCGATCCACGCGCTCGACAGCGCAGGCAATGTGATCGAAGCGGGCCGCGCGTCCAAGCTCTTCTCCGTCCAGGGGCTGGAGCGGGTGCCGGTCGAACAGGCGAGCGCAGGCGATATCATCAGCCTCGCCGGCCTTGCTGTCGCGACGGTTGCGAACACCATTGCCGAAACCAGCGTGACGACAGCGATCGCCGCTCAGCCGATCGATCCGCCGACGCTCTCGATGCGCTTTGCGGTGAATGACAGCCCGTTCGCGGGCCGCGAAGGGGACAAGGTCACCAGCCGCATGATCCGCGATCGCCTGATGCGCGAAGCGGAATCGAACGTCGCCATCCGCGTCACTGAAAGCGCGGACAAGGACAGTTTCGAAGTCGCCGGCCGCGGCGAGCTCCAGCTCGGCGTGCTCATCGAAACCATGCGCCGCGAAGGCTTCGAACTCGGCATCAGCCGCCCGCGCGTGCTGTTCGGCAAGGATGAGAGCGGCGCCCGCACGGAGCCTTATGAAACCGTCGTCATCGACGTGGATGACGAATATTCGGGCACGGTCATCGAAAAGATGAACCTGCGCAAAGCCGAATTGACCGATATGCGCCCCTCTGGCGCGGGCAAGACGCGCATCACCTTCTCCGCCCCGTCGCGCGGCCTCATCGGCTATCATGGTGAATTCCTGTCCGACACGCGCGGCACCGGCATCATGAACCGGCTGTTTGAGAAGTATGGCCCTTATAAGGGCATCATCGAAGGGCGCCCCAATGGCGTGCTCATCTCGATGGGCACCGGCGAAGCGGTCGCCTATGCGCTCAACGCGCTGGAAGATCGCGGCGTCCTGTTCGTCCAGCCGGGTGAGCCGCTCTATGAAGGCATGGTGATCGGTGAAAATGCCAAGCCCGACGATCTCGAGGTCAACCCGCTGAAGTCGAAGCAGCTCACCAACTTCCGTGCGAGCGGAAAGGATGATGCGATCCGCCTCACCCCGCCGCGCCGCGCCACGCTCGAACAGGCGATCGCCTATATCGACGATGACGAGATGGTCGAAGTGACGCCCAAGTCGATCCGCATCCGCAAGATCCACCTCGATCCGCACGAGCGCAAGCGTCACAAGAAAAAGCTCGAGGCGGCTTGAACCGCCGCATATCGAATTGAGCAATATTTCGGAGCTCGAAGATGTCTGACACCCCTCCCGACCGTCTGTCGGTCAATCCGCAAAGCCCGCATTTCGGCGGCGATCTGCTCAACCGCGGCATCGGTATCCGCTTCAAGGGCAAGCAGCGCCATGATGTGGAGGAATATTCGATCTCCGAAGGCTGGATCCGTGTCGCTGCCGGCAAGAGCCGCGACCGGTTCGGCCAACCGATGACGATCAAGCTGTCGGGTGAGGTTGAGGCCTGGTTCGAGGATAGCGTCCAAAAGGACGAAGAGGCCTAAGCGCCCCTGCTGCGGTGAAAGCCCCCGGCTTTCACCGTGCTACAAACAGTTCAGCTTAGCGGCCCAGGCTTTCGACGATACGGCCGAGCGCGCCGTCGGCGTCCGGCGTAAAGGCGGGCGCGCTGTTCGCGGCGATGGTGGCGGCATTGCTGCGGCCATTGCCCCAGACGCCGTCGGGATAGATGAAGCCGCTGACCGGATTGCTGCGCAGGCCGAGATCGCCGATGGGCGCATACCAGACGCGCACTTCGGACCAGTCGCCAGCCGCCGATACGTCAACCACGCGTACCCCGCGCTCGATCTGGCCACGGCGGCCGTTGATCGGCGACCAATTGGCATGGTCGATCAGGAGTTCACGGTCGGAAACAATGGCGCTCACCACCGCGACATGGCCGATCGGCATTCCGCGGGTCGGGGCAAAGTGCATCACGGCGCCCACGCGGGGGTCGCGGCCGCGCTCGTAGCGGCCTTCCGCTGCGGCCCACCAGTCGCGGGCATTGCCGAACAGATCGATGCCGGAGTTGGCGCGCGCAAAGGGCACGCACTGGAGATAGGTGGTCGCGCTTGCGGCCGTCGCGGCGACGGATGCGATCATCAGCATCATCGCGACAATGGCGGTGCGCAGCGAAGCGATCATGCGAAGGGCGACCCTATATCCCTGAAACGAATCCGGTTTTGCGCCGGTGAGTGTCGCTTGCAGGTCGGTGGACGGGGAGGCAACCGCTCGGCCCGCCGCTTTCGGTGAACGGTGGGTGATTGGCGATGGATGGTTCCGGGCGCTTGGGTTGACCCCGGTCCGGTGCCCCCTCAGGCGCTGCGTGATCGCAGCGGGGGATTGGTTTGAAAGATCGCCAGAGCGTCTTCCGCAGTCATCGGCCGGCCGAAATAATAGCCCTGCAGCTTCTTGCAGCCGAGTGCGATGATCGCCTTGGCCTCTTCCAGCGTTTCCACGCCTTCGGCTGTGGTGGACATTTCCAGACTTTCGGCCAGCGCCACCACCGCACGGATGATCGCAATGGATTCGCGCGCACCAGTCAGCGCACCCTTCACGAAGCTGCGGTCGACCTTGATCGTGGAGAACTGCCCCATGCGCAGATAACCGAGCGAGGAATAGCCCGTGCCGAAATCGTCGAGCACCAGCTTGACGCCGAGCCCGCGCACCTGGTCGAGCGTCGCCATCGCGCCGGAAACTTCGCGCAGGAAGACGCTTTCGGTTACTTCGAGTTCGAGCCGCGACGGCGCGATCCCGCTGTGCGCCAGCGCCTTCATCACCGCTCCGACGAAGCCGGGGGAGGCGAGCTGTTCGGCAGACACGTTGACCGCCACCTTGGTCGTCAATGGCCAGCGTGCGGCCTCGCGGCAGGCGGACTGCAGCACCCACTCGCCGATCGGGCCGATCAGGCGGCTGTCTTCCGCCACCGGAATGAATTTGGCGGGGGACACGGGCCCAAGCTTGCCGTTGGTCCAGCGCAGCAGCGCTTCGAAACCTTCGACGCTGCCGTCGGCATAGACCACCGGCTGGAACACGACCTCGAACTCATTCTTGGCCAGTGCTGAGCGCAGTTCGATTTCGATCTCGCGGCGTTCACGGGCCTGATCGTGCAGCTGCGGCTCATAGCTGTTGACGACCCCGCCGCCCTTGTCCTTCGATCGGTAGAGCGCAAGGTCGGCGTTGCGGGTCAGCGCTTCGACCGTTGATCCGTCACGCGGGCCGACCGCATAGCCCAAGCTCGCCCCGACATAGAGGGTGTGCTGGTCAATCTCATAGGGCAGGGAAACCAGCTCGATGATCCGGCGACCCAGCAGTTCGACTGTTTCGATGCTATCGATCTCGCGCATCACCACGGCAAATTCGTCCCCGCCCAGGCGCCCGGCGATGACATTGTCGTTACACATTTGCTTCAGCCGCGCGGCCACCTGCGCGAGCAACCGGTCACCGATCGGGTGGCCGAGTGTATCGTTGACCGCCTTGAACCGGTCGAGGTCGATCATCAGAAAGGCGCAGCGCCGCCGCCAGGCGCGGGCCTGTTCCAATGCGCCGGCCAGCGTTTCGTTGATGTACAGCCGGTTGGGCAGGCCGGTCAGTGCGTCGAACCGCGCCAGATGCGCGATGCGGTCTGCCGAAGCACGCTGTTCGGTCACGTCCGATCCCACACCGCGGAAGCCGGTGAATGCGCCGGCAGCATCGAATGCGGGTGATGCCGACAGTTCCCACCAATGTTCCTCATCGTCGATCCACACGGGCACGATCAGGTTGGCAAAGCTTTCTTTGTGGTTGAGCTTGTTGGCCAGATCGCGCAGCGGGGGGGCGATTTTGCCGCTTTCCCAGTTCCCGCCGGCCAGCATCTGGATGAAACCTTTGCCGGAGAGGTCTTCGGCATCCTTGCGAAAGGCATGGGCAAAGCGCGGTGAAGGGCGGATGATGCGCCGCTGTGTGTCGACCTGCCACAGCCAGTCGGCGCCGGCATCTTCGAACTCGCGCAGCAGCAAGCTGACCGTTTCGCCATGTTCCTCGGCTTTGCGGCCGACCAGTGCATGCTGGATGAATGCCCGGCCAGCGGACAGGATCGCCCAACTGATCACCGTGGTCAGGCAGATCACGGCGACCGCCGCGACGGGTGATCCGACCACCAGCAGCGACACCGCACTGATCAGGCCCACGATCGGCATGAAGCTGCAGAACAGGATCGGGACCGCCGTTGTCGAATAGGCGTAGACCGCCGTGAGGCCGGCGAGCACAATCCACGCCTGTTCGGCACTGCTGATGTTACCGGTGAGGGCAAACCAGATCATGGGTGATCCGACGATCAGGCCGCTCATGGTGCCGAGCAGGAATTCTTTTCCGATGAAGGCGCTGGATCCCTGGGCCCAGCCATCTTCGCGCGAGCGCCGCAGCATGAAGCGGAAATACATGATCCCCGCGACCAGCCCCAGATAGGCGCCGAGCTGCCAGACCGGAATTGTCGCGAGATTCTGGATGGCAATCGCCATCGCGGCAAGCAGGACGCTGCCGATCTGGACCCATCCCACCTTGCTGACGAGCGCAACCTGCTGGCGGCGAATGTCCACCAGGTCGATGCCCGGCAGATCACCGCCGCATAAAACGGCGCGCAGCGGAAGTTCTCCACTGTCTCCGGCAACAGGCATCAAACGCTTCATAGAGCCGCGCGTAACCCGCAGCCGGTTAGCGTTTGGTTATTGTCCGGTCCGAAAAATCAGAAAAAATGCCTGTCCGTCGAATATTTTGCGTCTCAGGCCGCCAGATCATAGGGCTGGATGTCGCCTGACAGATACAGGTTGCGGGCCTTGGACCGGCTGAGCTTGCCTGAACTGGTGCGCGGCAGCGTGCGTGGCGGGATCAATTCGACGATGCACTGCATCCCCGTAATTGCCCGTACTCGCTCGCGAATTTCGCCATGCAGCCGCCGGCGTTCGGCCGGATCGCTGGTCCGGCAGTGGACCAGCACCGCCGGCGTTTCCTCGCCGCCGGGCGGCGTGATGGCAAAGGCGGCGATGTCGCCCGGCTTGAACCCCGGCAATTGTTCCACCGCCCATTCAATATCCTGCGGCCAGTGATTCTTGCCGTTGATGATGATCATGTCCTTGGCGCGACCGACGATGTAGATGTAGCCGTCGGAAATGTAGCCCATGTCCCCGGTGTCCAGCCAACCGTCCGCCATGCAGGCAGCGGTGGATTCCTCGTCGCGGAAATAGCCGACCATCAGCGACGGGCCGGTGCACCACACTTTGCCGATTTGCCGTTCGGGCAGGATGTTGCCGGCCTCGTCACGGATCTCGATTGCCATGTCGCGCGCGGGCTTGCCGCAGTTGACGATTGCGCGCCAGCGCTGGGGCCGGTCTTTGCGGCTCTCGCCGCCGGAAAGCTGTGCTTCTTCAACCAGTTCCACGATGATGCCTTCGCCCGGCGGCATGATGGAAACCGCCAGCGTCGCCTCGGCAAGGCCATAGCTCGGGAGGAAGGCCGATGCCTTGAAACCGGCCTCGGCAAATGTGTCGACGAACCGCTGCATCACGTCCGGCCGGATCATGTCCGCGCCATTGCCCGCCACGCGCCAGCGCGACAGGTCGAACCGGTCGGCGGGATGGGTTTGGGTGGAAACCCGGCGCGAGCAGATTTCATACCCGAAGGTCGGCGAATAGGAGAGGGTGGTGCCCGGGTTGCGGCTGATCAGATCAAGCCAGGCGAGCGGCCGGCGCGCGAAATCCTCGGTCTTGAGGTAGTCTGCTGACACCTGGTTGGCGACCGGGGATAGCAGGCAGCCGACCAGCCCCATGTCATGATACCAGGGCAGCCAGGACACACAGCGGTCACCCGGCTGGACATGCATGCCGTGCGAATGTGCGGCGAGATTGTTGAGCAGTGCATGGTGCGTCACCGCGACCCCGTGCGGGAAACGCGTCGATCCGCTGCTGTACTGAAGGTAGGCGATATCATCGCCGGATGCCTTGGGCAGCGCGCCTTCGCTATAGGGGAGGGCGGCAAAACCGTCCCACGCCAGCCCCTCGACTGACTGGCGCGCTGCGGCCTCGTCCCCCATCGCCGCGACATCGGGCGGGTAGAACAGCAGCTTTGCGTCACAGCTTTTCAGCTGCACTTCGAGCTGGTCGACATAGGCCCCGCGCCCGCCGAAGCTGGTCGGCAGTGGCAGCGGCACTGGCCATGCGCCCGCATAGATGGCGCCAAAGAAGAGCGCGGCAAATTCGGCGCTGGTTTCCGCGACCAGAGCAATGCGGTCGCCGGGTTTGATGCCGTGCGCAATCAGCCGGTGTGCCATGGCAAGCGCGTCGCTGCGCAGCTCGCTATAGGGATAGGGCCGCGCCAGCCGGCCGCGCGCGTCATGGAAATTGAGGCCGCGCAGGCCGCCCGCCGCATAATCCAGCGCCTCGCCCATCGTCTCGAAGTCCGCGAAACGGCGCGTCTGATGGTCGTCGCTGGGCGTGGGCTGCAGGCTTGCTGCTGCGGCTGAATCGATGGTCAGGCTGTCAGTCGAAGGACTCACCTGTACGCTCCCTTGATCTGTTCTGGCCGTTGAAACGGCAGCAAAATTCGTGCGCCGCACGGGCAATATCCGCCCCGCATAGCGATCTGGGGCCTAACGCGCCACTGGCGTTCAAATTCCGGCCTGACTGTGGCAAAAGGGCGGCGCATGGATGAAACGGGTGACAGCAATGGCCGGCGGCGCGGCCGCAAACGCCCGGGCAAGCCGCTCGATGCGGCCAGTCTTCCCGAACTCGCCCTTTTTTATCTGTCGCGCTTTGCCACCAGTCGAACCGGCCTTGAACGCTATCTGGTGCGCAAAATCCGCGAACGCGGCTGGGCGGGGGAGGGTGAGGCTGATGTGCCCGCGGTCGCCGACCGCATGGTTGCCTTGGGCTATATCGATGATGCCGCCTTTGCCGAGATGAAAACGCGCTCGATGCTGCGGCGGGGGCTCGGCGGGCGGCGGATCGCGACGCAGATGCGCGCCTCGGGCATAGCCGGTGACGATGTGGCGTGGGCCGATCAGCTGGTCGAGGATGGCCGGATCGCGGCGGCCTTGCGCCATGCCGAACGCCGCCGTTTCGGCCCCTTTGCCGCCGCCCTCCTCACGGATCGTGCCGCTATCGAACGTGCCGTGGGGTCCTTTGTGCGCGCCGGCCATGATGCCGCGCTTGCCCGCGCCATCATCCGCCTTGCACCGGGAGAATCGACGGATCAGCTGGACTGAGCGCTTGTCGCGGCGTCGCAGAGCCGCCATGCTCATGCTGTTCGGGGTTTAGAGGATCCGTCATGATTGCCAGCCGCTATCTTCTCGCCTTTGTCTTGCTCTGCGCCATGCCGGTCGTCTCCGCCTGCAATGCCGGCGCGGCAAGCGGTGCTGCCCAATCACCCGCCGGGCTCGATATCATCACCGTCACCATCACCAGTGGCACGCAGACGCATGAGGTCCGCGCCGAAGTCGCGCGCACGGCGGCAGAGCAGGCGCGCGGTCTCATGAACCGCAGCAGCCTCGCCGAAGGGGCGGGAATGCTCTTTCCCTTCCCCGAGCCCAAGTTCGCCTCCTTCTGGATGCGCAACACGCTGATTCCACTCGACATAATCTTCATCCGTAAAGACGGCACGATTGACCGGATCGCTGAAAACACAGTCCCGCATGATGAAACGCCGGTGGTCAGCGGCGGCCTGGTTTCGGCGGTGCTTGAACTGCCGGGGGGCACGTCGGCACGCCTCGGCATTGATGAAAGCGCCACTGTGCGCTGGGATGACGTGCGCTAGCATGTCGAGCGGGCTTGCTGACTGGCGGGCGCGGCGGTAAGCGGCTCGGCCATGTCCGTGCTCGCGAAAATCTTCACCTGGTGGAATGGTGCCACCATTGGCACCCTGCTCTGGAGCTGGCGCAATGGCGTCAAAGTGGGGGAGGATGCCACCGGCAACCGCTATTTCCGCTCGCGTGACGGCAAGCGCCGCTGGGTGATCTATTCAGGCTCCAACGATGCCAGCAATGTGCCGCCCGAATGGCATGGCTGGCTGCATGGCACGCATGATGCGCTGCCCTCGGAAGGCCTGCCGCCGGTGCGCGACTGGCAGGATGCGCCGCTGCCCAATCTGACTGGCACCACGTCCGCTTATCGTCCGGCCGGTGCGCTGGAACGTGGCGCGCGCCGTGCTGCGGCCACCGGCGATTATCAGGCGTGGACGCCCGACGCTCCGTGATCCGGGCAAAGGCCCCTCTGATCGGCGCGGCGCTGGCTGCCGCGCTGCTGCTTTCCGGCTGTGATCGCCAGGCGGAGGAACCGCCGCCTCCTGCGGAAACGCGCCCGCTGCCCAAGGCGCGCTCGACCGGCGCGGATGATGTGTATGCCGGCGTCACGCCGATGGAGGAGCGTGTGGCGGTGCTCGGCCTCCTCAACAAGCGCAACGGCCTCGTCCGCGATGTCACACTGAAACCCGGTGAAAGCATCCGCGTCGGCCGCGCGGTCATCCGCCTGCGCGCCTGTGAACGCACGGCCCAGTGGGAAATGCCCCAGGAAACCGGCGCTTTTGTTCAGCTGATCGTGCTCGATCACGGGTCGGAGGATTGGCGCCGGGTCTTCTCCGGCTGGCTGTTCAAGGATCGGCCGGAACGCAACATCGTCCAGCACCCGATTTATGACGTCTTTGTCAAAAGCTGCACGATGAGCTGGCCCGGCGAGGTCGAGGTGCGCGATGATGCGCCCGCCACCCCTGACGCGCCTTCGGCCAACACCGCATCGAGCGAACCCCAGGCGCCCGCCGCTGAAGGGGATGCGCCTGCTGCTGCCCCGGCCCCCGCTGCTCCGGCACCTGCGCCCGCTGCAAATGCGGATGATACCGCCGGCTGAAGCAGCGCCAGATAATCGCTCTGGCTGATCTCCACTGCCCCCATTCGCTGCAGGTGGGGCGTCATGAACTGGCAGTCGAGCAGGGAAAAGCTGCCGACGCGCAGCCGCGCCACCAGCCATGCCAGCGCCACCTTTGATGCGTCCGTCTCGCGTGAGAACATCGATTCGCCAAAAAATGCGCGGCCCAGCGACACGCCATATAGCCCGCCGACCAGCCTCCCGCCCCGCCAGCATTCGATCGAATGGGCGTGGCCCAGCCGGTTGAGCGCAGCATAGCTTTCTTCGATGCTGTGGTTGATCCAGGTTGATTCCCGCTCCGGTGCAGGGGCCGCACATTCGCGGACGACAGTCCTGAAGTCGCGGTTGGCCGTCACCTCGAACCGATCGGCCCGGATCGTCTTGGCGAGCGAGTGGGAGAGGTGGAAACCATCCAGCGGCAGGATCGCCCGCCGCCGAGGCTCCACCCAATAGACAGCGTCATCCTCGCGGCTGTCGGCCATCGGAAATACGCCCTGGGCATAGGCGGACAGCAAAGTCGCAGGCGGGATGATCGTCGGCTCGGCCATGGCTGCGCGTAGCATTGGCGCGCGCATGGCCCGCCGTCCAGACCGCTGCGGCGCTCATGCCCTGCTCGTCCGACCTGTAAAATTAACCGACACTAAAGGGCCGGGCGATAAGGGGGTGCTCGGGTCAGTTTTCCGGCCTGCAGCATTTCAAGCGACGGTCGCATGTTCCGCCTGTTCAAACATTATATCCCGCGTGTCGTGCTGCTGATGGCGCTGCTGGATTTTCTTGCCTTGTTTCTGGCGGCCGAAATCGCATGGGTGCTGCGCGCGACCCAGATCGGGATGGTGGTCGAACCCTTGGTGGAACGCCTCTGGCCGGGCGTGATCTTTGCCGTCGTGACCCAACTCGGGATGGTTGCGGTCGGCTATTATAGCCCGGAAGCGCTGCAATCAGGCCGCACGTCGCTGATGCGACAGCTCGCGGCGGTGTCGCTGGCGGTGATCCTGCTGTCGACCCTCTATTTCCTGTTCCCCTCGGTCGCGCTGTGGCGATCGAACCTCGCCTTTGCCATGCCGCTGGCGATCCTGCTGCCACTTATCCTGCGCAGCATTTTCGCGCTGGCTGTGGGTGTCGATGCCTTCCGCCGCCGCGTGCTCGTGCTTGGCGCGGGCAAGCGCGCCGCGCGCATTGCTGATCTCGCGGCCCACCCGCAGGCGCGCTTCTCGATCGCGGGCTTTGTGAACATGACCGATGCCGAACCGGTGGTGCCCGGCGCGGTGCATCGCGCCAGCCTCGACCTTCTGTCGGACCATGTTGTGGCGCTGGGTGCAGGCGAAGTGGTGCTCGCGCTGGAAGAAAGGCGCGGTGCGCTGCCGCTTGCCGATCTGCTGCGGGTCAAGACGACTGGCGTCCATGTTAATGAAATATCTAGCTTTCTTGAGCGCGAGACAGGCCGTGTCGATCTCGCCACAGTCAGCCCCAGCTGGTTCATCTTTTCGGATGGGTTCACTGCCGGCCAGCGTATTTCCAAAGTCGCCAAGCGCTTTTTTGACATCATCGCCAGTGTTGCGGTGCTGCTGTTGATGGCCCCGCTGTTGCTGCTGGCGGCCATCGCCATCCGCGTCGACAGCAGGGGGCCGGTTTTTTACCGCCAGATTCGCGTCGGCCTCTTCGGGGTGCCCTATCGCATCATCAAGCTGCGCAGCATGCGCACCGATGCCGAAGCCGCCGGACAGGCGGTCTGGGCCAGTGAAGATGATCCGCGCATTACCCGCGTCGGCCGTTTTCTGCGCGCTACGCGCATCGATGAAGTGCCACAGGCATGGAATGTGCTGAAGGGGGAGATGAGCTTCGTCGGCCCGCGTCCCGAACGGCCCGAATTCGTCTCCGAACTGGAGGCCGCCATCCCTTATTATGCCGAACGACATATGGTGAAACCCGGCCTTACCGGTTGGGCGCAGGTCAATTATCCCTATGGCGCGTCGATAGAGGATGGTCGGGCAAAGCTCGAATATGACCTCTATTATGTCAAAAATTACACGCCCTTCCTCGACATATTGATCCTGCTTCAGACGATCCGGGTCGTGCTGTGGCCGGATGGAGCGCGCTGATGGACAGCTATGCCATCGCCGCGCTGATCGCGGCCATCCTCTTCTTCGCCTTGGGGCTTGCCACTTTGGTGCGCCGCTCCGGCCGCGGCATCATCGCGCTGGTCACGGCTTTTGCGCTGACCGCCGTCTGGCTGCTTGCCATCGCGGTGCTCGGCTCTGTTACGGCCGAAGCCAAAGCGGCAGAGGCGATCCGCAACCTGGGTTGGCTGTGGTTCATGGCGTCGATCGCTGACAGCCGCAGCCGCGAACAGCGCATCAGCGCGGTCGGCTGGATCTATATCGGGCTGTTCAGCATCCAATGCCTGCTGGCGACGGTGGTCGTTGTCGCCGCCCAGTTCAACCATCCGCTGACCGGTCTCGAACAGACGATCACCTCATTGCAGATGCTGTGCGCAGCAGGCGCTTTGGTGCTGGTCCACAATCTGTTCGAAGCGGGCCGGGCGGATGAACGCAAGGCGCTGACCCTGCCATTGGGCGCCTTGGCTACCCTCTGGGCCTATGACCTCAACCTTTATGCCATCGGCTATCTCAGTGGCGCGCCGGCTGATCTGCTGCTGATGCTCCGGCCCGAAGCTATGATTGCGGTGGCCGTGTTGTTCGGTGTCGATGCGCTGCGACCCTCTGGCCATGGCGTGCGATTGTCCCGGCCGGTCGCGTTCCGCTCGCTCGCGCTGGCGGCGGTCTCGGGCTGGCTCGCGCTGCTTGCGCTGCTGGCGGCGTTGATGAGCGGTTTTGGCGGGGATTTCGGCGCCCGTGCCCAGGTCGGCGTGCTCGCGGCGGCGTTGGCCGCCATCGTCCTCACCTTTGCCTCGCCCCGCATCCGGGCGCAGATCCGCGTCTGGACGGTCAAGCATTTCTTCGAGCATCGCTATGACTATCGTACTGAATGGCTGCGCTTCACCGCGACGCTTAACCGGCCGGAGGACAGCGGCCTTTCGCTCGACGCGCGTGTCATCAAGGCGCTTGCCGATATTGTCGAAAGCAGCGGCGGGCAGCTCGTCGCGCGGGATCATGCGGGCGATTATGCCCTTGTCGCGCAATGGCCGGCGGATGGCGAAGGCCGGGCCCAGGACGCCAATTGGGCAGACCTCGCGCAATGGCTCGCCAGTGGCCGCATCGTCCAGTTTGATGAGGTGCGTGATGGCGCCGCCCCGGCTGCCGAAATCGCGGCAGTGCCGCCCCGCCTCGTTACCGATGACCGCGCATGGATCGCCATTCCGCTGATCCACCTCGATTCCGTGGAAGGGATAGCGGTGCTGGATAGGCCGCTCGTCAACCGCGCGCTCGACTGGGAGGATTTTGATCTGTTGAAAGTCGCGGGACGGCAGGTGGCGAGCCATCTTGCCGAAGCGCGCGGGTCGGAGGCGCTCGCTGAAAGCGCGCGCTTTGATGAATTTCACCGTCGCTTCGCCTTCATGATGCATGACGTCAAAAATCTGGCGAGCCAGATGGCGCTGCTCGCGCGCAATGCCGAACGGCACGGGGATAATCCGGCATTCCGCACCGACATGGTGGCCACGCTCAAACTGTCCGCAGACCGCCTCGGCCAATTGATGCAGCGGCTTAGCCAGCAGGATATGACCCGCCCGGCACGGTGCGCGTCCGTCGATCTCGGCACTGTCGCGCGCAGGGTCGTGTCTGCTCGCCGCGCGCAACATCCGGTGCTGGTCGAAGGCGAAGCGCCTGCACCGGCCTGGGCCGATGCCGAAACGGTCGAACAATTGCTCGTTCACCTCGTCCAGAATGCGATCGATGCCAGCGCGGCTGATACGCCGGTCACGCTCCGTCTCGGCGGCGATGGCGACCATGTCACGCTCGCGGTCGAGGATCAGGGCATGGGCATGAGCCCCGCTTTCATCCGCTCGCAACTGTTTCGCCCGTTCAGTTCGACCAAGGATGGCGGCTTCGGCATCGGCGCCTTTCAGGCCCGGCGCCTGGCAGAGGCGATGGGCGGTTCGCTCACCGTCACCAGCCGCGAAGGCGAAGGCAGCATATTCACACTCACCCTCTCGCGCGCTGACAGCGTCGGCCGCGATGCACATCTTCAGGACAGCGAGGCAGCATGAGCCGCATCGACATCATCACCAAACAAAAGCTGCTGGTGGTCGAGGATGACCCCGGTCTGCAGACCCAGTTGCGCTGGGCCTATGAAGATTATGAGGTGCTCGTCGCCGGCACGCGGGAGGAAGCACTCGCCCTGATGCGGTCGGAGGAACCGGGGGTGGTCACGCTCGACCTCGGCCTGCCGCCTGATCCCGACGGGGTCAGTGAAGGCTTCCGCACGCTTGGCGAAATCCTCTCCTTTGCTCCCGATACAAAGGTGATTGTCGCATCCGGCCACAATGCCCGCGAAAGCGCGCTCACCGCCATCGCCGGGGGCGCATGGGATTTCTACCAGAAGCCGGTGGATATTGATGAGCTCGGCGCGATTGTCCGCCGCGCATTCCACGTCCGCAACCTGGAGGAGGAGAACCGCCGGCTGATGGCCGCGGTGCCGGGCGAGGTGACGATGCTCGGCGGCCTCATCACCGCCGCGCCGGAAATGACCCGCGTGGTGCGCACCATAGAAAAGGTCGCCGGCGCCAATGTCTCGGTGATGCTGCTGGGCGCCAGCGGCACCGGCAAGGAATTGCTGGCCAAGGGCCTGCATCAGGCTGGCCCGCGGGCGGCCAAGGCGTTCGTCGCCATCAACTGCGCCGCCATCCCGGACACATTGCTCGAAAGCGAGCTGTTCGGCCATGAAAAGGGCGCCTTCACCGGTGCGGTCAAGACCACTGAAGGCAAGATTGAAATGGCCGACGGCGGGACGCTGTTCCTCGATGAAATCGGGGACATTCCTTTGCCGCTGCAAGTGAAGCTGCTGCGCTTCCTGCAGGAACGCGTGATCGAACGCATCGGCGGGCGAAAACCCATCCCGGTTGATACGCGCATCGTCTGCGCCACCCACCGCGACCTCAAGGCGATGGTGGCGGAGGGCAGCTTCCGCGAAGACCTGTATTACCGCCTCGCCGAAATTGTCGTGCCCATTCCTTCGCTGGCGGAACGGCCCGGCGATGCCGTGCTGCTCGCCCGCCATTTCCTGCGCCATCATGCCGGGCAGATGAAGACGGCGGCACGCGATTTCACGCCGGATGCTGCCGCAGCCATCGAAAGCTGGCGCTGGCCGGGCAATGTCCGCGAGCTCGAAAACCGGGTGAAGCGCGCTGCCATCATGGCCGAAGGCAAGGCGGTGACCGCCTCTGATCTCGATCTCGAAGCGGTTGAGGGCGATGATGCCTTCGTCAATCTGCGGGCCTTGCGTGAAGCTGCCGAACGCCAGGCGATCGGTCGCGCGATGGCGATGGCAGACAATAATGTGTCGGCCGCCGCGCGCCTGCTCGGCATCAGCCGCCCGACCCTTTATGACCTCATGAAGCAGCATGGCTTTAACGCCGCCTAGCACCCGCCGGAAACGCAGAGCCGAAGCCGCGGCGGCGCGGCGCGCTGCCTTGCGCGCTCTGCCATGGTACCGGCGGCCGTTGCTGCTGGCGTTGGCGGTGATTGCCACCTTGCTGCTCGCCTTTGCGATGGTGCGCGGGGTGCAGCTGTGGTTCGCCGATCCGCTGACGCGCGGGCGTGAAGCCTATGCTGCTGGCGATTATCGCTCGGCCCGCGTTGATCTGACTGCGGCGATCGCCGGGCAGGAAACGGCTGCTGCGCGGCTGGATCTCGCCCGCGCGCTCATCGCCCTTGGCCGCGGCGATGAAGCGGCACGGCAGCTTGACCGCGCTCTTGCGCTCGGCGCGGCAGAGGAGGCCACGACTGTCCTTCGCGCCGAAACGCGGCTGCTGGCAGGCGATGCCGAAGGTGCGCTCGCCCAGTTGCGCCAGCCGGTGGTCGCTGGCGATGCGGCCGATGCCGCGCGCGTCGCTGCCCTGGCACATTGGCGCGCAGGGCGATTGGCCTCTGCCGACCTCGCCTTTACCCGCGCCATACAGGACGGTGCATCCGTGCGTGGCTGGATCGATTTTGCGCGCTATCGCCTTGCCGAACAGGATCTGGTCGGCGCGGACAATGCGGTCACGCAGGCGCTTGCCCTTGCGCCCCGCCATCTTGGCGCAGCAACGCTCAAGGCCCAGATCGTGCGGACGCGCGGCGGGCCTGTTCCCTCGCTGCCCTGGTATCAGGCCGTGCTGCGCGAAAACCCCCGCCATATCCCCGCGCTACTCGGCTATGCCGCCGCGCTGGGGGAGGCCGGGCGCTATGCCGCGATGCTGGATGCGCTCACCAGGGTAGAAGGCATCGAACCGCGCAATCCCGACCTGCTGTTCCTGCAGGCCGCCCTTGCTGCCCGTGGCGGGGAACCTGCGCTCGCCCGCACGCTCATTGGTCGTATTGAGGGGCCGCGGCGTGACCAGCCTGATTTCTTGCTGCTCAAATCGGCGGTTGAACTGTCGCTCGATGCTCCCGTGCTGGCGGGGCAGGCGGCCGCCCGGCTGGTGGCAATGCAGCCCGATAATCGCCGCGCCCGCCGCTTGCTCGCGCTCGCTCTCGCGCGGGCGGATGACCTGCGCGGCGCCGTCCTTGTGATTGATCCGATCACCACCGCGCCCGATGCGGACAGCTGGTCGCTGTTGCTCTTGTCCGATGCCTTTTCCGGCATGGGCTGGCTGGAAGACGCCCGCCAGCCGCTCGATCGTGCCTCGCGGCTTGCGCCCGGCGCGCCGGGCGTCCTTTCCGGAACCGAAGGCGGGGATTCGCTCGATCCCGGCGTTGCCATCCCCGCTGTTCGCGCGCGTATTGCCGCCGGCCGGGCGGAGGAGGCGCTCGGCCTTGCCATTCGCCTCGCTGATGCCAACCCCGGTGTCGCCCAGGCCCGGCTGCTCGCCGGCGATGCGGCGCTTGCCGCCGGCGATGCGGCTGGCGCGATCCGCCATTTCCGTGAAGCGGCGGCGATCCGCTTTGATGAACTGGCCATGTTGCGGCTGGTGTCCACCCTCTCCGGAACGGGGGACAGGGCAGGGGCGACGGAGGCCCTCTATGCCTTCATGGCGCGCTGGCCGGAAAATGTGGCGGCGATGCGTGTTGCCGCGGCCATGGCCGCTGAATCGGGTGAATGGGACCGCGCTAACGCGATCCTCTCTGCTGCCATTGCGCGGGCGGGGCCGAATGATGCGCTGCTGCTGATGCAGGCGGCGCGCGCGGCGATGGAAAGCGGGGATGTGGCGGCGGCGCTGCCGCTTGCGCGCCGTGCCTATCGGCTGCTGCCGGGCAATGGCTCAGCCAGTGGCATTTACGGCATCGTCCTCAGCCGCGCGGGGGAACGCCCGCAGGATGCGCAGGATCTATTGCTAAAGGCGGTACAGCTGTCACCCGATGATGGGCTGCTGCGCGAATGGCTGGCGGAGGCCAGCCAGCGCTGACAATCAGGCGTCGGCGCGTTCCAGAAGCTCGCGCACGTCGATGTCGAGACGGCGGATCTGGTCGGCGACCGGCGGCCAAACCTGTGTCAGGAATTCGGCGCGCAGCCGCGTACGCAGCTGGTCGGCGGCCCCTGCCGCCACGAACATGCCGACCCCGCGCTTGACGGTGATCAGCCCTTCGTCCTGGAAACTCTGATAGGCTTTGGCCACGGTCAGCGGGTTGGCGCCATATTCGGCGGCAAGCGCGCGGACGGAAGGCAGCATGTCCCCGTCACCATAGTCGCCGTCGAGGATGCCTGCGGCGATCACGTCGCGCAGGCGCTGATACACGGGTTTGGACTGATCGAGCATCGGCGACCTATTGCATTAATACAGCAACACGTCAACCGCCAACCTCATGAAAAAGCGGGGTCGTTTCAGCTCAGTCATCATGCCATTCGCTGAACACGGCTGACAGGTCAGGTCGCGGGCGTTCTTCCAGCGCCTTCATTGCGCTGCCGATGAAAACATAGCCGATAATGCGGTCGTCCGGGCCGGTGCCGCCCAGCGTGCGCAGCATGGCCTCGCTCCCCGCTGGCCAGCCGGTCAGCCAGTTGGCGACAAAGCCATGGGCATGCGCTGCATTCATCACCTGCATCGCCATCGCGCCCGCGGACAATTGCTGTTCCCACAGCGGAATCTTGCTCGATGCGACCGGTGTGAAAAGCAGGGCGAGCATCACCGGTGCGTATCGCGCAAAGACCTCGAACGTCTCGATTTCCAGCCGCCCCGCTTCGGGCCGCTCGGCGCAATAGGCCGCGATGATGCGCGCGCCAAAGGCGTCACGCTGGCCCTGCGGGATGGCGATGATCCGCCAGGGGTTGAGCTTGCCATGGTCGGGCACGCGCGTGCCGATCGCGACAATGTCGGCCAGCTGCTCGGGTGAAGGGCCAGGCGCGGCCATGTCGCGCGCCTTGCCCGAACGGCGTGTGCGCAGCAGCGAAAGCGGCGATGATGTGTCGTTGAACATGGCGCTAAACCTAATGATTGCCTGCCCTTGCGACAATCCGGCTTGGCAAGACATTTTCTTGCGCTAGGGTTCGCGCACTTGCGGCCCTTGTTGGAGGGGGGCGCTAAAAAAATGGGTGGGGTCGTGACTGAATTTAAAGCCATGTCTTTGTGGGCCGAAGCGGACTGGATTGCCGCTATCGCAACTGCCGTGTTGGTTCTTTTCCTGATGGGTGGCGGCTTCATCGCCAGCCGCAAGACAGAGGAATTTGCCGGCCATCCGCGCGGCCTTTACATGCTGTTCTTTGCCGAAATGTGGGAACGTTTCTCCTTTTACGGCATGCGCGCGATCCTCGTTTTCTATCTCGTGCGTCACTGGGATTTTGCCGAAGGTGAAGCCAATGGCGTGATCGGTGCCTATGGCGCGCTTGTCTACATCATGCCGGTGCTCGGCGGCTGGCTCGCGGACCGCTATCTGGGTCAGCGCAAAGCTGTGCTGTTCGGCGGGATTTTGCTCGCCATCGGTCACCTGCTGATGGCTGTCGAAGGTGATGGCGGCCTCAGTGACCCGACCATCAACATCTTCTGGGCGGCGCTGGCCTTCATCATCGTCGGCTCGGGTTTCCTCAATGCCAACATCTCGGTGATGGTGGGACAGCTGTATTCGGTCACGGATATCCGCCGCGATCCGGCCTATACCATCTTCTACATGGGCATTAACGCCGGTGCGGCACTGGGCACGATCCTCGTTGGCTATCTCGGCGAAACCGTCGGCTGGGCCTATGGTTTCGGTCTGGCCGGCATCGGCATGGTGCTCGGCCTGATCGTGTTCGTGGTCTATCGTCCGCTGCTCAAGGGCGCTGGCGAACCTGCTGATCCGGCCGTGCTGGCACGCCCCTCCTTCGGCGGGATGAAGTTTGAAGTGCTGCTCTATGCCATCGGCGTGGCGTCGGTCGCGGTGATCTGGGGCCTCATCCAATATCGTGATGTGATGCAGTGGCTGTTGCTCTTCTCGGGGCTGGCGCTGCTCGGCTATTTCCTCAAGGAAACCTTCAAGCTGGAACCCGTCGCGCGTCAGCGGATGTTCGCCATCCTGTTCCTGATCGCGCTCAATCCGCTGTTCTGGGGCCTGTTCGATCAGGCGGCGGGCAGCATCAATCTTTACACCGACAAGTTCGTCGACCGCGCCGGGGTGCCTGCCTCGCTGTTCCAGTCGATCAACCCCATCTACATCATCCTGCTTGCGCCGCTGTTCGCTTGGCTCTGGACCTGGCTTGGTAAGCGCAATCTCGAACCGTCGGCGCCCGCCAAATTCGGGCTTGCGCTGCTCCAGATCGGCCTTGCCTTCCTGGTGTTCGTGTGGGGCGCTCTGTCGGTCGGCGTGGAAAATGCGACGCCGGTGCTGTTCGTCTTCCTGCTCTATCTCTTCTCCACCACGGGTGAGCTTTGCCTGTCGCCGGTTGGCCTCAGCGCCATGAACCGGCTCGCGCCGCGCTATCTCGCCAGCCTCATCATGGGTGCATGGTTCTACATGACGGCGGTCGGCAATTTCGTCGCCGGCCTCATTGGCGAAGCCACCGGCGGTGAGAGCGGAGAGATGAGCAAGCAGGGTACGCTCGATATCTATTGGGATATCGGCCTCGTCTCCATTGGCGTGGGCGTTCTGGTTATCCTCGTTTCGCCGATCGTGAAGCGCTGGATGCACCTTGATACGCTGAAGGACGATGTCCTTCCCGCCCGCACATAACATTCGACCGAAAGGGGCTAGTCACAATGAAGCTCGTTAACAGGATATTGGCCACCGCCGCGATGGCGGCCGCGCTCTCCGCCTGCGCTGCAGGCGGTGGGAGCGGCACTTCCTCCGGGCCCGCCACCGCGGCTGCCCGGCCGGCACTGGTCAATCTTGATCCTTATCCATCGACCTACCGTCCTTTTGCTTCGGTGCCGACGGCGATTGTCGGCGCGACGGTGTTCGATGGCGAAGGCGGGCGCATTGAAAATGGCACGGTGCTGCTGCGCGATGGCAAGGTGGAGGCCGTGGGCGGCGCTGACCTTGCTGTGCCGGCGGGCTACACCCGCGTCGATGGCACCGGCAAATTTGTGACGCCCGGCATCATCGATGTGCACAGCCACTTGGGCGATTATCCCAGCCCCTCGGTCGAAGCGCATAGTGATGGTAACGAGGCGACGGACCCGACCACGCCGGAAGTGTGGGCGGAACACAGCATCTGGCCGCAGGATCCCGGCTTCACCCGCGCGCTTGCCAATGGCGGCGTGACCTCGCTGCTGGTGCTGCCGGGTTCGGCCAACCTGATGGGCGGACGTACGGTGACGCTAAAGAACGTCCCGGGTCGCACCATGCAGCAGATGAAATTCCCCGGCGCGCCCTATGGCCTCAAGATGGCCTGCGGTGAAAATCCGAAGCGTGTTTACGGATCGCGCGGGCGCATGCCCTCCACCCGCATGGGCAACCTCGCGGTTAACCGGCAGACCTGGGCACGCGCCGCCGAATATCGGCGCAAGGCGGATGCCGGTGAAAGCCAGCCGCGCGACCTTGCGATGGAAACCCTGTCAGAGGTGCTGCGCGGCAACATCCTGATCCACAACCATTGCTACCGGTCGGATGAAATGGCCATCGTCCTCGATATGGCGGAGGAGTTTGGCTACAGCGTCTCCACCTTCCATCACGCGGTCGAAAGCTACAAGATCGCGGATATGCTGCGCGAAGCGAACGTCTGTTCGGCGATGTGGGCCGACTGGTGGGGCTTCAAGATGGAAAGCTATGACGGCATTCCGGAGAATATCGCGCTCGTCCACAATGCCGGGGCCTGCGCCATCGTCCATTCGGATGATGCCAACCAGATCCAGCGCCTCAATCAGGAAGCGGCCAAGGCACTCGCCGCCGGTCGCCGCGCCGGTATCAACATTTCCGAAGCGACAGCCATGACCTGGCTGACCATCAATCCTGCGCGCGCCATGGGCATCGATGCGATGACCGGTTCGCTCCGCGCCGGAAAGATGGGCGATGTCGTGCTGTGGAACGGCAATCCCTTCAGCGTCTATTCGAGGCCCGAGCGGGTGTGGATCGACGGCGCGCTGATGTTCGATGCCTATAACCCGCGCCTGCGCCCGGTGAGTGACTTCGAGCTGGGCCAGCCCGGTGAAGGAGACGTGAAATGAGCCGTCTTGCTTCGCTCACTCTTCGCCTTGCGGCAGGGACCGCGATGGCCCTTTCCGCGCCTGCGCTCGCACAGGATATCGCCATCACCAATGCCCGCCTCGTTATCGGGGATGGCAGCGCTCCGGTTGATGCCGGCACAGTCGTCGTGCGCGGCGGCCGTGTGGTGGCGGCTGGCGCCAATGTCGCCGTTCCAGCTGGCGTGCCCAGCGTCGATGCCGGCGGCAAGTTTGTGACGCCGGGGCTCGTCGCTGGCTTCAGCCGCATCGGCCTCGTGGAGGTAAGCGCTGTCGACGCGACGGAGGATTCCAACTCGCGCACCTCCATCTTCAGTGCGGCGATCGATATCGCCCCCGCGCTCAACCCGCTCGGCACGCCGGTCGCGGTCAGCCGCATCGATGGTGTTACCCGTGCGCTGGTCTATCCGGGCAACAGTTCGGGCCTGTTCGCCGGGCGCGGCGCGCTGGTTGATCTTGGGGCGGACCGGGACATGGTGACCCGTGCCGGCCTCTTCCAATATGTCGAATTCGGCGAAGAAGGGGCCGCACGTGCCGGCGGTAGCCGCGCGGCGACCTTCCTCCATTTCCGCGCCCTGCTTCAGGAAGCGCGGGATTATGGCGCTAACCGTGCGGCCTATGACGGGCGCAGCACGGATAACATGCTGCGCCGCGCCGATGCCGAAGCCTTGCTGCGGGTGCTCGATGGGCGCGACCGGCTGTTCATCAAGGTTGACCGTGCGTCGGATATCCTCGCGGTCATCCGCCTGCTGGGCGAATTCCCCCAGATCAAGCCGACGCTGGTTGGCGCGGCTGAAGGCTGGACGGTCGCGAGCGAAATCGCCGCCGCCCGCATTCCGGTGATCGCGGTGGCGCTCACCGATCTGCCCGACAGCTTTGAAATTCTGGCATCGACGCAGAGCAACATCGGCCGCATGCGTGCCGCCGGTGTCAATGTCTCGATCGGCCTTGTCGATGATGAGGAAGTGCACAAGCTCGGCTATGCTCGCCAATATGCGGGCAACCTCGTTGCCTTGACGCGGGTTCCGGGCGCAACCGGCCTCAGCTGGGATCAGGCGTTCGCCGCCATCACCTCCGGCCCCGCTTCGGCGGCTGGCGTGGATGGCGATGTCGGCTCGCTCCGTCCGGGCCGCGTCGGCGATGTGGTGATCTGGGATGGTGATCCGCTGGAGGTCACGTCGGTTCCGGTCGCGGTCTATATCGACGGTGTCGAACAGCCGATGACCAGCCGTCAGCGCCGTCTGCGTGATCGCTATATGAACCCGGTCGAAGGTGACTTGCCCAATAGCTACGATCGATAGCATAATGATTTAGTTGAGGATTTTCGGAGGACGTCGTCGCGCGATCATGCGCGCAGGATGGGGGAGAAGTCGGGATGACAGGGATAGGCAATCTGGCGCTGGCCTGTGCCGCCTTCATTGGCACCCACTTCCTCCTGTCCCACCCGCTGCGCACGCCGCTGGTGCGTGCCATGGGGGAAGGGGCGTTTCGCGGCGTCTATTCGCTGGTCGCCTTCGCCACTTTCGGCTGGATGCTCTGGGCCTGGCAGGTGGTGCCGAAATCCAATCCCGCTTGGCTGGCGGGCGATGCTGTCTGGATCGTGGCGACGGTGGTGATGTGGTTCGCCTCCGTGCTGCTCGCTGGCTCCTTCATCGGCAATCCTGCACTGCCCATGCCCGGCGCAGCCGGCATGGCGATGCGCAATCCGGTGGGCGTGCTCGCCATCACCCGCCATCCGATGATGTGGAGCTTTGCTTTGTGGGCGGTCGTCCACATCTTGATTTGGCCGACGCCAGAAAATCACTTGCTGTCGACTGCCATCCTCATCCTCGCGCTGGGGGGCGCTTTGGGTCAGGATATGAAAAAGGCGTCGCTGATGGGTGATGCCTGGCGCAGCTGGGGACGGCGCACGGCTTTCATCCCCTTTGCCGGCCAGATCAGCGGACGCATCCCGTGGGGCGCTGCATGGCCGGGCGCCATCGCGCTGGGGGGCGGGACCCTGCTGTGGCTGCTGCTCACCTGGATGCACACGCCCATGGGCGCACGGGTGGAAGCCGGCATCTGGCGCTGGATCGGCTGAGGCGAACGCCTCAGATCCGCACCATCCGCATACCCATTTCGCCATAGCGCGGACCCGCCGTCGCCCCCTTGGGCGATGCCGCATTGAGCGCGGCAAGGTCATCGGCATCAAGCACCAGATCGGCAGCGAGGACGCTGTCCTCCATCGTCACGCGCCGCTTGACGCCGGGGATTGGCACCACGTCCGGCCCCTGCGCCAGCAGCCAGCCAAGCGCGACCTGCGCGTGGCTCACGCCATGTTTGGCGGCCACCGCGCCGACCGCATCGACGATTGTCAGGTTGGCCGCAAAATTGTCGCCCTGCCAGCGCGGGTCATTGCGGCGCCAGTCATTGGCGGGCAGGTCATCCAGACTGCGGATCGATCCGGTCAGGAACCCGCGACCCAGCGGCGAATAGGGCACAAAACCGATGCCCAGCTCGCGGCAGGTGCCGAGGATGTCGTCCTCTACGTCGCGTTCCCACAGCGAATATTCGCTCTGCAACGCCGCCACCTGATGCACCGCATTGGCTGCGCGCAGTCGCGCCGGTGCCGCTTCGGACAGGCCGATGTGCTTGATCTTCCCTTCCTTCACCAGATCCGACAGCGCGCCCATCGTCTCTTCGATCGGCACATTGGGGTCCATCCGGTGCTGGTAATAAAGGTCGATGCAATCGATCCCCAGCCGCTTCAGCGATCCTTCGACCGATGCGCGCGCATTGGCGGGTGAACCATCGATGCCGGTGATGCGCTTGTCGTCGAAACGGAACCCGAATTTGGTGGCGATGACTAGGCCGTCACGCTTTCCTTTGATCGCCTCGCCGACCAGCTCCTCATTCTGGAACGGGCCATAAATTTGTGCGGTGTCGAAAAAAGTGACGCCCATGTCGATGGCGCGGTGGATGGTGCGGATCGCCTCGCCCGGATCGGCTTCCTCGCCATAGACGATGTTGCCGCCCTTGATCATCGGCATACAGCCGATGCCGATGGCGGATACGGTCAGGCCGTCGCCCAAATTGCGCAGACGCATTGCTCGCTCTCCCTCAATTCCCCCGCGGATGTGCGGTGCGCCATTCGGTCGGCGTCTGAAACTCACCCTGCCAGATACCACGCCGTGCAGCCCGCGCCGACTCTTCTTGCGCTGCATAGGGGGCGGTGCCGCGTTCGGCGGGGCTGAGGGCCAATCCGGCCTCGACCATCGCCGCCCCGACATCCTCTGTCCCTGCCGCTGAACAGCGCGCAATCGCGCGGCCGAAACCGTCCCGCGCCTCGACGATACAGTCGATGCCGCCCGCCAGCACCAGCGCTTCCAGCTGTGCCCGTGCCGCTCGCCCGCAGGGCCAGGGGTTGCCCTCTGCGGTCATGCAGCTCTGGCGATATTCGGGCGCGTCAATGCCGTGGATGCGCACGTCCCCGGCACCGCTCAGGCGCATGCTGTCCCCGTCGATCACCCGTGCCGATGGCGCCGCAATCCGTTCGGGTGGCAGCCACCAGTCGGTGGTCGCCCAGCCCGCGACCAGCAGCAGCAACAGTGCCAGCGCGATGGCACGCCGCATCACTCGGCCTCGGCGTCGTCCTTGCCCGCGTCCTTGCCCGCCCGGGCATCGACCGTGGCGGCCGCGGCGACATCGTTGGAAACATTGCCGAGCGTGCGGATGATGTCGGGCAGCGTTTCGACCGCGACCAGCAGTGCCAATGGCTCGATCGGCACGCCCATCGCCAGCGCAATCGGCGCGATGGAGGATATGAAGCTGATCGAACCCGGCAGGCTCACAGCGCCCAGCGTCGTCGTCGCCGCGACAGCGACCCCGATGGCCAGCGTCATCGGCGTCAGCTCAACGCCCGTCAGATAGGCGACATAGATGGCGACGGCGAGGTTCATGGCCGGGCCGGTTGAACGGAACAGCGCCACCGCCAGCGGCAGCGTCACATCCGCCGTCGTCTCGCGCACGCCCAGCATCTTCGCGCCACGCAGCATGGCGGGGAGAGAGGCGAGCGAGCTTTGCGTGGAGATCGCTACCGCCTGTGACGGCAACACCGCGCGCACGAACATCATTGGCTTGCGTCGGCCGCCGATGATGCCGAGCGGATAGGCGGCCGCCCACACAATCACCCCGATCAGCGAAACGATCAGGATATAGTGGAGGAAGACGCCGATGGCGCCCACGCCGGTCCGCGCCGCGACAACAAAGGCGAGGGCGGCAACGCCGATCGGCGCCAGCGCCAGCACCCAGCCGATCACCACCAGCATCGCATCGCCGATGGCGCTGAAAAAGTTGGAGAGCAGATCGCGTGGGCCTGCCTCCAGACGGGTGATCGCGAGCGCGAAGATCGCGGTAAAGATGATCAGCGGCAGGATCGCGTCATTGGCCGCCGCCGCGACCGGATTGGTCGGGATCATCGCCTTCACAAATTCGGAGAAAGCCGGCACCTCGCCGATCTCGCCTGCGCTGGCGAGGCTTCCGACCAGCGTTTCTGCAGCCGCAGCGGGGATCGGGAACATCTCGAGCAGCAGCGGCGTCATGAATGCGGACATGATCGCCCCGCCCCACAGCACCGCAAAGAAAAAGCCGATCGACCAGCCGGCGATCTTGCCTGCGCGCGCCGCCGCGACGGAGGTCACGATGCCGGTGATCAGCAGCGCGACCACCAGCGGGATGATCGTCATCTGCAGCGCACGCAGCCACAGCGCGCCGACGGGATCGACAAAGGCGGTGATGGCATCCACCCGCTCCGGAGCGATCCCGGCCAGCGCGACCCCCGCGCCAAGCCCTCCGATCAGGGCGATGAAGATGGCGAGCGGAGAGATGCGGGGCATCGGCAAGGTGGTGCTGGGCATCGGCGGGTGATGCCCGCACATGCCGCTTCGGGCAAGAGGCTGAAGGGAAAGGATTGCCGTTCCGTCTTTACAGCCGCGCCGTCCCTCTGCACTCTCCCCACCTATGCCGCCATCAAGAGCGGCATTTGGGGAGAGAGCGATGACCGAACGGCCCGAAACCTTCGGCGCGGCGCTGGCAATGTGGGCGCGCGAAACGCCGCACCAGCCGGCGACGTGGTTCGAAGGCGTCGAGATGGACTATGCGACGCTCGATGCGCGCGCCAGTCAGGTTGCCCGCGCGCTGGTTGCCGCTGGCTTGGGAAAGGGCGATCGTATCGCCTATCTCGGCAAGAACAGCGACCGCGTCGTCGAGCTCACGCTCGGCGCGGCGCGTGCCGGCGTTGTCCTCGTCCCCATCATCTGGCGCCTGACGGGTGAGGAAATCGCCTACATCATGGGTGACAGCACAGCGAAGCTCCTGTTCGTGGGTGACGGGTTGGAAGATAGCGCCGTCGCGGCAATGGCTGCGTCGGGCGTCGCTGTCCCCGTCATCGGCATGGACCTCTCGTCGCCGCACTCCGGCTGGGCGGACTTTGCCCAATGGCGCGACGCGCAGGACGCCACCGATCCCGGCATTGCCGTCGCGGCGGAGGATGCCGCGATCCAGCTCTACACCTCAGGCACCACCGGAAAGCCCAAGGGTGCGGTGTTGAGCCATGCCAACGGCACACGCTTGCGCTGGGCGATAGAGGATGGCGGCCTGATGTGGATGCTCGCCGAACCCGGCGAAAGCGTGCTCAACTGCATGCCTTTCGCGCATATCGCGGGCATCGGCACCGTCACTGGCGCCGTTTATTCCGGGCAGTTGCTGGTCATCACGCGCGAATTCGATCCCGGCGCCACCTTGGACATCATTGAACGCTTCCGCCTCGGGCGCTTGTTCCTTGTCCCCGCCGCGCTCGGCATCCTGCTTCAGCACCCCAAGGCTGCGACCACCGACTTTTCCTCGATCCGCACCTTCTCCTATGGCGCCAGCCCGATTCCGCTCGATCTGCTGAAACGCGGCGTCGATGTCCTGCAGTGCGATTTCGCACAGATGTACGGCATGACCGAAACCTGGGGCACGGTCGTCATGCTCCCGCCGGAGGATCACCGGCCGGAACGCGCCGCCAAGATGACGTCCGCCGGAAAGGCGCTGCCCGGCGTCGAGCTTGCCATTCTTGATGAGGATGGCAACCATCTGCCCCCCGGCAGCGTCGGGGAAGTCGCGATCAAATCGCCCACCAACATGATCGGCTACTGGAACAAGCCGGAGGAGACGGCAAAGACGCTTATCACCGGCGGCTGGCTGCGCACGGGGGATGCCGGCATTCTCGATGAGGATGGCTATCTCTTCATTCAGGACCGGATGAAGGACATGATCATCACCGGCGCGGAAAATGTCTATCCGGCGGAGGTTGAAAGCGCGATCTACGGCCATCCGGATGTCGCTGATGTCGCGGTGATCGGCGTGCCTGATGAAAAATGGGGAGAAGCGGTGAAGGCGATCGTGGTTGCCAAACCCGGCACCAGCCCTGACCCCGCCGACATCATATCTTTCGCCCGCCAGCGCATCGCCGGCTTCAAATGCCCGAAGAGTGTGGACTTCATTGATGCGCTCCCCCGCAACCCCTCGGGCAAGATCCTGCGCCGCTCCTTGCGCGAACCCTATTGGGCAGGGCGGGATCGGCGGGTGAACTGACCAGCGGCCAGTCCCACCCCTGCATGTCCGCTAACGGGACGCCTTACTGAGACCTGTCAGTCGGGCGATGCTGGCAATTCATCACCCGCATGATAGGCTCGACGCGGGAAGCGGGCCTGACTGGCCTGTCTGACGCGCGAAACGGAAACAGGGTGTCTGAGAGCAAGAGGATAACCTTGTCGCCATCGAGCTGGCGGCCCTTGCGGTTGCCTGTGCTGGTTGCCGTGCCCATTCTGGTCTTCTCGATTTTGCTGTCATGGCAGATGTACCTGTTTGACAGGCGCGCAGCGGATGCGCGGATCGACAATGTCGTCAGCCTCGCTGAATCCCGTCTCGCCAACCAGCTTGGCATGTTGGAAGGCTTGCGGGGCATGGTGCTGGGCGGCGGCCGCACTGATCGTGAAAGCCTGCGTGCCTATCTCTCCAGCGTCCGTGCGGGGGATCTCGCGCCGGGCATGACCGGCGTCGGCTTTGCCCTCGCTGCGGTCGGTTCGCCGGGGGAGGTCGAAGCCGTCATCGCCCGCGATCATGGCATGGACCGGCGTGTCTATCCGGCGATGACCGGCGATCTTGGCTTTCCTGTCACCATATTGGAACCGGAAACGGCGCGGAACCGTATCGCGCTTGGCTATGACATGTATGCGGAGCGACGCCGCAGGGCGGCGATGGACCGGGCATGGGAAACCGGCAACGCCGCTGCCACACAGATTGTTCGGCTGGTGCAGGACGCTCAGGACGGCGAACAACCCGGCTTTCTTCTCTATCTGCCGCTGCCCGCCGATGGGGATAGGTTTGCCGCCACCCATCCGGGCAGGCCGCCGATACGCGGCTTTGTCTTTGCGCCGATCAGTATCGGCGATTTCTTCCGCAATGCCCTCGACCCTGTTTTGGGCAAAGGCCTCGGCTTTCATGTGATCGCGCTGGAGGATGGCCGCCGGGTGGAATTGTTCGCCGATGGGCCATTGTCGGGTGCGCGTGCGGTCCGTCGGCTGGCGGTGCTCGATCAGACCTGGTTGATCGAAGTCTATGACCCCTATGGGGGCTATCTTCATTCCCGTTCGCTGCGTGCGCTTGTGTTCGGCGGCCTGATTGCCTTGCTCGCGGGCTTGCTCACCTTTGCGCAGGCGCGCCGTGTCCGCGCGCTCGCCATCCTCGCCCGTGAACGGCAGGAACGCGCGCAGGAAAAGGATCTGCTGCTCGCGGAAATGGACCATCGGCTCAAGAACAGCCTTGCACGGCTATCGGCGCTGGTCGGCATCACCATCCGCGATTCCGGAGATCTTGCCGATTTCGAGCGGCGCTTCGGTGGCCGTTTCCGCTCGCTCGCCACCACCCAGTCGCTGGTCACGGCCGCGCCAACTGCGGCCATCGGCATCGGCCCGCTGCTTGATGCGGAACTGCGCTCCACCGGCCATGAGGAATCGGCGCTGGTCGATGCGAGCGGTGCAGAGCTGCTGCTCGATGAAGCGAGCGCCCAGACCATCGGCCTCGTCCTCCATGAACTCGTCACCAACAGCATCAAATATGGCGCGCTCGGGCATGAAGGGCGGCTCACCGTCCGCTGGCACCGGGACGGGGCGGTCACCCACATCGCATGGCGAGAGGAAGGGCTGGGGTCGGATGCCGCACCATCGGATGAAGGCTTCGGCACCGGCTTCGTGCGCAAGCTGGTCGAACGCCAGCTTGGCGGCCGTTTCGAACGCAGCATCGGGGGTGGGCGGGTAGCGGTGGACTTGAGCTGGCCGCGGGACTGAGCACCGCCCGCCAAACGCCCTGCCACCCGCGTAATATTGTTGCGTCCCCCTTGGTATCCGTGCCGCGCCGTCCTATGACGGAGGGGGAGATGTTTTGACCATGCAGACGATGCTCGATTTCGCACTCGGCGACACGGCGGACATGATCCGCGACACCACCTCGCGCTTTGCCGCTGAACAGATCGCGCCGCTCGCCGCGCGCGTCGATGCGGAGGACTGGTTCCCGCGCGCGGAACTATGGCCGGCGATGGGCGAACTTGGCCTGCATGGCATCACGGTCGAGGAAAAATGGGGCGGCCTCGGCCTCGGCTATCTCGACCATGTCGTCGCGGTGGAGGAAGTCAGCCGGGCCAGCGCCAGCATCGGCCTCAGCTACGGCGCGCACTCCAACCTCTGCGTCAACCAGATCCGCCGCTGGGGGAATGACGAGCAGCGCGCCAGATATCTGCCCAAGCTCATTTCAGGAGACCATGTCGGCAGCCTCGCCATGTCCGAAGCGGGCGCCGGATCGGACGTCGTCTCGATGAAGCTGCGGGCGGACGCGGTGCAGGGCGGATATGTGCTCAACGGCACGAAATTCTGGATCACCAACGCGGCCTATGCCGACACGCTGGTCGTTTATGCCAAGACCGCGCCGGAGGCGGGATCGCGCGGCATCACCGCCTTCCTCATCGAAAAGGACATGGCCGGTTTTGCGATCGGGCAGAAAATCGACAAGATGGGCATGCGCGGTTCGCCCACGGCAGAGCTCGTCTTCAATGACTGTTTCGTGAGCGAAGACCAGATCATGGGCCCGTTGCACGGCGGCGTGGGTGTGCTGATGTCTGGCCTCGATTATGAGCGCGTGGTGCTCGCGGGGCTCCAGCTCGGCATCATGCAGGCCTGCCTCGATACCGTCCTTCCCTACATCCGGGAGCGCAAGCAATTCGGCCAGCCGATCGGCGCCTTCCAGCTGATGCAGGCCAAGGTTGCGGACATGGTCGTCGCGCTCAATTCGGCGCGCGCCTATGTCTATGCCGTCGCCCGCGCCTGCGATGCCGGCCAGACGACCCGCCACGACGCGGCCGGCGCGATCCTGCTGGCGAGCGAGAATGCAGTGAAGGTCGCCAATGAGGCGGTGCAGGCGCTGGGCGGGGCAGGTTACACCAAGGACTGGCCGGTCGAGCGCTATTACCGCGACGCCAAGCTGCTCGACATCGGCGCGGGGACCAATGAAATCCGCCGTATGTTAATGGGCCGCGAGATCATCGGGGCGGCTTCGTGAACCAAGGGGCCTTCTGCGGGTTGAGCGCTGCGGCGCCGGTGCGCCGGGAGCCCATGCATGAACGGTCCGCTCGAATGGTATGCCGCCATCTCCGGCATCATCGCCGCCTTCATGATTGCCGGCGACTTCGGGCGGCGGGTGACGGGGCTGGGTTTCCTGATCTTCGTCACCGCCTCGATCGCGTGGATCATGGCTGGGCTGGCCGCGGGCACCATGCCGCTCGCGGTACAGAATGGCATATTGCTGCTGATCAATGTTTATGGCGTCTGGCAATATTGGCTGAGCCCCAAGAACAAGAAGAAGATCGCGGTCGCCAACGCCGCGATCGAGCAAATGGAAGAGCGGGAGGATAGGCATGAGCGCGCCGGTGCTGGGGACAGCGATCGATCCCGCGAACGAGACGGTTCAGAGCCGCGCCGCGCATAACCGCGCCCTGCGCGATGAACTGTGGGCGCGCGTCGCATCCGCCGCGCTTGGCGGCCCTGAAAAGGCACGCGAACGCCACACGTCGCGCGGCAAGCTGCTCCCGCGTGAGCGTGTCGAACGGCTGCTTGATCCCGGTGCGCCCTTCCTCGAAATCGGCCAGCTCGCAGCCGACGGCGTCTATGGAGAGGATATCCCCGGCGCCGGCATGATCGCCGGCATCGGCCGCGTCTCTGGCCGGATGTGCATGATCGTCTGCAATGACGCGACGGTGAAGGGCGGCACTTACTATCCGCTCACTGTCAAAAAGCATCTGCGCGCACAGGAAATCGCGCTCGAAAACCATCTGCCCTGCATCTACCTCGTCGACAGCGGTGGCGCGAACCTCCCTCACCAGTCGGAAGTCTTCCCTGACCGCGACCATTTCGGCCGCATCTTCTTCAATCAGGCGACCATGTCGGCGCGGGGCATCCCCCAGATCGCCTGCGTGATGGGCAGCTGCACCGCGGGTGGCGCCTATGTGCCCGCCATGTCCGACGAAACCGTCATCGTCCGCAATCAGGGCACCATCTTCCTCGCCGGCCCGCCTCTGGTGAAGGCCGCGACGGGGGAGGAAATCACCGCCGAGGATCTGGGCGGCGGAGATCTCCACGCCCGCAAATCCGGCGTTGTCGATCATCTCGCCGAAAATGACGAACATGCGCTGACCATCGTCCGCGATATCGTCAGCCATCTCAATGCACCGCTAGCCCTGAGCCTGTCGAAGGGCAGCTCGCAGGGCGGCGGGGCGGGCTTTGACATGCTCAGCCCTAACGGTTTCAGGCAGTCCCGCGCCCCCAAATATCCCGCCGAAGAGCTTTACGGCATCATCCCCGATGATGTGCGTGCGCCCTATGACGTGAAGGAAGTGATCGCGCGGCTGGTCGACGCATCCGAATTCCACGAGTTCAAGGCGCATTTCGGCGCCACGCTGGTCTGCGGCTTTGCGCATATCTGGGGCATGCCGGTCGCGATCCTCGCTAACAATGGCGTGCTGTTCAGCGAAAGCGCGCAAAAGGGTGCGCATTTCATCCAGCTCGCGCAGCAGCGCGGCGTGCCGCTGCTCTTCCTCCAGAACATCAGCGGCTTCATGGTCGGCGGCAAATATGAGGCTGAGGGCATCGCGAAACATGGCGCAAAGCTTGTCACCGCGGTCGCTACCGCGAGCGTGCCCAAGATCACCGTGCTGATCGGAGGCAGCTTCGGCGCGGGCAATTACGGCATGTGCGGGCGGGCCTACTCCCCACGCTTCCTCTTCACCTGGCCCAATGCGCGGATCAGCGTGATGGGCGGCGAACAGGCCGCTAGCGTCCTCGCCACCGTCCACCGCGATGCGGAGAAATGGACACCGGAAGAGGCCGAAGCCTTCAAGGCCCCGATCCGCCAGAAATATGAGGACGAAGGCAACCCCTATTACGCCACCGCCCGCCTGTGGGACGACGGCATCATCGACCCGGCACAGACGCGGGATGTGCTGGGGCTGGCTTTGGCGGCCACAGCCAACGCTCCGGTCGAGGAACGGGGTTTTGGGGTGTTTCGGATGTGAGCAACTCGCTCCAAAACATCCACCGGCTCTTGTCAGGAGCGCCTTATTTGGGCGTTGCTATCGGTGCAGTATTTGCGACTTCATTCCCCGAGGAAACGGTAAGACTTTTTTGGAGAGCAAACGACGCGTTGGGCGTTCCGTGGGTTAGATATGTCTGTCTTGGAGCTGCTTTTTTCTATTTTCTCGCTTGGTGGATGACATCTGTACCGTTGCCAACAGCGAGAAAGAAGAATCAAAAGTACCTTAGGCGTTCCCAGCAAAGGCTAAAGGATCTGCAGCAACAGCTTATTGAATCTGAATCGCAGGAGGATTTTGAAGCCCATCTACCAAGTCTTCAAATCATAATTGATGAAATAGAAGAATGGTTAAAGAAAAATATGAGTGAAGAGGCCGTTTTTAGGTTCAATAACCCTGAAAAACTAGTGTGGCGTTTCAGTTATAAAGGTCAAGGGTTTAGCGATCCGAATTTCTATAATCATAGGCAAGGAATCCTATATCTTAATGCCGATCGTATCGCGGAGCTAGAAAACCTTGTGAGATGTGACGGGTGGGACGAATGACCAACCGCCCCCTCATCACCAACCGCGGCGAAATCGCCTGCCGGATCAACCATATTGCACCCATGCCTTAGCCTAAGGGACCGGTCCGGCATGACATTCCGCAACGACATCCAGATCCTGCGCGCCATCGCGGTCATTTTCGTGGTGCTTTATCACCTCGAACTACCGGGCTTTGGCAACGGGCTGCTCGGCGTTGACATGTTTTTCGCGATCAGCGGCTATCTGATGTACCGCATCTATAATTTTGATCAGGGTGCGAGCGGCTTTTATGCGCGGCGGGTGCGGCGCTTGCTGCCAGCCTATACGGCGACAGTCCTGTGCACGCTCGCGGCCTGCTTTCTGATCGTCCAGCCTTCGGATTTCGGCCAGGTCGCTGAACAATCGCTCTACGCAGGGCTGTTCGCCTCGAACATCGGTTTCTGGTCGCAGAATACCTATTTCAGCACCGTGGATTTCAAACCGCTGCTGCACCTGTGGTCGCTGGCGGTGGAACTGCAATTCTATCTGTTCGTGCCGCTGATCATGCTGCTCGACCGGTGGAACAAATATATCCTCCCGCTGCTGGTCGCGGGGTCGCTGGCGCTATGCCTCTTCCTGTTGCTGATCAGCCCCAATGCCTCCTTTTTCATGATGCCGGCGCGGTTGTGGCAATTCGGGCTGGGTATGCTGGTTGCCCGCGCCAGCATCCATTCGGCCGGTAATCCGTGGATAGGGCTTGCCGCCCTGATCGCTTTGCTTGCGATGCTGTTTTTCCCGACCATCGGCTATCATGCCGATCTGATCCACGGGCACCCGGGCCTCGGGGCGATACTGGCAACATTGGCGACGGCGCTGTGCCTCTATCACGGCCTGTCCGAAGCTTGGCTTTCCAATGTCGTCGGGCGCGCCATGCGCTATCTCGGGGACATTTCCTACTCCATCTATCTGGTTCATTTCCCGGTTATCGTGCTGGTCAATTATCGCCCCTTTGGCGGGACGATATTGGGCGCATCGGGATGGGCGGGGTATGCGCTTATCTTCGGCCTGATCGCCGTCCTCGCTTGGGCCTGTCACCAGATTTTTGAAAAGCGGGCAGGGCAGTGGTTCACCCTTCCTGCAACGGCTGCCGCCGGCGCCGCGCTCGTCATGGCAGGGCTATGGACCCCGGCAGCGCAGGCGCGTCAATTTGACGGCACAACCAACCGCATATCCGCCGCCTATTCCGACCGTGCGGCCTATCGCTGCGGCACCAAGTTCCGGCTGCAACATTTCCGCGAAGAATTCTGCGCCTTCGGATCGGCTGATGCCGATCGTGGCCCAGTCATGCTGATCGGTGACAGCCATTCGGATGCGATCAAATTCAGCTTCATTGCCGAGGCCCGCCGCGCTGGCCACAATGTGCTGTTCCCGGTCAGGAATGATGCCCTTGTCTCGGCGGCGCTGGACGAACAATGGCTGTTGGATGCAGTGCAGAAATACCGGGTGCGCCATGTTTTCCTGCACTTCAGTTTGGCCAATACCAAGATCGAGACGATAGAAAGGGCGCAGGCTCTGCTGTGGCAACATGGCATTGCAACGACCGTCATCATGCCTGTGCCGACGCGTGAGGCGCTGATCCCGCAGATCCTGCTAGAGGCCCATGAACGCGGCGTGCCCGCCCCGTTGCAGTCCACGGCCAGCTATGAACAGGCCATTCGCCCGGTTGCCGCAGAACTGCGGCGGCCGCGTCCGGGATATGCGGTTATTGAGCCCGCTTCGGTCCTTTGCACGGACTATTGCCAGATCCGTTCACCCGGCGGCGCGCTCTATTATTTCGACAAACATCACCTGACGCTCACCGGGGCGCGGCAATTGGCACCTTTGTTCCGGGCGGCTATGGATATGCCAAAGCCCTCCAATCCCGAGGCTACCCCGCGACCATGATCCAATCCCTCCTCATCGCCAACCGCGGCGAGATTGCTTGCCGCATCATCCGCACCGCGCGCCGCATGGGTATCCGTACCATCGCGGTCTATTCGGATGCGGACGCAAACGCCCTGCACGTCCGCTCGGCGGATGGGGCGGTCCACATCGGCCCCAGCCCGGCGCGCGAAAGCTATCTGGTGGGGGAAAAGATCATCGCCGCCGCCAAGGCGACCGGCGCACAGGCGATCCACCCCGGCTACGGCTTCCTGTCCGAGAATGCCGAGTTTGCTCAAGCCGTAATCGACGCCGGCCTAATCTGGGTCGGCCCCATTCCGGCCAGCATCACCGCCATGGGGCTGAAGGATGCGGCAAAGAAACTGATGGCCGCCGCCGGCGTCCCCGTCACCCCCGGCTATATGGGTGAGGATCAGGACCCCGCCTTCCTTGGCCGCCAAGCCGCCGAAATCGGCTATCCCGTCCTCATAAAGGCGGTTGCGGGCGGCGGCGGAAAGGGGATGCGGCTGGTTGAAAGCGCCGATGGCTTCGCCGATGCGCTCGCCTCCTGCCAGCGCGAGGCGGCAGCCTCCTTCGGCAACGCCCACGTCCTTATCGAGAAATACATCCAGCGCCCGCGCCATATCGAAGTGCAGGTGTTCGGGGACAGTCACGGCAACATCGTCCATTTGTTCGAACGCGATTGCAGCCTCCAGCGCCGCCATCAGAAGGTGATCGAGGAAGCCCCCGCACCCGGCATGGATGCCGCCACCCGAGAACAGCTCTGTGCGGCTGCCGTCCGCGCGGCGAAAGCAGTCGATTATGTCGGCGCCGGCACCATCGAATTCATTGCCGACGCGAGCGAAGGCCTCCGCGCCGACCGCATCTGGTTCATGGAAATGAACACCCGGCTTCAGGTCGAACATCCGGTGACCGAGGAGATTACCGGCGTCGATCTGGTCGAATGGCAACTCCGTGTCGCCAGCGGCGAACCCCTCCCGCTCCGGCAGGAGGAGCTCAGCATCAACGGCTGGGCAATGGAAGCACGCCTCTATGCGGAGGATCCGGCCAAGGGCTTTCTGCCCAGCATCGGTCGGCTCGACATTCTGAACATCGAGAAGAAGGCCGTCCGCACCGATGCCGGGGTGCAACAGGGTGACTCGGTCACGCCTTACTACGACCCGATGATCGCCAAGCTCATCGCCCACGGGGCGGACCGCGACACCGCCATTCGTGACCTCGGGGATGCGCTCGCTGGCGCCGAAGTCTGGCCGGTTCGCACCAATGCTGGCTTCATGCTGCGTTGCCTCAATCATTCGTCCTTCAAGGCTGGCGATGTCTCGACCGGCTTCATCGCTGCAAATGAGGACGGTCTGCTCCAGCCCGGCGAGGCGCTGCAAACCGAACTGCGCGATGATGCTGCCGTAGGTCTGATTGCCGAACAGTTTAGTTGGATCGGCGGGCATTACGGCACGATCCGCCGCTTTGTGGATGGCGAGTTTCATGGGTCCCCGGTGCACATCATGCTTGGTTTCCGGCTCAATCGCGTACCTGTTGAGGAAGTCACCCTCGTCATCGATGGTGTTGCCGAACGTCGCGCTTTGCCGCACCGTTATGCGGACCGCTTCATCTCGGTCGAACCGGTGGCAGGTGGCCTGGCGGTGTTCAATGATGGCGAGGCGATGCTGGTCACCACCCGTATCGACGGCTCCGGCCACCACTCCGCGCATGATGGCGACATCCTCTCCCCCATGCCGGGCAAGATCATCGCGGTCGATGTCGCGGCAGGGCAGGCGGTGACCAAGGGTCAGAAACTGCTCACGCTCGAAGCGATGAAGATGGAACATAGCCTCACCGCGCCGTTTGACGGGACAGTCGCGGAACTCAACGCCACCCCCGGCGCGCAAGTGCAGGTCGAAGCCCTCCTCGCACGCATCGAACCCGCCGACGCCGGCTGATCACTTGCGTGCTCCGGCGCAGGTCGGAGCACATCATCCCCTGATCTTGACAAAAAGAACCAAATAGGTTATACATCACCCCTCATTCCATCCACAGGCGCGAGCATGGTGGGTGGAATGGCGCCGCCGGAGCTCGTGCAACCCGCAGCCGCCGGTGAGCGGCCGGTGCGGTGCTGTTCGGCCATGGCCAGGGCGGCGGCTCGCGCCAGACGTGCGGATACGGGGCGAAGGGGACGTACTTCCCTGATGTGCCGCGTCCTGCCCGTCGCCCTTTGGGGCCGGTGGAGGAACAAGACTACCCGGGATGCGCGTTCGAAAGCGCACCTGGGAGGAGGACCGGCAAAAATGCGAAGGGGGGCTGGCGGCCGGAATGCGTTCCGGCAGGGGCGATGCCTTTGACCGTGAACCCCGCTCATCCCTCGTGATGATCGGCGGCGGCAATGTTGCCCGAGACCGCAAGCACAGGCCGGGACCAGCACCATCCCGACCGACCGGAGCAAAGCTATCCGCTGCCCTAAGCCATTGGGAAACCAGTGGTCGGCGGCACCCCACCGGCCGCACCCATGTGCCCGGACCAACGCACCACCCCATCCCCCGGCGTGCCTCGCACGGCCGGGATAGAGGTGCTTGACTCGCTCTCCCGTTGATCCATCCTCGGCGCCTTCGCAAGGGGAGCCCGCCCGCCATGACTACACCCACGCCTCAGCTTGCCCACCTGCCGCCAACCTGCACCGCCGCCGATGTCGCCGCCGCGCTGCGCCGTGACGGGGCGGTGATCATTGACGATGCCATGGCACCCGATCAGCTCGCCCGGCTGAAGGCGGAGATCATGCCCTATGTCGAAGCGACGCCGACCGGCATGGATGATTTCACCGGCCGCCGCACGACGCGCACCGGCGCGCTCGTCGCCCGTTCTGCCGCCTGCCGTGACCTTGTGATGCACCCGGTGCTGACCGGGGCGTGCGAGGATTTTTTGCTGCCCTTTGCTGATACCTATCAGCTTCACCTCACCCAGCTCATCCGCATCATGGACGGGCAGGGCAAACAGCCGCTGCACCGTGACCGGCTGGCCTGGGGCGGCTTTCTGCGCGACGACATCGAACCGCAGCTCAACACCATCTGGGCCGTGACCGACTTTACAGAGGCCAATGGCGCGACCCAGGTCGTCCCCGGATCGCACCTGTGGGAAGGATCGCGCAAGGCGGAGCCGCATGAGGTCGGCTATGCTGAAATGAAGGCGGGCTCGGTGCTCGTCTATTCCGGGTCGGTGATCCACGCTGGCGGTGCCAACCGCTCGGGCGCGGACCGCATGGGCCTCAACATCACATATTGCCTCGGCTGGCTGCGGCAGGAGGAGAATCAATATCTCTCCTGCCCGCCGGAAATAGCGCGGGATTTCGCGCCGGAACTGCAGCGCCTGCTCGGCTATGCGATGGGCAGCTACGCGCTCGGCTATTTCACCCCGCCGCTACCCCCCGGCGACGGGCCGGAAATCATCCCGCCCGACTGGCTCTTCTCCGGCGAACGGCAGAGCTGGGGCGACAACCTCTATGAAAAGGTATCGGCCCGCGCCGGCGAAGGCGCGCGCTGAACCGGCGGTTGAAAGGGCAGGCCCCGCGTGCCACATCGCTTGCCATGACCGCACCCAGCATCAACCCTGCCGAAGCCGCGCATTTCAATGCGCTCGCCGCCGATTGGTGGAACCCTGAAGGCAGCTCGGCGATGCTGCATCGCCTCAACCCGGCGCGGCTCGCTTATATTCGCGCCGCGATTGACCGGCATTGGGGCGGCGATGGCAAGACGCTGCGTCCACTTGCGGGCAAGCGCGCGATCGATGTCGGCTGCGGTGCCGGCCTGCTCGCGGAACCCCTCGCCCGGCTCGGCGCTGAGGTGACCGGCGTGGATGCCGCGCAGGAAAATGTGGCCGTCGCCAGCGCCCATGCTGCCGCCTCGGGCCTCGCCATCCGCTACGAACATGGCGACATCGCCGATCCCGCCTTTGCCGGGCCGCTGGGGACATTCGATCTCGTCACCTCGATGGAGGTGATCGAACATGTCGTCGATCCTTCGACCTTCCTTGATGCCCTCGCGGCGCGGCTGGCCGATGGCGGCCTGATGATCCTGTCGACCCCCAATCGCACGGCGGCCAGCCGCCTGCTGCTGGTGGAGGCGGCGGAGGCCGTCGGCGCGATCCCCAAGGGCACGCATGACTGGGATAAGTTCCTGACCCCGGATGAGCTGGAAACTTTGGCGACCGCATCGGGCCTTGTTGTCAGTGACATGACCGGGATCGGCCCGGACATGAAGACGCGCGGTTTCCGCACCGGTGGCAGCACCGCGCTCAACTATATCGCTGTCCTGCGCCGCGCCTGATCAGGCAGGCGGGGATCTCAGAAATTCACGTCCGAATAATGGGGCGGGGGGAGCAACGGCCCCATCCGCTCATCGAGCAGCGGGCGGAAGCTGGGGCGGCTTTTCAGCGTCGCATACCAGTCCCGCACCGTGTCATGCCCGGTCCAGTCAATCCCGCCGAGATAGTCGGCGACAGAGATATGGGCCGCAGCGGCGAGGTCGGCCATGGTCAGCGTCGTGCCGGTCAGCCAGCGGTGATGGTCGAGCTGTGCGCCGATCATTTCCATATGCTCGGTCGCTGCACGCATCGAATGGCGCAGCATCGTCGCATCGGGTGCCTGGCGGTAGAACAGCCGCTTGATCATCTTTTCCTGGAGCAGCGGCGCGCCCACCTCGGCGTAGAATTTGCTGTCGAACCAGGCGACCAGCCGGCGGATTTCGGCGCGCTGCGCGGCACTGCCGGCAAACAGCGGCTTGGCGGGTTCGCTCTCTTCGAAAAATTCGCAGATCGCCACCGAATCGGACAGGGTGATGTCCCGCGCCGTATCGAGCATCGCGGGCGTGCGTCCGGCCAGGTTGATGTCGCGGAAACCGGGGCGCTGCTCCCAGGGATGCTCGAGCACCAGATCATAAGCGATGCCCTTTTCACCGAGCAGCAGGCGCACCTTGCGGCTGAACGGACAGAGCGGGAATTGGTAAAGCTGCCACATGCCGCCCTGCCTAATGCGGGAAGGGGCGTGATGGAAGCGTCTGTCCTTTGAAAAACTGGGGACAATTTCCGAAACGGCTGTGCCCCGAACCGCAAAGGGGGATGATCAGCGACGCGCAGCCTCGCGCGCGTCGGCAATGCGGGCCCGCCATTGTGCTGCCATGTCGCGGGCCATGGCGGTGAGGACGGGCAGGGCGACCGCGAGATCGCGAGCCGCCGCTCCGGCCACTGTGCCGGCAACTCTCGCTTCCTCGCCGGCCCGCTCGGGCAGGTTGCCGTCAGCGTCGGTGAGGTCGCCCAGCGTGCTGTCCTCGTCCGCATAGGGCAGGGCATCGGGATCAATCCGGCGCAGTGGTTCCAGCATCGGCCCCACCGGCATGGCCATCAGCATCGCAAGGCTGCGTTCGATCACCTCGGCCCCGGCCTCGATCGCGGCCCGGTTGTCGATGGCCTCCAGCGCCTGGACGGCATCCGTCTGTGCGGATGCGGGTGCAGTCAGGGCAAGCGCGGCAAAGGCGGCGATGGCAAGCGGACGGCGCATGATATCTGGTCCTCGAACAAGCGGCGCTGGGCTGCGAACGCCGTCGCCCTAGGCGCATCAAGCTTTCATGATGCTGAACGGGCGCGCATGATCATGGGGCGGGTTGCTCTGCTTCCCGGCGGTAAGGCTGTGACCACAGGATCATCAGCAGCGCGGTGAGGATGAACAGCGCAAATCCGGACAACAGCCAGGGGTGGATGTACCACCTCTCGCCCCAGTCAAAAGTGCCCTGCTGCATCCTGAGGATGTGATTGAAATTCTGGTTGGCGGCCACCACCAGCCCCAGCACGCCCACGGTGCTGCCGGTCATGCGCAGGATCCAGTGGTGGTAAAAAGGCAGCAACAGGATCACGCCGATCACCCCGATGGCGCTGCGCTGCACCCGGCAATAGGGGCATTGATAAACCCACTCGGCCAAATCCATCCCCCACGTCGCCAGCGACACAATGATCGCCAGTACGCCCAGAAATATGCGGTTCTTTTCCAGGAAGTCGGCGGCAAAAGGCGACATGGGCAAACCCTCCCGATGTGACATTGTTACGCGGACGATAGGTCGCGCGCCCGGACAGGGCAATGCCGGATAGGAAAGGGGCGAAGAACGACTTCGCACTGCGCTTTCGGGATTTCGCTGTCACCTTCGTCCCCCGGACGAAGGATGAAAGGGAAATGGTGCCCAGAAGAGGACTCGAACCTCCACGCCCTTGCGAGCGCCAGCACCTGAAGCTGGTGCGTCTACCAATTCCGCCATCTGGGCACGGGGTAGGCGGCGGCGCTTAGCGGTGGGGGCGCGGGCTTGTCAACATCGCTGGTCGGCTTTTCCCGGCCAAAGCTTGTAAAGCGCGCGGTCAGCGGGTTTCTCCCCTTGCTTCGCGCGCGCAGACACGCATATGCGCGTGGCATTGCTGCCCAACCGGAAATTGATGGTGCCATGACTGCTTCTGCTGCCCCCCGCCTTGATGGCAAGCTTGTTACCCTGGTCGGTGGCGGCGGTTTCTTGGGGCGCCATGCCGCAGAGGCGCTGATGCGCGCCGGTGCGCGTGTGCGTATCGCGCAGCGCCATCCAAAGCGCGCGTTCGAAGTGCGCGCGCTCGCCAACCTTGGGCAGGTGCAGTTCGCCGCTGTCGATGCGACCCGCGCTGACGCCGTCGCCCGCGTCGTCACAGGCAGCGATGCGGTGGTCAACTTCGTTGGCATCCTCAAGGGGGATTTCGATCGCTTTCATGTCGATGTCGCCCGCAATGTGGCCCAGGCGGCGCAGTCTGCCGGTGCGGCCATGCTCCAGATGTCCGCAATCGGCGCGGATGCCGGCAGCCCCTCGGCCTATGGGCGCAGCAAAGCAGCCGGCGAAGCGGCTGTGCGCGCCGCCCATGCCGGTGCGATCATCCTGCGCCCCTCGATCGTGTTCGGGCGCGGCGACCAGTTTGTGAACCGCTTTGCCGGGCTGCTCAGCATGGCCCCGGTGATGCCGGTGGTGGCACCGCACACCAAATTCCAGCCGGTGTTTGTCGGTGATGTGGCGGATGCGGTGCGCGCTGCGCTGGCTGATCCCGCGCATGCGGGGCGCACCTATGAACTTGGCGGGCCGCAGATCCTGACCATGCGGGAATTGCTGGAATGGATTGCCAAGTCCATCGGCCGTTCGCCGCTCTTGATCGATATGCCGGATGTGCTGGCTGGCGCGATGGCGAGCGCGACCGGCTGGCTGCCCGGCGCTCCGATCACGGCTGATCAATGGGCCATGCTGTCGCGCGACAATGTGGTTGCCGCCGGCATGCCCGGTTTGGCGGACCTCGGCGTGGTGCCCACTTCGCTCGATGCGGTCGCTGCCGGCTGGCTCGACATCTATCGCCGTCACGGCCGTTTCACGGGCAAGGCTGCCGCCTGATCGGCACGGTCGCCTGCATTTCGACATGAAGGGGGACTGCCGGTGAGCGGCGATATCTGGACGGCGATCATCCTCGGTATCGTCGAAGGGCTAACCGAATTCCTGCCGGTCTCCTCGACCGGGCATCTCATCCTCGGCGGCGAATTGCTCGGCTTTACCGACTCAAGCTCGGTCACCTTCAAGATTGCGATCCAGCTCGGCGCCATCCTCGCGGTGCTGGTGGTCTACTGGCAGCGATTCTGGAATGTCGGGATGGGCCTGCTCGCCCGCGATGCGGATTCGATCGCTTTCACCCGCAACATCCTGATCGGCTTCTTTCCCGCAATGGTTGTCGGCGCTCTCGCCTATGAAGCGATCCGCGCCGTGCTGCAGTCGCCGGAGGTGGTGGCGATAGCGCTGATCCTCGGCGGCATTGCGATCCTCGCCATCGAACGCATGGTAAAGGTGGTGCGTATTGAAAGCGTTGAGGCGATGCCGCTGCGCACCGCTGTCGCCATCGGCGCGGTGCAGTGCATTGCGATGATCCCGGGCGTCAGCCGCTCCGGCGCGACCATCCTGGGCGCGCTGCTGATGGGGGTGGAACGCAAGACCGCGGCAGAGTTCAGCTTCTTTCTTGCCGTGCCGACGATGGCGGGCGCGACGGTGTACGCACTCTACAAGGATCGCGACCTGCTCTCCGCCGATGATCTGGGCATGATCGGTATCGGGTTCGGCTGCGCCTTCCTTGTCGCGCTGGTGGTGGTCAAGGCGTTCGTGGCGATCGTCGCCCGCCACGGGTTCGCGCCCTTCGCCTGGTATCGCATCGTGGTCGGCAGCGCGGCGCTGATCTGGCTGACCTTGAGATAGTCAACTTGTAGGACATTTCCAACAGGCCTTGCCGGGCGATGTGAGGATCACCCCCCGGCAGCTGTAGGATTTTGTCAATGTAATTGCCCTTTATTGCGTGACGCCCGTGACAGCGGCTGTCCGTTTCGCCATCAGATCATCGGCTGCGTGGGACGCGGCCTTCCTGAATGCGAAGAAGGACGGGTAAGCGATGGCCGACGGCGGCATGCTGCAATTCGTGGATAAGGCGCAGCGCTATCCAGCGAAGCGTGAGCCCGATTTGCGTGCACAGGATTTTGCGGAGATCGCTGCGCGCTATGACGATGCGTTGGCCGCTGAACAGTCGGCCCGCTGCTCGCAATGCGGTGTGCCCTATTGCTCGGTGCACTGCCCGCTGCACAACCACATCCCGGACTGGCTCCGCCTCGCCGCTGAAGGGCGGCTAGAGGAAGCCTATGAACTCTCCAACGCCACATCGACCATGCCGGAAATCTGCGGCCGCATCTGCCCGCAGGACCGGCTGTGCGAAGGCAATTGCGTCATCGAATTCTCCGGCCACGGCGCAGTCACCATCGGCAGCGTGGAAAAATACATCACCGATACGGCATGGGAACGCGGCTGGGTGCAGCCGCTGGTTCCGGGCAAGCCGACCGGCAAATCAATCGGCATCATCGGCGCCGGGCCGGCTGGGCTGACCGCGGCGGAATATCTGCGCGTCGCCGGGCATGATGTGACGGTCTATGACCGGCACGACCGCGCCGGCGGCCTGCTCACTTATGGGATCCCCGGTTTCAAGCTCGAAAAGCCGGTGGTGATGCGCCGCATCGAACGGCTCGAAGCCGGCGGCATTGCCATCCGCCTTGGCTTCGAAATTGGTCGTGATGCCACCCTTTCCGAACTTCAGTCGCGGCACGATGCGCTGCTGGTGGCGACCGGCGTCTATAAGGCGCGCGCGCTGACCGCGCCGGGGGATGACGCACAGGGCGTGCATGAGGCGCTCGACTATCTCATCGCTTCCAACCGCGTCGGCTTCGGGGACAATGTGCCGGCCTTTGCCGATGGTACCCTCAATGCTGCGGGCAAGCATGTC
>CANHQT010000012.1 GCA_947463325.1 Sphingomonadaceae bacterium
ACCGCGCCGGGGGATGACGCCCAGGGCGTGCATGAGGCGCTCGACTATCTCATCGCTTCCAACCGCGTCGGCTGCGGGGACACTGTGCCGGCCTTTGCCGATGGTACCCTCAATGCTGCGGGCAAGCATGTCGTCGTGATCGGCGGCGGCGATACCGCAATGGATTGTGTGCGCACCGCCGTGCGTCAGGGCGCGGCTTCGGTCCGCTGTCTCTACCGCCGCGATCGCGCCAACATGCCCGGCAGCCAGCGCGAGGTCGCCAATGCCGAAGAAGAAGGCGTGGTGTTTGACTGGCTCTCCGCACCGGAAGCTTTCACCAGCGAAGGCGGCAAGGTCACCGGCGTGTCGGTGCGCGGCATGCGCCTCGGCGCGCCTGACGCAAGCGGCCGCCGCGCGCCGGAGGCTGACCCCGACCGGCTCGATCATCGCCCGGCGGATATGGTGATCAAGGCTTTGGGCTTTGATGCGGAGGATCTGCCGGTGATGTTCGGCGCGCCTGATCTGTCGCTCACCCGCTGGGGCACGCTGCGTGTCGATGGCAGCATGATGACCGCCATCGACGGCGTGTTCGCGGCGGGGGATATTGTGCGCGGCGCCAGCCTTGTCGTCTGGGGCATCCGTGACGGGCGTGATGTTGCGCAGCACATCGACCGCTGGCTGGCAGCAGCAGCACAGGAAAGGATTGCGGCATGAGGATGATCGGACGCATCGCACTTCCCCTCGCCATGATGCTTGCCGGGACTGGGGCCGTGGCTACCGCGCAGACTGCGCCCACCGCCCAACCCGCAACCGATGCCACCGCCTTGCCGGAACCTGACCCCGAGCGCCTCGCCGCTGCCGAGCGTGTTGTGGATCGCATCTGGCCGATCGGGACCTTCCGGCGCGTAATGGATTCGACCATCGATTCGACCATGGCGATGGTGGGCGGCGTGGACGATGCGATGGCGGACACCGCCTGGATTCCGGACGAAAACAGCAAGGAAGGCCGCCGCGCGCAGCATGAGGCGCGCACCGGTCGTCCGCTCAGCGGGACCGCCGAAGGCGATGCTGCTGCAACGGCGGCAAGTGAAGAGGCAGAAGCCGGCCTGCGCCGTATGAATGAGGCGTTGATCCCGGTCTTTGAGCGTATCGAGCCGCCGATCCGCGCTGCCATCGCCCGCATCTATGCGCGCCGCTACAGCCTCACCGAACTGGGTGAGCTTGATGCCTTTTTCGCGACGCCCACTGGCGCCCGCTATGCCGAAGATTCCCTGACCCTCATGAATGATCCCGAGATGGTTCAGACCATGGCTTCGATGATGGTTGAACTCATGCCCGCGCTCATGGGCGCGGCGATGGATCAGGCCAATGCCACTGGTGCGGACGCGGACGCAGCCGCCGCTGCCGCTGCCGCCGCCGATGCCGCCGTGAAGGTCGAATGAAAGCAATGACGATGCACTACCCCACCCCCGAGCATGAGCGTTTGGCGCGCGAAGGCATGTATCGCCCCGACTATGAGGGCGATGCCTGCGGCGTCGGCCTCGTTGCCGCGACTGATGGCAAGCCCCAGCGTCGCGTGGTCGCCGCCGCGATCGATGCGCTCAAGGCGGTGTGGCACCGTGGCGCGGTCGATGCCGATGGCAAGACGGGCGATGGCGCGGGCATCCATGTCGACCTGCCCGTCCGTTTCTTTGACGATGCTATTGCCCATTCGGGGCATAAGGTGCTGCCTAACCGGCTGGCTGTGGGCATGGTGTTCCTGCCACGCACCGATCTCGGCGCGCAGGAAAGCTGCCGTACCATTGTCGAAAGCGCGATCATCGAGGCTGGCTACACCATCTACGGCTGGCGGCAGGTGCCGGTCGATGTCGGGGTGATCGGGCAAAAGGCTCAGCGCACCCGCCCTGAAATTGAGCAGATCATGATCGCTGGCCCGCTGCCTGAAGAGGAGAGCGAACAGGAGTTCGAGAAAAAGCTCTACCTTGTCCGCCGCCGCATCGAACGGCGCATCGTTGCCGCGCAGATTGCGGATTTCTACATCTGCTCGCTGTCCTGCCGGTCGATCATCTACAAGGGGCTGTTCCTCGCCGAGAGCCTGTCGCTCTTCTACCCCGATCTCGTCGATGAGCGGTTCGAGAGCCGCGTGGCGATCTTCCACCAGCGCTATTCCACCAACACCTTCCCGCAATGGTGGCTTGCCCAGCCGTTCCGCTGCCTCGCCCACAATGGCGAGATCAACACGATCCGCGGCAACAAGAATTGGATGAAGAGTCACGAGATCAAGATGGCGAGCCTCGCCTTCGGTGATCAGTCGGAAGAGATTAAACCGGTCATCCCGGCCGGCGCGTCGGATACCGCCGCGCTCGACGCTGTGTTCGAAACCATCGTGCGTTCAGGGCGAGAGGCGCCGACCGCCAAGCTGATGCTGGTGCCAGAGGCGTGGGCGCATGAGCCTGAAATGCCGCCTGCCCATCATGCGATGTACCAGTATTTCGCGTCTGTGATGGAGCCTTGGGACGGCCCGGCCGCGCTCGCCATGACCGATGGCCGCTGGGCGGTTGCGGGTATGGACAGAAATGCCCTGCGCCCGCTGCGCTACACGGTCACTGATGACGGCCTCGTCATCGTCGGGTCGGAAAGCGGGATGGTTGTCGTTCCCGAACAGAATGTCAGCCGCAAGGGCCGGCTCGGCCCGGGCGAGATGCTCGCCGTCGATCTGGAGGAAGGGCGGCTCTATTTCGACCGAGAGGTGAAGGACCGCATCTCTGCGGAACAGGATTATGCCTCTCTGGTGAAGGGCTTCCGCACCCTCGCGGATCTGCCGCCTGCACAGGATGAGGCGATGCCTGTCCTTTCAGGTGAAACGCTGATCCGGCATCAGGTCGCAGCCGGCCTGACGCTGGAGGATATTGAACTCATCCTCTCGCCGATGGTGGAGGGTGGCAAGGAAGCGGTCGGCTCCATGGGTGATGATACGCCGCTGGCGGTCATCTCGGATAAGCCGCGGCTGCTCCACCAATTCTTCCGCCAGAATTTCAGCCAGGTCACCAACCCGCCGATTGACAGCTTGCGCGAACGGCATGTGATGAGCCTCAAGACGCGCTTCTCGAACCTCGCCAACATCCTCGATACCGCGGGGCAGAATGCCTCGGTTCTGGTGATCGATTCACCCGTGCTGCTCAACGCCGATTGGGCGCGCCTCAAGGCGACGTTCGGCGATGCCGTGGCGGACATCGACTGCACTTTCGATTCAGGCTCCGGCGCTGCCGGCCTGCGCGAAGCTATCGCCCGCGTGCGTGCAGAAGCAGAGGCGGCCGTTCGTGCCGGCCGGTCGGAGCTGTTTCTGACCGATGAGCATAAGAGCAAGGACCGCGTCGGCATCGCGATGGTGCTGGCGGCTGCGGCCGTCCACACCCACCTCGTCAGGCAGGGGCTGCGCTCTTATGCCTCGGTCAATGTCCGTTCCAGCGAATGCCTCGATACGCACAGCTTTGCCGTGCTGATCGGTGTCGGCGCCACCACCGTCAACGCCTGGCTGACCGAGGTTGTGATTGCTGACCGTCACGCCCGTGGTCTGGCCGGTTCCCGCACGCTCGATCAGTGCCTCGCCAATTTCCGCAAGGCGATCGACGATGGTCTCCTGAAGATCATGTCAAAGATGGGGATCGCGGTCATCTCCAGCTATCGCGGCGGCTACAATTTCGAGGCGGTCGGCCTGTCGCGCAGTCTGGTGAATGATCTGTTCCCCGGCATGCCCGCCAAAATCTCGGGCGAAGGCTATGTCAGCCTGTCGGTCAATGCGCAGGAACGGCATGAGGCCGCCTTCCAGCCCGATGTAGTGCGCCTGCCGGTCGGCGGTTTCTACCGCCAGCGCGCCGGTGGGGAGACGCACGCATGGTCGGCACAGCTCATGCACCTCCTCCAGACGGCGGTCGCGACTGACAGCTATTCCACCTATCTAGCCTTCTCACGCGGCATCCGTGATCTGCCGCCGGTCTATCTGCGCGACCTGCTGGAGTTCACCGACGCGCGCAAACCCGTGCCGCTCGATGAGGTCGAGGCGATTACGGAAATCCGCAAGCGGTTCATTACGCCGGGGATGAGCCTCGGCGCTCTTTCTCCGGAAGCGCATGAGACGCTGGCGATCGCTATGAACCGCATCGGTGCGAAGGCGGTATCGGGTGAGGGCGGGGAGGATAGCGCGCGCTACAAACCCTATGCCAATGGCGACAATGCCAACAGCGTGATCAAGCAGATCGCGTCAGGCCGCTTCGGTGTCACTGCAGAATATCTCGGCGCGTGCGACGAGATTGAGATCAAGGTCGCGCAGGGCGCCAAGCCCGGAGAGGGCGGCCAGTTGCCGGGCTTTAAGGTGAGCGAGATGATCGCGCGCCTGCGCCACTCGACGCCGGGCGTAACGCTCATCTCCCCGCCGCCGCACCATGACATCTATTCGATCGAGGATCTGGCGCAGCTGATCTATGATCTGAAGCAGATCAATCCGCGCGCCCGCGTCTGCGTGAAGCTGGTGAGTTCCGCCGGCATCGGCACGGTCGCCGCCGGTGTTGCCAAGGCGCATGCCGATGCGATCCTCGTTTCCGGCCACGTCGGTGGCACCGGGGCAAGCCCGCAGACCAGCATCAAATATGCCGGCACGCCGTGGGAAATGGGCCTCAGTGAAGTCAACCAGGTGTTGACCCTCAACGGCCTTCGTCACCGCGTGAAACTGCGCACCGATGGCGGTCTGAAGACCGGGAGGGATGTTGTCATCGCGGCGATCCTCGGGGCGGAGGAATATGGCATCGGCACGCTCAGCCTCGTTGCCATGGGCTGCATCATGGTGCGCCAGTGTCACAGCAACACCTGCCCGGTCGGCGTTTGCACACAGGATGAAAAGCTGCGCGCCAAATTCACCGGCAGCCCTGAAAAGGTCATCAATCTGATGACCTTCATCGCAGAGGAAGTGCGCGAAATCCTTGCAAGGCTCGGTTTCCACAGCCTTGATGAGATCATCGGCCGGACGGAACTGCTGCGACAGGTGAGCCGCGGTGCCGAGCATCTCGACGATCTCGATCTCAACCCCATCCTCGCCAAGGTCGACGCACCGGATACCGAGCGCCGCTTTGCCATCGAAGGGCACCGCAATGAGGTGCCGGACAGCCTCGACGCGCAAATCCTGCATGATGCCCGGCCGGTGTTCGAGCGTGGCGAGAAGATGCAGCTGACCTATACTGTGCGCAACACGCACCGGGCGGTCGGCACGCGGCTTTCGGCGGAGATCACCTCTCGCTTCGGCATGAAGGCGCTCAATCACGGCCATGTCCATGTCCGCCTGCGCGGCAGTGCGGGCCAGTCGCTTGGCGCCTTCCTTTGCCAGGGCATCACGCTCGAAGTGTTCGGCGATGCCAATGACTATGTCGGCAAGGGTCTCTCCGGTGGGCGCATTGCGGTGCGGCCGATGGTCAAATCGCCGCTGGTCAGCCGGGACAACAGCATCATCGGCAATACCGTGCTCTACGGCGCCACTTCGGGTCAGTTGTTCGCTGCGGGCCAGGCAGGTGAACGGTTCGCGGTACGCAATTCAGGCGCGGAAGTGGTCGTCGAAGGCTGCGGTGCCAATGGCTGCGAATATATGACCGGCGGCGTTGCCGTCATTCTGGGTTCGGTCGGCTCCAATTTCGGGGCGGGCATGACCGGCGGGATGGCCTTCGTCCTCGATCTGGAGGATCGCTTTGCAAAGCGCGCCAACCCCGAAAGCATCGTTTGGCAACGCCTTGCCAGCACGCATTGGGAAGGCGTTCTCAAGGATCTGATCGAACAGCATGTCGCGATGACGGACAGTGGTTGGGGCAAAGAATTGCTCGCCGACTGGGATCGCTGGCGGGATCGGTTCTGGCAAGTCTGCCCGAAGGAAATGCTGACCCGCCTCGCGTATCCGCTTGATGAACGGGAGGAATTGGTGGCCGCAGAATGATGGTTCGCGCGCCAGTCTTGCGCGCGCCATGCCTTCTGTTAGCTTAACCGCCATGGGGGCATTTCCGTTCAGCGCCATTGTTGGCCAGGAAGAAATGAAGCGCGCACTGCTGATTGCGGCAGTGGACGCGCGCGTCGGCGGCGTGATGATCTTCGGCGATCGCGGTACCGGTAAGTCGACTGCGGCACGCGCATTGGCCGCTACGTTGCCGCCGATCCCGATGGTCGCCGGATGTCGTTACAACAGCCATCCTGATGAGGCCGCGCGCAGTCCCGATCATGTGCCGGATGCGAAGGTGCGCACCGTCAAGGCACCGGTTCCCTTCGTCGATCTGCCGCTCGGCTCGACCGAGGATCGGGTGGTTGGCACCCTTGATCTCGAAGCCGCGCTGACACGGGGGGAAAAGCGTTTCGAACCCGGCTTGCTCGCCCGCGCGCACCGGGGCTTCCTCTACATAGACGAGATCAACCTGCTCGAGGATCATGTCGTCGACCTGCTGCTGGATGTCGCCGCTTCTGGCGAGAATCTTGTTGAACGCGATGGTTTGTCGGTTCGCCACCCGGCCCGCTTTGTGCTGATCGGCAGTGGCAATCCGGAGGAGGGCGAACTGCGCCCGCAGCTGCTCGACCGCTTTGGTCTCTCGGTCGAGGTGCGCACGCCCGAAGCAATCGATGACCGGGTAGAAATCATGCGCCGCTGCGATGCAGCAGAGCGCGACCCTGCCGGCTTTGCAGAGCAATGGCGCGAAGAGGACGCCAAGGTGCTAAAGCGGATCGCCAAGGCCAAGTCCGCTTTGCCAAAGGTCGAAGCACCGGATGCAGCCATTGCGGACATGGCGGAACTGTGCCGCGCTGTGGGGGCGGATGGTTTGCGCGGGGAACTCACCCTTTTGCGGGCCTGTCGCGCACTCGCCGCGCTCGATGGCAAAAAGGCTGTGACGCGCCAGCACATCCGGGCGATTGCCCCGCTCGCGCTGCGCCATCGCCTGCGCCGCAATGTGCTCGATGAAACGGGATCGACCGTGCGCATCGAACGCGCGCTCGGCGAATTGTTCGGCTGACCATGACTGCCGCCGGCAATGATGGCGGCAGCGATCCGGCTCTGGCCCTTGCGCTGTTCGCCTGCGATCCGATCCGCCTAGGCGGCATCGTCCTCAGCGGCGATGGCCCGGTGCGTGATGCCATGCTGGCCCATCTCAAAACCACGCTTTCTGGCGACAGGGCGTGGGTGCGCGTCCCGGCCAATGTCGACATCGCCCGTCTCATCGGCGGGCTGGATTTTGCCGCGACGCTGGCATCCGGGCGTCCCGTGCATGCGGTCGGGTTGATTGAGGCAGCGGCGGACGGGATCCTGCTGCTCCCAATGGCGGAGCGCATGGCAGGCGAGGTGGCCGTTCCGGTCGCTCAGGCGCTTGATGAGGGCCAGCTGGCAGCGATCCTGCTCGATGACGGGCGGGACGATGAAGAGACCGTTCCGGACAGGCTGGCTGAGCGATGCGCCTTCATCTGCCATGTCGGCGGCTTGCGTGAATTTGGCGCGGCAGGCTGGCCGGCTGCCATTGCCTGTGATGCAGTGGCGCCGCTCGCGGATGAGCAACGGCGGGCGCTTGCAGCGACGGCCGCTGCGCTTGGGGTTGTATCGGTCAGGTCCGCGATCTTCGCTGACCGGGCGGCGCGCGGTCATGCCGCGCTCCACGGTCGGCGGGAGGTGGATGATGATGATTTGGCGGCGGCGGTTCGGTTGGTGCTTGCGCCCCGCGCCACGCGCTTGCCGGAATCGGTTCCCCCGCCGCCGGAAAGCCCGCCCGAGCCCGAGGCACAGCAGGATGCGGCTGGGGACAGTGAACAACAGCCGCCGACTGATGCTGATCTTGCGGACATGATGCTTGACGCTGCCACCGCCGCTATTCCGCCTGATGTCCTTGCCGCCATTGGCAAGGGCGTGCGCCGTCATGGTCGGGGCGCTGGCGGACGCGCGGGGCAGAAGCGCAAATCCGCCCGCCGGGGCCGTCCGCTGGGTTCGCGTGCCGGAACACCGGGACATGGCAAGCGTCTCGCCCTGATCGACACATTGCGCGCCGCCGCCCCATGGCAGACGATCCGACGGCGCGAGCGGGCGGGGCAGGATGATGATCGTCTGCAGTTGCGCCTCTCTGACCTGCGCATCCGCCGGTTCGAACAGCGGTCGACCAGCCTCACCATCTTTGCGGTTGATGCTTCGGGTTCCTCCGCCATGGCGCGGCTTGCCGAAGCGAAGGGTGCGGTCGAACTGCTGCTCGCCGAAGCCTATGTGAAGCGGTCGGAGGTCGCGCTGATCGCCTTCCGGCAAACGGCGGCAGAACTGCTGCTGCCACCGACCCGATCACTCACCCGCGCCCGCCGGGCCCTGGCGGCTCTGCCCGGCGGTGGGGGCACCCCGCTCGCGGCCGGTGTCCTTGCCGCGCATGGTTTGGCAGAGCAGGCCGAGCGCGCGGGATCGACGCCGCTGATTGCCATGCTGACTGATGGAAAGGCGAATGTCGCCTATGCATCCGGGGGGGATCGCTCAACCGCGATGGAAGAGGCCATGGCTGCGGCGAAGCAGGTGGCGGATAGCGGCATCGCCAGCGTCGTCATCGACATATCACCACGCCCGCGGGAGGAGGCAGCCGCACTGGCTGCGGCGATGGGCGGGCGCTACCTGCCGCTCCCCCATGCCGGCAGCGCGGCGATGGTGGCGGCCATAGAGAGCCTGTGAGCAGTCGCTATCCTGACTGGGCGAAGGACGGGGTGGACTGGCCAAACCGGCCAGCCAGCCGCTTTGTCGATGCCGCCCACTACCGCTGGCATGTGCAGGATATGGGGCCGGCAAAGGGAGACGCAGAGGGAAGGGCGCCGGTCTGTCTGCTCATCCACGGCACAGGCGCTGCCACCCACAGCTGGCGCGGCGTCATGCCATTACTGGCGGAGCACTGGCGGGTGATTGCCATCGATCTGCCGGGGCACGGCTTCACCCGTGGTAGCTTTGCGCGCTCCGTTACTTTGCCTGCGATGACAGCCTCACTTGGCGAATTGCTCGATGTGTTGGATGTGAATCCCGACCTGATTGTCGGGCACAGCGCGGGCGTCGCGATCGCCGCGCAGCTTCTGCTCGACCGCAATCTCGCCATCCCGCTGGTCGGCCTCACCCCTGCGCTGCTGCCCTTCCCGGGCATCGCCGCGCGACTATTTCCGACGCTCGCCAGGATCCTGTTCACCAATCCATTTGTCTCCATCATCTTTTCCCGTCTCGCCGCGCGCCCGGGTGAGACCCGTCGCTTCCTTGAGCGGTCTACCGGATCGCGGATCGATGCGGATGGCGCGCAATTGTATCAGCGCCTGTTCAGCCATTCCGGCCATTGTGACGGCGCGATCAGGATGATGGCCAATTGGCAGCTGGAGCCTTTGCGCGATGCATTGCCGCGCCTGCGCTCGCCAACCCTTCTTCTGTGGGGTGGACGGGACAATGCCATTCCGCCATCGGCGGTGGCGGGGGCAGCCTCGCTCATCCCCGATTGCGAAGCACGGGAGTTGCCCGGCCTCGGCCATCTTGCGCATGAGGAGGATCCTGCGCTGGCAGCCTCACTCATTGGGGAATTTGCGCAAAACCATGCGACGACATAAGTTCGGATAAAGGGAGAGAGGCGATGGAATCCACCCCGTTCGAACATATCGGCTGGATCGAGATTGTTTTCTTTGGCGCCGTCGCGCTCGGCTTCGGCTTCTGGCAACTCTGGTCCGTGAACCGCGAAATTGCCAAGGATAAGGAAGAGGCCGCTCGCAAACAGGCCGCTGAACAGGACAGCTAGTCTGCGGCTTTAGCCCGCCTCCCTCGGCATCTTATAGGGCAGCATCCACTGCACCACCGGATTGATGAGCCGGTCGAGCGAGATGCTTTCCTGAACCGCGGTCACACTCGTCCCCCACAATCGCGATGCCACTGTGGACCGGGCGTAAAAGGGCGAATCCTCCCATGTCTTCAGGACGGACGCGTGCCCCCTGTCGGCGCGTGTCTGGCGCTGCATCGCCCACCATGTCGGCGGCAGCGGGGCAACCAGCGGCAATTCTTCCTCATGCGGGGTCCCGCTCGCGTCGAAACGGATGGCGCTGCCGAACATGCTCCCATCGCGTCGCTCGCCTTCGTAGATCACGGCAACGTCGCGGCCCATGTGCGCGCGGCTCCAATGCCACCTGCGGAAACCCTGCTCGATCGGTTCGATCCCGTCATTGCCATCAAGATATCCACTGCCGTTCCAGCTGATGTCGGGCGCCTGCATCTTTACCTCGATGCGCGCCCGAGGCGCGATGGCATGCCAATGATGCCGTCCTGCGGGATCCAGCCGGAACGGTGAGAGGCTCAGCATCTCTGGGTGGAGGACAACCTGACCTCTGACCTTGCGCCGCCACGGCACGCCCAGCCTGATGTCGCGCTCCTCGATATCGATCACCAGCCGGTCGCCATCCCAGCGCATCGCGCTCGGCCCGATGGTGAGCGCGTCGGTTGACTGGTGGGTGTCTCGGTCGCCCCGCTCGGTCATCACCCAGCGCGCACCGCGCCGGCCATAGAGCGCGATGTTGAGGCAGCTGTGATCGGTTGGCTGTCCGCGCCCTGACTTGCGATAGTAAGGGGAAAAGACGCTGCCGATGAAGCCGATGATGGTCAGCCCATAGGCGCCGTCATCGCTGATCGCGTCGACATACCACCAGCGGTAGCCCTGCGGTGGAACCATGACGTCGAAGGCTGGTCGGCCAGCAATGCCTCGCTCGCTTGGATCCCCGACAAGGCGGCCATCGGTACGCCCGCGCCAGGATGCGTCGCCCCCCCCGCGCAGTAGAGACCAGGGATCGCCGTCCGGCTGCCGGGCCTGAGGAAGCTTGCCGCCCACCCGTGCGAGGCCCGTCCATAAAGGGCTCCACCCGTCCCCGGGAAGAGACGGGAAAAATCCTCCGGCGTGACCAGCCGGTGCGGCAACGGCTCCTCCAGCGTCAGCCCGCAGGCGCTGAGCCGGTTCAGCATGGCGTTCGTGCATTGCTCTCTCTCCCTTGTTCCCAGGGCATGGGTGTCGCCGTTGGCGGGCGCATTGACGATGATCTGGAACCGTTCGCGTCCGGCGGGCGTGTCGCCCGATCCCCGGTCCAGCGCACAGACATAAGCAGTCGGGTCACTGGGCGGCCGGCCGCTGGCGATGTCGCGAAACTCGGCCGGATAGTCCGACGAAAAAAAGACATTGTGGTGCGCCAGGTCGAACCCTTCGCACCGTGCATGGGCGAGCCACACCAGCGCTGAAAGGGAGCGTTTCTTTTCCGGCACCCGGCGAACCGCGCTGGTGACATCGGGTCCCAGCATCCCGGCAGCCAGAGCGGCAGGGTCGCCATTGAAAACGACATGGTCAGCCGCAATCCGTTCGCCATTGGCAAGCGTGACGCCGGAGATGCGGCCACCGGCAGTTTCGATGCACTGCGCCGCGGTGTCGTACCGGATGGATACGCCAAGGTGCCGCGCCAGCTTTTCCAACGCGCCTGCCAAGGCGGAAATACCCCCTTCAATGGCCCAGACACCTTGTGCCTCGACATGGGCGATCAGCATCAAGGTCGCTGGCGTGAGGAAGGGGGATGATCCGCAGTAGGTGGTATAGCGGGCGAACAGCTGGATAAGGCGCGGATCATCGAAATGCTCGTGCAGCACTTTCCACAGGCTTTCGTAAGGCCGGATCGCGAGCAGGGCGCCGACCCGCCACAATCCGATCCGCCACATCAGCCCCGGCGGATAGGTCTTCGAACGGCGTAGCAGCGGCGCGTCTAGGATATCGAAGATCCGTCTCGCCTCGGCGCTAAAGGAACGGAAGCCGGCTTCGCCGCGCGCGCCTGCGAACTGGCGTACCGCTTCGCAGCTACGCTCATGATCGGCGAACAGGTCGAGCTGCGATCCGTCACCCCAGGCGTGCCGGGCCAGCACGTCCGCGCGGCGCAGCACCAGATGGTCTTCCATTGATGTGCCGGCTGCCTCGAACACCGCATCAAAAACCGATCGCAGCGTGAATACTGTGGGGCCGGCATCAATCGGCACATGATCGACGTCTAGCTGCCGCGCCTTGCCTCCCGGCCCAGCTTCCTTCTCAATCACGCAGACCCTTGCGCCGCGCGCGGCCAGCATGATCGCGCACACCAGCCCGCCTATTCCGGCTCCCACAATGACAGTTTGGCGGTCTCGCTCCATTCAAGAGCTCTCCGGGAAAACGCGAGTCCGGAACAAGCGCAGTTTCGATTTGACCGGAGGCTATCAGAAGTCCAACCTTTTGGACAACACTATGTCCATTTATCCAGACACATGGTCGCTCAAGACGCGCTGGGTCATGCGCCGCAATGCCATACTTGGCAGTCGGCGCTTCCTGAACGCGGTACAGCGCTGGCCGTTTCTCCGCCTAATCGCCCGGCGCAAGGCTGCCGCACAGTTCGATCTCGTCGCAGGTTTTGTCTATTCGCAGATCCTTGCAGCGCTCGTGAAATCCGGGCTCATCGACCATCTTGTTGGTGCTCCGCGCCACTTTTCAGAGATAGCCGCTTTTCTGGAGTTGTCGGATGAGGCGACGGACAGGCTGCTTCGTGCCGGGGCGGCGCTCGACTTGGTCGAACAGCCGCAACCCGGGTGGTGGACACTGGGGGAGGCCGGCGCGCCGCTGGCTGCCAATGCCGGCGCCATGGCCATGATCCGCCATCATGAATTGCTTTACCGCGATCTCGCCGATCCGTTGACCTTGCTCAGGCAAAACAGGGGGAAGGAAACCGCCCTGTCGGCGTTCTGGACCTATGCGAGCCGAACAGACCCGGCAGAGCGCGGCGCTGCGTCGGCCTATTCGGAACTGATGGCGGCGACACAGCCGATGGTTGCTGATGTGGTCATCAATGCGTTTGATTTTGCCAGTGCGCGTCGCGTGCTGGATGTGGGGGGTGGATCGGCTGCCTTCGCAACTGCTCTGCTTCGCGCTGCGCCTCGGCTTGAATGCGGGATATTCGATTTGCCGGAAGTTGTTGCTCTGGCGAAGCCTAGGCTGGCGGCCCTGCCTGATGGCGCGCGCGTTGCGCTCCATCCAGGTAGCTTCCGGACGGATCCGCTGCCTGCGGGCTATGATCTCATCACTTTGGTGCGGATCCTTCATGACCATGACGATGATGTGGTCGCGACGCTGCTGCGTTCCGCGCACGCCGCTCTGCCGCCGGGCGGGCGGTTGCTGATAGCAGAGCCAATGGCAGAAACACCGTCGGCGCCGCGCATGGGGGATGCCTATTTCGGCTTCTATCTTTGGGCGATGGGTTCCGGTCGGCCTCGGTCTGCGGATGAACTCAAAACGATGCTGCGAGTCGCCGGATTTAATACTGTCCATTCAGTCCGAACTGACCTGCCGCTGGTCGCGAATGCCCTTGTCGCCCAGCGTTGACACATAACCGTCTAACAAATTTGACATCTGTAACTGTAGTGCTAGGCTGACAGTCGAGAGAGTCTCCATTTGCATAATAGGAGGCCTAGAGGAGGGTTCTGCCGCCGTGCACTGTGCCGCCGTCATCTTTGATGCCCCAGGGCGTCTTGATGTACGCCAGACCGAGCTGTTGCCGGTCGGGCGAGGCGATGTGCTCGTGGAAATTGCCTTCAGCGGGATCAGCACCGGTACCGAAAAACTGCTCTGGACCGGTCAAATGCCGCCGTTTCCCGGCATGGGATATCCGTTGGTGCCGGGGTACGAATCGGTTGGGCGGATTGTGGGTGCTGGATCCGAGGCTGAGGCCCGCATCGGCGAATGGGTTTTTGTTCCTGGGGCCAATTGCTACCGCGACGTCCGTGGACTGTTCGGTGGGTCCGCCCGGCGCGTGGTCGTGCCTTCGGCTCGTGCTCTGCCCATCTCCGAGTCGCTGGGTGAGCAGGGCATTCTCTATGCGCTTGCCGCCACGGCCTTCCACGCCATCTGTCATGGCGAGCCGCCCGAGCTGATCGTTGGTCACGGCGTCCTCGGCCGGCTGATTGCGCGGCTGACCATTGCAGCAGGTGCCAAGCCGCCGGTGGTCTGGGAAACCGACAAAGCGCGGCATGATGGCGCGTGCGGTTACATCGTTGTCCATCCCGATGATGATGACCGTCATGATTATCGCCACATCGTCGACGTGAGCGGGGATGCCCGTTCAATTGATAGTTTCATCGCCCGCCTCGCCAAGGGCGGCGAATTGGTGCTCGCTGGCTTTTACAGCCAGCCAGTCAGCTTTGCCTTTCCGCCGGCTTTCCAGCGTGAGGCGCGGCTGCGCATCGCTGCCGAATGGCAAGCGGGGGATCTCGCGTCGGTGCAGGCCCTCATTGAAACCGGTCAGCTCGATCTCAGCGGCCTTATCACCGCGGTCGAGCCTGCAGCTCAGGCGCCCGCCGCTTATCCCGCTGCTTTTGGCGACCGGGAATGCCTTAAAATGGTTCTCGACTGGAGAGATTGCGCATGAGCATGCTCGACCTTGACGCCCTGCGCACCGAGGCTGCGATCGAACCTGATCCTGTCCCTACCGGAGAGGTGAAGAAAGAAACGCAGATCATCGCCATCTACGGCAAGGGCGGCAGCGGCAAGAGCTTCGCGCTCGCCAACCTTTCCTACATGATGGCGCAGCAGGGTAAGCGCGTCCTCCTGATCGGCTGCGATCCCAAGAGCGATACAACCAGCCTGCTGTTCGGCGGCAAATCGACGCCGTCCATCATCGAAACCTCCAGCGCCAAGAAACTGGCAGGTGAGGAAATCGGCATCGAAGACGTCTGCTTCCAGCGAGACGGCGTCTTCGCGATGGAGTTGGGTGGCCCCGAGGTCGGTCGCGGTTGCGGCGGACGCGGCATCATCCACGGGTTTGAAACGCTGGAAAAGCTGGGCTTCCATGAGTGGGGCTTCGACTATGTCCTGCTCGATTTCCTCGGCGACGTGGTCTGCGGCGGCTTCGGCCTGCCGATCGCGCGGGATATGTGCCAGAAGGTAATCGTCGTCGGATCGAACGATCTCCAGTCGCTCTACGTTGCAAACAACGTCTGCAAGGCGGTGGAATATTTCCGCAAGATGGGTGGCAATGTCGGTGTTGCCGGCATGATCATCAACAAGGATGACGGCACCGGAGAGGCGCAGGCTTTTGCCAATGCCGTGGACATTCCGGTTCTCACGGCGATCCCTGCCAATGAGGATATCCGCCGGAAATCGGCCAATTACCAGATCATCGGTACGCCCGGCGGCGAATGGGGTGCCCTGTTCGAGGAACTCGCCAGCAATGTGGCGAGCGCGCCCCCGCGTCAGCCCAAGCCGCTCGATCAGGATGGCTTGCTCGGTCTCTTCTCGCCCGACGATGTTGGCGGGTCGGTGCAACTCGTTCCCGCGACCCAGGCCGACATGCGTGGCGGTGTGTTCGAAGCCAAGCCCTCGCTCGAGGTGATCTATGATGAGGTCTGAGCGGTGACATCGCCGGACGCATTTGCTGCGCAAGGTCGCGTGCCGGATCGTCTTGATCTGGTGACTGCTTCCGGCGGTGAGGGCGGCTGCTCGTCTAAGGATACGATGCGCGATGCTGCCCGTAAGGCGGGCAAGAGTGACATTTTGGATCGCTATGCTGCCGACTATCCGGTCGGCCCGCATGACCAGCCGCAATCCATGTGTCCCGCGTTCGGATCGCTGCGCGTGGGTCTTAGGATGCGCCGCACCGCGACGATCCTCTCCGGCTCGGCATGCTGCGTCTATGGCCTTACCTTCACGTCGCATTTCTATGGTGCACGCCGCAGCGTTGGCTATGTCCCCTTCAGTTCCGAAACGCTGGTCACTGGCAAGCTGTTCGAGGACATAAAGGAAGCGGTCGAGCAGCTCGCTGATCCGGAAAAGTACGACACCATTGTCGTCACCAATCTCTGCGTGCCGACGGCAAGCGGTGTGCCGCTGCGGCTGCTGCCCGATGCCATCAATGGTGTACGGATTGTGGGCATCGATGTGCCCGGATTCGGCATTCCAACCCATGCCGAGGCGAAGGACGTGCTGGCAGGCGCCATGCTCCGCTACGCACGGCTGGAGGCTGAGCAGGGTCCGGTTGCGGCGCCGACCGCACTGCCCGACCGGCCAACGGTTGCGCTGCTGGGTGAAATGTTTCCTGCCGATCCCATTGGCATCGGTTTGATGCTGGAACCCATGGGCCTCGCTGCGGGACCCGTCGTCCCGACGCGCGAGTGGCGAGAGCTTTATGCCGCCCTTGGTAGCGCCTGTGTCGCAGCCATCCATCCGTTCTACACCGCTAGCGTGCGGGAATTCGATGCGGCTGGGCGTGGGGTGGTGGGCTCGGCACCGGTCGGTGTCGATGGCACGGCCGCATGGCTTGACGCGATTGGATCATCCTGCGGCATTGCACAGGCACAGATTGATGCGGCGAAGGACCGTTTCCTCCCCGCTATTCGTGCAGCGCTGACGGCTACTCCCATCAAGGGTCGGATCACCGTTTCCGGCTATGAGGGGTCGGAGCTGCTTGTTGCACGCCTGCTAATCGAAAGCGGCGCGGATGTGCCCTATGTCGGCACCGCCTGCCCCAAGACACCATGGTCGGCAGTTGACCGCGAATGGCTCGAGGCGCGCGGCACGCGCGTGCAATATCGCGCGAGCCTCGAACAGGACATTGCGGCGATAGAGGAATTCGGGCCGGATCTTGCCATTGGCACCACCCCGGTGGTCCAGCATGCCAAGGCCAAGGCGATCCCCGCGCTCTATTTCACCAACCTCATCTCGGCCCGCCCCCTGATGGGTGTTGCAGGTGCTGGCAGCCTTGCCCAGGTGATCAACGGCGCCATCGGCAACAAGGCGCGGTTTGACCGGATGCAGGCTTTCTTCGATGGCGTCGGCACCGGCCATGCCAGCGGCATCTGGGAAGAGACCCCGACAGACCGCCCGAAGTTCAAAGCCAAATATGCGGCACAGAATGCGCTCGCTGCAAAGGCGGCAGAGGCGGTGGGCTCATGACGCTGATCCTCGATCATGACCGCGCCGGCGGATATTGGGGCGCCGTCTACGCCTTCACGGCTGTAAAGGGCCTGCAGGTCATTATCGACGGCCCGGTCGGCTGCGAAAACCTGCCGGTCACATCGGTCCTCCATTATACGGACGGTTTGCCGCCGCACGAGTTGCCGATTGTCGTCACCGGCCTTGGCGAAGAGGAATTGGGTAAGACCGGCACCGAAGGCGCCATGAAACGCGCATGGAAGGCGCTTGATCCTGATCTGCCTGCGGTGGTGGTTACCGGATCGATTGCCGAAATGATCGGTGGCGGCGTCACGCCGGAAGGCACGAACATCAAACGCTTCCTGCCGCGCACCATTGATGAGGATCAGTGGCAATCGGAGGACCGCGCCCTTTCATGGCTGTGGACCGAATTCGGCCCGAAGAAAATGCATGGCCCATCCATCCTCAAGGAAGGCGAGCGGCCAAAGGTCAACATCATCGGTCCGTCCTACGGCATGTTCAACATGGCGTCCGACCTTGCAGAGATCCGGCGTCTGATTGAAGGCATCGGCGCAGAAGTGAACATGGTGTTCCCGCTCGGCACACATCTGGCGGACATCCACAAGCTCGCGCATGCCTCGGTCAACATCTGCATGTACCGCGAGTTCGGACGCAATCTGTGCGAGCTTCTTGATCGCCCTTATCTGCAGGCGCCGATCGGCCTTGATTCAACAACCAGGTTCCTGCGCCAGTTGGGCGAGCTGACGGGCCTCGATCCCGAGCCGTTCATCGAACGCGAAAAGCACAGCACCATCAAGCCCTTGTGGGATCTGTGGCGTTCGGTGACGCAGGACTTTTTTGGTACGGCGAGCTTCGGCATCGTCGCCAATGACACCTATGCCCGTGGCATCCGCAAATTCCTCGAAGACGATATGGGCCTGCCCTGCAATTTCGCCTTCGGTCGCAAGGCGGGTGTGAAGACCGATAATCAGGCGGTTCATGATGCCATAGCTGCCAATCCGCCACTGGTGGTGTTCGGCAGCTACAATGAACGCATGTACATGGCCGAAACCGGCGCTCGCGCGATGTTCATTCCCGCGAGCTTTCCGGGTGCCGCCATTCGTCGCCATACGGGCACGCCCTACATGGGTTATTCCGGCGCGACTTGGCTGATCCAGGAAGTGTGCAATGCGTTGTTCGACGCGCTGTTCCACATCCTGCCGCTGTCGACACAGATGGATGCGGGCATTGCCACGCCCTCGCGGCGTGAGGCGGCAATGCCTTGGGATGCCACTGCCAAGGCCAAGCTCGACGCGATTGTTGAAGCACAGCCGGTTCTGGTGCGCATTTCCGCCGCCAAGAACCTGCGCGATGCTGCCGAACGCGGCGCCCGCGCAGCTGGCGAAAACCATGTTTCGGCCGATCGATTGGCCGCCACAATGCTTCAGGGGGCGCACGCATGATGTGTCGCCCCGGAAATTCGTCCGGCATCTGTCGGACGTCAGGATCCCGCACAGCAGGGGAGGCTGAAGGGAATGTGCCCGCAAGAGCTGCATATCGTCGCTCGTTTGGGGCTGAACGGAGGACGAAAAAATGAGCGATAACGAACGCTTCGGACCCGGGGCCTACCTGACCCCAGAAGAAGCCAAGGAGTTCCACAAGATCTTCATGAGCAGCTTCATTGGATTTACATCCATTGCCATCGTTGCCCATGCGCTTGTGTGGTTCTGGCGCCCCTGGTTCTGATCCGGATACCAGGATCAGCAAATAATTGCTCTACATGATCAAGGAGAATCCAAATGTGGAGACTGTGGATGATTTTCGACCCGCGGCGAACGCTGGTCGCACTAGCCATTTTCCTTTTCGTGCTCGCGTTCCTGCTGCACTTCATCATGATCAGCACTGACAGATATGGTGTTGAAACCTGGTGGAATGGTCCGCCGCAGGTTGCTGCAGCCGTAGCTGCCGCTCCGGCCGCACCGGCAGCTCCGGTTGCCGCTGCTCCGGCTCCGGCTCCGGCTCCGGCGCAATAACCGGACCCACTCCCGAAGAGCACGTGGCGCTGCGGCGTCACGTGTCTCTCGGGAAAAGGTAGCCGCTGACCGGGATTGTCCGGCGATAAGCGGCATAGTGAAACTGACCGCAAGGCGGGCAGCAGAGCCATATTTCTGTCCGGAGGGGCAGCAGGGGACGTGCCATGTCAATGCTGAGCTTTGAGCGAAAATATCGGGTCCGTGGCGGGACCTTGATCGGCGGGGATATGTTCGATTTTTGGATCGGACCTTTCTACGTCGGCTTCTTCGGCGTGACGACGGCGATTTTCGCCATCCTCGGCACGGCGCTTATCTTCTATGCGGCGGCCATCGGTCCGACCTGGAATCCGTGGCTGATTTCGATCAATCCGCCGGATGTTTCCTACGGGCTGGGCTTGGCGCCGCTCAAGGAAGGCGGTTTCTGGCAAATCATCACCATTTGCGCGATCGGGGCGTTTGTGTCCTGGGCACTGCGCGAGGTGGAGATAAGCCGCAAACTGGGCATGGGCTATCATGTGCCTTTCGCCTTCGGCATGGCGATCCTCGCCTATGTGACGCTGGTGGTTTTCCGGCCCGTTCTGATGGGCGCTTGGAGTCACGGCTTTCCCTATGGCATCTTCACCCACCTCGATTGGGTGTCGAACACCGGCTACGCCTATGTGAACTTCCATTATAATCCGGCGCACATGATCGCGGTGTCGTTCTTCTTCACGACCTGCCTCGCGCTCGCGCTGCATGGCGCGCTGATCCTTTCGGCGGTCAATCCCAAAAAGGGTGAGACGGTCAAAACGCCGGAGTATGAAGACACCTTCTTCCGCGACTTCATCGGCTATTCGGTCGGAACCATCGGTATTCACCGCGTGGGTCTGTTCCTTGCACTGAATGCTGGTTTCTGGAGCGCGGTGTGCATCATCATCGCTGGGCCGCTGTACGACGGCAGCTTCCCGGAATGGTGGGAATGGTGGCGCAACATGCCGATCTGGTCGTAACGGGAGGGCAAGGCAGTGGCACGCTATCAGAACATCTTCACACAAGTGCAGCTGGTCCACGCCCCGGAAATGGGCATGGCACTACCCGCTGGGGATGAACCCCGCATCGGGATGACCGGGTTCAGCTACTGGATGGGCAAGTTCGGCCAGGCGCAGATCGGTCCCATCTATCTCGGATGGACTGGCCTTGCAGCCCTGCTGTGCGGCTTCATCGCGATCGAGATTATCGGGCTCAACATGCTCGCGTCGGTCAACTGGGATCTGGGCGAATTTGTGCGCCAGTTCTTCTGGCTCGGCCTTGCGCCGCCGGGGCCGGAGCATGGCTTCGATCCATTCGTCCCTCTGAATGAGGGCGGCTGGTGGATCATGGCGGGGTTCTTCCTCACCTTGTCCATCCTGCTGTGGTGGGTCAGGGGCTATCGCCGCGCCCGTGCACTCGGCATGGGGACCCATGTCAGCTGGGCCTTCGCGGCTGCCATCTGGCTCTATCTGGTGATCGGCTTCATCCGGCCCTTCTTCATGGACAGCTGGGCCCAATCGGTGCCGTTTGGTATCTTCCCGCACCTCGAATGGACGAACAACTTCTCGCTGCAATACGGGAACCTGTTCTACAATCCGTTCCACGCGCTCTCGATCGTCTTCCTCTATGGATCGGCGCTCCTGTTCGCGATGCACGGCGCGACGATCCTCGCGGTCGGCCGCTACGGCGGGGAACGTGAACTCGAACAGATCACCGACCGCGGGACTGCCTCCGAACGCGCCGCCCTGTTCTGGCGCTGGACGATGGGTTTCAACGCCACGATGGAATCGATCCATCGCTGGGCTTGGTGGTTTGCAGTCCTGTGCCCGATCACCGGGGGGATCGGCATCCTTCTGACCGGCACCGTGGTCGACAATTGGTACCTGTGGGCGATCGAACACAATTACGCGCCCGAATACTAGACCCTCTCCCCGATGCCGGAGCCCGTTCGGGCACGGCACCCGGAAAGCCCGGTCGCTCACAAGGCGGCCGGGCTTTTTGATTATCGAATGGCTTTCTCAGGGGCTGGGCGGGCTGACCAGCGGGCGCCGACGCAGATCAAGGACATGCACCGGAAAGGCGAGGGCGAGCGGGATGGCGATCCAGGGCCAGGCCATTCCGGTAAGCGCAGCCCGTAAACCCAGCATCATCAGCACGGCGGGAAGGAGGGCAGGGATAATGTCGGCCCAGCGCCCGCCGCGCCATTTCAGCCAGACGGCCTCTGCAGCGAGAACCAGCAGCACGACATCGACTGCGCGGCCGCTGGAGAAGAATGCTTCCATGTCGGGCGTCAGACGAAGGGGCCGTTGAGCTGCACGATCTGCCAGTTAAGCGCGCCGGCGATGGTCACCCAGATGATATAGGGCAAGAGCAGCGCTGCTGCGCCTTTCGAGAAGCGGCCGCAGAAGATGATCAGCGCGAGGATCGACAGCCAAAGAAGGATCAGCTCGTAAAAGGCGAGGTCCGGGCGCTGCATCCTGAAAAACACGAAGCTCCAGCCGAGGTTCAGAAACCCGTTGAGCGCGAACAGGCCGATCGCGATTTCGGCATCGCGCCGCGTGGGTGCCTTTTGCCAGGCCAGCAAACCGGCGAGCGCGATCATCGCGAACACTGCGGTCCAGATGATGCCGAATGCATAGTCCGGCGGCGCCCATTCGGGCTGTTGGAGGCTGTAATACCAGCCGTCGAGAACGGTTATTGTCCCGCCGACGACAGCGGTGATCAGCGCTAGCGAACCGGCGATGATGACGGGGAAGATGGCAGCACGTGTCATGTCAGGCGCGATACTCAGCTTTGCGCGGCGCGCAGCCCGAACAGGTGCCCCAGATCCTTGAAGAAAATCCGCACATGCGCCATCGGGTCTCGCCGCGGCAACTTTTTGTGCATGTATGCCTGCCAGGTCAAGCGCTGGACGTCGGGGTCGGCGCACATGCTCACGAAACGTTCGCGACGCGCGTCACTCGAATACCAGAAATACTGCATGATCCCGAGGATCCAGAACACGCGACCGTGCGCCTTCATGAAGCGCTTGCGCGCCATACGCAGCGCTCGTGCATCGCCGCTTGCAAGGAAGGCGGCAACTGCGTCCGCGCTGTTCCGGCCAGCGGTCATCGCATAATAGATGCCTTCCCCGGATGAGGGGGCGACCACGCCTGCGGCATCGCCGGCGACGAGGACATTGCGGCCGTTGTCCCATCGCTTCAGCGGTTTGAGCGGGATGGGCGCACCTTCGGTACGGACCGTCTTCCAATGGGCCAGGCCAACTTCGGCGCGCAGCACGCGGGTGGCATCACGCAGCGCAAAGCCCTTGTCCGCGCTGCCCAGCCCGATGCTGGCCTGTTTGCCGTGCGGAAATATCCAGGCATAGAAATCGGGCGACAAATGGCCCTGATAATAAACGTCACAGCGCGTCGGGTCATAATCCTCGCGGATCATGTCTGGCACTTCGACAATCTCGTGATAGGCGAACACGCAAGGCACCCGGTCGGCACCAGCGATACATTGTCGTGCTACGGCGGATCGCGCGCCATCCGCTCCGATCACCGATCGCGCAGTCACCGTCTCAGGCTCGGCATTGCGGTCCCGCCGGTAGGTGAGGGTGACGATTGGCTTGCTGTCATCCACTTCTTCGCATCGGCCAGTTACCCGCACTGCCCCGGCGGACGCTGCGCGTTCACGCAGCCATTCGTCAAAATGCTCGCGGTCTACCATCCCGACGAAGCCTTCCTCGCCGACCGGCATCACCACTTTTCGGTTGGACGGCGCAATGATCCGGGCGGACTTTGCACGTGCCACAAGCAGGCTGGGTGGAATGTCGAATTCCTTCAGCAGCTGCGGCGGGACAGCGCCTCCGCACGGCTTGATCCGGCCAGCCTTGTCGAGCAGCATCACTCTGTGCCCGGCACGTGCCAAGTCGTGCGCGGCGGTCGCTCCCGATGGGCCCCCGCCCACCACGATCACATCATAATCCGCCTGCATGGTCATGCCTCCAACGCCTCCCGCTGCCCGATCGCGCGCACCATGGAGGTGCCGACCGCAGTCAGTGCGGCCAGCACAAACAATACGGCTTCGATCAGGAAAACCGTCGCAAAGGCCGGGCCGTCGGCTGCCGCATCGCTGCGGAGCAGATCGACGATGACTGCGCCTGCAAGCCCGCCGGTGCCGAATGCGATCGCCTGTGCCGCGCCCCACACACCCATCCGTGCCCCTTCGCTACCGCCCTTGCCGTCGCTGGCGAGGCCGAGCATCGCCCCGACCGCCGCTACGGCGAAAACGCCGTTGGCAAAGCCTAGGCCGAAGACATTGGCCCTCAGTGGCCAGGCGGGGCCGACCATCGCCGCGCCGGCGAGGCCGACCAGCATCACCGCTGATCCCACGCAGCCGAGCACGATCCAAAGCTTCACATTCGCGCCGAAGCGCCGCGCATAGAGCGTGCCGCCGACGCCCGATGCGAGCATGCCGACAAGGATGCCGCTGTGCTGCACGCCGGCAAGGCCTGTCGACTGTGCCGGGCTGAACCCGAAGACGAGACCGGCAAAAGGTTCAAGGATCAGGTCTTGCATCGAATAGGCGACCATCGAGACAAATACGAACCAGGTGAATCGCCGTGCCTGCCCGTCCGCCCAGATTGCACGCAGCGCCTCGGGAAAGCTCTGCCCGTCAGCTTCTTCGGGTATCTTCAGTGCAATGGTGTCCGCCTCGAAACGCAATAGCGCCAGCAGCGCCACACAGAATGCGCCGAGCACAATCAGGCTGACAACGATGGCCAGGCGTGCCTCGCTGAACGGCTCCAGCCAGACCTGCGAAAGAGCGGCGGCGACGACAATGCCCGCAACCATCATCGTCCAGGTGATGGCCGCAGCGGCTGGCTTGCGCGCCGGTTCGACGCGGGAAGCGAGCAAGGCGAGCAGCGCGGTTCCGGCCATGCCTACACCGATGCCGATCATGGTGAAGGAAAGGATCCCAAGCAAAACGGCTGTCACCCCGCCTGTCGCCATCATGATTGTCGCATTGACAGCAAGCAGCATGCCGAGCGCCAGCACGCCCAGCCCACAGACAATCCATGGGGTTCTTGCCTGCGTCTGATCGGATTGGTGGCCCCACAATGGACGGGTGAGCTGCACCGCATAATGCCAGGCAACAAGGGCTGCCGGCACGGCGGCTGCGACGGCATATTCCACCACCATCACCCGGTTGAGCAGTGATGTGCCGAGCATCACCATCGCGCCGATTGCGGCTTGTACGGTGCCGAGGCGCATGATGCCCAGCCAGCCGATCCCTGTGCTCCCTGTCTGAGGAAGTGCCGTCATAGATATCCCCCCAAACCGAGCGCCGCTGCCAGCATTCCGAGCACGTAGAGCAGGACGCCGGTTGCGTTGTACCAGGGCGCCAGCCGCGCCGGATCTTGCGTGAGACGCCCCATCAGCAATACTTGAATGCACAGCGCGACGCTGACGATGCCTGCTGAAAATGTGAGACCTTGCATCCAGAGGATCGCGACAACCGCGATCTGGGCTTTCGCCATCACGGCACAGGCAATGAAAGCGGCAGGGCGGACGCCGATCGTGACGGGCAGGGAACGCAGGCCGGTTATTCTGTCCCCGTCAACCGCCTTGAAGTCGTTGAGGGTCATGATGCCAAATGCGCCGACGCTGTAGAGCAGCAGGACGATCAGCGTGACGTGTGACGGCAACGTCCCAAGCATCACGCTCACGCCAGTAAACCAAGAAATCCCCTCGTAGCTGAGAGCGCAAAGCAGCGGGCCTGCAATGCCGCTGCGCTTGAACCTGAAAGGTGGCGCGCTGTACGCCCACGCGCTGAGCAACGCGGCGCAAGTCGCCAGCATCACCCATTCACCCAAGGCCGTCGCTAGCCCCAGCGATAGCCCGCACCCGACAAGAGCGATGCCTACCGGCCAGCGGCCGGGAACGCGCCCTGACGGTATCGGCCGGTGCGGTTCATTGATCGCGTCGACATACCGGTCGCACCAGTCGTTGATGACCTGGCTGGTGCCGCACACCAGCGGCCCGCAAAGGATGATGCCGGCCGCAAGAAACAACCAGTTGTCGGCGATTGACGCACCTGAGGAGACAACGCCGCACAGGAATGCCCACATTGGTGGGAACCAAGTGACGGGCTTGGTCAGTTCGACAATATCCGCGAGTTGCGGACGTGTCGCTGCTGCGCGGGGGATAGCCGACTCCGCCATATTCGGAGGCTATGCCCCAGCGTATCTGGTGTCAAATTATTTGGACAGCTTATGAGTCAGCAAATCTTGTCGATTCAAATGCGCTGTCGTCAATCCCGTCCCACGAGGTTGCCCAGCCCGTGGCGATGCAGCTTCGAATAGAGACTCTGTCGACTAAGACCCAGGATCTCCGCTGCTGATGCCCGGTTGTCGGCCGTGTGTATCAATGCCGCTTCGATGCACATGCGTTCGATTAGATCGGTGCTTTCGCGGACAATTTCTTTCAGCGGTTTGCGGCCGACCAATTCGGTCAGCTGCTCGACTGACCGGGGATAATCCATGCCGGATCCGGGCAGGTCGCGTTCACGCCGCGCGATGCTGCGCAGCGAATAACCGAACAGCGGCTGCTCTCGCTCGACCAATATGGCAGAGATTTCCACGGGTTCGCTGCCGCCGCCTAGGTCATTGATGACAGAGCCGAAATTGCGGATGATCTGATGATCTTTGAGCTGCTTTTTCAGAAGGTTGAGATCGACATCCGCCCGGCCGAGAAACTGGCTGAACGGTGCGCCGAGCAGCTGTTCGACTGATGCAGCATGAACCAGTTCGGCAAATGCCTGATTGGCGACCACAATCGCCTGCCGGTCGTCGGTCATGACGAACGCGTCGGGCATTTGTTCAACGACGCTAAGAACATGGCGGTCGGATTGCTTGGACGGCACTTCGTGCAAGCCATCGTCAATGTTGATCAGCCAGAACTGCCGGCTGGCCTGACGAAATGGCGAGGCGGTAATCTTCACGAAGCCTGTCCGCTCCGGGAGCCGCACGCTCACCGCCGCGGTGGCGCTGTTGACCGCCACAGCGCCGATATAGGCGATAACATCGTGGCGGTGTTGGCCGTCGATCAGGTTCAGGAGCGATTTGCCTTCCAGTGAGCCCGGGGCCTGCCCGAACAGCCGGTGGCAGGCACTATTGGCTTGCTGGATGATCAAATCATCCGCTTCGGCGATCATCACCGGATAGGCCATGTTGTCGAACAGCAGGCGAAACCGCGTTTCCGTCTGGCGCAAGTGCAGATAGTCGCGTTCCATCGACTGCTGGGTCTTGAGCAGTCGCTGTTGGAGCGCGTGTACAGGTCGCAAATCCCGACCAACCGCGATCGCGTGCCCACCGGTTTTCGGCCGGATCAGGCGGTAGTTGACCGGAATATACTCGCCTTCATGCAGATGGCTCACCTGGCGCCATCCTGTCGCGGCATCGCCTTCGCCTTGCAGCAATTGCTGGATCTTGCCCTGGCCTTCGACCGTAACCGTATCTGCCCACTTCTGCCCGACCCACTGGCGCGCGAAACCGTGATCGTGAAGATTTGCAGCGATATCGAGGATCACGCCCTGCTCGTCGACGCCCAGCATAAAATCGCCCGCCACGCAGGCAATTTCCATCAGATCGGCCTTTGTGAATCCGGCGAACATTGTTTCCGGATCATTGAAGGGAATCCGATCGCCACTGGTGGTCTCGAGATTCATGGGAGAGATGACGTCCCTTTATAGGTTAGCGTGCGTATTCCCGCATCACTGGCACCAGTTTGTTGGCGAATTCCACTGCGACTGCCGCATCCTTTGCCGTGCCGTCCGCGCCGCAGCGTCCGACCAGATCGGGCTGTGCATTGACAACGGGGCCGCCGATGAGAACCTTGACTTCGGGGTTGCGAGACACCGTTCTAATCGTGGTGATCAGCGCGGCGAGCGCGGCGCTAGAACAATCCCGACTGACGGTCAATCCGACCATATCATAGCTTTGACTAGCCACTTTCCCCGTCAATTCGGACCGCTTCGGCTCGATCAGGACATCGGCCTGCCAACCGTCTCTTTCGAAACACTCGGCGACCATCAGCGTCCCCAGGCTATGCTGGTCTCCCGGCATGGCGGACAGCAAAATGGTCCGGTGATGGGGCCGGCCTCTGGTCGCCGGCGGCACCTTTATCGCTAGCTCCCTCAGCACCTCCTGGATGCGCCAGAGAGCCATGGTCACGGTGACGAAATCTGTCCGGTCGGTTTCCCAATGCTCGCCCAGTCGCCGCGCGGCCGGGGCCAGCAACTCGACATAGATGGACTCCACCGAATGCCCATTGCCCAGAAATTGCTCGACGAATGCCAGCATCGCCGCTGCATCTTCGTTGGCGCTGATGCGGGTCAGCTGGTCAATATTGTCAAAGGTAATTGACGCCCGCTGTCTATCCGGAGAGGGGTCAGAAATATCGGCCATCCCCGTCTTCGCCGCTTTGCTGCCGGCCAGAAGGCGGGGTATCACCAGCCCTTCCAACAGCTGCGAAATGTCTTTCTTGAGGTCATGGGGCGCGCGCGATGGCGGCCGCGCTGCGTCCATGTGTTTGCCGGTTGGCTTAGAGGTTTTTCCTCTTTCGTGAGGCTGTTTAGCCTCGGTTCTCTGACTTGAACTTCCAAGCAGGCTGGCCATTGTCCGAACCCCCAACGCAGCTGGTCGGCGTGGAATACGTCGGCCTCACGGTGGCTTTGCCATCTCGTGCGACTCGGGAGCCTATAGGAGAAGCGCAGGACTCGCAAACATTCTTATGTCATAGATATTTGACGTCCAAAAAACTTGACACCTCGTTGCGATCGCCGCAGGATTTTGCGGAATGGCGATTGGGAGGACGGGCGCTGAGCCTGACAAGCCAGATGGATATGAGGGCGCAACAAAAGAAAAGCGCCGCCAGCGCGGCTTCTGGGGCAGCTGCGCCACTCTACAGCTACGCCCAACGCCAGCGCCGCGACGAGTCGGTCTGGACACTGGTTCAGGGCATATTGGCGCCCGTCCAGTTCCTGATCTTTGCTGTCAGCCTGTTTCTGGTCATCCGATTCCTCGTCAGCGGGGAGGGAGAGCAGGCCGCGAACATCTCTATCCTGGTCAAGACGGCTGCTCTTTATTCGATCATGGTCACGGGCTCGATCTGGGAAAAGGTCGTGTTTGACGAATGGCTGTTTGCACCCGCCTTCTTCTGGGAAGACGTGTTCAGCATGGTCGTGCTGGCATTGCACACCGCCTATGTCGTGATGGTCTATGGTGGATGGGGCACTGTCGAAGAGCGGATGTACGTCGCTCTCGCGGCCTATGTCGCTTATGTCATCAATGCCGGGCAGTTCCTCTACAAGCTCAGGTTGGCGCGCCTTGAGGCGCCCGCGCCGCCGATGGTGGCCGCATGAACGCGCCTGCCCGCCTCGATGCACAGGTGAATGGCGATTGCGCCCCCGTCTTGCGTGAGCGCGGCCAACGCGAAGTCTTCTGCGGGCTGACCGGCATCATTTGGCTGCATCGTCGGATGCAGGATGCCTTCTTCCTCGTGGTGGGATCCCGCACCTGCGCGCATCTGCTGCAATCCGCAGCAGGCGTGATGATCTTTGCGGAGCCGCGCTTTGCCACCGCGATCATGGAGGAACGCGATCTTGCGGGTCTGGCCGATGCCAATCAGGAACTCGACCGGATTGTTGCACAGCTGATTGCTCGCCGCCCCGACATCCGTACGCTGTTTCTGGTCGGCAGTTGCCCGTCAGAAGTCATCAAGCTTGATCTCGCCAAAGCCGCCCAACGGCTGGGGGAGGCCTATGCCGGCAGTGTCCGCGTCCTCAACTATTCAGGCAGCGGCATCGAAACCACTTTCACCCAGGGTGAAGACGCCTGTCTCGCCGCTTTGGTGCCCGTTATGCCTGCGCTGCCTGCGGATGCACCGACCAATCTGGTTGTCGTCGGCACGCTGCCCGATATTGTTGAAGACCAGTTCCGCCGTATCTTTGCCGATCTCGGCATAACCCATGTCGGCAGTTTGCCGGAGCGTGTGGTTGCTGATCTGCCGGGTATCGGGCCAAATACCCTCTATTTGCTCGCCCAGCCGTTCTTGGGGGATACCGGTCAGGCGCTGGATCGGCGCGGTGCGCGGCGAATAGAGGCTCTGTTTCCCTTCGGTGTCGAAGGGACGAGCGACTGGTTCCATGCTGCCGCCGCTGCCTTTGGTATCCCGACTAGCCATGTCGATGCGGTGCTGGCGCCTTATCGTGCACGCGGGGAGTTGGCATTATTGCGCCATCGCGACCGGCTGGCAGGCCGGACCATCTTCTTCATGCCGGATTCGCAGCTGGAGGTGCCGCTGGCGCGCTTCCTGTCGCGCGAACTCGGCATGGTGCTGACCGAAGTCGGTACACCCTATCTCCATGCCGGCCATCTTGCGCGCGAGCTCGCTGCGCTTCCGCCTGGCGTGCAGCTCAGCGAAGGGCAGGATGTGGATCGCCAGCTTGATCGCGTCCGCGCGCTCCGGCCCGATCTCACCGTCTGCGGCCTCGGCCTTGCCAATCCGCTCGAGTCAGAGGGCCTGTCGACCAAATGGGCGATCGAGCTGGTCTTCTCGCCGATCCACGGTTTCGACCAGGCCGGTGATCTGGCCGAACTATTCGCGCGGCCAATGCGCCGTCGTGACGTGCTGAGGGTATAGGGCCATGCAGCTCGCCGTCTGGACCTATGAAGGCCCCCCTCATGTCGGGGCAATGCGGGTGGCGACCGCGATGGAAGGCGTGCATTATCTGCTCCACGCGCCGCAGGGTGATACCTACGCCGATCTCCTGTTCACGATGATCGAACGGCGCGGCAAGCGCCCGCCGGTTACCTATACGACGTTCCAGGCGCGCGATCTCGGCAAGGACACGTCCGAACTGTTCCAGACCGCAGCGATGGATGTGGTGGCGCGCTTCAAGCCCGATGCGATGATTGTCGGCGCATCCTGCACCGCTGAGCTTATTCAGGATGATCCGGCCGGCTTGGTCGAGCGTATGGCGCTGCCGCTGCCGGTCATTCCGCTCGAACTGCCGAGCTATCAGCGCAAGGAACATTGGGGCGCGGCAGAGACTTTCTACCAGATCGTCCGCACGCTCGCCGACAAGAGCCGCCGTCCTAGCGAGCAGGCGAGCCGCCGACCCTTGGTCAACCTGCTCGGGCCGACCGCGCTCGGTTTCCGCCATAGGGACGATGTCGCTGAAATCACCGGTCTGCTTGGTCGGTTGGGTATCGACGTCAATGTCACTGCGCCGCTCGGTGCAACGGTGGCCGACATCGAACGGCTGGGCGAGGCGGATTTCAACATCCTCCTCTATCCCGAGACCGGCGATCTTGCTGCACAGTATCTGGAGCGCACGTTCCGCCAACCGGTGGTGCGCACTGTGCCGATCGGCGTCGGTGCGACCAATGAATTCGTGCGTGAAGTGGCGGCGCTCGCCGGCATCGATCCCGCGCCGCTTCTGGCGCAGGAAGAGTCGCGCCTGTCATGGTGGAGCCGTTCGATCGATTCCACCTACCTGACCGGCAAGCGCGTCTTCATCTTCGGCGATGGCACGCACGCGGTTGCTGCAGCGCGCATCGCGCATGAGGAGCTGGGCTTCAAGGTCGTCGGCCTCGGCTGCTACAACCGCGAATATGCGCGCGAAGTGCGCGAGGCAGCTAAGCGCTACGATGTCGAACCGCTGATCACGGACGATCATCTCGCTGTCGAGTCTGCGATCGAGGCGGCGCAGCCCGAACTGGTGCTGGGCACGCAGATGGAAAGGCACATCGCCAAGCGCTTCGCTATCCCCTGCGCGGTCATTTCCGCACCGGTCCATGTGCAGGACTTCCCCGCCCGCTACTCGCCGCAGATGGGCTTCGAAGGCGCCAACGTGATCTTCGACAGCTGGGTGCACCCGCTGGTGATGGGCCTCGAAGAACATTTGCTGACGATGTTCCGCGACGATTTCGAATTTCATGACGGTGCTGGCGCATCGCACCTTGGCCCTGGCCATGCAGCGCCAGCGGAACAGCCGGTTGCTGCTGCGGTTGAGGCGGAAGCAAGCGGCTGGACTGACGAAGCCGCCCTTGAACTCAAGAAAATCCCATTCTTCGTTCGTGGCAAGGCGCGCCGCAATACGGAGCTGTTCGCCGCCGAACGCGGGATCGCGACCATCGAACTCGCCACCCTGTATGAAGCGAAGGCGCATTATGCCCGCTAGCGCCGCCCCCACAGCCCGCGTGGTGATCATCACGCTCGACAACCATTTGGCGGGAGCGGTCGAGCGCGCGAACCAGACGCTCGCAGCAGATGGCGTCAGCGTCAGCCTTTTCGCCGCATCGGACTGGGATCGCGATCCGGCGGTGTTGGCGCGGGCGAAGGCGGATATTGCTTCGGCCGATGTCATCATCGCCACAATGCTGTTCCTCGAAGATCATGTCCGCGCGGTGCATGATGCTTTGCTGGCACGGCGCGACGATTGCGATGCCATGGTTGGCATCATGTCGGCTGCGGACATTGTCCGGCTGACCCGGCTCGGCAATTACCGCATGGATAAGCCGGCGAGCGGCCCGATGGCGCTGCTGAAGAAGCTTCGCGGATCCTCCAAACCCGGCGGCAGCTCGGGTGCGGGGCAGATGAAGATGCTGCGCCGCCTGCCGAAAATCCTGCGCTTCATTCCCGGCCCCGCCCAGGATGTCCGGCACTATTTCCTGACTCTGCAATATTGGCTTTCGGGCTCTGACGACAATGTCGTGGACATGGTGCGCGGCCTGATCGACCGTTATGCGAGCGGTCCGCGCGCTGCCCTGCGTGGGGCGATGAAGGCGCATCCGCCGCGCAGCTATCCCGAAGTCGGCCTCTACCATCCAGCGATGGAGCAGCGCTTCGCCGAAGACACGCGCGCGCTGCCGAAACATGCGGCACAGAACGGCACTGTCGGCGTCTTGATGCTGCGCTCCTATCTGCTGGCGCGTGATACCGGCCATTATGACGGGATGATCGCCGCGCTCGAAGCGCAGGGCCTGCGGGTCATCCCGGCCTTCGCCAGCGGTCTCGATGCGCGTCCAGCGATCGACCGCTATTTCGTGCGCGATGGTCGCCCGATCGTTGATGCAGTCATCAATCTTACCGGCTTCAGCCTGATCGGCGGGCCAGCCTATAATGATGTCGAGGCGGCGGTTGAAACCCTCTCCGCGCTCGATGTCCCGTACCTCGCGGCCCACCCGCTGGAATTCCAGAGCATTGAACAATGGGGGGCAGGGCGCATGGGCCTGCTCCCGCTCGAAACGACGATGATGGTCGCCATTCCTGAGTTGGATGGCGCGGTAGCACCCTCAATGTTCGGCGGGCGATCGGATGGTGCGGCGGAAGGCTGCACAGGGTGCGTGCGTAACTGTCGGTTCGAAACATCAGGCCGGGTCCGGGCGATGCAGTCTTGCCCCGAACGCGCGGAGGCCCTGGCAAGCAAGGCTGCCGCGCTCGTGGCTCTGCGCCGCACCGAGCGGGCATCGCGCAAGCTTGCCATGGTCCTGTTCAACTTTCCGCCGAATTCCGGTGCGACCGGGTCAGCCGCGCACCTAGCGGTTTTTGAATCGCTGCACCTGACGCTCCAGCGCCTTGGTGGTGAAGGCTATACAGTTGATGTGCCGGAAAGCGTTGATGCGCTGCGGGCGGCCATCCTTGCCGGTAACGCTGCTACCTTTGGCGCCGACGCCAATGTCGCGGCGCGGGTTGCTGCGGACGATCATGTACGGCGCGAACCGCATCTTGCGGACATAGAGGCGCAATGGGGCCCGGCTCCCGGCCGGCAGCAGTCCGATGGTGCCTCGATCCATGTCTATGGCGCGCATTTCGGCAATGTCTTCGTCGGGGTCCAGCCCGCCTTCGGTTATGAAGGTGATCCGATGCGGCTCCTGTTCGAAGGTCGCTTCACGCCGACCCACGCATTCAGCGCCTTCTATCGTTATCTGCGTGAGGATTTTGGCGCGGATGCCGTGCTCCACTTCGGCACGCATGGTGCGCTCGAATTCATGCCCGGCAAGCAGGCCGGCTTGAGCGGGGATTGCTGGCCGGAACGGCTGCTCGGCGCGCTACCCAACTTCTATCTCTACGCATCGAATAACCCGTCGGAGGGCATCATTGCCAAGCGCCGGTCGGGTGCAACACTGGTCAGCTATCTTACGCCGCCCCTCGCTGAAGCGGGTCTGACGCAAGGCTTCGCTGATCTCAAGGCGATGGTCGAACGCTACCGCGCGCTCCCGTCCGATGGCGATGAACGGCGCGACCTCGAAACATTGATCCGTGATGCCTGCGCTGCACACGATATCGAAGCGGGTGATCTATCGGATCTCGCCGGCCGACTTTACGAGATCGAACGGGAGCTGATCCCTACCGGTCTGCATGTCTTCGGCGGCGCGATGGCGACGGAAGACCGTGACAGGCTGGTTGACGCAATGGCTGCGGCTACACCTGATCATGATCGGGCGGATATCGCCGCGCGCATCGATGCCAATGACGAATTGGGCTCGCTCATCCACGCGCTGGACGGCGGCTATGTGCTTCCGGCACCGGGCGGCGATTTGCTTCGTAACCCGGATGTCCTGCCGACTGGGCGCAACATCCACGGCTTTGATCCCTTCCGCATCCCCTCCGCCTTCGCCTGCGTGCAGGGCGTCCGTCAGGCCGAACAGCTGGTGGCGCGCCATCGCGCTGACGGCGGTCGACTGCCCGAAAGCGTTGCGATGGTGCTGTGGGGAACGGACAATCTGAAGAGCGAGGGCGCCCAGATCGCTCAGGTTCTGGCACTGATCGGCGCGCGGCCGCGCTTTGACGATTATGGCCGGCTGGCGGGGGCAGAGCTTATCCCGCTGGAGGAACTGGGTCGTCCGCGCATCGATGTCGTGGTCACCCTCTCCGGCATTTTCCGTGATCTCCTGCCGCTGCAGACGCGAATGATCGCGGAGGCGAGCTGGCTGGCGACTGTGGCGGATGAGCCGGTCGAGATGAATTTCGTGCGCAAGCACAGCCTTGCCCATCAGGCGGCGCATGGCTGCGATGTGGAAACGGCGTCGCTGCGCGTCTTCTCCAATGCGCAAGGTTCCTATGGCGCCAACGTCAACATGATGATCGACGGTGGTGTGTGGACCGACCCCGAAGAACTCGCCACCATGTTCGAAACGCACAAGGGCTACGCCTACGGTCGCAGCGGTGCGCCAGTGCAGCACCGCGCGCTCCTCGAATCCGAACTGGCGCAGGTGGAACTCACCTACCAGAATCTGGAATCGGTCGAAATCGGGGTCACCGATCTTGATCAATATGTCGATGGCCTTGGCGGCATGGCCAAGGCGGTCGAACGTGCCCGGGGTGAGGCCGCGCCGGTCTATATCGTCGATGCGACGCAAGGTGAGACCAAGGTGCGCTCGCTCGGCGAACAGATCGACCTCGAAACCCGCACGCGGATGCTGAATCCCGTCTGGTACGAAGGAATGCTGAAACACGGCTTCGAAGGGGTGCGCGCACTCGAAGCGCATGTCACGACCACCATGGGCTGGTCAGCGACGACCGGCAGCGTTTCCCCTTGGGTCTATCAGCGGATCAGCGAAACCTTCGTGCTGGATGATGCGATGCGTGCGCGCATTGCGGCGCTCAATCCCAAGGCATCGGCGCGCGTTGCCGACCGGCTGCTGGAGGCGTGCGAGCGCCAATTGTGGACGCCCGATGCCGCGACCCTCGCTGCACTCAAATCGGCAAGCAACGATCTCGAGGACAGGCTGGAAGGCCTGATCCCGGCGGAATGACAGGAGCATTTGCGTGAGTCTCAACCTTCTCGATACGACGAGCGGCGCTCCGGGCGACGGCGAAGGCAGTGTCCAGGTCGCTCTCGACCCCGCGGACAAGATCGGCACGGCAAAGGTCTTCGCCGTTTATGGCAAAGGCGGGATCGGCAAATCGACCACATCGTCCAATCTGTCTGCGGCCTTCTCCTTGCTCGGTCACCGCGTGCTGCAGATCGGCTGCGACCCTAAGCATGACAGCACTTTCACCCTGACCAAGCGGATGATGCCGACTGTCATCGACGTTCTTGAAACAGTCGATTTCCACAGTGAGGAGCTCCGCCCTCAGGATTATATGTTCGAAGGTTACAACGGCGTCATGTGCGTCGAGGCGGGTGGCCCTCCGGCGGGCACCGGTTGCGGCGGCTATGTCGTCGGTCAAACGGTCAAGCTTCTGAAGCAGCACCACCTTCTGGAAGATACCGATGTCGTCATCTTCGACGTGCTGGGTGATGTGGTGTGCGGTGGCTTCGCCGCCCCGCTCCAGCATGCGGACGCTGCCATCGTGGTCGCTGCCAATGACTTTGACAGCATCTTCGCGATGAACCGGATCGTCGCGGCGATCAACGCGAAGGCGAAGAACTACAATGTGCGGCTGGCCGGCGTGGTCGCGAACCGCAGCCGTGAAACCGACGAGATTGACCGGTTCAGCGAAGCCATCGGCATGCGGCGGCTCGCGCATTTCGCTGATCTTGATGCCATCCGCCGCAGCCGCCTCAAAAAATGCACGCTGTTCGAGATGGAATCGACACCCGAAGTCGAGATTGCGCGGGAGGAGTATATGAACCTTGCGCGCAAACTCTGGGCCGGTGTTGAACCGCTCGATGCGACCCCGATGAAGGATCGCGACATCTTCGACTTTCTGGGGTTCGAATGATGGACGCCCAGACACTGAATGGCGGCCTCGCCTCGACCAGCTACCAGCAAAGCCGCTCGGCGCTCGAAACCTATTTCGACCGCACGGCGCGCAAGGCGTGGGAGGATCTGACCTCCGACGCGCCGGTCAGCGGTATTCGCGCCACTGTGCGTGCGGGCCGTGATTCAATGCGGGATTTGCTGCTTTCTCATCTGCCGGGGGACATGAGTGGTCGCCGGCTTCTCGATGCCGGCTGCGGTACCGGGGCGCTCGCCATCGAAGTGGCCGGGCGTGGGGGTGAAGTGCTGGCCATCGATGTCGCGCAGGGGCTGGTCGATGTCGCGCAACGGCGCGCGCCTGCTGGTCTGTCGATCGATTGGCGCAGCGGTGACATGCGCAGCCACAGTCTCGGCCAGTTTGATCATGTCGTCGCGATGGATTCGCTCATCCATTATGCCGAAGCCGACATCGTCGGCGTTCTGCGGGCCTGGAGCCAGCGTACGCGGCACATATTGTTCACCTTTGCACCCGGTACGCCGCTCCTTCGCACCATGCATTTTGTGGGCAAGGCATTCCCGCGCTCGGACCGCTCGCCGGCAATCCTTCCTGTCTCCCAAGCCCGGTTGGAGCGCGCCATCGCCTCCGCGCTGCCGGAATGGAGCATCGACTTTTCGGAACGGGTGTCGAGCGGCTTCTACAAGTCACAAGCGATGGGGATCAGCCGCAGATGACCGGCCGCTCGCCCGTTCCCGGCTTTTGGCAGACCGTGGGGACACGGTTTCTGCCATTTGCCGATGCGGCGAGCGCAGACCTTCCTTTGTCGCGCCTGCTTCGGCTCGCATTGTTCCAAGTCAGCGTCGGAATTGCAGTGGTTCTGCTTAACGGCACGCTGAACCGGGTGCTGATTGTCGAGCTTGGCGCGCCGACCTGGATCGTTGCGCTGATGATCGGCCTGCCTTTGCTCGTTGCGCCGCTGCGGGCACTGATCGGTCACCGTTCCGATATGCATCGCTCCGCTTTTGGCTGGCGGCGCGTGCCCTACATCTGGTTTGGCACACTCGCCCAGTTCGGCGGGCTTGCCATCATGCCCTTTGCGCTGGTCCTGCTCAGCCGCCCTGACACGTTCGCGGTCGGCGTTGCGGCTTCTTCGCTTGCTTTCCTGCTGACCGGGGGCGGCATGCACGTCACGCAGACCGCAGGCCTCGCGCTCGCCACAGATCTCGCGCCGGAGGATAAACGGCCGCGCGTCGTGGCACTGCTCTATGTGATGCTGCTCGTCGGCATGATGCTTGCTGCTTTCACGATCGGCAATCTGCTCGGCAATTTCAGCACGATGCGGCTTATCCAGATCATCCAAGGCGCCGCGTTGCTGACCTTCGTGCTCAATATCATTGCCTTGTGGAAGCAGGAGCCACGCTCGGTGCGTGCGGTCACGCCACATACGGCCCAAGACAGTTTCATGGCGGCATTGGCGCGCTTCGCAGCGCAACCGGGCGCTACCCGTCTGCTCGTCGCAATCGGTATCGGTACGGCGGCCTTCTCCATGCAGGATGCGTTGCTCGAACCCTATGGCGGCGAAGTCCTCGGCCTTGCCGTCGGCTCGACGACCGCGCTCACTGGTGCCTGGGCCTTTGGCGCGTTGGCGGCCTTTGCCTGGAGCGGCCGGCAGTTGACCACAGGTTCAGATCCGCTTCGTCTCGCCGGTCTTGGCGGCGTTATCGGCATCGCGGCATTCCTGATGACGCTGTTCGCTGCACCGCTCGGTTCGGCGCCGCTTCTTTTTGCCGGGGCGACTGTGATCGGGTTCGGCACTGGGCTGTTTTCTGTCGGCACGATGGTGGCCGCAATGGGGCTCGTACGCGGCCCCTCCGCCGGGATTGCACTCGGCGCATGGGGCACAGTGCAGGCCACGGCTGCGGGCGCAGGGGTCGCCTTTGGCGGCATGGCACGCGATGCTGCCAACGTCATTGCCCTTAGCGACGGGCTTGGCCCGGCGCTGGCCGTGCAGGCGACCGGCTATGGGGCGGTCTATCTCTTTGAAATCATGTTGCTGCTGCTGGCGCTGGCCGTGCTCGGCCCAGTCGTGGGACAGCAAAAGGGGGAACGGGCGGCCGGTGGTGGGCGCTTCGGTCTCGGGGAATTTCCGACATGACCAGCAATTCGAAAGATCAGGAAATAAGGGCGGAGGACGTGCCATGGACGACGTAAAGATTATCGGCGATTTCGATCTCACATCGATGGTATTTGCTGCATTCACACTCTTCTTCATTGGCTTGATTGTCTATCTCCAGCGCGAGAGCCGGCGAGAGGGCTATCCTCTGGAGGATGAAGCGACCGGCCGGATCGATACGCCCGGAGGGGTGCTGCACACAGCGCCGCCGAAGAGCTTCTTGATGCCGTTCGGCCGCGGCACCGTGACTGTTCCCGGGCCGGGCCGCGATCCGGTCGATATGCCGGCTGATCGGACATTCCGTTCGCCGGGCGCGCCTTATCAGCCGCGTGGCAACCCTCTCACCAGCGGTATGGGCCCGGCGGCCTATGCCAATCGTGCAGACCATCCCGATCTTGATGCCGAAGGACGCAATCGCATCGTCCCCATCGGTATGGCCGAACATATCGCCGTTGACCGGCGCGATTCTGACCCGCGGGGCATGGCTGTGATTGGTGCGGATGATCAGGTGGCCGGCACGGTCACTGATATCTGGGTGGACCGCGCCGAACATCAGATCCGCTATCTCGAAGTCGATACGGGCAGCAATCGCGTGCTCGCGCCGATGGGTATGGCCAAGGTCAAGGGCAAGCAGGGCAAGGTCGTGATCGATGCGATCAATGCCGCCGATTTCGCGGGCGCTCCTGTGCCGAAGACTGCCGGCCAGATCACCTTCCTCGAAGAGGAAAAGATCTTCGGCTATTTTGGTGGCGGCTATCTCTATGCCAATACCGCGCGTCAGGACCCGATCCTGTGAGCGAGTATGAGCATGAGCCGGTCAGGGGGCTTCCGGGCCACCTGCCGCCGGGTGAGCATATCCTGTGGCAGGGCGCGCCGGACTGGAAACAGCTGGCGATGTCCGCTCTCCATGTCCGGCTGACGGCGCTCTACTTCGTTGCGCTGGTCGTCTGGGCCATCGTGGGGGGTGACGCGTCCATGGCCGGGGTGGCACTGGTCGCAGGATCAGCGGTGCTCGGGCTCTTCGCCCTGTTCGCATGGGGTGTGGGCAGGACGACGCTCTACACGCTCACGGACCGGCGTCTGGTGCTGCGTATCGGTGTCGCGCTCAATGCCTGCGTCAATCTCCCCTTGCGAGAGATTGATTCCGCACAGCTGAAAATGCTCGGCGGTGGGCATGGCAGCGTGGTTCTCTCGCTCAAGGGCGCGCCGCAGCTCGGTTATTGGATGCTGTGGCCGCATGCGCGATCGTTGCGGGTCATCCGCCCGCAACCGATGCTTCGGGCTATCCCGGATGCGGCCGGCTTTGCGCGGCTGCTGTTCACGGCCACGCAGAAAGTGCAGCCGATTGCCGCTGGTGGGTCGCAGGAACAATCGCGCCCGGTTCGCGGCCTGACTGGGGCCCACGCATGAGCCATACGCACGATCATGATCCTACTGTGCCGCCGGCGGTCCTAGCGGGGGTCGGCGTGCTTCTTGCCGCGACCCTCGCGTTCACGGCTGCGACCAGCTGGGGTCTCCTCTCGCGCTCGGCAGTGCCGGAGGAGTCCCGCGCTGAGGCACAGGTCAGTGTCGCGGAGCAGCGCGCCTTGCATTTTGCCGACAGGGCCGATGGCGCGGTGGTCGTGCGTGATGCGGCAAGTGGCGCAACGGTAAGTGTGATCGGCTATGGCGAGGGAGGCTTCGCTCGCGCGATGCTGCGCCGCCTCGCGCGTCAGCGGGCAACCCGCGGTATTGGCAGTGAAGCGCCATTCCTCCTCACTCGCTGGGAGAATGGAGCGCTTTCGTTGAGTGATCCCGAAACCGGCGCCAGCGCAGAACTTTACGGCTTCGGCGCCGATCATGTCCGCACTTTCGCGGTGATGCTGGAGGGCCGGGGGTCATGAGCGGCCTGTTTTCCACCAAGCAGTTCGAAACGCGCTGCCGCATCGAGATCGAGCAAAGCCCGGAGCATTTCCATGCGCTGGTGGAACTCGCCGACGGGGTGGAAATGGAGCCGGGGGACCGGGTTCAGATCCATGGCGATCCGATCATGGTCGGATTTGGCGAGCGGCGCATTTTCGATCGCACTGCCACCGTCCGCCGGGCGGGTCTGTTGCGTCGTGCCTGGACGCGTTTTGCCAGCAATTTCGAGCTGACCGAACTGTACGAGGTCAGCTTCACGCCGGGGCGTCTGGCCTCTTCGTCAAAGCGCGCCGTTTTTGATCGCGCGCAAAGTATCGGGCGGGCGGCATGAATAGCCTGCTGCCAGGCGCCACCGCATTCCCGGTAGGCTGCATCAAGACTTGGGGATTGAAGCCATGAACGCACCCAGCAAAATAAAGGCACCGCTTACGCAGCAGCATGATACGATGGCGATCGCCCGCAAGGATACGGTGCTTACGCCGCGTTTTTACACCACCGACTATGCGGCGATGGATGCGATAGATGTTTCCCCGGTCCGGGCCGAGTGGGACGGGCTGATGGCGGAGATGGAGGAGGATCGCAACAAGCGCCACTTCCGTAAGACCGATGCATTCGAAGGCATGATCTCCTGTCTCGAACCCGAGCTTCAGGCCGAGTTTGTCGATTTTCTCGCCAGTTCACTGACGTCCGAGTTTTCGGGCTGCATCCTTTATGCGGAGATCGCCAAGCGGACCAAAAATCCAGACATGAAGCAGCTGTTCCGGCTGCTAGCGCGCGATGAAAGCCGCCATGCCGGTTTCATCAACGAAACGCTCAAGGGCGAGGGGATCGGGATTGATCTTAGCTTCCTCACCAAGTCCAAGAAATACACCTATTTCAAGCCGAAGTTCATTTTCTACGCGGTCTATCTGTCGGAAAAAATCGGCTACGCCCGGTACATCACCATTTATCGCCAGCTGGCGCGCAACCCGCAGTATAAATTCCACCCGATTTTCGACTGGTTTGAGCAATGGTGCAATGACGAGTTCCGTCATGGCGAAGCCTTTGCGCTCATGCTGCGGGCCGATCCGAAACTGTTGAGCGGCCTCAACAAGCTCTGGATCCGCTTCTTCCTGGTCTCGGTTTACGCCACCATGTATGTGCGCGATCACAACCGCCCGGTCTTTCACCGTGCACTCGGCGTCGATCCGGCCGAATATGGCTATGATGTGTTCCGCATCTGCACCCAGATCAGCCGGCAGGTGTTCCCGGTCGAGCTGGATACCGATGATCCCCGTTTTCGTGCGGCGATGGATGATCTGCTTCAGGCATCGATCGCGATTGAGGATGCCAAGGCGCGGGGCGGGCTCATGGGGGCGTTCGGGCGCGTCGGTGGCATGGCCCGCGCAGGCTTCGCCTTTGCCCGCATGTATCTGATGAAACCGCGTGCCAACCAGCTTCCGGCAACAGTCCGACTGTCGCCTGCATGGTGAGCATGCCGGCCCTTTTGTTCGCGATGGTGGCGGTCACCGCCATGTGGTTTGTCGGCACCGGTTTGGTGGCGATGATCAATCACAGGTTGCGCGCGTCATTCGGTCGCGCGCTGGTCATCGCCTGTATGTGCGGAGTTGCCGGGCTTGGCCTGATTGTCGTGACCGCTCATTCCAATGCTGTCTGGGCGACTTATGCCTCTTTCCTTGGCGGCATCCTGATCTGGAGCTGGCATGAGATCAGCTTCCTCACCGGTGCGGTGGCGGGCTCTCATCGTGAACCCTGCCCTCACGGGGCGAGGGGCTGGCAGCGGTTCAGCATGGCGACCATGGCACTCATTCATCATGAGGTGGCACTGGCGATGACCGCCGGCCTGCTGCTGTCGCTGGCAGCCGTTACGGACAATGGCACAGGCGCCTATGCCTTTGCCTTGCTGCTTGTCTTCCGGCTGTCGTCAAAGCTCAACATCTATGCGGGTGTCCCGCATCTCAGCGATGAGCTGCTGCCGGCGCATCTGGCCTATCTCAAGACTTATTTCGGGCCACGGCAACTTCGCCCGGCCCTGATCCTGTCCACCGCCGCGATCCTGGCCGCAGCTGCCTGGTTCGCGCTGCTGGCATTCAGGGCGGATCAGCCTCACCAACTGGCCGAAGCGGGCCTGTTGTGCGGCCTGTCGCTGCTTGCGGCGCTCGAACACCTGTTTCTCGGTCTTCCCTTCCGTGACTCGGCCCTGTGGGGCTGGGCGATAGGCGGGCGAAGCGATCAATCAGAAAAGAATATGTGATGAAGGGGGGATACCGCCATGGATTATGAGGCCTATTTCAGCGATCAGCTGCAGGCCGTGCGCGATGAAGGGCGGTACCGCGTCTTCACAGAAATCGAGCGTCGGGCCGGATCATTTCCCAAGGCCACACGCTATGTCGATGGCGCCACCTCCGAAGTGACAGTGTGGTGCTCGAACGATTATCTCGGCATGGGCCAGCACCCCAAAGTGCTTGAAGCAATGCACCGGGTGCTTGACGAATGTGGCGCGGGCGCTGGCGGCACGCGCAACATCTCCGGCACCAACCACCATCATGTGCTGCTCGAAGCAGAACTGGCCGACCTTCATCACAAGGAGGACGCGCTGCTTTTCACTTCGGGCTATGTTTCGAACTGGGCAGCGCTCGGCACGCTCGCGGCAAAGATTCCAAACTGTGTCGTGCTGTCGGACGCTCTGAATCATGCTTCGATGATCGAGGGCATCCGCCACAGCCGTGCCGAGCGGATGATTTTCGAGCACAACAGCCCTGAGGATCTTGATCGGAAATTGTCCGATCTCGACCCGGCTCGTCCCAAGCTGGTCGCCTTTGAAAGCGTCTATTCGATGGACGGGGATATCGCGCCGATCGCTGAGATCATTGAGGTGTGCGAAAAGCATAATGCGATGAGCTATATTGATGAGGTGCACGCCGTCGGCCTTTATGGCCCGCGTGGCGGCGGCGTCGCCGAGCGTGAAGGGCTGATGGACCGCATCACCGTGATCGAAGGCACGCTCGGCAAGGCTTATGGCGTGATGGGCGGCTATATCGCTGCTTCACGTGACCTGTGTGATTTCGTGCGCACCTTTGCCAGCGGGTTCATCTTTTCAACGGCATTGCCGCCCGCAGTGGCGGCCGGTGCCTGCGCCAGTATCCGCCACCTCAAAGACAGCAATGTTGAGCGTGAAGGCCAGCAGGATCGGGTGCAGCGGGTTCGTGGCGCGCTCGACCGGCTCGGCATCCCGCACCTCGATAACCCCAGCCATATCATCCCGGTGATGGTGGGTGATGCGCACAAGTGCAAATTCATCAGCGACTGGCTGATGGAACATCACGGCATTTATGTGCAGCCCATCAATTATCCCACTGTTCCGCGCGGAACAGAGCGGCTGCGTATCACGCCTTCGCCTGTGCACAGCGATGGCGATATTGATCGGCTGCTGCGCGCGCTCAGCGAAATCTGGTCGCAGTGTGAACTGGCCCGCCGGGAAATGGCGGCCTGATACGCGCTTGCCCTATTGCGCAAAGAAAAAGGCCGGGGTTTGACCCCGGCCTTTTTCTTTTGCCCTCTGGCGCCGATCAGCTCGGAGCCTGGAGATAGGCGATCAGGTCGGCGCGGCGCTGCGCGTCCGGAATGCCCGGGAAGACCATCTTGGTACCGGGAACCACGCGCTGCGGATTTTCCAGATACTGGAACAGCTTTTCGGGCGTCCAGGTGATGCCGCTGTTCGCATTGGCCGGCGAATAGCTGTAACCGGCGACTGTCCCGGCTGCGCGGCCTACGATGCCAGCAAGCGACGGGCCGATGCGGTTCACGCCCGGATCAGTCACGTGGCAGGTGCGGCACTGGGCGAAGACGGTGCGGCCATTGGCGGCGTTGCCGGTGAAGCTGGCATATGTGGTGCCATCGAGCGTTGCGACATCAGTCACTGCCGGCGGGCCAGCCGGAGCGGGTGCCGGAGCGGGTGCCGGGGCCGGAGCCGCAGCAGGAGCCGCCGGTGCCTGCGCAGTTTCAGAACTTCCGCCTTCGGACCCTGCGCCCGAACAAGCGGCCAGAAGGACTGACAGCGCGACCGCGCCCGCCATGGTTTTCACTTTGCCCATATCCACTCCATCCCTTGTGCATGAATACCGCGAACGGCAGAGCTCCCCAAACCGGATGCTATCCCATGGAAGCCTTCATGAAAAGACCGAATAGCGGTCAGATTGTCAGGAGTCCCTACGGTCTATGGACTGTGTCGGTGTCCAGCACGCGTTTGCGGATGATCCGCAGCAAAAGATAGATCAGCAACACCGCGGGCAATGTTACTGCGCCGACGATGATGCTTGCCCAATCCCGTTCCGGCCAGCCCGCCATGCCTTTGACTACAAAGGCGATGAGGCCGACCAGATAATAGGCCGCGGCGATGATTGAGAGACTTTCGACCAGGGTCTGCAGCCGCAGTTGCAGCTGGGTCGAACGTTCCATGGATTGCATCAACTGCAGGTTCTGCGCCTTGATGCGGCTGTCGATGCGCACGTCGAGCGTGTGCATCACGCCGGAAATGCGGTCGGCAATGGCCCCGAGCCGCTGGCGGAAAACGGTGCAGGTGCGCGCCGCCGGCACCAGCCGCCGTTCCGTGAATTCGGTCAGGCTCTGATGATTGGGCAGTGACTGGACTTCCAGTGCGGCGAGCCGGTCGGCCGCGACTTCGGCGTAGGCGGTGGTGGCGCTCAACCGGAAACTGGTGGCTGAACGGATCAATTCGAGTTCGGAGGCGATGCGGGACAGGTCGTCAAGCAGCACTTCGTCATCATCGCCCCCTTCGGCGACGCGGCGGGCATGATCGGCTAGCCCCTGTTCGAGCCGGTCGAGATCGGGACCGTAGCTCTGGACCACCGGAAAGCCGAGCAAAGCGAGATTGCGGTAGTTTCCAAGTTCCTGAACGCGTTGGATGATTCGCCCGCGTTCGGCATCATCGACATTGCCGGCCGTGATCAGCAGGCGGCCATATCCGTCCGCATGAATACCGAAGTCCGACCACAGGCGAAGCCCGGCATTGATGTCACAATGCACCATGTCGCGCGCCGAAAGTCCGAGGCGCTGGAGGTCAACTTCGGCCTCGCTTGCATCGGGGATCACGGTAATGCGGGTCGCGCGCACAACCTTTCCCGGCCATGCCTCAAGCCACCGCATCGCAGTGGTGCGCGCCGTTTCTGATAGGCCGGCGGGCAAAATGAGCGTGAGCGTGCTCGCCTCAGTATGGCGCTCCCACAGGAAGTGGAGCCCGTCACGCGTCGCGCCGCTGCCATGGCGCGGTGCAAGCGTCCATTCATCGAAATCAGGCCGGTTGCCGAGCAGCCAGCGGTCTTCCGCTTCGCGCTCGCCGGGATCGAGCAGGCGAACCGACTGCACGATTTCGCAACTGCGCGGCACCGGCGCAAATCGGCGCACATGCATTTCATCGACCGCCCATCGGCGCAGCGGGTGTTCGGTAAAGGTCATGTCGAGGGGGAGTGTGATGGACAAATTTCCATGAGTCCAGTTCCGTAACCTGTTCGGTGCGTTGAGACATGACGGGCGCAGATAAGCCTCCGTTTACGGTTTCAGCTTATGACGGCGGGTGAAAGGCTCGCTCCGATGCACATGGCTGCCCCGTCCGGTTTCAAGGACGCTGCGTTGGTCGCGGCGAGCAGCACTGTGTCCGACGCCGACATTGATGCCCTTGCCCAGCGCAATTTCTTGGACGGGATCGCGCTCACTCAGTCGACCAACATCGTCCCGTTTGCGCTGATCGGGCTATGTACTCTGGCGTTGCCGGATCCGCGGCTGATGACGGTTCTGCTGGCAATGAACGTGGCCATCATCGCCGTCATGTATCTCATCAGCCAGCGACTGCGCAGGCTGCCAGAACCCCAAAAAGCTGTCAGCCTTTGGCGCGTTTATGACGGCTTTGCTCTGCTGTCTGGTATCGGCTGGGCCGCCATGATGATGCCGGTGGTTACGACCCTCGGGCGCGATATTGCATCAATGTTCGTGTGCGTGGTCATTATCGTCTCTGTGGCGGTCACCTGCATGGTTGTGGCCGCACAATGGCGTGCCACCCTATTGTTCATGATCGGTGTGATGCTGTGCCTTGTCCCCCAGACAATCTGGTACATGGATCAGATCGGCCCGATCCCGCTGCTCGCAACACTCGGCCTTGGCCCGACATTGTACGGGCTCGCCTATGCGGTCCGGAAACAGACAAGATCAGTGCTGCGGACCCAACTCGAGAAGGACCAGCTGGCCGAGGAGCTCGCACATGCTTTGGCCGCGGCCGAGTATCTCGCGAACCGGGATAGCTTGACCGGTCTCTATAACCGTCGCGCTTTTGAAACGGTGGCTACAGCGATGCAGAATGATGCCTCAACGGCCCCGCTCAGCCTCATTCTTGTCGATCTCGATCACTTCAAGGCGATCAATGACAGACATGGTCATACCACCGGCGATTCGGTGCTTCGCCGGGCAGCAGACGTGATTGCCAGCCATGCCGGTCCTCTGGATCTGGTCGGGCGGGGCGATGGGGCCGTCGCACGCTGGGGAGGGGAAGAGTTCATCATCCTGTTGCGCAACTTGTCTGCCGCTGATGCCACCGCGGTTGCCGAGCGTATGCGCGTGGATTTGACGCAGCTGAGCGATGGTTCATGGCCTGATGGGCTCATGGTCACTGCCTCCTTCGGGGTAGCCGAATGGAGCAATGGCATTTCCCTCCATGCCTGCATAAGCCGCTCTGACGAGGCGATGTACTCGGCCAAGCAGGCCGGACGTAACCGGGTACGGCTGCACGGTGCCGAAACCAACCCTGAGGAATTTGTGGCGATCTGATCGCCGTCGGCCGCTGCCTATCGCGCCGGGCGCATCATGCCCCAGAATACAGGCCCATCCGGTACCTGCCAGCTGTGGATGACCTCGAACCCTAGCGACCGATAAATGGGCAGGTTCACCTCGTCCGCTGTCTCAAGATAGGCCTTGCTCCGTTGCATGTCGGCCTGGTGCAGGCCTGCACGGATCACGGCTCCGCCAAATCCCTTGCCGCGGTGATCGGAATGGCATCCCGCAAAGCGCAGGTACCAGCACGGCTCATCGGGAAGGTGGGCCTTGATGAGGCCTGCGACCTTGGTGGCCCTGCCGATCGAGCTGCCAAAGGCCGAAAGGAAGGGAAGGGCGGTGCGCACCCCATCCCAAGCCGTTTCGCGCATGTGTTCGGGCTTGCGCCAGAGGGTCGCCGCTTCCCCTCCGGCAGTCACAAAAATCGATCCGGCTCGCCTGTCTTCGCCAGCGATCACGCCGAACGCCTTGACCAAGGCACTGTGCCTCCGGCTGCGGTCCGGGAGGATGTAACGGAAAGCTGGTTCGTCCATAAAGGCATTGGCGAGAATGCCGCAGACGAGGCTGATATCCCTCAAGCCTGCTTCGCGCCAACTGGTTGAAACGTCCGTGTCTGCGTTCACAATCCGGATGCCGTTATCTTGGTCTCTTCGCCTTGATGGGCGGGGCAATGAATCGATACAGGAACAGTTGACGGTGTCAACGCCCGCGGGTTAGGTCCCTTGCGGGGGTGGCATCGGATCGGGTAATCCGATGCGCGGAGGACAGGCGGCCATGAACTGGACTGGCAATGACGTTCACTCCGACTTGCGCGAAGCCTGTGTGGCGGAGGCGACCGCGATCATTGCGGAGGCGGGTGTCGAGGCGCTTAGCCTGCGGGAGGTCGCCCGGCGGCTAGGGGTATCCCATCAGGCACCTTATCGGCATTTCGAAAGCCGGGATCATGTTCTGGCCGAGGTTGTCCGGCGTGCCTATGTCCGTTTTGCACATGCGCTCGGGCGCGCCCCGCAAACCGGTAATGCGCGGACCGATGCCTTGGCCATGGGAATGGCCTATGTCGGCTTTGCGCTGACCCATCCGCTGGAATACCGGTTGATGTTTGGCGGAGCGCTGCCCCTTCCCTCTGCCCATCCGGAGATGATGAACGGTGCCAGAGAGGCCTTCGCCGTCCTGCAACGGACCATAGAAGGCCTCTTCGCCGCCCGCGGCCAGGCTATTGTGAAATCCGACATTGATCGGGAATCCCTGTTCGTATGGTCGAGCCTGCACGGCGTGGTGAGCCTGTTGCGGAGCGACGCGCTCAATACGCTCGAGCTGGATGATGACGCCCGCCAGCAACTGGTTGCGCACAGCCTGCGAAAGATCGGAATGGCGCTGGGCATTGTGCCGCTGACCGATGACGCAGGTCCAGCCGGGGGAGGCGCACAATGACAGGCATCTACCAGGGGCGCTGGACCGCTCGGGCCGAAGGGCCTTTTGTGGTGTTCATCATCGGCATGCGCATCAATTCCATCTGGCGCGTGCATCGCTGGTTTCCCCTGATCAGGGCGATGACGCGCATGCTCACCGAACTTTACCGGCAACCGGAACTTGGCTTCATGGGGGGCAAGACCTGGTTCGGCCGGACGATCATTCTCGTCCAATATTGGCGCTCGTTCGAAGCGCTGGAAACCTATGCCAAGGCACGCGATAGGGAACATCTCCCGGCATGGGCGGCCTTTAACCGCAAGATCGGCAACAGCCGCGATGTCGGTGTCTATCATGAGACATATAGGGTCGAACCGGGCCAATATGAGAATGTCTTCGTCAATATGCCGCCGACCCTTTCCGGATCGGTGATGCCGCTTGAACCCGCGGACGGCCAGCTCGCCTCGGCAAAAGGGCGCATAGCCGGCTGATCTTCTGTCGATTTCCCGGCCGGGCTTCGATCTCGCGCCCGGCGCAGAAAATCCGCATATCCCGCCTAACTGGACCTTGAAGGCCACGCGTTCTCCGACTATTTCAATAATTATTGAAATATTGAGAGAGCCATGAACCTTCCTCCGCTGATCCAGTCCTTCGTGCTCCATTTCGGTGAGATGGGGAGCCGGTGGGGCATCAACCGCACGGTCGGTCAGATTTACGCCCTGTTGTTCGTCGCGGACCGGCCGCTCAATGCCGATGATCTGGTCGATGCGCTGGGGCTTTCGCGCGGCGGCGTCTCGATGGGCCTTAAGGAGCTGCAGAGCTGGAACCTCGTTCAGCTGCGCCATCTGCCCGATGATCGGCGCGACCATTTCGTGACGCCCGACGATGTCTGGGTCATCATGCGAACGCTGGTCGAGGAGAGAAAGAAGCGCGAGATTGACCCGACCATGACCGTGCTGCGCGAACTCATGCTGCAGACACCCCACGATGCGGCGGAAGCGCATGCACAGGGGCGGATGAGCGCGATGCATGACCAGATCGAACTGCTGACCGCTTGGTATGCCGACGTCCAGCGGCTGGAGACTGAGCGGCTGGTGCAGTTGCTCAGCCTCGGATCGCGTATCGTCAAGGCGCTGGAGTTTAAGGACCGGCTGTTCGCGGTGCCGGGCGGTAAGCGGGAGAGCGGGTCATGAGCGAGCTCGACCCGTTCATTTTGTCGCGTATCCAATTTGCCGCGAACATCAGCTTTCATATCCTCTTTCCCACCATCACCATCGCGCTCGGCTGGGTGCTGCTGGCGTTCAAGCTCGCCTTCAACCGCACCGGCAATGAAGCATGGATGGATGCCTATCGCTTCTGGGTGAAGGTGTTCGCCCTGTCCTTCGCGATGGGTGTGGTGAGCGGGATCACCATGAGTTTCCAGTTCGGCACCAACTGGCCAGGCTTCATGGAACGCGTCGGCAATATCGCCGGCCCCTTGCTCGCCTATGAGGTGCTGACGGCCTTTTTCCTCGAAGCCGTGTTCCTTGGCATCATGCTGTTCGGGTTCCGGCGTGTGCCCAATTGGGTGCACACGCTGGCAACCGTGCTGGTGGCGGCCGGGACGACACTTTCGGCCTTCTGGATTCTCGTTCTCAACAGCTGGATGCACACCCCTGCGGGTTTTGAGCTGCGCGACGGGGTGGTGCATGCGACCAATTGGGCGCAGGTGATCTTCAACCCGTCCATGCCCTATCGCCTGACGCATATGCTGATCGCATCGGGGCTGACGGTCGCGTTCCTGATCGCCGGGATCAGTGCCTACCGCTGGCTGCGCGGTGACCGTGGCGATGGCGTGGCTAAGGCTTTGCGCAGTGCGATCGCGATGGCGGCGCTGCTCATCCCGGTGCAGATCCTCGTCGGTGACCTTCACGGTCTCAACACGCTGGAGCATCAGCCGGCAAAGGTGGCGGCGATGGAAGGAAACTGGGAAACGCGGCCAAACGTCCCGCTTGTCCTGTTCGCTATCCCCGACGAGGAAGCCCGCACCAACCATCTGGAGATTGGCATTCCCAATGGCGCGAGCCTGATTCTCAAGCATGATCCAAATGGCGTGGTGCCGGGGCTCAACGACTTCGTGGGTGAACATCCCCCTGTCGCACCGGTTTTCTGGGGTTTCCGGGTGATGGTGGGCATCGGCATGCTGATGCTGCTGGTGTCCTGGTTCACCTGGTGGAAAATCCGCCGAAAGGGGATGGAAGGCGCGCCGCGCTGGCTGTTGCAACTGCTGGTCGGCATGGCCTTTTCCGGCTGGGTGGCAACGCTCGCGGGCTGGTATGTAACCGAAATCGGTCGGCAGCCCTGGTTGGTGACCGGCGTGCTGACCACCAAAGATGCCCTTGGGCCGGTGCCGGCAGGCATGGTCGCGACGACGCTCATCCTCTATCTTGCCATCTATGCGGCCCTGCTTGCGGCCTATGTGCTGGTGATTTTCCAGCTGGCGAAACGCGGTGACGCTGCGCCACAGGGCAAGCCGATGTTTCCCATGCCCGGCGGCGGAGAGGGTCCGGCGCGGCCTCTGCGCGAACCCCTGGCCCCGGCGGAGTAAACCGATGGAGCCGTTCATAGACCCCTTCTGGCTGCCGGTGATCTTTGCCGGGCTGATGGGCCTGTCCATCCTGCTCTACGTCATCCTTGACGGCTATGACCTTGGCGTCGGCATGCTCAGCGCGCTGGCACGGGGGGAGGAGCGCGATCTGATGGTCGCCTCGATCGGGCCCTTCTGGGACGCGAATGAGACATGGCTGGTGCTCGGCATCGGCCTGTTGCTGGTCGCCTTTCCGATTGCCCACGGCATCATCCTGACACAGCTTTACCTGCCGGTGTTCGTGATGCTCGCCGGGCTCATCCTGCGCGGCGTGGCGTTCGAATTCCGTGCCAAGGCGGAACCCAACCGCAAGCATCTCTGGGACAAAAGCTTCATTGGCGGTTCGCTGATGGCGACGCTGGCGCAGGGCTATATGCTGGGGGCCTATATCCTCGGCTTCGACCAGTCACTGGGCGCTGTGCTCTTCTGTCTGCTCGCTGCGGCGGGTCTTGCTGCCGGCTATGTCTTCGTTGGCGCCTGCTGGCTGATCTACAAGACCGAAGGCGCGCTGCAGGAACGCAGCGTGCGCTGGGCGCGGCTGGGTCTGTGGGCGACCGCAGCGGCAATGGCCGCGGTTTCGCTGGTAACGCCCCTCCTCTCCCAACGCATCTTCGACCGCTGGTTCAGTCTGCCGGAGATTATCGCGTTGCTGCCCATCCCGATGATGTCGGCCGTACTGTTCATCGGCCTCGCCATTTTCCTGTCGCGGCCAAAGCGGCATGATGATGCGCTGTCTTGGGTGCCGCTCGCTGGGGCGGGCACAGTGTTCGCGCTGGGATTCATCGGCATCGCCTACAGCTTCTATCCCTATGTCATCCCTGACCGGCTGGACATTTGGCAAGCAGCTGCGAGCCCGGAGGCGCTCTCGATCATCCTCGTCGGCACAGTGTTCGTGCTTCCGGTGATCCTCGGCTATTCGCTGCTTGCCCACTGGATCTTCAGGGGCAAGGCAACCCACCTCTCTTATTATTAGGCGAGCGGGGATAGCCCTGGCCGAAGCCGGTCCTGCGCGGTCGCTCCGGCTACAAACACTTCTCCGAACTCGGAACCAAGGATCGCGGCGCCGGGCGGGGGTTGTCTCGGCTAGCGCCCCAGCAGCGGCGCGAGATAATGGCCGGTGTGGGAGCGTTTGCTGGCGACGATGTCTTCCGGCGTTCCTTCCGCGACAATTTCTCCGCCGCCCACACCGCCATCGGGACCGAGATCGATGATCCAGTCGGCGGTCTTGATGACGTCCAGATTATGCTCGATCACCACCACCGTATTGCCTTGGTCGACCAAGGCGTGGAGCACGTCGAGCAGCTTCCGCACATCCTCGAAATGAAGGCCGGTTGTCGGCTCATCGAGGATGTAAAGCGTGTTGCCCGTGGCGCGGCGTGACAATTCCTTGGACAGTTTCACCCGCTGCGCTTCGCCGCCCGACAGGGTGGTCGCCTGCTGTCCGACCTTGAGGTAGCCGAGGCCGACTTCCTGCAGCATCGCCATGCGGTCGCGGATCGCGGGCACCGCCTTGAAGAAATCGACCGCATCCTCGACTGTCATGTCGAGCACGTCGGCGATCGACTTGCCCTTGAATTTCACCTCCAGCGTCTCGCGGTTGTATCGCTGGCCGTGGCATACCTCGCACGTCACATAGACGTCGGGCAGGAAGTGCATCTCGATCTTGATCAGCCCGTCACCCTGGCATGCTTCGCAGCGTCCGCCTTTGACGTTGAAGCTGAAACGGCCGGGTTTGTAGCCGCGCGCCTGGCTTTCCGGCAGGCCGGCGAACCAGTCGCGGATGGTGGTGAAGGCGCCGGTATAGGTCGCCGGGTTTGACCGCGGGGTGCGGCCGATCGGCGACTGGTCAATATCGATCACCTTGTCGAAATGCTCGAGGCCGGTGAGGCTGTCGTGCGGCCCCGCGATCACCCGTGCGCCATTGAGCGCGCGGCTTGCAGCGGCTTGCAGCGTGTCGATGACAAGGCTCGATTTGCCCGACCCCGATACGCCGGTGACGCAGGTGAAGGTGCCGACCGGAATGCGTGCGGTGACATTCTGCAAATTGTTCGCGCGCGCGCCGCTGAGCGTCAGGAATTTGCCCTCTGTTTCGAGGAGCTTGAGCTGCTTCTTGGTCGGCTTGACCGCCGGCTTGGCGCGGGTGCGGATTGCTTCGCTGCCCTTGGCCGCGATCCGGCGTTGCTGCGGCACGTCGATGCGCTTGCGCCCGGTCAGATAGTCGGCGGTCAGGCTCGCCTCATTGGCAAGGATCGCCTCGAGCGGCCCTTCGGCTACCACTGTTCCGCCATGCACGCCGGCGCCCGGCCCCATGTCCACCACCCAATCGGCGGCGCGGATCGCATCCTCGTCATGCTCGACCACGATCACCGTGTTACCGAGATCGCGTAACCGTCTGAGAGTGGCCAATAATCTGTCATTGTCGCGCTGGTGCAAACCGATTGAAGGTTCATCGAGAACGTACAGCACACCCGACAACCCCGACCCGATCTGGCTCGCCAGACGAATGCGCTGGCTTTCCCCACCAGAGAGCGTGCCCGACGTCCGGTCGAGATTGAGATAGTCGAGCCCGACATTGTCGAGGAAACCCAGCCGCTCAACAATTTCCTTAAGGATCGGCGTCGCGATCTGCCGCTGCTGAGCGGTCAGCTTGTCCGCAAGGGTACGGAACCAATCAAGCGCGTCAGCAGCACTGCGCCTTGCGGAGAGGCTGATGTCCTCGCCAGCGATCTTCACCGCCAGCGCCTCGGGCTTGAGGCGCGCGCCATGGCAGGTTTCACAAGCGTGCGGCCGCTGGAAGCGCGAAAGCTCCTCCCGCATCCATGCACTTTCGGTCTGCGCCATGCGGCGATTGAGATTGCCGATGACGCCCTCAAATGGCTTTCGCACGCTGTAGCTCTTGCGTCCGTCCATGAATGTGAGAGTAACCGGCTGCCCCGCAGTGCCGTGAAGAATGACAAGCTGCACTTCGCCTGACAAATCCTGCCAAGGTATGTCGAGCGAGAAGCCGAATTCCTTGGCGAGGCTCGCCAGCACCTGCATGTAATAAGGGCTTGGCGGATTGGATTTCGCCCATGGCACGACCGCGCCCTGCTTGAGGCTCAGCGCATGATTGGGGACAATCAGCTCTTCGTCGAACTCGAGCCGTTCACCAAGGCCGTCGCATGCCGGACAAGCGCCTTGCGGGGCGTTAAAGCTAAACAGCCGGGGTTCGATCTCCGCGATGGTAAAGCCTGAGACGGGGCAGGCGAATTTCTCTGAAAAAACGATGCGGTTGGGTGGAAGTCCGGCACCTTTTAGGTTGCCCGCGCCCATACCCTCCCCGCCCGACATTCCGCCAGCCAGTTCCGCCACTGTGGTATCGGCAAGGTCGACATAAGTGAGCCCCTCCGCCAGCTTAAGCGCAGTCTCAAAACTGTCCGCAAGCCGGCTTTCGAGCCCTTCGCGCACGACGATCCTGTCGACGACCACTTCGATGTCGTGCTTGTATTTCTTGTCGAGCGCCGGCGCATCGTCGATTTCGTGAAATTCGCCGTCGATGCGTACACGGGTGAAGCCGTCCTTCTGCCACTGCGCCATTTCCTTGCGGTATTCGCCCTTGCGGCCGCGGACCACTGGCGCAAGCAAATAGGCGCGCGTCCCTTCCGGCAGCGCCATTACCCGGTCAACCATCTGGCTCACCGTCTGCGCCGCGATTGGCTCCCCGGTTGCGGGCGAATAGGGCACGCCAACCCGCGCCCACAGCAGGCGCATGTAGTCGTAGATTTCGGTGACCGTGGCGACGGTCGAGCGGGGGTTGCGGCTGGTTGTCTTCTGCTCGATCGAGATGGCGGGAGAGAGGCCGTCGATATGCTCGACGTCCGGTTTCTGCATCATCTCGAGGAACTGTCTGGCATAGGCGGACAGCGATTCGACATAGCGCCGCTGCCCTTCGGCATAGATGGTGTCGAAGGCGAGGGATGATTTGCCCGAACCCGATAAGCCGGTGATGACGATCAGCGAGTCGCGCGGCAGATCGACGTCGACGCCCTTGAGATTATGTTCGCGCGCGCCGCGCACCTTGATGTGGGTAAGGCTCATGAGCCGCGCTGTTCCATATTTGTTCGGGAAGGACAAGGGCTTCGCATATGCGGGTCCCGGTCAGCCCGGGCAAGGCAGCCTTGCGACCATATTGTTCATCCCTGCGCCAGCAATCGGATGGCATGACAGGGTTGCGGCACCGTTACGGATGCCGGGCATAAGAGGAACAGCGCGATGGCCGAACCGATCAGAGCAGTATGGCTTTCAGCCGCAACGGGAGCGGGCCTGCTGCTTTCCGGCTGCATGATGCCTATCGACGAGCCTGCGCCCTTGCCCCCGCCGGTCTATAGCAAGCGCCCGGCAGACGACCGGGGCTGGCGTGCACCGCCCCCGCCGGTCTGGCGGGATGCGGCAGCGCCCCGAGCCGGCAGCCCTTCGGATGCTTTCGATGACTACCGCTGGATCGACACGGCCGAGGGCCTCGCCCGCGCCATCGGCAGCGCGCCGCCCGACTTCACCTTCCGCTTCGACGGGCGCGAGGCTTATGCCTGGGTGTCGAACGAAGGCGAGATGCTGATCGTCGAGCCTTCCCCGCTCGGTGTCATCCAGTATTTCTATTTGCCGCGTGCCGCCGCGCCCTACCTCGTCCGCGATGTCTATGAGAGCTACGCCTTCGAAGGGCCGGAATTGGTCGCATGGTATAGTGCAGAAGGCCAGCTGATGATGGATACGCCATCGCCACGGTCGGAGGATCGGGCGATCGCCCTGCACCGGCGCGGGCGCGCGATACTGGCCGCGTCCTACCAGCGCCGCTGGGACCGCGACGTCGCTGCCAGCTACAGCTCGCAGGTTTTTCTCGGTTACGGTTTCGGCGCCTATGACAGCGGTTGGGCAGGCGGCTGGCGGCCGCACTGGCGCGACCGGCCCGAATGGCGCGAACGGCGGTACGATTATGTGCGCGAGCGGCGCCGGGCTGAACGGCTCGAGGACGAGCGGCGCGCGCGCGAGGATTATGCGCGCCGATTTGACGGATGGCGGCGTGGCGGCCGGCGTGGGGCTCCGCCTGCGATGATGCCTACGCCCGAGACGCCTGTGACAGTGCCGACCGATAGTCCGGCAGAGCAGCTCCGTCGGCCCCGGCCAGGGCGCATGGAAGGCGGTGATGCCATCCAGCCGATCCGCATCGAGCCACGGCGCGACAGGCCGGCATCGCCGCCGCGCACCGCCGGCCCTGACACGGCCCCACCGCCGTCGTCTGCGCCGCCTGTGCCAGAGCCCCCCGTATCCGCATTTGAACCACGGCCGCCCGTTGAACGCAGCGCGCCGCCGCCGGTTCGCCGACCAGTCTCCCCCGATGAGGGGCCCATTCGGCCCGACTTTGTCAATTATAACCATGGCCGGGAAGACATGCCTGCAAGTGCAATTGCTGCCGAAGCGGAACGAAGGGAGCGTGCCGTTGCCGTGGATCGTGCCCGGCAGGAGGAGGCTGCAACAGCCGCCCGTGCGCGCGAGCAGGAAGCGCGGATTGCCGCACGCGCCGAAGCGCGTGCAGTCGCTGCCCAGCAAGCGGCAGAGGCAGCAGCCGAGGCGGCGGCCGCGCGTCCGGCAGAGGAGCGGGAGGTGACCCCCCGGAGCCGCATCACCGGCGATGCTGACGCAGCCCACATACATCCTGACTGATTGCCCCGCTATTGCCGCGCCGGAACGAAAGCGGCTAGCAAAGGTTCGGACTAGGTGAATTGATGCGGACAGGAGGAAGCAGCCATGGCGATTTCAAGCAAGGCCATCATTGCGGGTGCGACGATGCTGATGCTGCCAGCGGCTGTGCTGGCGCAATCCAAGCCGAATACCACGGTTGTCGCTGGTACGGACGAGGGCACGGAGGAACTTAACCGCCGTGCGGCTGCCGACGCTGCCGCTCAGGATCGCGCCAATGAGGCGAGCGCCGCGCAGTATAATCAGGCGGTTGCCGACTATGAAGCGCAGCGGACGGCCGTCGCGCAGGCGCGCGCCCGTTACGAAGCTGCAATGGAAGCGCATCGTCAGGCACAAGCCGCCTATGATGCGGCCTATGCCCGCTGGCAGGCGGATGTCGCGGCATGCCGGGCAGGCGATTACGCGCGCTGCGGCACGACTGCTCCTGTCGCGCCGAAGTAAGGGTTCAGCCCAGGCGAGCCAGCGCCGCAGCCAGCCGGTCGGCTTCGGCCTGATGCATGGCATGGTCGGCGCGGGCCTTTTCGACCGCTTCGGGCTTGGCCTTTTCAACGAAGCTCGGGTTGGACAGGCGCCCTTCTAGGCTCTTGGTTTCTTTGGTCGAAACGTCGAGCGCCTTGGTCAGGCGGGCCTTTTCGGCGGCGATGTCGATCACGCCACGAAGGTCGAATTCAAACTGACCAGTCCCGACATTGATCGTAGCTTTCTCCAATGTCTCGAGGTCGACATTTTCAAAGGTGGCCCCGATTCTGACCATACGTTCCAGTACGTCGCGGTATCGACTGATGAGTC
>CANHQT010000013.1 GCA_947463325.1 Sphingomonadaceae bacterium
AAGCTGTGCCAGCGTGACAATGCCCGCGCGCTCAAGCAGCATCAGCAGGATCGGCAGCAGGAAAGCGATGCCGAACGCCAGCACAAAGTGCATCACGAAATCGAGGTAGTTTCCGACCCCGGGTAGGGCTTCCTGCTCGACCCCGCCGACATTGCCCTGAAACCCGAGCAGGAACCGGAGCGCAATCGGGATGGCGCCATAATAAGCGGCGGCCGCACCCGCGATGAACAGCACCGGCGTTGCCAGCAGGAACGGCAGCAACGCGCGCCTTTCATTTCGATAGAGCCCCGGAGCCACGAAGCGCCAGATTTGAGTCGCAAACACCGGGAAGGAGATGAAAACCGCAGCAAACAGCGCCACTTTCAGCTCCACGAAGAAGGCTTCGAACAGCTGGGTGTAAACCAGCGTGCCCTGCCCTTCGGCGAGCAGCGGCTGGACCAGAAATGCGAAGATTTCCCGCGCGAAATTGAAGCAGATGATAAAGCCGATCAGCAGCGCGCCGAACGACCAAAGCAACCGCCGCCGCAATTCAACGAGATGATCGAGCAGCGGCGCGCGCGAAGCATCGATGGATGCCTTGTCAGGATCAACGTCAGGCGCGCCATCCGGCGCGGCGTCTGTCACCACCTGCTCGGCAGTCATTGCGGCTTTTCCTCGCCGGTCGCGGGTGGCGGCGCGGCATTTGTCTGATCTGGAACCGAAGCCGGTGGATGGCGCGGTTCGCTTTTCGTCACTGTCGCGTCGATGGGGCCGCCGGGGCCGTTCACAGATCCCGGATCAAACGCACCGGGGGTAATCTGCGGGTAAGCGCGCATGATCGCCTCATTGTGCGAACGCCACTGCTTTTCCATTTCCTCCAGCTCAGCCTCGCGCATCATGGTGTCGAGGCCGCTGCGAAAATGTTTGGCCATACCGCGCGCCTTGCCGACATATTTGCCGACAAACCGCATCGCCTTGGGCAGATCCTTGGGGCCGATCACCACCAGTGCGACAACCGCGCACAGCAAAAGCTCGGTGGGTGCAAAATCGAACATGCGATCGGTCTATCCCGTTACAGTCCGTTCGTGTCGCATGACGCTGACACGGCTCGGCTTGGGTCCCGCAATGGCGCCGGGGACAAACGGCAAGCGATTATGCCTGTTTGTCGCGGACAGTCTCTTCCGGCGTGACAGGCGGAGTGGCCGGGCGGCCTTCAATGCGCTGCGCCGGTGCCTCCGGTGCGGCATTCTCATCCTCAGCCAAGCCCTTCTTGAAGCTCTTCAAGCCCTTGGCGACGTCACCCATCATGTCCGAAAAACGGCCCTTGCCGAACAGCAAGAGGATGATGATGCCCACGACGAGCCAGTGCCAGATGCTGAAGCTACCCATGATCGACTCCATCGGCGCGATATATGCCCACCATCGGGCCCGCGCGCATTCTCAACCCTATCTAGTCGCTATCCTCGGCCGGTTCCAGTTCCAGCGCGTCAAATGCGACATCGACGGGTTCAAGCAGGCCCGCCGCTCGCAAATCGTCGATTCCCGGCAGGTCACGGCGGCTTTCGAGACCGAAATGCGTCAGGAAATCGGGGGTCGTCTTATAAATGAGCGGGCGTCCCGGCACATCGCGGCGGCCAGCGGGCCGGATCCAGCCCGCCTCCATCAACACGTCGAGCGTCCCCTTGGCGGTCTGCACACCACGAATCGCCTCTATCTCGGCGCGGCTGACCGGCTCATGGTAAGCAATGATCGCCAGCACCTCGAGCGCGGCCCGCGAAAGCCGGCGCGGCTCCTCCCGCGTGCGGCGGAGCAGATGGGCCAGATCGCCCGGCGTCTGAAAATGCCAGCGCCCGCCGCGCTCGACCAATTCGATGCCGGTTCCGGCGTGGCGCTGAGCGATCATATCCAGCGCGCCGCGCACATCACCCTCCCCCACATGGGCGATGATGTCGGCGACGGTCAGAGGCTCCGAGCTGGCAAATACTGCGGCTTCGACGCCGCGTTCAAAATCGGGCACGGGCTGGCTCATCTGGCCGCCTTTCTAAGGTAGAGTGGCGCGAAAGCCTGATCCTGCGCGATGTCGATGCGGCCTGTGCGTGCCAATTCCAGCGCGGCCACGAAACTGGACGCAAGCACGGAACGGCGCAATTCGGGGTCCACATCGCCAGGCAGGAAAGCGGCAAGATCGGTCCAGTCGAGGGCGATACCAATCATCGCAGAGAGGCGTTCGATGGCGCTATCAAGCGTCATCACAGTCCGGCGTGCAACCATATGCACCACCGGCTGCCGGCGGGCCTCGACCCCGCCATAGGCCTGCATCAGTTCAAACAGGTTCGCATCCCATTGCCGTTTGCGGATGGTGCGCAGCCCTTCTGGCGCACCGCGGGCGAACACGTCACGTCCCAGCCGGTCGCGCGCGAACAGCCGCGCACCCGCATCGCGCATCGCCTGCAGTCGTTCGAGCCGCAACTGCAGCTTCAGCGCCAATTCCTGGGGATCGGGATCAGGTTGTGCTTCCTTTGGTAGCAGCATCGCCGATTTGAGGAGCGCCAGCCAGGCGGCCATCACCAGATAGTCGGCGGCCAACTCTATCGACAGGTGACGAGCCCGGTCGATGAACTCCAGATACTGGTCCACCAGCGCGAGGATGGAGATCGCTTTGAGATCGACCTTTTGCGTGCGCGCCATGGCGAGCAGGAGATCAAGCGGCCCTTCCCAGCCGTCGATATCCAGCCGCAACCGCTCGGCATCGGGCGCAGGTGGCCGATCTGCCAGCAGAAAATCGTCGAAGGTCGGATCCGCGTTCACGCGGACACTGATGCCACCAGCGCATCCCGCCGCGCAAGCGCCACCTTGCTACGGGCGATCGCACTCTCTTCAGCGCACAGGGTAACACCGGCCATCGCCCGGCCTAGACGAAGCAGGGTTTCGACGCTGACCTCCGGCAGAACGGCAGCCATCGCCTCCATCTCCGCCATGTCTGCCGAACAATGAAGCACCACATCGCACCCTGCCGCAATGGCAGCGCGCGCCCTTGACGCCATGTCGCCGCTCAGCGCGCCCATCGCGATATCGTCGGTCATCAGCAGGCCGTCGAAGCCAATCCGCTGCCGGACAATATGCTCGATAATGGTGGCGGAAAGTGTCGCCGGTGCGTCTGCATCCCAAGCCGTGAAGACGGCATGTGCAGTCATGGCCATCAATGATCGGCTTGCCAGTGCCGCGAAGGGCTCAAGGTCGGCGGCGAGCAAGGCCTCATCTGCATCCACCACCGGCAGCCCATGATGGCTGTCGACCGCCGCCCGGCCATAGCCAGGGACATGCTTCATCACGCTGGCAACACCGGCATCGGCCAGCCCGTCCAGCACCGCCCTGCCCAGCGCCGCCACGCAGAGCGGATCACTGCCGAAAGAACGGTCAGCGATCATGGAAGGATGCGCACCGGGAAGATCGAGGTCGAGCACCGGCAGGCACGGGGTGTTGATGCCGACACTGGCGCATATGGCACCGAGTGCCTCGGCATTGGCGCGCGCTGCCATTATCGCGGTTGCGGGGGCGGTTTGCCAAAGCGCCCCGAATGAACGGGCGGCCGGAAACTCCGGCCAGTGTGGCGCCCTCAATCGCGCAACACGCCCGCCTTCCTGATCAATCAGGATAGGAACATCCTGTCGACCGCTGAGGTCGCGCAGCGAAGCCGTGAGGTCCCGCACCTGGCCGGGATCAAATATATTGCGCCCGAACAGGATAAAGCCGAGCGGTTCGACCGCAGCAAAAAAGGCCCGTTCGGCATCGCTCAAAAGCGGCCCCGAAAGGCCGAAGATCGCGGGAATCATCGCCAGCGGGTGCCCGCGTTCACGGCAGGACTATGCAATTCTCACCCGCCACGCGGAACCGCGCGCACAGATTGCGTGCCGCGCTCGATGAACCGGCAGCCGCCTGAAGGCGATAAACGGTCCGCCCATTGACTGTGGCGGGCACGATCGTCCGGTTGACGGGCGCAAGCCATTCGAACCGGGATTTAAGGCTATCCCACGCGCGCGCTGCTGCGCCTTCGCTGGCGAATGCCCCCAACTGCACAGTGCCACTGGTCCCAGCCGAAGCGGCCGGTGCCGCGGCAGGAGCAGCAGGCGCCGTCGTGGCAACCGACCGCGCAGCAGCCTTGGGTGCCGGCGTTGCGCCCTTGGGCGCAGGCGCCGCTGACCGACCCGCGGCAACGGCCGGCGGAACCGGCTGTTCAGGCAGGCGATTGGGGTCAACTGTGCCTTCGGGACGGATCCCTTCGGACGCCGCGACCGCGACGGTCCCATCCCCGTCGAAACGCGCCTTTTCCGGCTCAGGCGAGACTTTATAGGCCTCCTCCGGTGCCGCGATCAGCTCTCCGCGTCCCCCGGCATTCTGTTGCCAGTACCACAGGCCGCCAACGATGCCGCCGATCACGAGCAGGCCGGCAAGGACCAAGCCGATAAGCTTGACGATATGGCCGTTATCGTCCTCGACTTCCTCGATCGGTTCGAGCCAAGGCAGACGCTCCTCGGCCTCGAATTGGAGTGAGGGTCCCTCCCGCTCATTCATCAGCGCATCTCCTCCACCGGCTCTACCCCCATCAGGGCCAGACCATTACGGATTACCTGCCCGATCGACGCGGTTAAGAAAAGCCTTGCGGATGTGGTTGACGGATCGTCCGGCTGAACTGCGCGGCGCGACGGATCATCATTCCCGAGATTCCACCAGCCATGGAAAGCGGCTGCCAATTCGTTGAGATAGAACGCGATGCGGTGCGGCTCTCGGGCCGAGGCTGCACTGTCCACCACCCGCGGGAAGCGGGCTGCCAGCCGCGCAAGATCAAGATCAACTGTATCAAGCCGGGACAGATCGGGCACGGCGGTGACGTCAATGCCCGACTCGACAGCGCGCCGTGCCAGCGAATGGATGCGCGCATGGGCATATTGGACATAGAAAACGGGGTTGTCCTTTGACGCTTCGACAACCTTCGCAAAGTCGAAATCCATTTGCGCGTCAGCCTTGCGGGTGAGCATGGTGAAGCGCACCACATCCTTGCCCACCTCTCGCACGACATCGGCCAGCGTGACGAAATTGCCCGCGCGTTTGGACATTTTCACCGGTTCGCCAGCACGCATCAGGCGGACCATCTGGATAATGACAATGTCGAAACGGGTAGCGCCACCGGTCAGCGCGGCAACCGCTGCCTTGATCCGCTTCACCGTCCCCGCATGGTCAGCGCCCCAGATGTCGATCAGCTCGTCGCTGCGCTTCGCCTTTTCATGATGGTAGGCGAGGTCCGCGCCAAAATAGGTCCAGCTGCCGTCGCTCTTTTTGATCGGCCGGTCTTGATCGTCGCCAAACTGCGTCGCGCGGAACAGCGGTAGTTCCACCGGCTCCCAATCGTCCGGCGTCTCGCCTTTGGGTGCTTCCAGCACCCCGTCATAGACAAGGTCGCGCTCCCGCATCCATGCCTCAGCCTGCGCAGGCAGGCCGGCTTCCTGCAACTCGGCTTCGGACGAGAAAAGATCGTGGTGGATGCCGAGCAAGGCGAGGTCGGCGCGGATCAATTCCATCATCCGCGCCACGGCAAAGCGGCGGAATTCAACCAGCCACTCACCCTCGGGCGCATCGGCATAACGCGCGCCATATTCTGCAGCCAGCGCCTCTCCCACCGGCTTCAGATAGTCGCCGGGATACAGGCCTTCGGGGATGTCCCCAATGTCGCGGCCCAGCGCCTCAAGGTAACGGAGGTGGGCCGAGCGGGCGAGCACATCGACCTGTCCGCCGGCATCATTGACATAATATTCGCGCACCACGCGATGCCCGGAAAAGGCGAGCAGGCTGGCAAGGGCATCGCCCACCACCGCGCCGCGGCAATGCCCCATATGCATCGGCCCGGTCGGGTTGGCGGAGACATATTCGATATTGACCGTGCGTCCGCCGCCCCGATCCGAGCGGCCATAATCGGCACCAATCGAGGTGATGATCGCCAGCTCATCGCGCCATGCCTGTTCGGTCAGCGTCAAGTTGATGAAGCCGGGACCGGCAATGGAAACAGACGCGACTTCGCCCAATGCCTCCAGCTTCGGGGCCAGCGCCTCGGCCAGGACCCGCGGGTTGGTGCCAGCGCCCTTGGCCAGCACCATCGCGGCATTGGTCGCCATATCGCCATGGCTGGCATCACGCGGCGGCTCTATCGTAACGGCAGTGCGGGCAAGACCCTGCGGCAGAAGGCCGTCCGTTTCGAGAGCATCGAGCGCGGCATCGAGATGCGCCGCCATCACGGTGTAAATGGTCATGCCTTATATCCCACATCATCAAGCCCGCGTGGGCGGGAGACCGGCACCGGCTGGTGCCGCTGGCCGTGTCACTGCCTCTGAATGTCCGGATTCCCCCGGAGGTGACAGGCCAAAATGGAAGGCTCAGCGCGTCACATTGTAGCGCAGCTGATCCTGTGTGAGCTGGAAACCGATCAGCAGTTCGAAGCTCGCACGTGCAAGAGCGGCACGCACATCGGGTTCGGACAGCGGATCAATCGCAGCATCCTGCTCGCCAGCGCGTCGTCGGCGGGTGATGCGTTCGCGGATATCATCAGGCAGGGTTGCCGCAGCACGGTCGACATAGGCACCGCCGACGCCGCTACCGGTGCCACGGGTCGATCCCGCCGGAAAACGAATGACGACCTGATTCTCGTCCTTGGCGACAACAGCGGTGCCGCCCTGCACCACGGCAGAATAATAGGGCAGAACCACCTCGCGCTCAGGGCCGGCATCGCGCCGCGTTGCCACCACATCAAAGGCCGAACTGACGTAGATACGTTCGGCGGCATCATTGCAGGTGGTGCGCACATTGGTGATGGTCGCCACCACATCAATCGCCGCGGCATCGCGGCTGGTTGCCGGATCGAACAAGGTGACATCGCCGGTGTGTGTCGGCACGCCGACCGCCGGACACAGGCTGCGCGAAGCCGTAATGCCGACGCCGGATGACAGGTCGATCTCGTTATCGCGCGCACATCCGGCGACAAGGCTGGCACCCGCCGCGCCAATCAGGGCAGTCATGGCGGCTTTGCGACGGATCAGGCTCATGGCTTCTCAACTTCCCGGAAATGATGGTCCCGGACCAATTGTGCCGGAGACGGCAATGCTCTTATCCTCGCCCCTCCCCACGCGCAACCGCGCGGAGGCACGAAAGCTGTGCCCTTGCCGTAGCGCCGCTTCGGCCATAGGTAGCGCGCATGGACCCTGCTGCCCTATCCGCCAAGCCCCCCCTGACTCTGCTGGTTGCCGCGCCGCGTGGCTTCTGTGCCGGGGTCGATCGCGCCATCCGCATCGTCGAGCTGGCGATCGAGCGCTATGGCGCGCCGGTCTATGTCCGGCACGAAATTGTCCACAACCGCTATGTGGTGGACAGCCTGAAGGCCAAGGGCGCTATCTTTGTCGAAGAACTCGACGAAGTGCCTGATGATGTGCCGGTGGTGTTCAGCGCCCATGGCGTCCCGAAAGCAGTGCCGCGCAAGGCCGAAGAGCGCGGACTTTCCTACATTGATGCGACCTGCCCGCTGGTCAGCAAAGTGCACCGCCAGGCCGAGCGTGCACATGAAGCAGGGCGCCACATCATCTTTGTCGGCCATGCCGGCCACCCGGAAGTCATCGGCACCTTCGGTCAGCTGCCGGACGGCGCAATGACGTTGGTGGAGACGGTCGAGGATGTCGCGACGATCGAGGTTGCGGATCCGACCAGCCTTTCCTTCCTGACCCAGACGACCCTGTCGGTCGATGACACGGCGGACATCGTGGCGGCGTTGCAGGCCCGTTACCCCGCCATTGTCGCGCCCAAGGGCGAAGACATCTGCTACGCCACCTCCAACCGGCAGGCCGCGGTCAAGGCCATTGCCAATGAATGCCAGCTGGTGCTGGTGATCGGTGCGCCCAACAGTTCCAATTCGTTGCGCCTTGCGGAAGTCGCACAGCGCATGGGTGCGCGCGGCGAACTGATCCAGCGGGCGGTCGACATCGATTGGAGCTGGTTCGACGGCGCGACAACGGTTGGCCTGACAGCCGGAGCATCCGCCCCCGAACTGCTGGTGCGCGAAGTGGTGACGGCCATCGCAGAGCGATTCACTGTCGATGAACGGCAGGTCGAAACCGCAACTGAAGACATGGTCTTCAAACTTCCGCGCGGCCTGGAGCCGGCCACCGCTGCCTGATGGCTGTGTACACCCATGTGGGCGCGGAGGATATTGCCGCACTGCTCGACAATTACGGGCTTGGGCCGCTCAAGAGCGCCAAAGGCATCGCTGAAGGCGTTGAAAACAGCAATTATCTGATCGATGCAGGTGGCGGCCGTTTCATCCTGACGCTTTACGAAAAGCGGGTCGACGCGGGTGATCTGCCCTTCTTCATCGCCTTTACCGACCATCTCGCCGAACGCGGATGCCCGGTACCCCGCATCCTTGCCGACAAATCGGGCATCCATGTCCAATCGCTTGCCGGCAAGCCAGCCTGTCTGATCCAGTTCCTCGACGGCGTATCGGTCAGCCGCCCGACATCGCGTCAAGCCCATGCGGCCGGGCAGGCGCTCGCCTCCCTTCACAGCGCGGCTGCCGATTTCGAGGACGGGCCCGAGAATCCTTTGAGCCTTGCCGGCTGGAACGCACTGAACGAGCGCATCGGCGACCGGTTTGACCAGATCGCGCCGGGGCTTGGCGAGATGGTGCAGGAGGAACTGGCCTTCCTCCATGGCAACTGGCCTACCGATCTGCCCCGTTCGGTCATCCATGCCGACATGTTTCCGGACAATGTTCTGATGGTCGGTGACGAGGTCGGCGGCATCATCGACTTCTATTTCGCCTGCCGTGATATCACCGCCTATGACTATGCTGTCACGCATGGCGCCTGGTGCTTCAGTCCAGACGGCAGTTCCCATCAGTCCCCGCTCGCGGCGGGCCTTGCCAAAGGCTATGGCAGCGTCCGGTCGTTCACCCCTGCTGAAGTGGCAGCATTGCCTGTGCTCGCGCGGGGAGCGGCATTGCGGTTCTTGCTGACCCGGGCACTCGACTGGCTGGAAACGCCGCCCGACGCGCTCGTTTCCCGCAAGGATCCGCTGGCCTATTTGCGCCGCCTTGCTTTCTATCGTGAGGCAAAGCCGGGGGCGATCCTGGGCGAATGAGCATAGTGCATATTTCGACCGACGGGGCCTGCAAAGGCAACCCGGGCCCGGGCGGCTGGGGCGCGATCCTGCGTTCCGGAACGCGCGAGCGCGAGCTATCCGGCGGGGAAGCGCTGACCACCAACAACCGCATGGAGTTGATGGCTGCGATCCAGGCGCTGGAGGTGCTGACCCGGCCCTGCACCGTCATCCTTTCGACCGATAGCATCTATGTGAAGGACGGCATCACCCGTTGGATCCACGGGTGGAAAAGGAATGGCTGGCGCACTGCGGCGAAAAAGCCGGTCGCCAACGCCGACCTGTGGCAGCGGCTCGATGCGGCAGCGGCAAGGCACAGCATCGACTGGCGCTGGGTCAAAGGCCATGCCGGAGACGCGGATAATGAACGCGCCGACCAGCTGGCCTGCGAAGCCGCGCTGGTCGCAGCGAATGGCGCTGGCGGTTAGCCGGACCGGCCACCCGCCAGCGTGTCAAGCCTAGTCGGCTTCCTTGGTGGGAGCCCCAGGCCCGTTCTTCTTGATCGATTCGATGGCATTTTCCGCCGAAGACTTGCTCTTATAGCCTTCGCTCCAGAAGATGGTCTCACTGTTGTGCTTGAAATAGGCCACGAATTCGCCGGCCTTGTTCTGCTTGATCTCGAAATAATGCGCCATCTGGTCCTCCCGGCATCACATCACGGTCGCGAACAAGGTAAGCGATAGCGCAGGCGCCTGCCAGTCCCCTCAGACAGAGAAGCGTTCGGGCCGATACATTGCGGGGTCAATGCCCGCGACACTCGCATGGGGAGCAATGCCGAGCAGCAGTGCAGCGGCCACTCTGGCTGCGGCCGGTGCCGTCTGAATGCCGAAACCGCCCTGCCCGGCACACCAGAAATAGGCCGGCTCCTGCGGCGCAAAGCCATATACGGGCTTGCGATCAGGGGCGAAGCTGCGGAGCCCCGCCCATTTGCGCTCGACCGCCGCCACGCGCCAATCGACGACATGTTCGAAGCGGTCGATAGCAATGGCAACGTCCAGTTCCTCCGGCGCGACATCGCCCGGTTCGACTTGCGTCTCGTCATGCGGGCTCAGCCAGATGCGCCCACCCGGCTCGGGCTTGAAATAGAAGCTGGCGTCGAGCGAGGCGACGTGCGGCAGATCCTCAGGCGCGCCGGGATCGGTGCGGAGCTGCACCAGCGTGCGCTGGTAGGGCGTAATGCCGATCGGGGCGACACCGCAGCGCGTGGCGACATGGTCCGCCCATGCACCCGCCGCGTTGACGAGGATACGGGCCCGCAACGGGCCAGCCCCGGTTTCCACCTCCCAGCCGCCATCGACCCGGCGTGCCGACTGGAGTTCAGCACGGGTGAGCACCTCGGCGCCCGCCTTGCGCGCCGCGCCAAGACAGGCGGCATGGAGGCCGGCGACATCGATATAGGCACAGGTGGGCTCCCGCACACCGAGCACCCAGTCTTCACGCAGACCGGGGATGTGATCACGGGGGTCGATTTCCTCGAGCGCAATGCCGCTGGCGGCGAAGTCCCCCAGAAACTTATCGAGCCGCTCGCGATGTTCGGCCTTGCCAATTTGAATGGCGCCGAGCGGCTGGAGGAAGCCGCCGCTTTCAAGCGGCTCGCCTGATGCGGTGGTCAACGGCTGGATCGCCGGCCCGCCGTAGGTTTCGCTCCAGAAAGCTGCCGACCGGCCGGTCGCATGATAGCCGGGCTGGCTTTCCATCTCGAGGATGGCAACAGAAGCATGCGGCGCCACTTCTGCCGCGAGACTGGCACCCGCAATTCCTCCGCCAACGATTACAACATCGACCTGCTTCATCGTTGCGGCACTACCCTGTCCAGAAATGCGTCAATCCGCGCCAGTGCGTCATTGCGCACGCCATCCGCTTCGCGGAGCAATTCGTGCGCCGCCTCGCGCCCATAAACATGGAGCGTGCAGTCCGGCAACCGCGCGGCATCCCGGATCGCGGCTTTGGAAGACACAAGCCCGTCGTGCCGCGCAACCAGCATCAGCACCGGCGCATTGACGGACTCCAGCACCCCGGGCTGCGCCATTTTCAGAAACGATGTGTAGGCCGCGCGCACCCAACCCCAGCTGCCGGGCCCAAGCAGCGTTTCCGGCACCGCTTCATGCCACCATTGTTCATCATCATAACGCGCAGCATCATGCGTCAGCAGCTGGCGGCGGGCTGCCAGCGGGCTTCCCGGCTTCTCGCTGATCTTCCAGGCAGGCCGCGCCGGATCGCCGATGCGACACATCAGCCCGGCAACCTTTTCCCCGAGCCAGTCGGGATAGGGCGCAAGAAAACCGAGCATCGGCGCGACAAGGATAGCGGCGTCAGGCGCAACGCGCTGTTCGGCGAGGGCCCGCAACAGCAGATGCCCGCCCATCGAATGGCCAGCGATGACATGCGGGCCGGCGCTCTCGCCCTGCCATTGGCCGAACAGATGCGCGATATCGTCAATCCAGATGGCGAAGTCATCAATATGCCCGACATTGGGATTGGCCGCCATCCGGCCCGACCCACCTTGTCCGCGCCAGTCGATGCTGGTCACCTGCCACCCGCGGCGGCGCCAATCCTCAAATGTCTCCAGATATTTTTCGAAATGGTCCCCGCGGCCACCAAAGAACAGCAGGCTCCCTTTCGGAACGCCATCCGGCGCGGTCCAGCGAATACGGCGCAGCGGCCATCCGTCAGGTGCGTGAACATGATCAACCACAGCCCCTGATGGGATGCGGCGGCGGTCGAAATCGAAAGATGGCTGATCGGTCAAGGCTCAGTCCTACATGGATGAGCTTGGTTACGGTTTAGAAAGGGCTTTCGTCTAGCCCCGGTGCAATGACCGCGGGACCATTTTCGTTGATGCTGGCAGGCTTGCTTGCCGTTCTGCTGACCGTCGCGGCGGTCAGCGACCTGCGTCACCGCATCATTTCCAACCGGCTCAATCTGACGATCGCGCTCACCGCGCCGCTTGCCTGGTGGTATGCAGACATGGCGCTGTGGCCCGACATCGCATTGCAGATCGGTGTGGCATTCGCGGTTTTCGCTGCATTCGTGGCGCTATTCGCGATCGGCGGCATCGGCGGCGGCGACGTCAAGATGATCGGCGCACTGGCGCTGTGGATCGACGTCAGCCTCTTGGCATCGCTGCTGATGGTCATGGCGCTGGTTGGCGGCGTGATCGCTGCCGTGATGATCATCCGCAAACGATTGAGCAAATCCGAGCAAAACCCTGAGCTTCCCTATGGCGTCGCCATCGCTGCGGGCGGTCTTTGGGCGCTTCACCAACAGTATCTTAACCATTTCCCGCTTATCGCCGTCACCTGATGTCCCGCGAGGGGCGCTTGTGGACCGGAGAGCCGAGGAGGCCTGAGCCGTCATGGACGTGAGAAAAGTCATCCTGACCGTCGTTGCGTTGGTCATCGCGCTGGGGGCCGCATTCGGCGTCTACCAGTTCATGCGCGGTTCTTCCGCCCCTTCCGCACGCGCGGCCGCAGCTCCGGAGGTCTCGGGGCCCAGGGTGATGGTGGCGACGCGCGCTCTTCCGGTGGGAACGATCCTCACTGCCGACGCGCTGCGCTTTCAGGCATGGCCGGAAGGTCTGGTGAAGCCGGAACAATATTATGTCGAAGGCCAGGCGGACATGAATGCGCTGGCGGGTTCTGTCGTGCGTGTCGCGATGACCGCCGGTGCCCCCATTACCAAGGGTGCGCTCGTCAATCCGGGTGATCGCGGTTTCCTCGCGGCCGCACTCGGCCCGGGCATGCGCGCCATTACGGTGCCGCTGTCCGCCGACCAGGGCGTAGCAGGCTTTGTCTTTCCGGGTGACCGGGTTGACCTGCTGCTGACCATGAGCCTCGAAAGTGAGGAAAATTCCTCGATCAAGCTCCACACCACTGAAACAATCGTGCGGAACCTGCGTGTTCTTGCTGTCGACCAGCGCACCGCCCCGACCGACGAGAATGGCAACAGCACGCCGACCGTTTTCGGCACTGTGACTCTGGAAGCAACGCCGCGCATTGCCGAAGCGATCGCGGTTGCGCGGACCACCGGCACCATCTCGCTGGCGCTGCGCTCGATTGCCGACACTGCCGGCGAACTTGAAGAAGCCATCGCATCAGGCGCGGTTTCTGTGCCGCGCGACGGCGATGCCCGCGGCGAAGCACGCCTGCTCGGCGGGGCCGGCACGCGGCCGCAAGCCGGCCGCGGATCGGCCACCACTGGCGGCGACGTTTCCCGTTACCTGCGCCGCGGCATGCCGCCTCGCAGCTCGCTGCCGCAGCCCGCTGACGCGGGTGGCGGAGCGCCTACTCCCGGCGGAGCGGCCCCTGCGGCTGCTCCTGTCCAGACCGGCCCGTCGGTGCGCGTTGTGCGCGGCGATCAGGTCTCCATCGTGCCCGTGGGGAACAACTGACATGACGAAGCATTCCAGCATGCGCCGCACATTGATGGCCGGTGCCATGGCCCTCGGGCTCGGCTTCGCTGCCGCCGGCAGCATCCCCGATCCGGTTCAGGCCCAGGCCGCCCGCTCCACCAACACCAGCGCCGATCTGCTGCTGTCTGTCGGTCGCGGCCGTCTGATCACTCTGCCGACCCCGATGACCGACGTTTTTGTCGCGAACCAGGATGTGGCAGACGTTCAGGTGCGGTCTTCGACCCAGCTTTACGTGTTCGGCAAGGCGCCGGGTGAAACCAGCATCTATGCCACTGACGCCTCTGGCCGGGTTGTCTATTCGGTGGTTGCCCGCGTCGGCAACAATATCGAGACGATCGACCAGATGCTGACGCTGGCGATGCCCGATGCGCAGATCAACGTGAACACGATGAACGGCCTTGTGCTGCTCACCGGTACCGTCGCAGCGCCGGAAGATGCCGCTGAGGCCGACCGTCTGGTGCAGGCCTTTGTTGGCGAACAGACCCGGGTCATTTCCCGCCTCCAGACCGCAACGCCGCTGCAGGTCAATCTGCAGGTCCGCATTGCGGAAGTGAACCGCACAGTCATCCGTCAGATCGGCGGCAACCTGACCAGCCGTGATGGTGACGGAAATGGCATCATCTTTGGTGCCTTCCGTGGTCGCAACGGTGGCTCGATCGAAGAAATCACAACGGAATCCGGGGTGTTCCCGGGCAGCACTGTGCCAGTTCAATATGATCCGCGCACCGGCCTTCCGGTCGGCACACGGCCGCCACTGGATTATGTTATCCGTCCGCTTCAGGACGCCGCGACTCTGGGCCTTGGCGGACGGCTGTTCGGCCTTGACCTGCTCGGCACGCTGGATCTCGCGGAACGGTCGGGGATGGTGGCGACGCTGGCTCAACCGAACCTGACTACTGTTTCGGGTGAGACTGCCGATTTCCTTGCCGGCGGCGAATATCCTGTGCCGGCACCCGATCCGCTGACCGGCGGCATCACCATCACCTACAAGAAATTCGGCGTCAGCCTGGCTTACACGCCCACGGTGCTGTCGAACGGCCGTATCAGCCTGCGCGTCCGCCCCGAAGTGTCCGAACTGACGACCGAAGGGTCGATCCGCGTTCAGGGCATTGAAATCCCCGCCCTGTCGGTGCGTCGCGCCGAAACGACGGTGGAGCTGGGCTCGGGCGAAAGCTTCATGATCGCCGGCCTGATGAGCAACCGTTCGGTCGGCGCGATCGACCGGACCCCGGGGTTGGGCGATATGCCGATCCTCGGCTCCCTCTTCAAATCCGACAATTTCCGGCGCGGTGACACCGAACTGGTGATTGTGGTGACGCCTTACCTGGTCCGCCCAGTCAGCTCCGATCAGATCGTTCTGCCGACAGACGCTTTCCGCAACCCCACCGACATGCAGCGCACGCTGCTCAACTCGATGGCGGATGGAGAGACCGGTGGCCGCCGCCCGATGCCGACGCTTGAACAGGGCACAACCACCGGCGGCCCGGTAAGCCAGCCCGGCATGGGCGCTATCGGCGCGCTGCCGGCTCCGCAGCCGCAGCCGACCGGCGGGCGCACCACCCGCAACCGCAACAGCTCGAGCGAAGCCGCACCCGGCTTCAGCTTCCGCCAGTAACCGCGAGCGACAGGAGACACGAAAGCCATGCGTAGCTTGACCCTATTTCCTGCCATTGCCCTCGGCCTTGCACTTTCAGGCTGCATGAGTGGCGGACGCAGCGATGCGGCCATCAACCGCAGCCTCGATTCAGTCCATCAGCCGGTGGTCCGCATCGATAGCTTCGTGTTCGATGCTGACGCCCGCTCAGGCAATCTCTCGCCTGTCGAACAGCGTCGTATCAACGACTGGTTTGATGCGCTCGGCGTTCGTTACGGCGACCGTATCGCCATCGACAATGCTTCGGGCGCATCGCCGCGTGCCGCGCGGGACGCCCTCGCCATGCTGATCGCCCGCCGCGGGATGATGTTGGCGGACCATGCCCCGATCACCGAAGGCGCTATCGCTTCGGGCCATATGCGCATTGTCCTGACCCGGGCATCTGCCCGTGTGGACGGATGCCCCGATTGGGGAACCCGATCGGCAGCGTTCGGCAATGCCACCACAACATCCAATTACGGCTGTGCCAACAACGCCAATCTGGCCGCGATGGTCGCCGACCCGACCGACCTGGTCAGCGGTCAGCGCGGCACGGGCAATGACCCGTTGACCGCATCCAAGGCGATCGAAGCCTACCGCGCTGCACCGCCTACCGGCGCTGGCGGACTTTCCAATACCAACACCAGTGGCGGCGGAGGCAACTGATGAACGCTCCATTTCGTCCGAACCAGCAGACGCGTGAGAGTTTCGCAGCCTATCTCTGCGACGAGGACACCGTCGAAATCGTTCGCCCTGTCGTCGCTGACATGGGTTGGCAGGTCGACAAGGTTCACAAGGGCGGTCTGCGCAATGCGGTCCAGTCGCTTTCGATCACGGCCAGCCCCACCATCCTGCTGGTCGACCTGAGCGAATCGAGCGACCCGATCAACGATATCAACGGCCTTGCTGAGGTGTGCGAACCGGGCACCGTCGTCATCGCGATGGGCCAGGTCAATGATGTGCGCTTGTTCCGCGATCTCGTCGCCAGCGGCATCCACGACTATCTGCTGAAGCCGGTGTTCCCCGAGCAGGTGCGCGACGTGCTGATGCATGCGCAGGCCATGCTGAATGCCCCGCGCCATGCCGAAGCCACTGGCCGGACACGCCATAGCGTGACTGCCGTAATCGGAACGCGTGGTGGTGCGGGCGCTTCGACTGTCGCGACATCGTTGGCCTGGCTGACCGGCCACGCCGCCAAGCGCAGTGCGGCCTTGCTTGACCTCGACGTGCATTTCGGAACCGGCGCTCTCCAGCTCGATCTGGAACCGGGCCGGGGCCTGATCGACGCGATCGACAATCCGGCGCGTATCGACGGTCTGTTCATCGAGCGGGCGATGGTCCGTGCCAATGACAATCTGGCGATCCTGTCGGCAGAGGCGCCGGTCAACCAGCCGCTGCTGAGCGATGGCGGAACATTCTTCCTGCTCCGCGAAGAGATCAACGCCGCGTTCGAAACGACGGTGATCGATTTGCCGCGTCACATGATGATCACCTATCCGCACATGCTGCAGGATGTGGACTCGGTCGTACTGGTGACAGAATTGTCCCTGGCTGCGGCACGCGACACCATTCGCCTGCTGGCGTCGTTCAAGACCACCTGCCCCGGGTCAAAGGTGATCATCGTCGCCAACAAAGTGTCGCCCAACAATCTCGAAATTTCTCGAAAGGATTTCGAGGCCACGATCGAACGCCCGATCGACGTCCTCATTCCAGAGGATGCACGGTTGGCGGTCAAGGCAGCCAAGCTGGGCAAATGCATGGCCGACGCCGGCCGCGGGACCAAGGTTTCGGCCAGCTTTACCAAGCTGATGCAGAGCGTTCTGGCAGCAGCGGCGGAGGACGAGGACGAGGATGAGGTTGTGAAGCCTTCGTCCGGTTCGACCCAGAAATCCTCGCTTCTCGGCAAGCTGACGGCCCTGCCCTCTCTGCTGCCAAAGAAGAAGACAGCCTGACGGGCGGCCTTCCGCCCCGATGCATTGACGCCACAGCCGAGCGCGAGACACGACCACTATGGACAGCAGCATGATCATGATCGGTGTGGCGATGATCGCCAGCGTCGCATTGCTGCTGATCGCATTCGGCGGGCCCAATCCGGCGAAGGAGCTGAAACGGCGTCTCAAGGCGATGACCGACCGTATCGCTCCGTCCAGCGAAGCAACGCTGGCGGAGCAGATGCGCCGGACCATTGCCGCGCGCCTGCCCGCCCATGAAAGCAGCATCACCAAGCTGATTCCCAACCCGGAAAAGATGGCGCTTCGCCTGCGGCAAACGGGCAAAAAGTGGACATTATCCAACTACATGACGGTCTGCTCCGGGATCACGATCGTGGTTGCTGGCCTGGCGCTGCTGCAGGGCTTGCCGTTCCTGCTGGCCATCATGGTTGCCTTCATGGTGGGCTTTGGCATTCCGCACATGGTCGTCGGCAATCTGATCTCGACCCGCATCGCGAAGTTTAATGCCCGATTCCCGGACGCCATCGATCTGCTGGTGCGCGGTTTGCGCTCCGGCCTGCCGATTGCAGAAACGCTGCACGCCGTATCCACGGAAATTCCCGGGCCGATCGGCGTCGAATTCAAGCTGGTGATCGAACGCATCCGCATCGGCAAGTCGATGGAAGCTGCATTGCAGGAAACCGCGGACACGCTGGGGACTCCCGAGTTCCAGTTTTTCTGCATCACCCTCGCCATCCAGCGCGAAACGGGCGGCAATCTGGCCGAAACGCTTGCCAACCTCTCCGAGGTACTGCGCAAGCGCGCGCAGATGAAGCTGAAGATCAAGGCGATGTCGTCCGAAGCCAAGGCTTCGGCATGGATCGTCGGCTCGCTGCCGTTCTTCGTTTTCGTGCTCGTTTACGTCATGAACCCCGACTATCTCGCAGCCTTCTTCCCCTGGTCGGGCGAACATTACGACGAGCGCGTGATGATCGCCGGCGTCGGCGGTCTGGTGTGGATGGGCATGGGCGTCGGCATCATGGCCAAGATGGTCAATTTCGAGATCTGACGGAGCGAACGAGCCATGACCTCCGCAGCCGAAGCCAGCCCCCTTTATGTCATGGGCGTCGACGTCGTTTGGGCGGCGACGATGCTCGCTGCCATCGGAGTCGCCGCACTGGTGTTCGCCATCTATCAGGCGAGCCTGGTGCGCGATCCGATGCTGCGCCGCGTGAAATCGCTCAACGAGCGGCGCGAGCAGCTCAAAGCCGGCATTACCGCATCGACTGCCAAGCGGCGCGCGAAGCTGATCAAAAAAAATGTCACAACCAACCGCATCCGCAGCCTGCTGACCAACCTCAAGGTGCTGCAGGACAGCCAGCTTAAGGATGTCCAGCAGCGGCTGGCGCAGGCCGGCATCCGGTCCAAGGATCTGGCGGTCACGATCATCTTTGCCCGCATGGTGATGCCGATCGTCATCGGCGGCATCGCCGCGCTGATGATCTATGGCCTCGACCTGTTCCCCGACTGGTCGCCGCTCAAGAAATTCGGCGGTTTCGCGGTGCCGCTGCTGCTCGCCTACAAGGCGCCCGACCTGTTCATCAACAACAAGAAGGCGAAGCGCACCGACAGCGTCCGCAAAGGCATCCCCGACGCGCTCGACCTGCTCGTCATCTGCGCCGAAGCCGGTCTGACCGTCGACGCCGCCTTTGCCCGCGTGAGCCGCGAGCTGGGTAAGGCCTATCCCGATCTGGGCGAGGAATTCGCGCTGACCTCGATCGAACTCGGCTTCCTCACCGAACGGCGTCAGGCATTGGAAAACCTCGCCTATCGTGTCGATCTCGAAGCGGTGAAGGGCGTGGTTACGACCCTTATCCAGACCGAGAAATATGGTACGCCGCTCGCGTCGGCGCTGCGCGTCCTTTCGGCCGAATTCCGCAACGAACGCATGATGCGCGCCGAAGAAAAGGCCGCGCGTCTGCCGGCGATCATGACCGTGCCGCTGATCCTGTTCATCCTGCCGGTGCTGTTCATCGTCATCCTCGGCCCAGCGGCCTGCGACATCAAGGACGCGCTGGTGACCTGATCACCGCTCAGGCCGGGCCGACGGTCTGTTCGATCACGCCGAATATCGGATGGTGGCGCGCGTCCTCCATCCAGATGCGGACCGTGTCGCCATGGCGCAGGAAAGGCGTCTTGGCTGCGCCTTCGCGGATGGTCTCGATCGTGCGCACCTCGGCAAGGCAGGAATAGCCGACGCCGCCCTCGGCGACCGGACGACCCGGGCCGCCATCCCCGTCCCGGTTGGAAACGGTGCCCGATCCGATGATCGTGCCGGCGACTAGACTGCGCGTCTTCGCGGCATGGGCTATGAGCTGGCCGAAATCGAAGGTCATATCGACGCCGGCGTCGGCGCGGCCGAGCGGCTGGCCATTCAGATCGACATGGAGCGCGCCGTGCAGCTTTGCACCATCCCAGCGATCACCCAGCACATCGGGCGTCACGAACACCGGTGACATCGCGCTGGCCGGTTTCGACTGGAAAAAGCCGAAGCCCTTGGCGAGTTCTCCGGGAATGAGGTTGCGCAAGGAGACATCGTTGGTGAGGCCGACGAGCAGGATGTGATCGCGCGCCTCCTCTGCCGCAATGCCCTGCGGCACATCGCCCGTCACCACCACGACCTCTGCCTCCATGTCGCAGCCCCATGCCTCGTCAGCGAGCGGGATGGGATCGCGCGGCGCCAGAAATCCGTCGCTGCCGCCCTGATACATCAAGGGATCGTGCCAGAAGCTGTCGGGCATTTCCGCGCCGCGCGCCTGCCGGACCAGCGCGACATGGTTCACATAGGCCGAGCCGTCCGCCCATTGGTAAGCACGCGGCAGTGGTGAGGCGGCGTCACGCTCATGAAAGCGTTCACGCGGGATAACGCCGTGATTGAGATCGGTCGCGAGCGCGACAAGGCGCGGCGATGCATCGGCCCAATTGTCGAGCGCCGCCTGCAGAGTCGGCGCAATCAACGCGGCATCGGCGTACCAAGCGAGATCGTCCGAAACGACGACGAGGCGGCCATCGCGACCCCCTTTGAGCGATGCGAGCTTCATGCCGGGCTTCCCTTCCCTTCAGGCTTTTGACCTTGCCGTCTTTGAACCAAGCGGAGGCCATATGCAAAGGGCCGGGCAGCACCAAAGTGCTGCCCGGCCCCCGCGACCCGAGGGATTGATCCCCGGTTAGATGTCGAAGCGGTCTGCGTTCATCACCTTCGTCCAGGCGGCGACGAAATCGCGAACGAACTTCGCTTCATGGCCGGACTCGGCATAAACTTCCGAGATGGCGCGCAACTCGCTGTTCGAACCGAACACGAGGTCTGCACGCGTGGCGCGATATTTTTCCGCACCGGTCTTGCGATCGACCCCGACATATTCCTCGTCCTGCGACCCGGCGACAGGCGACCAGGCGGTGTCCATCGACAGGAGGTTGACGAAGAAGTCGTTGGTCAGCTGACCCTTGCGGTTGGTGAGCACGCCGTGCGGACGATCGCCATGGTTGGCACCGAGGACACGCAGACCGGCAACCAGCACCGCCATCTGCGGCGCCGAGAGGCCGAGCAGCGAAGCGCGGTCGACCAGCAGCTCTTCGGTCTTCACGCTCATCTTGGTTTCAAGATAGTTGCGGAAGCCGTCAGCCTTCGGCTCGAGCGGATCGAAGCTTTCGGCATCGGTCTGTTCGGCGGTTGCATCGCCACGGCCGCCGGTGAAGGGCACCGTGACATCGAAACCGGCGTCCTTTGCCGCCTTTTCCACTGCAGCCGAACCGCCGAGGACGATCATGTCCGCGATCGAGATCTGCGTGCCAGCACGCAGTTCATCGAGCTTCGCAAGAACGCGGGCGAGGTGGGCCGGTTCATTGACCGCCCAATCCTTTTGCGGAGCGAGGCGCACGCGGGCACCGTTGGCACCGCCACGATGGTCGGTCTTGCGATAAGTGCCGGCCGAAGCCCAGGCAGCCTTGACCAGATCCGCAACGGAGAGGCCGCTGCCAAGGATCTTCGCCTTCATCGCCGCGACTTCGCTATCGGTCGGACGATAGCCCTGCGGCACCGGATCCTGCCAGATCAGCTCTTCGGCCGGGACTTCCGGGCCGAGGTAACGCTGCTTCGGACCCATGTCGCGATGGCAAAGCTTGAACCATGCGCGGGCGAAAGCGTCATCCAGCTGTTCCGGATGGGCAAGGAAGCGTTCGGAAATCTTGCGATATTCCGGGTCCATCTTCAGCGCCATGTCCGCCGTGGTCATCATGGTCGGCACCCGCTTTGAAGGATCGCGCGCATCGGGGGCGAGATCTTCCGGAGCGGGATTGATCGGGGTCCACTGCTGCGCGCCCGCGGGGCTGCGGGTCAGTTCATAATCATATTTGAACAGCAGGCGGAAATAGTCGTGGCTCCAGCGCGTCGGGTTGTTCGACCAGCTGCCTTCGATGCCCGAAGTGGTGATGTTGCCACGGGCGATTTCCTGCGGATCGAGCAGCCAGCCAAAGCCCTGACGTTCCAGCGATTCACCTTCCGGTGCCTGACCGAACGTGTCGGACGGGGCAGCGCCATGCGCCTTACCGAAGGCGTGACCACCGGCGGTGAGCGCGACGGTTTCCTCGTCATTCATCGCCATGCGGGCAAAGGTTTCGCGCATGTCGCGCGCCGACTGCAGCGGATCGGGGTTGCCGCCGGGGCCTTCGGGATTGACGTAGATGAGGCCCATCTGGATCGCGGCGAGCGGATTTTCGAGCTCGGCTTCTTCTTCGGGGCAGATGCGGGTGATGGCACCCTGATCGACCCACTTATCTTCTTCACCCCAATAGATGTCCCGCTCCGGCTCGTAGACGTCCTTGCGGCCGCCACCGAAACCGAACACCGGGCCACCCATCGATTCGATGGCGACATTGCCGGCGAGGATGAACAGGTCGGCCCAGCTGATCGCCTGGCCATATTTCTGCTTGATCGGCCACAGCAGGCGGCGGGCCTTGTCGAGGTTGCCGTTATCCGGCCAGCTGTTGAGCGGAGCAAAACGCTGCTGACCGCTCGATGCGCCGCCACGGCCGTCCGCGGTGCGATAGGTGCCGGCAGCGTGCCAGGCCATGCGGATGAAGAAGGGGCCGTAATGGCCATAGTCGGCCGGCCACCACGGCTGGCTGTCGGTCATCAGCGCAGTGAGATCGGCCTTGAGCGCGCTGTAATCGAGCGCCTTGAAAGCGGCGGCATAATCGAAATCCGGGCCCATCGGATCGGGCGAACCGCCCGACTGGCTGAGGATGTCCACCGGCAGCGCATCGGGCCACCAGTCCTTGTTCTGCCGGCCGAGCAGCGAGCGGGCCTTGTCATGCGGGAACGGGCATTTGGTCGGGGCGTTCATAGCTTGCTCTCCTGGGTGGTCACGCGCCGATCGGGGAGAAGGCGCAGAGTGATAACTATTGCATAGCCCAAGCCTATTCATCGGCAAAATTGGCAAATACGGTCACAGCGGCAGGTAAAATCGATTAGTAGGCCCGTGACCAGCGGAACGAGCGGCCAGCAGCATTAAACCCGACACCGCGCCATCCCTGTTCGTCATTGCGAGCAAAGCAAAGCAATCCAGGGCAAACGCGAACCGCCCTGGATTGGCGCGCGACCTGCGGTCGCTCGCAATGACGAAGACATGCGTTGCGCCTTAGCGCGAAACCCTTGCAAGCGCGGCCCGGCCCTAGGCGTCGGGATCCTTGTGGAGCCATTCGGCATGGCGCGGGGCCTTTTTGGTGGCGGCCCAATCATTGAGCATCAGCGGGGCAACGCGTTTCAGCTCCGCATAATGTTCGGGCTTGCCGATATTGCAGGCGATCTCGAGCCGGTGGCCGTTGGGATCGAAGAAATAGATGGAGCGGAAGATGCCGTGAAAGGTCGGGCCGATCACCTCTATCCCCTGCCCTTCGATATGCGCCTTGGCGGCGCGGAGCTGATCCATGTCCGCGACCTCAAAGGCGAGGTGCTGCACCCAGGCGGGAGTGTTCGGGTCCTTGCCCATCTCCGGCTGGTTGGGAAGCTCGAAGAAAGCGAGGATATTGCCGCCGCCGCAATCAAGAAAGATGTGCATGTAGGGATCATAAGCGCCGGTCGACGGCACATGATCCTCGGCAAAGGCCGTGGTATATTCAAAGCCGAGCACGCGCGCATACCAATCCACCGTCTCCTTCGCGTCACGGCAACGATAGGCGACATGGTGGATGCGGTTGACGGCAAAGGGGGGCTTTGCCGTGGTGGCTGCGGTATCCGCGACGAGCGTTTCGGTCATGATCAATGCTCCACTTGCGTGCGGTCAGCGCTTCACTCGGCGGGCGCCGTTTCCAGCACGCCACGCTCGAGCTGGTCGCGCTCGATCGATTTGAACAGCGCGGTGAAATTGCCTTCGCCGAAGCCCTCATCGCCCTTGCGCTGAATGAATTCGAAGAAGACCGGGCCGACCTGCGGCTGGGCGAAAATCTGGAGGAGGAGACGGGGCGAGCCGCCCTCGGTGCTGCCATCGAGCAGGATGCCGCGCGATTGCAGCTCACCCACCGCCTCGCCATGGCCGGGGAGCCGCTCGTCGAGCATCGCATAATAGGTCGCGGGCGGCGCGGCCATCAGCGGCACACCCATCGCCTTGATCCGGTCAAGGCAGGTGACGAGATCGTCACAGATGAGCGCGATATGCTGGATGCCCTCACCATTATAGGCGCGCAGATATTCCTCGATCTGACCGCCGCCGGCCTTGCCTTCCTCATTCAAGGGGATGCGGATGCGGCCATCGGGCGCGGTCATCGCGCGGCTGGTCAGGCCGGTATATTCGCCCTTGATGTCGAAATAGCGGATCTCGCGGAAGTTGAAGACGCGCTCGTAGAAGGCCGACCAGTGCGCCATCCGCCCGCCGTAAACATTGTGGGTCAGGTGATCGATTTCCTTGAAGCCCGCGCCGACCGGATTGCGATCCACCCCCGGCAGATAGACGAAATCAATGTCGTAGATGCTCAAGGCATCGGGATTGTCGAGCGTGGCGTAGCGATCAATCAGATAGATGAAGGCGCCGCCGATCCCCTTGATCGCGGGGATGCGCAATTCCATCACACCGGTGCGGCTTTCGACCGGCTCGGCGCCGCGCTCAATCGCCTCGGCATAGGCTTTGGCGGCATCGCGCACACGAAAACCCATGCCGCAGGCCGAAGGGCCATGTTCGGCAGCAAAATAGGCCGCCGGGCTGCGCGGTTCATAATTGGCAATCAGATTGATGCCGCCCTGGCGCCACAGATGCACATCCTTGGAACGGTGCTGCGCGATGCGGGTGAAACCCATGCTTTCGAACACGGGTTCGAGGATGCCCTTTTCCGGCGCGGTGAATTCGACGAACTCGAAGCCGTCGAGGCCCAGCGGGTTTTCAAACAGGTCGGCCATGGTTGCTCCGCGACAGATGGTTTCAACTGCAACTATATAAGCGCGTCGGCCGCATCCCGCAAGCGATCGAGGAGCGAGGCGAGCTGGGCGCGCTCGGCCTCGGTCAGCCCTTCGAGCAAGCGCGCTTCGATGGCCAGCGCGGCAGGGGCGATTTCCTCGTAAAGCGAACGGCCGGCCGGAGTGAGCGCGAGATGGTGCGAACGACCGTCGCTATGGCTCGCTTCCCGCGTCACCAGCGCCCGTTCGACCAGCGCGGCGCTGGCGCGGCTCACCGTCACCTTGTCCATGCGGGTGGCGTGGACCAGTTCCCGCTGGCTCATCGCCCCGCCCTGCCCCAGCACGGCCATCAGCCGCCAAGCCGGAATGCTGAGGCCGAAGCGCGCCTGATAATGGCTGGCAATCCGGTCCGACACGGCGTTGGACGCGATCGACAGACGGTACGGCAGGAAAGCCGCGAGATCGAGCTGGGCAGACATGAGCGGGCGCGATCAGTCGGCCGGCTTGACGCGATCGGGCGCGGCGGCGGCAAAGGCATCGAGCGCGCACGCCGCGGCATCACAGGCGACGAGCGTCGGGAAATCGTCGAGCGGCACATCAAAACGGCGGGCATTGGCCATCTGCGGGACAAGGAAAACGTCCGCGATATTGGGCGCTTCCCCGCCGAGAAAGGGGCCGGAACCGGCGGCCATAGCCTCCAGCGCGGTGAAACCTTCGATGATCCAGTGGCGGTACCAGCGGTCGCGGATCTCATCCCTGAGGCCGAGATCAACAGTCAGATATTTGAGCACGCGCAGATTATTGAGCGGGTGGATATCGCAGCCGATGGTCATCGCCATGGCGAGCGCGCCGGCTCTGGGGGCCGCATCCTCCGGGATGAGGCGCGGTTCGGGATAGGCGCGATCGAGCCAGTCGATGATCGCGAAACTTTGCGTGAGCACGAGGCCGTCAACCTCCAGCGCAGGCACGAAGCCCTGCGGGTTGAGCGCCAGATAGGCCTCACTGCGCTGGTCGCCCGCGAGCAGGCTGGTCGGCACGGCGCGGTAATCGAGCCCCTTGAGGTTCAAGGCGATGCGCACACGGTAGCTCGCGGAGGAGCGGAAATAATCGTGGAGAATGGGGTCAGACATGGGTGCAAAGGTGCGCGGAAACGGACCGGCGCGCAAGGCCGGCATTTACGACGTGACTAGCGCTGTTCCATCCCTGCGATCCACTGATCGAGCAGTGCTGCCCCTTCCTCATGCACAGTGGCACGGCCGAGTTCGGGCATGGCGATGCCGGGATCGAGGCTGCGCAAGCGGTAAAGCATGATCGAGCGTTCAGGATGGCCGGGATCGATGGCATAGTCGAAACCGCCACTGCCGCGCCCGGCGGCAACGGGGCGTTTCATGAGGCCGGTCGTCATCGATGGCGGGCGCTCATATTCGAGGAACAAGCCGCTGTTGGAAGCCGATCCGCGCGGATTGTGGCAATGGGCGCAATTGACATCGAGATAGGCGCGGGCACGTGACGCGACAGGCTGGGCCCTATCGTCCCAGCGCGGCAGCACCGCGAGAGTCCAGTCGGCCCCCGCGATGGCCGGGCGATGCTGTGGCGCCATATCCATATTGCGCAGGCGCGGGCCGATCGGCGTCACTTCGCCGCTGGTTTCATGGCAGGTCTTGCACTGATTGCGGTTCGGCACAGCGTAGCTGATCGTCATCGCCCGACCCGACGGTGTGGTGAAACTGACCGGTTGCCGGCCGCCGGCGATCCTCAAATCCGCATCACTGCCGTCAGCGCGCCAGATATAGGGCAGCGCCACCCAGCCCGCGGCGCGGCGCAGCAGCAGGCGGGTTTCGATGGTGCGATAGCCGCCGTCAGCCTGCGGGTAGCCAAAGCTTTTGATGATCGCAGTGCCGACCGGCCATTCAATCAGGCCATCGCCGCTGACGCGCGCCTCTGTCCCCGCCGGCATGTAGATAAAGCGGCGCTTGTCGGCATAGTCGGTGAATAACGGCGTGCGCAGGTCATAGGGGCGCAGCGCCGCCACCGGCCGGTCGGGCGAGCCTGCAAAGAAACCGAATTCGGAGAGGGTGCGGGGGAATGCCTCCGCCATGATCGCGCTGTCCGACACGGCGGGCAAGGGCGCGGAGCCGAGCAACAACGGAACAGCGAGAAGCGCGGCGAGAGCGCGCCTCGCACGCGCCGTCCCCTTCCCCGAAATGCGCAGCCTGCCGCTCATTCTGCCGCTGCGGCGGCCTCCATGCTGGCGGGCAGGACGACTGCGGGAACGCGCGGCCAGTCTGCCGGGGCGGAGAGATCCACGGGCCCAGGGCGCGCGGCTTCACGCGGCTGCGTCAGATCAGGCAGGCCGAGGCTGATCGCGCCAACCTGGTCAGCGATGCTGATCGGGCCGCCGGCGCCATCCCACAACACGGGCGGCAGGTTGCCGCCAAAGGCCGCCGCCATTTCCGCCCCGCCCGGCAGCGCGGGCTGGAACCCGGTGCGGCCGTGGAGATTGCCCATCGCGCGGATGCGCACAGGAAGCGGCTGATAACCCTCACTCATCTCGCCATAGCGATAGGCGGTGATCATGATGTTGGCCGTGCCATTGCCTTCGAAGACATTGTCGAAAATCTCGACGTCGCGGTTGGCCATGACGATCACGCCCGATCCGGCCGGCACCGTCGCGACGATATTGCCTGCCGGAGCGAAATTGGCGGTCATGTTGTTGACGATGATATTGTCGAACAGGCGCACGCTGTGTCCGCCCTGCTGCGGCAGGCCGGGCAGATCGAACACGAGGATACCGCCGGTGTTGCCGGTCGCCACATTGTCGTGGACGTCGGCGTTATAGCTATTCTCTATCTCAATCCCCGCAACATTCTGGACCGCGACCGAATCGCGCACGATGATGTTGCGGGACTGGCCCACATAAATGCCGGCATCGGAAGCGCCGCGGACGAACACGCCGTCGATCAGCACATGCTCGCTTTCGACCGGATAGACGCCATAGGCGCCGTTGCTCGTCTCGGGCTCGCCCGTCCATTCGACCTTGAGGTTCAAATAGACGATGCGGTGCGCGGCCTTGGACTTGATCCCGTCCCCGCGGGTGTCGCGCACGGCAAAATCGCGCAGCACAACATCGTCCGAGGTGACGAGCAGCCCTTCGCCAGCGCCCTGCTGGCCTGCGAAGTCGAGAATGGTCCGCTCCGCCCCGGCACCACGCACGGTGACGCCGTCGACATCAAGGCTAAGCCCGTCTGTCAGAACAAAAACCCCTTCGCCGAGGCGCACGGTATCCCCCGGTTCGGCGAGGATCAGCGCTTCCTGCAGCCTCTGCTGCGCGCCCTCCCCCGCGGCCACGTCGATCACCTTGGCCGCTGCCGCCGACGTCATCACCGTCGCCGCAAGCAGGGCCGCCATTGCGCCTTGCATCAGTTTCATGGTTGCACTCCCTCCCCCCCATGATGCATTCTGGCATAGGGAATGCCAAGAGTGCTGATGAAGCAAAGGGACCATGCCATGCGCCGTTTCTCCACCGCCATGATCGCCGCTGTTGCAGGGGTCGCACTTGCCGCGCCAGCCAGCGCAGACAATAATTCCATCGCCGGCCGCTGGCGCACTGATGACGGCAAGGCCGTGATCACCATCGCGCCCTGTTCCAACGGCAGCGCGGCGCTGTGTGGACGCATCAGCCGTATTTTGGTGGACGAACCGGCCGGCGGCGCGCGCGATACCAACAACCCCAACGCATCCTTGCGCGAACGCCCGCTGGTGGGTGTGCAAGTGTTCACCAATCTCACCCGCGAGGGCGAACGCTGGACCGGGCGCGGCTATAGCCCCGAGGAAGGCCGCCATTTCAACGCGACCGTCCGCGTGGAAAGCGGACGCCTCAATGTGCGCGGATGCGTCTCGCTATTCTGCCGGACAATGGTGTGGGCGCGGGCGAGCTGAGGGCTCGCCCCTGCTAGCGCGTCAGTGCGCGAGCGCCTTCACAATATCCTCGCACATCTTCTTGGCGTCAGCGAGGAGCATCATCGTCTGATCCATGTAGAAGACATCATTGTCGACGCCGGCATAACCGACGCCGCCCATGCTGCGCTTGATGAAGAAGACGGTCTTGGCCTTGTCCACATCAAACACCGGCATGCCGTAGATCGGCGATGACTTGTCGGTCTTGGCAGCGGGGTTCACCACGTCGTTCGCGCCGATGATGAAGGCGACATCGGCCTGGGCGAACTCCGAATTGATGTCCTCCAGCTCGAACACCTCATCATAGGGGACGTTCGCTTCGGCGAGCAGCACGTTCATGTGGCCGGGCATACGGCCCGCGACCGGGTGGATCGCATATTTGACGCTGACGCCTTCCTTTTTGAGGAGGTCCGCCATCTCGCGCAGCGCGTGCTGCGCCTGCGCGACTGCCATGCCGTAGCCGGGGATGATGATCACGCTTTCCGCCTGTTTCATCATATAGGCCGCATCCTCGGCGCTGCCGCGCTTCCACGGGCGGTCGACCTTGGCGGCGTCTCCGCCGGCGCTCGCCTCTGCACCAAAGCCGCCAGCGATAACGCTGATGAAGCTGCGGTTCATCGCCTTGCACATGATGTAGGAAAGGATCGCGCCCGAAGAGCCGACCAGCGCGCCGGTGATGATCATCGCGCTGTTCTGCAGCGTGAAGCCCATCGCCGCTGCCGCCCAGCCGGAATAGCTGTTGAGCATCGAAACGACGACCGGCATGTCCGCGCCGCCGATGGGGATGATCAACAGGAAGCCGATCACAAAGGCGAGGATGGTGATCGTCCAGAAGATCCACGGGCTCTGGTCGATCGTGAAATAGCCGGTGAGCGCGATGATCGCGAGCAGCGTGCCGAGATTGATGACATGGCGCGCAGGCAGCAGGATCGGCGTGCCCGACATGTTGCCGTTGAGCTTCAGGAAGGCGATCACCGATCCCGAGAAGGTAATCGCGCCGATGGCCGAGCCCAGCCCCATTTCAACGCGGCTGACCGGGCTGATCAGGCCATCCGCCCCGAGGATGCCGAAGGCGCCGGGATTGAGGAAGGCGGCAGCGGCCACCAGCACTGCGGCGAGGCCGACAAGGCTGTGGAAGGCGGCCACCAGCTGCGGCATGGAGGTCATCGCGATGCGGCGGGCGGTGACAATGCCGATCACCGCGCCAAGGCCGATAGCGGCAAGGACAAAGCCCATCTGTGTCCAGTCAATGGCGGCGGCGAAGGCAACATCCCCCGCGCCATCATCCACCAGCCGCTCAAAGGACGGCGGGTGTGAAACCAATGTCGTCACCACGGCAATCGCCATGCCGACCATGCCGTACATATTGCCCTGACGCGAGCTTGCCGGCGACGAGAGGCCGCGCAGCGCGAGGATGAAGAGGATACCCGAAACCAGATAGGCGAGCATCACCCATGCGGGGGTGGCAGCAGCGCCTTCACTGGCGTGAGCGGGAGCGGCGATGGCCAGTGCGGCCATTGCGAGGAGCGGGGTGGCGGAGCGGATCATCCTCAACGCTCCTTCTTCTTGTACATCGCAAGCATGCGAGCGGTGACCGCAAAGCCACCGAAAATGTTGATGCTGGCCAGAACGATCCCGACCAGGCCAAGCAGGCCGGAAGGACCGCGTCCACCCGCCGCCGCCGCAATCAGCGCGCCGACGATGATCACCGATGAAATGGCATTGGTCACCGCCATCAGCGGCGTGTGCAGCGCCGGCGTGACTGACCAGACGACATAATAGCCGACGAAACAGGCCAGCACGAAAATCGATAGGATGGTGATGAAGTCCATTATTCGGTCTCCTGAACCATGGCGATGTCAGGCGCATTGTCGCGCAGAGCCATGTCCTTGCCGTAGCTGTATCCAAAGACGACCACGCACATAGGCTCGACGAGCCAGCGATGATCCCTCACCCGGCCGGCGACTTGCCGGATCTTCAACCCAGCAGCCTCTCGTTGACCACCTTGCCGCCCTGGGTCAGGCGGATGGCGTTGCCGATTTCCTCATCGAGGACGGGTTTGCTCGTTTCCTTGTCCCAGAAGGCGGAGAGGAAATTGTAGAGGTTGCGTGCGAACAACGCCGAAGCGTCTGCCGCAAGCGTGGCGGGAACGTTGCGCGCACCGATGATGGTAACGCCGTGGCGCACGACATGCTCGCCGGGCACCGATCCTTCGACATTGCCGCCGCTCTCGGCCGCGAGATCGAACAGCACGCTGCCCGCGCGCATCGTTGCGATCTGCGCGTCGCTGACCAGGCGCGGCGCGGGCCGGCCGGGGATCAGCGCGGTGGTGATGACGATATCCTGCTTGGCGATATGGCTGGAGACGAGCTCGGCCTGGGCCGCTTTATACTCGTCCGACATTTCGGTGGCATATCCGCCGGCGCCTTCACCCTCGATCCCCGCCACGCTTTCGACGAAGATCGGCTTGGCACCGAGCGACTGGATCTGTTCCTTGGTCGCCGAGCGGACGTCCGTCGCGGAGACCTGCGCACCCATGCGGCGCGCGGTGGCAATCGCCTGCAGCCCGGCAACGCCGACACCCATGACGAACAGCTTGGCCGCGCTGACAGTGCCGGCGGCGGTCATCATCATCGGAAAGGCGCGGCCATAGACGTTGGCCGCCTCTATCACCGCCTTGTACCCGGCGAGGTTGGCCTGACTGGAGAGGATATCCATCGATTGCGCGCGGGTGATGCGCGGCATGAACTCCATCGCCAGCGCCTCAATCCCCGCCGCGGCATAGGCATCGACCCGCGCGCGTTCACCAAAGGGATTGAGCGAAGCGGCGAGCCAGGCGCCGGGCGCATAGCCACTGATGCTGGCAGGATCAGGACCCTGAATGGCGAGAATGATGTCCGCGCCGGAAAGGGTCGCCTTGCGGTCAGCCACCGTTGCGCCGGCGGCTGCATAATCGGCATCGGAAATGCCGGCACCTTCGCCTGCGCCCGATTCAACAGCGACCGCTGCGCCCAGCGCAATGAATTTCTTCGCGGCCTCAGGCGTCAGCGCGACGCGGCGTTCGCCGGAAGCGGTTTCACGGAGCGCGGCGATCCTGACGGCCATGCGGATGGCGCGCTCAGGAGATCAGGATGACGACGAGGACAGTGATTGCGGCGCAGGCCACCGTTCCCCACTTGGTCAGCGCAATGAAGCCTTCGTAAGTCTTCGAAGCTTCACGAATATCCTGTTCGGCCATGGTCGATTTCCCTTGACTAAAAAGCACGTCGACACATGGCCGACGCCAATCCTGCCCTGCCTTAACCGGAGCAGGCAATGTCTAGCAAGAGCGGCGCGGCAATCCCGCAGCGCTTAAGGGCTATTTTACACCTCATCGCTACATCCCCTGCTTTCAGCGGCCAATTGTGGCCGTGACCGGAGCGGAAGGGGCGGTGCGTTGGCGACATTGCAGGGTGACCGGATGCTGCTGCTCGTCGATGCGGACGAGAGCCAGCGCCGAATCGTCGGCACGCTGGCGTCACGCGGCGGCTGGCGCACATTGTTTGCGGACACGCTGGAGCGCGCCATTGCAACGCTGGGCACGCATGACGGGCTGTTGCTCGATGCGGTTCTGATCGACGAAGCGACAGCAAAAGTCGGCCTTGCCGAGACGATTTCGGCGATGCGCGACTGGCGCCCGTCGCTGCCAGTCCTGTATCTCAGCGAAGCGGGCACACGGCGCGCACAATTGGCCGCGCTCTCCGCGGGGATCAGCGATCTGCTCGAAAAGCCACTGACCGGTGAACGCCTGCATGCCGCACTCGACCTTGCGATCGCCCCGCGCACGACTGCGGAGCTGCGCCCCCTGTCGGAAAAATTCGCGGTGCCCATGGCGATCGAGGAAGTGATCGGCAGCACACCGGCATTTCGCACCGCACTCGCCATCGCCGCCAAGGCGGCCCGTGCGCGTGTTCCTGTCCTCATCGAAGGCGAGCCCGGCACTGGCAAGGCGCTGGTCGCTGCCGCCATCCACCATGCCGGGCATCGCCCGCGCGCACCCTATATCGAAGTCGATTGCGGGCATCACAGCGATGCCATGATCGGCCCACTGCTGTTTGGGCACGAACGCGGCGCATTCCCCGGCGCTTTCGAGCGGCGGGTGGGGGAAATCAGCAAGGCTGACGGCGGCACTCTGGTGCTCGACCGGATCGAGCGACTGCCCCCCGATGTGCAGGCGCGGCTGGCCGACATGCTGGCTACCGGCACGCTGCAACCCTATGGCGGCTTGGCAGGGGCGGCACCTGATGTGCGCCTGATCGCCTGTTCGGGCGTGTCGCTGCGCCAGCGGGTGCGCGACGAACTGTTCCGCGAGGATCTGCTGGCGCGGATCGGCATTGCCGAGGTTACCTTGCCCCCGCTGCGCGACCGGCGGGTCGATATCCCCGCGCTCGCCCGCCATTTCATGGGCAGGATCGCCAATCTGCCGGACATGCCCAACCTGTCGCTTTCCGCTGACCTTGTCACATCGCTGTCGAGCTGGAGCTGGCCGGGCAATGTCCGCCAATTGCATGACGCACTGCTGCGCGCTTCCTGCGCGGCGAGCGGGCCGCAGCTCGGCCTCGAGGATTTCCCGGGTCTGGCTGCCGAGCGTGCGCGGGCACCCGAGGATAGCGGGGTTTCCAACACCATGCCCGGCGACGGGATCGGCGTGACGCTGTACCGCGCCGACGGCAATCTGCGCGCGCTGCAAGATATCGAGGCGGACGTCATCCGCCTTGCCATCGGCCATTATCGTGGCCGTATGAGCGAAGTGGCCCGGCGGCTCGGCATCGGCCGGTCGACGCTCTACCGCAAGCTCGCCGACCTCGGCATCGACACTGCCGCCTGAGTGCGCAAAGCCTTTCCTTAGCAGCGTCACCGTCCTATCGAACGCGCGGACCAGCGCTCGGGAGGAAGGATGACAAGACGCTTTTTCGGAACCGACGGTATCCGCGGGCTGACCAACAGCGCGCCGATGACCGCCGAAGTGGCGATGCGCGTCGGCATGGCAGCCGGCCGTCATTTTCTGCGCGGAGACCACAAGCATCGCGTGGTGATCGGCAAGGATACCCGCCTGTCGGGCTACATGCTCGAAAACGCGATGGTGGCGGGCTTTACCGCTGTCGGCATGGATGTGGTGCAGGTGGGGCCGATGCCGACACCGGCTGTGGCGCTGCTCACCCGGTCAATGCGCGCTGACCTCGGCGTGATGATTTCCGCCAGCCATAACGCGTTCCATGACAATGGCATCAAACTGTTCGGGCCGGATGGCTACAAGCTGTCCGACGAGGATGAGCTGGCGATCGAGGATCTGCTCGACCGGGTGCCGATACTTGCCATGCCCAACGATATCGGCCGCGCGCGCCGCATCGAGGATGCACGGGGGCGCTACATCCATGCGGTGAAGGCGAGCCTGCCCGAACATGTGCGGCTCGACGGGCTGACCATCGCCATCGATTGCGCCAATGGCGCGGCCTATAACACCACGCCTACCGCGCTGTGGGAATTGGGGGCGGAGGTGATCGCCGTCGGCGTGACCCCCAACGGCCGCAACATCAACGACAAATGCGGCTCCACCCATCCCCAGATGCTTCAGGAAACCGTGGTCGCGAGCGGCGCGGACATCGGCATCGCGCTCGATGGTGATGCCGACCGGCTGATCGTCGTGGACGAACATGGCGCGATTATCGACGGTGACCAGATCATGGCCGCGCTCGGCCTGTCCTGGTCAAAGAGCGGCCGTTTGCGTGGCGGCGGCGTGGTGGCGACAGTGATGTCGAACCTGGGCCTCGAACGCTGCCTCGCGGCGGAAGGCTTGACCCTCGAACGCACCAAGGTGGGCGACCGCTATGTGCTCGAACGCATGAAAAGCGGCGGATTCAATGTCGGCGGAGAGCAATCCGGCCACATGATCCTTTCCGACCATGCGACGACCGGAGACGGCACCATTGCAGCGCTGCAACTGCTCGCGGCGATGATCGATACGGGGAAACCCGCGAGCGAATTTTTGAAGCAGTTCGATCCGGTGCCGCAGCTCCTCAAAAATGTGAAATATGCCAAGGGGCAAAAACCGCTCGACGCTGACAGCGTGAAGGCGGCGATTGCCGACGGCGAACGCGCGCTGGCGGGCTCCGGCCGCCTCGTCATCCGCCCGTCCGGCACCGAACCGGTGATCCGCGTGATGGCCGAAGGCGACAATGGCGATCAGGTGACAGAGGTGGTGGAGCGTATCTGCGCGGCAGTGGCGGAGGCGGCCAGTGCTTGAGATGCGCCCCGATTGCGAGCGGTGCGGAACCGACCTCCCCGCACACGCGCATGGCGCCTTCATCTGCAGTTTCGAGTGCACCTTTTGCGCCGAATGCAGCGAGGAACTGGATGACCGATGCCCCAATTGCGGCGGCGAACTGATGGACCGGCCGGTGCGCGCGAAAAAGCTGCTGGAGACATATCCGGCAAGCAACGTGCGGAAGTATAAGGGGTGAGCATCGCGCGCATTCTGATCATCGCCGGATCGGACTCCGGTGGCGGCGCGGGCATTCAGGCGGACATCCGCACTGTCACCATGCTCGGCGGCCATGCGATGACGGCGGTGACGGCGATCACAGCACAGAACACGCTGGGCGTTCAGGCCGTCCACGCCATCCCGACGGAAACGGTCATCGCCCAGATTGACAGTGTTGCCAGCGACATTGGCGTCGATGCCATCAAGATCGGCATGATCGGCAGCGTCGAGACATTGGAGGCGGTGGCGACGCGCCTCGCCGCGTCAGACCTCCGCGCCGTGCCGCTGGTGTTTGATCCGGTGATGGTCGCAACCAGCGGATCGGCGCTGGCCGATGCGGCGACGATCGCGGCGTTCGGGCGGCTGATGCAGCGGGCGGCGGTGGTGACACCCAACCTGCCCGAACTCGACGCACTCGGCGGCGAAACTGCGGTGCTGGCGAGCGGTACGGCGCTGCTAGTCAAGGGTGGCCATGCCGGGGGCGATACGGTCACCGACCGGCTGGTGACCGACGAGGGCGAGATCGCGCGCTGGGAAGCACCGCGCATTGATACGACGAGCACGCATGGCACCGGCTGCACCCTCGCCAGCGCCAGCGCAACGGGCCTCGGCCAAGGGCTGCCGCTCGAACCCGCCATTGCCCGGGCGCGCGATTTCGTGCGCCTCGCGCTGCACGGCGCGCCGGGGCTGGGCAGCGGGCACGGGCCGATGGGCCATGCCAGCGTGCGCAATGACGGCCTCTACATCGGCCCTGCGCTCAACCAGATCACACTGCCGGCGGATGATTATGACCGCTCGGTCGCCTTCTACCGCCAGCTCGGCCTCACCCTGATCGTCGACGCGCCGGAGAATGGTTACGCCCGCTTCGAAGCCGCCAATGGCGCGACGCTTTCCATCCATGTGGGGGATGGCGCGGCAGGCGGCGCCGTGGCCTATCTCGAAAGCGGCGCGCTCGACGCCTGGGTTGCCTATCTCGCGCGCAAAGGTGTGCGTTTCGAAAGCATGCCGCGCGACGAGGAATGGGGCTGGCGCGAAGCACGCCTCACTGACCCCGCTGGCAATCGCCTGTGCCTCTATCAGGCCAGCGAATATCGCCGCTTTCCGCCGTGGCGGGTGTGATCGGCGTTGACGAGGCAGGCCGCGGGCCGCTGGCGGGGCCGGTGGTAGCGGCAGCGGTGCTGCTGTGTCCGGGGGGGATTGCGGGGCTCAACGACAGCAAGAAACTCTCCGAAAAGCGCCGCATCGCGCTGGAGGCCGAGATCAAGGCGAAATGCCGCTGGGCGATCGGCATCGTCGATGTGGAGGAGATCACCCGGCTCAACATCTTTGGCGCGACGATGCGGGCGATGACGCTGGCGGTGGCGGGTTTGCTCGGCAGAGATGATGCTGACGGCCCGATCCTGATTGACGGCAACATAACCCCGGCGGGCCGCGATGCGGAGTGGCGGTGGCAGGCGCGGGCGATAGTCGGCGGCGATGCCATCGAACCGGCGATTTCCGCAGCATCGATCATCGCCAAACAGACGCGCGATAGGATGATGGTGGAGGCGTGCGCCCGATACCCCGGCTACGGATTTTCGCGGCACAAGGGCTATGGCACGGCAGAGCATCTTGCCGCGCTGAAACAGCTTGGCCCCTGCCCGCTCCACCGTCAGGATTTTGCGCCGGTGCGGCAGTTGATGCTGCTGTGAGGGACCCTCCCCCATGCCGGGGACGATTTTCTTTCAAAGCGAGTCTTTTGAGTCACACCACTAGGGGTTGAGTCCCGCACGACTCCCCTGCCCCATCCCCTTGCGTCCGGACTCGCTTCGTTCGCATCGCATTAACCAAATCGCGAAACCTGCCCTTTACCATGGCGCTTGACCGCAGACTCCGGCGGATTCACGCTGGATTCCTTGTGTTTCGAGGATGGCTGAGATGGGCGTAATCACGACAATTGAGCGGAAAGCGAAGCAGGCAGCGCGGCCTGTGCAGGCTATGGACCTGCCGCTCGACAGCATCCTCAAGGGCGATTGCATCGCGGCGATGCGCGCGCTCCCTGCCGCCAGTGTCGACATGATCTTTGCCGATCCGCCCTACAACCTCCAGCTGGGTGGCGACCTGTTCCGGCCCGATGGCAGCCAGGTCGACGCCGTCGATGATGAGTGGGACAAGTTCGACAGCCTTGCCGCCTATGACCGCTTTACCCATGCCTGGCTGGCCGAGGCCCGCCGCATCCTGAAGCCGAATGGCTCGATCTGGGTGATCGGCAGCTATCACAACATCTTCCGCGTCGGCGCGGCGTTGCAGGACCAGGGATATTGGATCCTCAACGACATTGTCTGGCGCAAAGCGAACCCGATGCCCAATTTCAAGGGCACGCGCTTCACCAACGCGCATGAGACGCTGATCTGGGCGTCGATGGGCGAAGACCGCAAATATACGTTCAACTATCGCGCGATGAAGACGCTCAATGACGAGCTGCAAATGCGTTCCGACTGGCTGATCCCGATCTGCGGCGGTCAGGAACGGTTGAAGAAGGGCGGATCAAAGGTCCACCCGACGCAAAAGCCAGAGGCGCTCATCTATCGCATCCTGCTCGCCTGCTCGAACCCCGGCGATGTTATCCTCGATCCCTTCTTCGGCACCGGCACAACCGGCGCGGTCGCCAAGCGGCTTGGCCGCCACTGGATCGGCATCGAGCGCGAGGACAGCTATATCGCTGCCGCCGAAGAACGCATTGCCATGGCGCTGCCGCTCGATGAGCGCGCGCTCAAGACGATGCAGGCGCCCAAGGCGGCAACACGTGTTGCCTTTGGCACGCTGGTCGAAGGCGGGTTGGTGCCGGCGGGATCAGTGCTGACCGACACCAAGCGCCGCTGGCGTGCGCATGTCCGGGCCGATGGCTCCATCGACTGCGGTGGCGAGATCGGCTCTATCCACGGTGTCGGCGCCAAGGTGCAGGGCGCGCCATCGTGCAACGGTTGGACATTCTGGCACCTCGAGAGAGCGGACGGGCTGACCGTCATCGACACGCTGCGCCAGCAATGGTTGCTGGCAAACGAAGCCTGAGCGCGACCAAGGGGCCATGTTCGAACCGCTGACCCTTTCCGACCTTTCCGCCCTGTCGGCACAGGCGCGCGTCTATTGCCAGCCGGCCTGCTTCGTCGAGCGGCCGCACGGGCTTGACGGTCGCTGCGCGCGGATTGGCGAAACGATGGTGTGGTTCACGGCATGGCAGCTGGCCGTGCGCGAAGGACGCGGGCGGGCGCGTGAGGCGCTGGTGCCGGTCGAGGCGATGGATGACTGGATCGCGGCGATGCCAGACGCGCTGGCTGGGCGCGCGGCGGCTCAGCTTGCTGCCGTTTCCGCACCGCGCGGGGCGCTGGTGATGGGCGAACGCACCATTCCGCTCGGCGAACCGCAAGTGATGGGCATCCTCAATGTGACGCCCGACAGTTTTTCAGATGGCGGCGCGCATGCCCATGCTGATGCGGCGGTCGAAGCCGGGGTGGCGATGGCCGCAGCGGGGGCCGCGATCATCGACGTCGGCGGGGAATCGACCCGGCCGGGCGCAAAACCGGTGTGGGAAGGCGACGAGATCGACCGGACCGTGCCGGTGATCGAACGGCTGGCGCGCGCAGGCTGCGCAGTCAGCATCGACACGCGCAAGGCCGGCGTGATGGAAGCGGCGGTGCGCGCAGGCGCGCGGCTGGTAAATGACGTATCGGCGCTGGGCTATGACGACCGGGCGGCAAGCTCTGTCGCGGCGGCGGGCGTGCCGGTGGTGCTGATGCATGCACCCAGCCAGTCGAGCGATCCCCATGCCGGCGCGGATTACAGCGACGTGCTGTACGACGTCTTCGACTGGCTGGAAGCGGCCATCGAGCGTGCTGTGGCAGCCGGCGTGGCGCGGACGCACATCATCGTCGATCCGGGCATCGGTTTCGGCAAAGGCGTCTCGGACAATCTGCGGCTGGTGAACGGCGTCGCCCTGTTCCATGCGCTGGGCCGGCCTGTGCTGATGGGCGCGAGCCGCAAGCGGATGATCGGTGCCATCGATGGGGAGGTTCCTGCCGACCGGCGACTGGGTGGCTCCATCGCCCTCGCCGTTACCGCCGCCGCAGCGGGCGTGCAGCTGCACCGTGTGCATGACGTGGCGGAGACGCGGCAGGCGCTGAAGGTCTGGCGCGCAGGCCGGGATGCAGCGCTGACACGGATGTAGCGCCGCGCAATAGGTTGCCAATTGCCACTCGCCGCGCCTTCTGGCACGGCTTTCTCATGGCATCTCCCACCGTCTCCGGCATTCCCAATGTGCGGCTCGCCGTGCTGTTCATGGTGATGCTTGTTGCTGCGGCGGGGAATACGGCGATGCAGTCGATCCTGCCCGCGCTCGGTACAAAGATCGGCATCGGTGATGTCTGGGTCAGCCTCGCCTTCTCCTGGTCAGCGCTGCTGTGGGTGCTGACCGCGCCGAGATGGGCGCGACAGTCCGACAAGCGCGGGCGCAAGGCGCTGATGGCGCTGGGCATCGGCGGATTCCTGACATCGATGCTGATGTGCGGGCTCGTCCTGTGGGCGGGGCTCGAAGGGCTGATCGGCGCCACCCTCACCTTTGTGTTGTTCGCCCTGTTCCGCAGCCTTTACGGCGGGTTCGGGTCGGCAGCGCCACCGGCGGTGCAAGCCTATGTCGCATCGCGCACCGAAGCGGCGGAACGCACCAAGGCGCTCAGCCTGGTTGCCTCATCCTTCGGGCTCGGCACCGTCATCGGGCCGACTGTGGCGCCCTGGTTGATCCTCCCCGTCGTCGGCCTCGCCGGCCCCTTGTTCGCCTTTGCCGCCATCGGCGTCCTGATGCTGATTGCACTCAAGCTGATGCTGCCGGACGATACACCGCGCTTTGCCGCCAAAGGCGATGTCAGCGCCTATCCTGCTGCCGGTGGCGGTGCACCGCGCCCGGCCATCGCCGAGGATGAAGAGGATTTCGATGCCGAAAACTGGACGGGGGAACCCGAACAGATCGGCTGGTTCGATGCGCGGGTGCGCGGCTGGAACATCGCCGGCCTGGTCGGCGGCCATGCGCAAGCGATGATCCTGGGCGTGATCGGTTTCATGATCATGGACCGGCTCAACCTGCGTGGCACCCCAGATCTCGCCGCCGAGCCGACGGGGCATGTGCTGTGGGTCGGCGCGATTGCCACCCTGCTCGCGCAATGGGGCCTCATCCCCCTCCTCTCCCTCTCGCCGCGGGTCGCGGTGGTGGTGGGCAGCGTGCTGGGCGGGGTAGGATCGCTGATGGTCGGCTATGCCGAAACGCTGCCCGCTATATCAACCGGCTTTGGCCTTGCCATGCTGGGATTTGGGCTGTTCCGACCGGGCTTTACCGCCGGCGCGAGCCTTGCCGTGCCGCGCCGCCTGCAGGGGCAGGTGGCGGGCCAGACAGCCTCCATCAACGGCGCGGCCTATATCCTCGCGCCCGCAGTCGGCGTGGCGCTGTACAATTGGCACGCCGACCTCAGTTTTGATCTCATCGCGCTGCTCTGTTTCAGCCTTGCCATCTGGGGCTGGCGGGGCCTTCGCGAGGGCAACGCAACGCAAGCGGCACGCTGATTGCTGAACAAGAGAAGGAGAGAATGATGTCCGAAGAAACACAGGCGCCCGTCCTCACCGAGGTGCGCGGCAACATCCTGATCATCACGCTGAACCGGCCCGAGGCGAAAAATGCCGCCAACCGTGCGCTGGCCGAAGGCGTGGCTGCCGCGCTCGACCGGCTCGACAGCGACGATACGCTGTTCGTCGGCATCATCACCGGCGCCGGCGGCACATTCTGTTCGGGCATGGACCTTAAGGCCTTTCTCCAAGGCGAACGGCCGGTGGTTGCAGGGCGCGGTTTTGCAGGCATTACCGAAGCTCCGCCGAAGAAGCCGATCATTGCCGCGGTGGATGGCTATGCGCTGGCTGGCGGCATGGAAGTCACCCTCGCCTGCGACATGACGGTCGCCAACCGTGATGCGAAGTTCGGCATTCCCGAAGTGAAGCGCGGGCTGGTGGCGGCTGCCGGCGCAGTGCTGCGCCTGCCGCGCGTCATCCCGCCGCGTATCGCCATGGAACTGGCGCTGACCGGCGAGCATCTGACCGCACAGCGCGCCTATGAGCTGGGCGTGGTCAACCGGCTGACCGATGGCCCGGCAATCGACGCCGCGATTGAGCTGGCCGAAACGATCGCCGCCAATGGCCCGCTCGCGGTTGCCGTGTCCAAGCGGGTCATTGCCGAATCCCGCCTGTGGTCCGACGAAGAGATGTGGGAAAAGCAGGGCGCGATGATCATGCCCATCTTCACCAGCGAAGATGCGCGCGAAGGCGCCGCCGCCTTTGCCCAGAAGCGCAAACCCGAGTGGAAGGGCCGGTAAGGCCCCTTCGCTTACCCTTTGGTCTCGTCGTGCTTGCTGTCCCGCACCGGGGTCAGCATGCCCGGCGAGACAAAGCCGATCGGGTTCAGTGACGCGGCATTCTGTTTGATGGCGCCCGCGATCTTTTCATATTCGCGCTCCATCTCCGGCGTCACAGTGGCGCGGGTATCCTTTAGCGCCTCCTCGAAATCGGCCATCGTCACCTGCGTAGCGTCAAGCGAGTGCCGCAGCGCGGCCATGCCGGCACGGCGCGTGAGATCCTCCAGATCAGCGCCGGTGAAACGGTCGGCGCGCTTGGCGACAGCATCGAGATCGACATCGTCGGCCAGCGGCATCTTTGTCGTATGGATGTCGAGTATCCGGCGACGGCCGGCGGCATCCGGCACAGTCACATAGATCAGCTCATCGAGCCGGCCGGGGCGGAGCAGTGCAGGATCGATGAGGTTGGGCCGGTTCGTGGCACCGATCACCACGACTGACTGCATCTCCTCTATCCCGTCCATTTCCGCGAGCAGGGTGTTGACGACCCGCTCTGTCACCTGCGGCTCCCCTCCCCCGCCGCCGCGGGCGGGAACGAGCGCATCAAGCTCATCAATGAAGATGATGCAGGGCGCGACCTGACGCGCACGGGCGAACAGACGGGCGATTTGCTGCTCGCTTTCACCATACCATTTGGACAGGAGATCGGCCGATTTGGTGGCGATAAAATTCGCCTCCGCCTCGCGCGCGACCGCCTTTGCCAGCAAGGTCTTGCCGGTGCCCGGGGGGCCATAGAGCAGGAAGCCCTTGGCCGGGCGGATGCCCATGCGCCGGAACGCCTCCGGATCGCGCATGGGAAGCTCTACGCCTTCCTTGAGGCGCTGTGCCGCGGCATCGAGCCCGCCAATGTCCGCCCAGCGCACATTGGGCGCCTGCACCATCACCTCGCGCATCGCGCTGGGGTGCACACGCTTCAGCGCACCCACAAAATCCTCCCGCGTCACGCACAGCTCATCGAGCACTTCGGCGGGAATGGTAGCGGTGGTGAGATCGATCCGCGGCATGATGCGGCGCACGGCCTCAATCGCCGCCTCCCGCGTCAACGCCGCAATGTCCGCGCCCACAAAGCCGTAGGTGGTGCGGGCAAGCTCACCGATATCGACGCCTTCGTCCAGCGGCATACCGCGGGTGTGGATCGCCAGAATCTCGCGCCGTCCGCGTTCATCGGGCACGCCGACGACAATCTCGCGATCGAAACGGCCGGGGCGGCGCAGCGCCTCGTCAATCGCATCGGGCCGGTTGGTCGCGGCGATGACGATCAGGTTGGCGCGTGGCTCCAGCCCGTCCATCAGGGTGAGCAGCTGCGCTACCAGACGCTTCTCCGCCTCGCCCGACACCTGGCCGCGCTTGGGTGCGATCGAATCGATCTCGTCGATAAAGATAATCGCAGGCGCGGCCTTGGTTGCGCGTTCAAACACCTCGCGCAGGGCCTTTTCGGATTCGCCATAAGCGGAACCCATGATTTCCGGGCCGTTGATGAGGAAGAATTCCGCCTCGCTTTCATTGGCGACCGCGCGGGCAAGCCTGGTCTTGCCGGTGCCGGGCGGGCCATAGAGCAGCACGCCCTTGGGCGGATCCACGCCAAGGCGCTGAAACAGCTCGGGATAGCGGAGCGGCAGCTCGACCATCTCGCGCAGCTGGTCAATCGTTTCACCCATGCCACCGATATCGTCATAGGTGACGTCGGCACGGCGCGCCTCCTTCGCCTCGACATATTCGGGGAGCAGCTCGATCTCGGTGTTCTCGTCGATCTTGACGATGCCCTTGGGCGTCGTCGACACCACGGTCAGGCGGATTTCCTGCAGCGCATAGGCCGGAGCGGCGAGCATCTGCCGCAACTGCGGCGGCATCGTATCGGGCGCAACGCGCTGCTGCCCGGCCGTCGCCACGACATCACCAGCCACCATCGGCCGGCCAAGGAAATTGCGGCGCAGCGCCGCGCCGCTGCCCTGAAGGCGGAGATTTTCCTGAGCGGGGGCCAGGGTGATTCGCTGCGCCGGGCGAACATCGGCCTTGCGCACAGCGACAAAGTCACCGGTGCCGACACCGGCGTTGGCGCGCTGAAGACCATCGAGGCGCAGGACATCCAGCCCCTCATCCTCGGCATAGGGCGCAACGGCAATGCTGGCGGTGGTGCGCTTGCCCACCAGTTCAATGATGTCGCCCTCAGCGAGGCCCAATGCTGCGATCTGGGCGCGTGGCAGGCGCGCTATACCCCGCCCAGCCTCCTCCGGACGCGCATTGGCAACCTGCAACCGAATGCCTGCCGTGTCTTCGCGATCCGCCAAATGACCCTCCATGCATCATCAACAGCCAGAAGAGGGAGATAGGAAGCCTGTGCACCGGTTGCGAGGGTAAGCAACCTCGGCAGCGCGTGACGGCGGCTGGAACAGCGCAGACCTAAGGCCTGATTCGCAGATTATCGACCAGACGCACGAAAAGGTCCCCGGACATATCCGAGGACCCCGAAATTCGTGTGAGATCGGTTTCTGTCGAAACCGGTCTGAAGAGCCTTACGGGCTGGTCGGAGTGTTCGACGAACCACCAGCGGCAACCACGATGCCTGCGATGATGGCAGCAGTGGCGAGAAGCAGGAGAACCCACGATTCACCAACCGATTCGCCCATTGCGGCCGAATCCTGCATTTCCGTGCTGACGCGAAGATCGTCAAAGCGGGGCTGGGCAGCCGACGCGGCAACCGGTGCGGCTACCATCGAAGCAGCGGCAAATGCCACGGTCGCTTTCTTGAGGAAATTCATGGTTTTCTCCACTGGCAGTAAACAGTTTTCTTTGTGAACGGATCACCCAACCTGTTGGTTTCGGCTTTCCTAACCCGCTCTGTCCTGACTCCTTTATCGCGTTCACACCCCCAACGCAAGCCGCTTATTCCCCGAAAAGGCGAAATTGCTGCATTTGCACAAAGGCCATGACCGCCGGCGAGACCTAGCGTGGCGATGCGGCGATAGCTTGGCAACGTAACCAAAGGCTTAACCCCTCAGCGCGCTATCCATCGGTTCGCTCGTCACCGGATAGCCGCAATCGCCGCGGATACACAGATGCCGCTGGCCGTCGATGAGATCGACATAAGGCGTGATCCGGCGAGGCGCGAAATGCCGAGTCGATTCGAGGGCGGCGTCAAAACTGTCATATTGCGCCAGCCGTTCGAGATTGCGGCGGGTGGGAAAGATGATCGCCATCTCCCCTGCATCGGCCCGCGCCAATGCTTCTTGGGCAGAGAGCCAGAACAGCTCGCTGTTTTCGCCATGATGGACAGTCAGATCATCCGGCCGGCCTTCGGCGCGCGCGATATAGAAACGCGTGTCGAACACACGGCTGTGGGCGAAATTGGGGCGCCAGCGCGTGAAAGCCGCCAGGCCGCCAAGATCAAGCGATGCGCCGTGCTGATCAAGCAGCTCCGAAAAGGGCGCTTCGGCCATCAGCCCTTCGCGCATGGCCGCGAAGGCAGAGATGTTGCCGCCGGTGGCAATGCCGACGCCCAGCCCTGTTTCTTCCAATGTTTCGCGAATCGCAGCGATGCGCGCTGCAAGGTCAGACGGATCCTGATTGCCATCCCCGACCCGGGCGGCCAGCCGAAAGTCGTCGTCATCGACGCGTCCGCCCGGAAAAACCGCCGCGCCGGCCGCAAAGGCCATGCGCGCCGAGCGCCGGACCATCAATATATCCGGCGGGCCGCTACCCCGTTCGTGGAACACCACCAAAGTCGCAGCGGGGATCGCAGGGGTAAGCCCGGTTTCGTCATCATCATCGCTGAACACGAAAGGCTGGGGGCCCAACTCGGCCAGTGATTCGCCGTCATCCATTTCACTCATGCCGCACAGCTTGCTCGCTGGCGCCCCTTCGAGCAAGCACGCGAATGGAAGAGCAGGATTGCGCCCGCATCCGGCGGGATGCGATTTCATCAACCCAGTTCGGCCCTGATCTCGTCAATCAGGCCGGGAACGGCGGTGAGCCGCGCGGCTTCCTCATCAAGGATCGCGCGAAAGGCATCGCGCTGAAGGTTGCGGATAACATCTGCTGGCAGGTCCTGACCAACCGGCGCGGCACTGGCCACGATGGCGATCAGCCGTTCGGCAGCATGGAGCCGGCCCCAGAGATAGTCATTCTCTCGAAACGCCCGGCTGAAAAAAGCGCCGAAACTGTTGAACTGGATACCCTTCAGAGTCGCTTCCACGCCGCCTTCGCGGATCATGGTCGCATCATCCGGACTGATACGGTCAATCTTGATCGCATCAAACTCGCCCTCGCTGTCGGCATGGAGCAGCGGCAGCGTGGCGGCGTCGTAAAAAGCGAAGCCGAGATAGGCGAGCACCAGTTCGCGGCGCGCCTCCTTCGGCAATTCACACAACGCCTCCGCCAGCCGCTCGTCAGCCAGGGCATCGACGCCAATCAGATTGCGCCGCAACGCCAAGGCATCGACAAAGCCCGCGATGCTTTCAGTCGGCACCGAACCGCTGTCCAGCCCGGCATAATGATCATGCGATTCACGGTCGAAATAGAGGCCGAGGCTTTCGTAGATCGCCGCACGCATGACCTGATTGGCCTGCTCCTCCACCGCGCCCGAGACCATCAGTTCCTCCAGGCATCGCGCCATGTGGCGGAGGCGGCGGATGCGGAAGGCCACATCATGTTCCCGAAAGAAACGCACCACATCATCACGCCGGGCATTTCTGCCGTCGAGCTTGTCGAGTTGCCGATCCCGCACCGTCTGCCAAAGGGCCGTGCGCCATTGCTGGTGCCGGTCCGCCGATTTGTCAGAGCTGCAAGCGGCGGCAATCACCGCCATTTCCTCAACGATCAACGACAGCTTGAGATGGCTGTAGGCGACGAAACTGAAGCCGGCTTCTGCAGAGGCCTTGGCATGGGCGGCCGCGCGCCATGCTCCGAGGCGCTGGACGGTCGGCCGGTCGAGGAAGAAAGTCCGGCCCAACGCCGTTTCAATCCGCGCCTCCACTTCGGGCCGCATCGCCGCGATGATCATCGACATGCGGCGGATGCGCTGCGACATCGCCTCTATCGCCTCGACATTGTCGCGGATCGGCTGCGCGCGCGGAATGTCGGACAGGGTGCGGAAGATGGTGCCGAAAAAGCCCGGCGCGCGCTCCCTTTGCCCTCCCCCGCCGCCGACCGATATGCTGCGGCGGCCGGGCTTGGGATCAATATAGACGAAGCGGCGGTCCACCTCCCGGCGGGCGGGCCGCTGGCGAAGCGCGGCAATGGCCGGCTTGAATGGCGCATTGGCCAGCACCGACCCATCGACCAGCCAGCGGCTTTCTGATCGCCCATCGCCAAACAGCCGTTCCAGAAAGGCGGCGCGCTGCGGCCAGACAGTTTGGCGCTGCGCCAGCACGGCATCCAGCTCGGCAACGGCAAAGGGCGGGAAGGCGCCGGGAAAGCTGGCGGTCGCGCGCGCGGCGAAGGTCAGCCCCGCGATATCGCCAATGTCATCAGCCATGCCCGTCGCGTGGCGAAAGCGCAGCAGCAGACGATGTTCCGTCTCTTGCACCTCGGCCGGGCTATTGAGCCGCATCCGCTGCGGATGGCCGCCTAGGTCGGTCGCCGTGACGATGAGATCGAGCGGCTGTTCGGCCGGCAGCAGCTTTGGGCCGGCAACGCCCTTGCCCATCGCTTCCAGCGCATCGAGCAGCAGGTTCGAAAACAGCTCTCCACCAAAGGGCGGCGCAAACCATCGTGCGCGCACGAACTGGGAAAGTTTCCTGCGCACCTCGGACCGGGCGCTGCGTTCGACCGTCGTATCGATGGTGTTGCGCGGGGTGCGGCTGACCAGCCAGGCGAGCGGGACTGCCCACCATTTCGAGAAACGCCAGCCGGGCCGTGCGTCGGGATCGAGCAGCACGGTCACGTCCGCCTTGTCGAGCCACAGGCCGGTCAACGGTTCCAGCGACTGGCCATGGGTGATGGCGCGGGCGAGGAAGACGCCGTTGATCCCGCCCGCGCTCGCACCGGCGATGATGTCAGTAAGGACACGCAACCGCGTGCCCGATTGCGCCTCTATCGCACCAAGCAAGGCGCGGTAGGCATGGATGGAGCCACCCGGTGGCGGCGTATCCCCATCCAGATAGGCGCGGCTTGCGCGAACGAGGTGCCACACTTCCTTGGTAACGCCGTGCATATAGACGGCGAGGCTGATGCCGCCGTAGCAGACGAGGGCGAGGCGGAGCTCCTTTTCGCGCATGCGCTCAGGTTTAGGGGGAGCAGGCGGCCTTGGCAAAGGCTGTGCGCGGATACCGGCCGATGATGGCGCTGCCGCACCTGCGGCTTGGCATTTCAATTGTCAGATTGTCCCCCGGACAATCAGAAAATTGAAATGGTGGAGCCGAGGGGAATCGAACCCCTGACCTCTGCAGTGCGATTGCAGCGCTCTCCCATCTGAGCTACGGCCCCGCGCGGGTTTGCGGCCGATTTAATCGGCCCGCACAAGGGGTGCAACCGGGTTTTCGCGCTACCCTATTCGCCTGCCCTTATGCCGCCGAAGCGCTGGCAAATGCCTCATGCGCGAGGAACCGTTCAGCATCGAGCGCGGCCATGCAGCCAAGCCCCGCTGCTGTGACGGCCTGACGATAGATTTTGTCCGCAACATCGCCCGCGGCGAACACGCCGGGGATGGCAGTCTTTGGCGTGCCGGCTTCGACGAGGAGATAGCCTTCGCTGTCCATCGCCAGCTTGCCGACGAACAATTCCGTGGACGGTTTGTGGCCGATGGCGACGAATGCACCGTCGGTGGCGATATGGCTGGCCTCCCCCGTCACCGTATCGATGAGGTCGACGCCGACCAGACCGGCGGCGCCTTCACCGCCGACAAAGCGATCCACCCGCTTGTTCCAGATCACCGAAATGCGCGGATTGGCGTGGAGCCGATCCTGCAGGATTTTTTCCGCGCGCAAGCTATCCCGCCGGTGGATCAGCGTCACATCCTCACTGTGGTTGGTGAGATAAAGCGCCTCTTCAACCGCGGTGTTGCCGCCGCCGATGACCACCACTTTCTTGCCGCGATAGAAGAAGCCATCACAGGTCGCGCAGGCCGAAACGCCCTTGCCACCCAGTTCAACCTCTCCCGGTACGCCGAGCCATTTCGCCTGAGCGCCGGTGGCAATGACCAGCGTGTCGGCAACATAGGTATCGCCGCCGTCACCCACCGCACGGAACGGCCGCTGGCTGAGGTCCACATCGACAATCTGGTCCCAGATCATGCGCGTGCCGACATGTTCGGCCTGCGCCTGCATTTCTTCCATCAACCAGGGGCCCTGGATGACATCGCGGAAGCCGGGGTAATTTTCGACATCGGTGGTGATGGTGAGCTGCCCGCCCGGCTGCATGCCCTGCACCACAATCGGCTGCATCCCCGCACGCGCCGCATAAATGGCGGCGGTCAGGCCGGCCGGGCCGGAGCCGATGATGAGCATACGGGTTTCGTGCGTGGCGGGCATGGACAAGTCTCGCTAAAAAAACGGATCTGGTTGGCCCGCGCGTCTGCCGCGAGGCGGGCACAATGGCAAGCGTGTCAGACCTCGAAGCTGGGCAGTTCGGCGAAGGCATGTTTCAGCGCCTCGCTCCAAGCGCGGGAAACCTCACCAAACTGGGGATCGCCCTGCTCGATGCGGCGCAACTGATCGAACCGGAATTGGTCACGCTTCAGCACCGCGAGATCGAGCGGCATGCCAACCGAGAGGTTCGAACGCAGCGTCGAATCCATGCTGACCATCGCCGCCTTGAGCGCATCCGACAGGCGCGTTTCCGGCGTGATCACCCGGTCGAGGATCGGCTTGCCATATTTATGCTCGCCGACCTGCAGGAAGGGCGTGTCGCGCGTCGCTTCGATGAAATTGCCGGCGGAATAGATCAGGAAGATACGCGGGCGGCCGCCCTTGCGCTGGCCGGAGAGGATGATCGAGGCGCTGGCACTCGCCCCAGACTGTTTGATGGCATCGCCATGCGCCTCCGTCATCTCGCGCATCGCTTCGCCGATGATTTCCGCCGCGCGATACAGCGTCGGGCAGTTCATGATCGTTTCGACATCCTCACCCGCCGAAGCGCGGTCGATCGCCGACTGGATGCGGCTGAGCACCCCTTGCGTGATCGAAAGATTGCCAGCGGTCATCAGCGCAATCGCGCGCGTTCCCGGCTCCTGCCAGGTAAACATCTTTCGGAAACGGCTGATATTGTCGACACCCGCATTGGTGCGCGTGTCCGCCAGCATCACCAGCCCTTCTTCGACATTGATTGCCACGCAATAGGTCATCGGGTCCCCTTCCGGCGCCATCCGGCCATCGATCATCGCTGCCCCCGGCCCGGTTTATTGTTGTTGTTGCTGTTGTTGCTGGTGGAAACGGTCCTGCTCATCACGCAGGCGCCCTTCCAGTGCGCGCTCGTCGGCCTCGGCACCCGTGGCTTCGGCAATGCGCACATCGGCGATCACCCCGCCGCCTCCGCCACCGACCGCATGACCGCTCACAGGCGCTGCATCAAGGGCATCAAGCCCGGTCGAGAGGCGCACATAGCGCTCGGTTGCGCATATGCCCGAGGACGGATCAAAAGCCGTCCAGCCGAGTCCTTCGACCCAGGCTTCCGCCCAGGCGTGGGTTTCATGGAGATCGCCCTGCTCTTCACCGGCGAGCAGATAGCCGCAGACATAGCGGGCGGGAATGCCATGTGCGCGGGCTGCGGCGATAAACAGATGGGCATGATCCTGACATACGCCCGCGCCATCCTTTAGCGCCTCTATCGCGCTGGTGTGGATGCCCGTGGACCCGCTGACATAGGGCAGCCGGTCGCGCACCGCCCCCATCAGCCCATGCAGCCAATCGATGCGATTGCCATCCGCCGGTGGCGGCACCAGTTCCCGGATCGCCTTGTCAGCGCGGGTGCGATCGGTTTCGCGCAGGAAAATCGCGGGGTTGGGGCGGACCGTTAGCCCGGTGACCAATCCGGCGCGGTCCTCCGTTTCAACAATGCCTGCGGCTTCGATATGGACATCGCCCGGATCGGCCGGCGCTGACCATAATGCCATCCGGTCACCATAGCCGGTGCGGGTGCCGGGCTGGACGGTGACGCCGTTGACGCTGACATCCCAGCGCCGGACGAGTTGTGCGGCATGCGGTTCGGGCCACAGCCTGAGCAGCAGCAACAACCGCGCCGCACCTGCCGGAAAATGGTAGGAGGTGCGGTGCGAGACGACGAGGCGCAGGCGGCGCGGCGGGGCGAGACGGCTAGAAATGATAGGCCTCCCCTATCTCGCGCGACAGCCGGTCAAGTTCTGACAGCGATTCCTGCACGAATTCGTGCAGCCCGTAGCGGAAGATATCCCCTTCCCCCATGCGGGCGAGCCGATCATCGAGCAATTCGACCGAGCGGTGACAGGCCATCGCCTGGCCATGTTCGTGCGCCAGCCGGTCGAGATGGTAGCGCACTTGGCCCACAGAGAAGGCGAGGCTGCGCGGGAAGACGCGGTTGGTGATCAGGAAATCCGAAATATGCCAGGGGCGCACATTGTCCCGATAGACATGATAATAGGCGCGCAGGCCGGACAGCGTCTGCAGCAGCGCATTCCAGCGATAATGATCGCGGTGCCCGCCGGTCGGCTCGCCTTCGGGGAGCAGCAGGTGATAATTGACGTCGAGCAGGCGTAGCGTCAGCCCGGCCCGCTCCACCGCCCCGCCAATGCGCAGGAAATCATGCCCTTCGGTGCGCAGCATGGAGGTGGAAACAGCGCCGCGAAAGCGGGCGACATAGCCGCGCACCCAGTCGATCAGCGTCGGCAATTCGCGCACCGCCCGATCCGTGTTGAGCCGTTCGAGCCGGCGCCAACCGTCGTTCAGCGCCTCCCACATCTCCAGCGTGATCGCGGTGCGCACCGCCCGGCCATTGGCCCGAGCGCGATCAAGGCTGGCGCGGATCGACGAAGGATTGGCGGGATCGAGCAACAGGATGGCGACGACATCGCTTTCCGTCACTTCGCTGCCTGCCGCCACCCAGCTTTCCGATCCCGCGACGCGCAGCACAGAGCGCCAGTCATCGCCCGACACGCCTTCGGGCAGCATGGCGAGGCGACGCCCCATCATCAGCAGGCGCCCGGTGGAATCCGCGCGTTCGGTGTAGCGCGCGAGCCAGTAGAGGCTGTCGGCAGCGCGGCTCAGCATGATGCGCGCCCCTTCATCCTTCGAGCACCCAGCTATCCTTGACGCCGCCGCCCTGACTGGAATT
>CANHQT010000014.1 GCA_947463325.1 Sphingomonadaceae bacterium
GCGCAGATAGGCGGCAATCGCTTCGCCATGGCCGATGCCGCCGGCCACGAAAACCGGCACCTCGTCCTTGAGGACGGGCAGGATTTCCTGCGCCAATACGCTGGTTGAAACCGGGCCGATATGCCCGCCCGCCTCTGTGCCTTCGATGATCAGCGCATCCACCCCGTGGCGGATCAGCCGCTTGCCCATGACAATGGTTGGCGCAAAGGCGAGCAGCTTGGCGCCCGTTGCCTTGATCGCTTCCACGGAACCGGCTGGCGGCAGTCCGCCTGCCAGCACAATGTGGCTGACCCCATGCCGGCCGCAGGTTGCGATCAGCTCATTCAGCGCCGGATGCATGGTGATCAGATTGACGCCAAACGGCCGGTCGGTCAGCGCGCGTGTCGCGGCAATCTCGGCATCGAGCAGCTCTGGCGTCATCGCCCCGCAGGCGATCACGCCGAACCCCCCGGCATTGCTGATCGCGGAGACGAGGTTGCGCTCGCTCACCCAGCTCATCGCGCCGCCGAGAATGGCAAGCTCGCTGCCGAGCAATGTGGTGCCGCGCGCCATTGCGGCGGAAAGGTGGTGCGTGGTCATTGCCGCGGCCCTCAGGCCGCTTCCTCCGCGTCGAGGCCATAGGCGGTGTGCAGCACGCGCACGGCAAGCTCGGTGTAATCTTCTTCGATGAGGACGCTGACCTTGATCTCGCTGGTGGAAATCGCCTGGATGTTGATGCCGCGCGCGGCGAGCGCTTCGAACATGGTCGCCGCGACACCGGCATGGCTCTTCATGCCGACGCCGACCACGCTCACCTTGGCCACGCCGCTTTCATGCAGCAGCCGGTTGTAACCGATGCTGTCCTTCCCGCCTTCGAGGATCTCGAGGCTGCGGGCGAGGTCAGCGCGCGGCACAGTGAAGGTGACGTCGGTCTCGCCCTTTTCGCGCCCGACATTCTGGATGATCATGTCGACATTGATCGCCGCGTCGGCGAGCGGCTTAAAGATCGTCGCCACTGCGCCCGGCCGGTCGGGTACGCGTGTCAGGATGATCTTCGCCTCATTCTTGTCATAGGCGATGCCGGTGATCAGCTGGCGTTCCATCTTGAGTTCCTCGATTTCCTCGTCGCTGACGATCAGGGTTCCGGCCTTAGGCGCTTGGCCGGGTTCGACAAAGCTGGACAGCACCTGCACCCTTACGCCCATCTTCATGGCGAGCCCGACGGATCGGGTCTGAAGCACTTTGGCGCCGACGCTGGCCAGTTCCAGCATCTCTTCATAGGTCACATAGTCGAGCTTGCGCGCGCGGGAAACGATGCGCGGATCGGTGGTGTAGACGCCGTCGACATCCGTATAGATATCGCACCGGTCGGCCTTCACCGCCGCTGCTACCGCGACCGCGCTGGTGTCTGATCCGCCGCGCCCCAGCGTTGAAACGCGCCCGTCCTCCATCATCCCCTGAAAACCGGGGATGACCGCAACCTGGCCGCTTTTCATCGCTGCGATCAGCGCGTCGGTTTCGATCTCGGTGATGCGCGCTTTGGCGTGCGTCTCGATGGTGCGGATGGGGAGCTGCCAGCCAAGCCAGCTGCGCGCCGGTACACCCATGGCCTGCAGTGTGAGCGCCAGCAGGCCGGACGTTACCTGCTCGCCAGAGGCGACCACCACGTCATACTCCGCCTCGTCATACAGCGGATTGGCTTCACGGCAGAATTGCACCAGCCGGTCGGTTTCGCCAGCCATGGCGGAAACCACCACCGCCACTTCATTGCCCGCCTCGACCTCGCGCTTGACCAGCGCCGCCACGGTACGAATCCGCTCGGTACCCGCCATGGAGGTTCCGCCGAATTTCATCACGATCCGGGCCATGTCGAGACGTCTTCCCTTGATGGTTTCAGCGGTAACAATCGCGCATTTCCGCGATCTTCCGCTCGGCGCGGCTGTTAGGCGGCAGGGCAGGCAATGGCAAGCAGGGAGTGACCCGGTCGCCCGCCATGCCCTGGCAGTGGCTCGTCAGAACAGGCCGGGCACCTCGCGCTGCGGCGCTGTCGGCGCGTCGGGCTGGAGCAGCTCGGTCCTTCCGGTCATGAACGCGCCCGGTTCGGCAGAGGCGATGGCGCTGTCCCGGACCGCGCTGATCGCATTGCACGGTCGGCCGGCGAGGAAGTCGATCGCGGTGCGGATCGATGCCTCGTTAGCGTTGCCCAGCGGGGTGAAGAAATCATCCGCTGCGCGGCAGGTGCGCGGCATCTTGCTCGCCATGCCGGTGTAATAGTCGCTCTGGCCTGTGGCATTGCCGGTCGCAAAGGCGACAACGCGCATCCGGTCGTCGCACACGCTACGGTCGATGGCGACCTGACCCACCGGCTTGCCGAAGGTGTTGGTACCGATCAGGGCGACATTGGCGCCCAGATAGGGGATGGCGCTGTTCATGATCATTTCGCTCGCCGAAGCGCTCGATCCCGTGCCGATAAAGGCGATTTTCACCGGAGCCACCGAATTGGCGGTGGACTGGAAGAAATGCGTGTCGTTGTTGCTTGCCTTTTCCGGGCGATAGGTGGTGCGTGACCACACGTCGCTGCTCGTGCGGTTGCGGCCGAGCAGATCGCCGATCAACTCCGCCGTCGCGACGAGCCCGCCGCCATTATAGCGCACATCAATGATGAATTCGGTGATGCCGGCATTGCGGAAGGAAAGGAAAGCATCGCGCAGCGGCTGGTTCGCCGAGGAGATGAAAGTGCGCAGGTTGATATAACCAATTTGCTTCGCGCCATCATTCAGGATGCGCGTGCCATAGCGCGTGCTGACGGGGAGCAGGTTGAAGTCGGCCTTGGCGACCTGCACAGTGCGCGTTCCTGTCGGGCCGCTCACGCGCAGCACGCGGGTAACGCCGGCCGTGCTCGGCCCCAGTGCGTTGGTGACGCCGCTGGTACCTTCGGCCGCGATGATGTCGCTCACCAGTCGCAGGTTCGATGCATCGGTCCCGATCGCCAGAATTTCGTCGCCGCGGTCAATGCCGGCGGTCAGGGCAGGCGCATTCTCGAACGCTTCGATAATGATCGTCCGGCGCGCGGCGGTGTCATAGCCCAGCCGGAAACCGAAACCTGCGCTCGATCCGCTGGCGAGGAAGGCATTCTCCTGCTGGATCGACGTCACATAGGTAAAGAACCGGTCCTTGCTTGCCGCGCGCGCCGGCGCGACCAGCGCGTCGATATAGCTGTCGATGGTCGAATGTGCCGATGGGCTCACGCTGGTGTTGAGGTCGCCCGGAAACAGATACCATTCCTGCAGTACGGACAGCGCCCAAGCCTGGCGCTGCGCCAATGTGCAGGATCCGGTCGGCGTGGGTGTCGGCGTCGGTGTCGGCAAGGTGATGGTGCGGTCATCGCCGCTGCCTCCCCCGCCACCGCATCCGGCAAGAATCATCGATAGGGCAACGAGGCTGGCGGTAGCACGGCGCAGGGGCAAGAGGTGGTCTCCGATCGGCAGGTCTAGGCATGAGCACCGAGAAATGCTCACGCCGCGCTGTCTAGGCGATGAACAGTAGGGAGGGAAAGATCAAAGAGTGGTTGCCAATCGCCGACATGACACATCGTCTGCGTCGTTCTGGGGGAGTGGTGCCCGGAGGCGGATTCGAACCACCGACACTGCGATTTTCAATCGCATGCTCTACCAACTGAGCTATCCGGGCGCTCCGCCGGGGCATGGCCCCGTCGCGTTGGAGCCGCGCCTATAGGAGCGGCATCCGTCCCCTGTCCAGCCCCAATATCGCCGCTTGTCAGGGCGTGCCTTCGGGATCGTCGCCCTCATCCGCACCGGGTGGCACGGGGATCCGGTAATCCTCATCGAACCAGCCGTTGAGGTCGCGGTCGCGGCAGCCGCGCGAACAAAAGGGACGAAAGTCATGCACCGCCGACTTGCCGCACAGTGGGCAAGGGCGTGCCTTGATGGAAACTGGTTCAGCCGACATCGCATGCTCCCATCTTCATCTCCGCTTCGGGGATCAGCACTGGCGGTCGACCGGTGCGGCGTCCCAGCGTCTCGGTCAGTGCCGGCCTCTCGATCAGCCATGCCGCCACTGCAGGGTGCAGCCGCAGCATCAACGGCCCACTGCCTTGCGCCCGTTCCGCCCGGCGCAGCGCCGCGAGGGCCGCGCTCTCCACTGGAGAAAATCGCTGCCGCTCGATCAGGCTCATGGCTGTGCGCGGGCGGATGATCTGCATCAGCCCCCAGCCGTTGACGGCGGTCCGCTCAAACGGCCCTGTCATCGCCGCATCAAAGGCCTCAGCGGCGGCGATCCGCTCTGCCTTGCCGCCCAGGCCCGGCAGGTCGATGACGATAGAGCCGGTGATGTCGAATAGCCGCAGCGCTGCCGCTGCCGCCGTGCACCCCGCCGTCGCTAGTGCGGCGGGCGGCAGATCGCCGTCCACGTCGATCACGGTCATCGCGGCGGTCAGATCGATACGCAGCAATCCGCCGGCGAAGGGCACCAGCCCGCTCGCTGCGCTGTCCAGCATCTCGCTCCATCCGGCCGCTTCCAGTGCATCGCTATCAATGCTGCGTAACGGGCGGACGGGATGGCCGGTCTGCACGATCGCCTCGGCCAAAGTCGGTGCAGGGCAGGCTGCTTCACCCTCTTGTGCCGGACGCGCCAATGCCCGCTTGGTGAGGCCGCGTTCGGGCAAGGCGGTGCGTGTCACGCATACCAGCGCCTTCGCGCCTTCGCTCACCTGTGGCGCGGGGCGGCACAGCAATTCCTCGCCGCTGTCCGCGACCATCAGTGCCGCGCCTGCGACCGTGCCCGGCATCCGCCGTGCCTCGATCACCGCGCTGGCCTGAAGCCCGTCACTGTCGCGTTCGATCCGCGCTTCGATGATGCGCCCCGCATCGGCCAATGCGGCGCGGCGTTCGCCGATCCCGTCCTCGATCAGCCATTCAGCCATCGGTGATGACGCCGGTGGCGACCAGCAATGCGCGTGTCTCATGCAGCGGCAGGCCGACGATCCCGGAATAGCTGCCGCTCATCCAGCGCACGAATGCGCCAGCCTCGCCCTGGATGGCATAGCCCCCTGCTTTGCCGACGCCTTCGCCGGCTGCGGCATAGGCTGCAATCCGCTGTGCTGAAAGCGGGGCAAAGGCAACGATGCTCTCGCTCAACCGGTGCCGGATTGTGCCGTCCTGTGTGCGCGTTGCCACCGCCGTCAGCACCCGATGGCGCCTGCCGGACAGCAGCTTGAGGCATTCGGCAACCTCGGCTTCATCGGCAGCGCGCGGCAGGATGCGCCGACCCGCAGCGACCACCGTATCGCCGGACAGCGCCACCTCGCCCGGATCGAGTGTGACCGCTTCCGCCTTCTCGCACGCCATGCGCACCGCATAGGCGCGGGGCAATTCGCCGGGGCGGGGGGTTTCGTCGATGTCAGGCGCAGCGACGCGATGGGGCGTTACCCCCAACTGGCCGAGCAGATCCCGCCGTCGGGGCGAGGTGGAGGCAAGTATAAGGCGCGGCGTCACGGCCGCACGACTCACTTGAAGCGGTAGGTGATGCGGCCCTTGGTCAGGTCATAGGGCGTCAGTTCGACCTGCACCTCGTCACCGACCAGCACGCGGATGCGGTTCTTGCGCATCTTGCCCGCGGTGTGGCCGAGGATTTCGTGGCCATTCTCGAGCTTCACGCGGAACATGGCATTGGGCAGCAGTTCGACCACCTGCCCACGCATTTCCAGCAATTCTTCCTTCGCCATTCGGCCTCGTCTGGTTGCGGCAGGGCGCACCTTTGCCCCCGCCCCTTGTGGCGCGGCGCATAGCGTCAATTACCTGCAATGGAAAGGGGAAGGGCGCGCAGGGCCAGCCTGTCGCCGATCAGCGCGGCCTACATCCCCGCTTCGGCGCCAGCCGCATCGCGCCAGGCGTCAACGGCCATCACGGCCGCTCCGCTATACCCCGCCTCTTTCATCGGCAGGAAAGCTAACGCCCGGGAATGAACAATTCATTCCCGGGCGCTGATGCTTGTGGTGGATGTCAGTTGCGACGCGGCTGCGGACGCGGACCTTCCGGTACCAGCGCAACGGGCCGGTCGGTGTCGCTCTCGATATAGGCGGGGTTCCACCGCGTCAGCCAGCGTGCGGCACCCTCCAGCCATTCGGTATGCACATCGTCATAGTCGAGGTTGTGGGTGTTCTGGGGCTGCTCGATATATTCGAAGTCCACACCCTCGCGCTTGCCCGATGCGCGCAGACGCGACACCAGCGTACGGGCTTGGGCAACCGGCACGCGCGCATCGCGCACCCCGTGCACGATCAGGATCGGCGACCAGCGACCATCGGTGTTGCGTGCCGGCGACACGGAGGACAGCTCCGCCGCGCCCTTGGCGAGATAGTTGCTGCCAAAGCTGCCCAGATAGCCGGCGTCAAAATCGCGCATCATCGGCAGATCGTAAACGCCGGCACCGGCGATGGTGCAGCGATACTTCTCCGGATTGCGCTGCGCCGCGCGGGCGGAGGCATAGCCGCCGTAGGACCAGCCCATCATGCACACGCGATTGGGATCAATCGTGCCTTCCTGGGCCAGATGCGTGATCACATCGTCAAGATCATCCTGCATCCTGAGGCCAAAGCCATTGTCGCGGCCGATCTGCTGGAACCGGCGACCATAGCCGCCAGAGCCCCGGAAATTGGGCTGCACGACTACATAGCCCAGTTCTGCCATCGACTGCGCCCAGGCATCGTAGGTGACTTCATCGCGCGGACCGAAGGGGCCGCCATGGGTGATGATCACCAGCGGCAGATTGGTGCGCTGCGTGCGGTGGCGCGGCCAGGTCATCACGGCCTCGATGCTCTCGCCATCGCTCGCGGTGTAGCGGAATGCCGACACGCGGTTCATTTCGGTCTGGCCGATATGGTTGAACACGTTGCCAAGCAGGCGGAGCTGACCCGACTGAGTGTCGAACATGTAAAATGCGCCCGGTTGATTCGGAGCGGCAGCATAGACGATGAACCGCTGACCGGCCTGATCGCGGCTGGTGATCTGGGCATTGCCTTGACCGAAGCTCTCGTCGAGGACGGTCTGCAGTTCGCTGTAGAAGGGATCAGTCCACACGTCCCGGCCGCGCTGCTCGGTCACCGAAAATCCGGTCACTTCGCTACGGTCGAAATTGAAATTCACCCCGCCAACGTCATAGCCTTCGACCTGAAAGACCGGCTCGCCATATTCGAGCGTCGACAGGTTGGCGCGATAGAGCCGGTGGTATCCACTCCTGTTGTCACGTACGATCGCGGTGTCACTATTGGGATCGATCCACAGGACATTGAGCCCGGCATCGGTAAACGACGGGTCGGACTCGTTGAACAGGGTGCGGAAATTCTCGCTCGCCGTGCGACGGTACATGACGCGGTTGCGACCGGAGTCGCGATCATAGCCGATGCCAAGACGAATGACGCCGCGCGCGTCCGCAGCCCAGCTGCCGACTTCGACATTCTCGCGTTGCACGGTGGTGTAGCGGCCGGTGTTTACATCGACCTCTAGCACCTCGGGGCGCGTGAAGCTGCCGTCCCGGAAACCTGAACGCTGCAGCAGGATGGTGCCAGTCTCATGGTTGATGTGAAGGATCGTGCCAGCCGCACCGCCCGAACCATCCCATGCCAGGCGCGTCATCTGGCGCGTGTTGATATTGTATGCGACCAACCGGGTCAGGTCAGACCGCTGGCCGAAGATGATCTCGCGCGATGCGAGCGTGAAGACGATCGTGTCATTGCCAACCCAGCGATATGCCGCAACCGTGCGATCGCCAGCGTCGCGATATTCGTTCATCGCAACGAAGAAACTGGGCCGCGGATTGGGGCTGTTGAGGTCAAGCCAGGCCAGAAATTCCTGCCCTTCATTGGCCATGCGCACTGCAATCTTGGAACCGTCGGGCGACAATGCGGGCCCGCGCAGCGAAGGCACACGGCGAAACCAGCTGGTCGGTGCTGCGCCCACACCTGCGGTGATCTCTTGCCGCGCGCCGGTCAGCAGCAGCGGGGTCAGATTGCCCGTCACCACAATGTCGCGATTGGCTTGCGCAGCAACCGGTTGCGCCGGGGTGAAGGCAAAGGCGGCAAGGGCAATAGTGCCCACGCCGGCCAGCAGCTTGAATGTCTTCATGTCTTTGGCATCCCGAGTTTTTTTGTTTGGGGGGTCTTTCCGCAAGGCGAAGAGCTATCGACTCATTTCGTCCCCTGCAAGCGGACAAAAGACCATGCCGGTCACACCGGCCGGCGCCCTGATCAGCGGGCAAAGAAAAACCCCGCCGGATCGCTCCGGCGGGGCTTTCTCGTGCCTTGCGGCGCTTATGCTTACATCGACCCGTGATACAGTGCTGCGAGCAGCAGGATCGCCACAATGTTGGTGATCTTGATCATCGGATTGACGGCCGGACCCGCGGTGTCCTTGTAGGGATCACCAACGGTATCACCGGTCACCGCGGCCTTGTGGGCTTCGCTGCCCTTGCCGCCGTGGTTGCCGTCTTCGATATACTTCTTGGCGTTATCCCAAGCGCCGCCACCCGAGGTCATCGAGAGTGCGACGAACAGGCCGCTGACGATCACGCCGAGGAGCAGAGCGCCAAGGGCGGCAAAGCCGTTGGCCTGGCCTGCAACCGCCGTGATCGCGAAATAGACCAAGATCGGCACCAGCACCGGCAGCAGCGAGGGGATGATCATCTCCTTGATCGCTGCCTTGGTGACGAGGTCGACCGTGCGGGCATAGTTGGGACGGCTAGTGCCGGCCATGATGCCCTTGTCGTTCGCGAACTGCTCACGCACGTCCTTGACCACGTCGCCGGCCGCACGACCCACAGCGGTCATACCCATTGCCCCGAACAGGTAAGGCAGCAGCGCGCCGAGCAGCAGGCCGACGATCACGTACGGATTCTCGAGGCTGAAATCGACTTCCAGCTGCGGGAAATAGACGCGAAGGTCCGTGGTGTAGGCTGCGAACAGCACCAGCGCGGCAAGGCCGGCCGAACCGATCGCATAACCCTTGGTCACGGCCTTGGTGGTGTTGCCCACCGCGTCGAGCGCGTCGGTCTTTTCACGAACCGAATCGTCGAGACCAGCCATCTCGGCAATGCCGCCGGCATTGTCCGTGACCGGGCCATAGGCATCGAGCGCGACAACCATGCCGGCGAGTGCCAGCATCGAGGTGGCCGCAAAGGCGATGCCGATGAGGCCCGCGATCTGGTGGGTCAGGATGATACCGATCACGATCACCAGCGTCGGCAGCGCGGTCGCTTCGAGGCTGATGGCGAGGCCCTGGATCACGTTCGTGCCGTGACCGGTTTCCGAAGCCTTGGCGATCGAACGGACCGGGCGATAGTCGGTGCCGGTGTAATATTCGGTGATCCACACGATCAGGCCGGTAATGACCAGACCGATCATCATGCACCAGAACAGACCCATGCCGGTGAAGCCGCCTTCGCCTGCCAGATCGGCACCGATGACAGCGTTCATGTCGCCCAGCGCATAGCCGGTCGCCCACCAGATGGCGGGGATGGACAGCACGGCGGTGACAAGGAAGCCCTTGTACATCGCGCCCATGATGTTGGTGCCGCCGCCCAGACGCACGGCATAGGTGCCGATGATCGAGGTGACGATGCACACGCCGCCGATCAGCAGCGGCAGTGCCATGAGGTTGGTCAGCAAACCACCAGCCGACGCGCCGACGAGCAGCGCAACCAGAACCATGGTGGCACCGACGGTGACGACATAGGTTTCGAACAGGTCAGCAGCCATGCCGGCGCAGTCGCCGACATTGTCGCCGACATTGTCCGCGATCACGGCGGGGTTGCGGGGGTCATCCTCGGGGATGCCTGCTTCGACCTTGCCGACCAGGTCAGCGCCGACGTCTGCGGCCTTGGTGAAGATACCACCGCCGAGACGTGCGAAGATCGAGATAAGCGATGCACCGAATGCCAGCGCGACCAGACCGTCAACAACAACGCGGCTGTTGGGCGCTTCGGCTGCGATTTCAGTCAGATACCAGAAGAAACCGGCGATCGCGAGCAGCGCAAGACCGGCCACAAGCATGCCGGTGATCGCGCCTGCGCGGAACGCCATGGTCAGGCCTTCCTGAAGTCCCGTCTGCGCGGCGGCAGCGGTGCGGACGTTGGCGCGAACGGAAATGTTCATGCCGATAAAGCCGGTGGCCCCTGAAAGCACGGCACCCAGCACGAACCCGACCGCAGCGATGAGGCCAAGCGGCGAGAATGCGATGACCAGCGTCGTGATCACGCCGACAACGGCGATGGTGCGATACTGACGGCCGAGATAGGCCTGTGCGCCTTCCTGGATGGCGCCGGCAATCTCTTGCATCTTGGCGTTGCCAGCCGAGGCGCCAAGCACCTGGCGGCTGGTAATGATGCCGTAGAGCACGGCAACGAGGCCGAGCACTATGGCGATGAGACTAATGGACATGGGACCCTATTTCCTCCCCTTGCTTTGCGTGCCACGCCCCTAGATGTGGCCGCATCGCGCGGGGGCGTAAGGCGTAACTGGCCCAAGGGCAAGAGAAGAGGCGGGAAAGGTCGGCGCGGACGTGCCCGTTAGTGCTGGTATCCCAGTGCCTTCCCGTTATCCGGGATCGCGCCGTCAACCAGCAGGGGGGCGGCCCCTCTGGCCTCAACCGTGCCGATGCGGGTCGCTTCAACCGGGGGGCTGATACCGGCGGGCAGGGTGAGCAGCAGCTCGTAATCATCGCCCCAGCGCATGGCATCGCCCCGCCGGTCTGGCGGCATGGCTGCTGGCATGGGCACGGCCGGACTGTCGATGGCGATGCAGACGCCGCTCGCTTCCGCCATGCGCTGCGCGTCGAGCAGCAGGCCGTCGGAAACATCCATCATTGCCGTCACCAGCGGTGCCAGCGCCAAACCTTCGGTTGTGCGGGGTACAGGGCGGTTAAACCGTGCGATGCTTGCCGCGCTGTTGCCTTCAAAACCCAGCATCGCCGCGCCAATCTCTCCGGTCACCCACAGCGTATCGCCCGGCCTTGCGCCGCTACGTGACGGAACCGGCAGATGCACCGCCTCGCCAATGGCGGTGAGGCCGAAACTGCGCTGGCCATGGGTGGACCCGCGCACTGTATCCCCACCCCATAGCGCCACATTCATGCCCTGGAGCGCGTCGCGCAGCCCTGCAACAAAGCGGTCATCCCAAGCCGCGCCGCCCAGCATATAGCCCAGCAGCACGCCCTTGGGCTGCGCGCCCTTGGCCGCGAGGTCGGAGAGGTTGGCGGCAATCAGTTTCCAGGCGACATCAGCCGGGTCGGCATCCTCGCGAAAGTGGACCCCTGCCACCATCATGTCATGGGTCACGACCATCTTGCCGGACACCGCGCAATCGTCAGCCAGCCCTCGTGCCTCGCGGGCTGTGGCAAGGTGGCGCAATGCCGTGATGAACCCGGCCTCGTCCATCGCCCGGTCTAGCGGCCGGCGCCCTTCGCCACCGCATCGAGCACGCCGTTGACGAAACCCGCTTCGCGTGCGTCATGGAATGCCTTGGCGACATCCACATATTCGCTGATCGCTGCCGCCGCCGGCACATCGGGCCGCGCGATGATTTCATAGGCGCCGACGCGCAGCACCGCCTTCATCGACCGGTCGAGCCGGGCCAGCGTCCAGCCCGCGCTCAGCCGCTCTCCCAGTGTCGCGTCGATTTCGTCCAGCCGCGCCACTGTTCCCTTCACCAGATCGTCAAAGAAATCGACCTCGGCATCGGCATATTCCGCCGCGTCGAACTCCTCTTCGTCGATGATCGACCCGATCCTGTGCTGGTGAAACTCGTGCAGCAGTTGCGCGACCGGCGTCGCTTCCATGTCATGCTGGTACAGCGCCTGCACGGCGGCAAGGCGTGCTGCGGAACGGGTGAGGCCGCGTGGGGGATTGGGTGAACCGGTCATGCCGGCCGCCCTAGTCGCGAGTGGCGATCGCGGCAAGCGATCGCGGCACTGGCGGTTGGCCGCGAACGGCCGGTCACAGCCGGCGGACGACACTCGCGGCATGGGCAGGCAGCCCTTCCGCTTCGGCCAGCGCAACCGCTGCCGGGCCGATGGCGGCCAGCGATGCGGCATCGAGCGCGAGGAAGCTGGTGCGCTTCATGAAATCGAGCACTGACAGGCCCGAGGCGAAACGCGCGCGCCGGCCGGTGGGCAGGACATGGTTCGGCCCGGCGACATAATCGCCGATAGCCTCAGGCGTCATACGGCCCAGGAATACTGATCCGGCATGGCGGACGAGAGCGAACAGCCGTTCAGCTTCGGCAGCGTCGACCGCGAGTTCAAGATGTTCGGCCGCCAGCCGGTTGATCAGTGGCATCGCCTCATCGAGGCTGCGGGTGACGATGATCGCGCCATGCGCCGCCCAGCTCGCACCGGCGACCGCAGCGGTGGCCAGCGCCGGGATTTGCGCCGCCACCTCGGCCGCGACAGCGTCGGCGAATGCCGCATCATCGGTGAACAGGATCGACTGGCTGGTCGGGTCATGCTCGGCTTGCGAGAGGAGATCGGCAGCGATGATCGCGGGATCATTGGCCGCGTCGGCCAACACGACGATCTCGCTCGGCCCGGCGACCATGTCGATACCGACAGTGCCGTATAGCTGGCGCTTGGCCTCTGCTACCCAGGCGTTGCCAGGGCCGGTGATCACATCGACGCGCGCGATCCGGTTGGTGCCGTGGGCTAGGGCGGCGACAGCCTGCGCCCCGCCGATGCGCCAGATTTCATCAACGCCGGCGATATCGGCGGCAGCCAGCACCAGCGGGTTCACCTCTCCGCCGGGCGTCGGCGTCACCATCACCAGCCGCTCGACCCCAGCAACCTTGGCGGGGATGGCGTTCATCAGCACCGAGGATGGATAGGCGGCCCGCCCGCCGGGAACATATATGCCTGCTGCCTCGACCGCGCTCCAGCGGCTACCGAGCCGCACGCCGGCATCGTCGGTCCGTTCGCTGTCGGACGGCTTTTGCCGGGCGTGGAAATCGGCGATCCGTGCCGCCGCCAGCTCGATTGCCTCGCGCAATGGGGCAGGCAGGCCAGCCCGTGCTGCCGCGCATTCCTCACGCCCGATGGTCCAGCCGGCCGTGTCGAGATTGACCTTGTCGAACCGCGCGGTCAGTTCCGCAACCGCTGTATCGCCGCGCGCCCGCACATCGGCGATGATCGCCGCGACATCGCGCGCGACATCGGCGTCACTCTCGCGCCGCGCATCGACCAGCGTGTCGAACGCGGCATCAAAGCCCGCGTCGGTCGTGGCGAGCCGCCAGGTCATGCCACCGCCTGCCGGAATGCCTCGACCATCGCGGGGATGGCGGGCTCCAGCTTGAACGCCGCACGGTTGGCAATCAGCCGTGCCGAAACTTCGGAGATGACCGCCCGCTCCTCGAGCCCGTTTTCGACCAGCGTGCGCCCGGTCGAGACGAGGTCGACGATATGCGGGGCGAGGCCCAGCAGCGGCGCAATCTCCATCGCGCCATTCAGCTTGATGCACTCCGCCTGGATGCCTTGGCGCGCAAAGAAGGCACGCGTCGTCGCCGGATATTTGGTCGCAACGCGGACATGGCTGGCATTGGCCGGGATCGGCGGAGACGAAGCCGGACTGGCGAGCGACAGGCGGCAGCGCCCGATGCCGAGATCGACCGGCGCATAAAGCTCGGAAAAGGCGAACTCGTCGATCACATCGGAACCGACAATGCCGATATGCGCCGCGCCATAGGCGACGAATGTTGCCACATCGAAGGCGCGGACGCGGATGATGGAAAGCTCCGGCCGATTGGTCGCAAAAGTCAGCGCACGGCTCTTCTCGTCGAAGAAATCGGGTGCCGGCTCGATCCCTGCTGCGCGCAGCAACGGGAGCGCCTCGTCGAGGATGCGCCCTTTGGGGATGGCAAAGATCAGCTTCTGCGGCATGATGCGGCGCACCTAAGGCTGCAAAGGGGGTAAGGCAAGGTGAGCGATCCGATGACAGCCGGTGGGATCTTCGATGACAGCCGCGTTGCTACGGGCATCCAGCTGCAGGCGGAGCATTGTCGCCGCAATGATGCGCCTGTCACCGCGCGGATTGTCGAGGCGCAGCTCGCCCTGATGGCGGGGAACACACAATGCGGTGCGCGCATCCGCGACTGGCCCGGCTTGCCGCTCGAAGATGCCATGCCCTTGCGGCTCGCGGGCGGATTTCATCACCTGTTGCTGACCGGTGCCGACGCGCGGCTTGATCCCGTCTATCGCGGCGCCGTGACCGATCAGGGCCAGGTCGATGCTATCGTCTGCGCGGTGACAGCCGATCATGACGAACGGCTGCTTGGCTGGTTTGATAGCCCGCCGCAGACCAATGAGGCCGGCCGCTCCGCCAGTTTCATGGCTGGCCTTCAGTGGCTGTCGTCCCGGCTGGGCCCGCGTTTCGAGCTGAATGAACTTGGCGCCAGCGCCGGCATCAACACGATGATGGATCGCTACCATTATGACCTGGGCGGGGTGATGGCGGGGCCGGAAGGCTCCCCGATGCGCATAGCGCCCGAATGGCGCGGGCCGCCGCCGCCTGACGCACCGGTGGAGATCGTCGCTATCCGCGGTTGCGATCAGGCGCCGGTCAATCTCGCCGATCCGGCCGAGGCGCTGCGCGTCAAAGCCTATGTCTGGCCGGAAATCGCGCCCCGCATTGCGCGGATGGATGCGGCGATTGCCCTTGCTGCCGATCGCGCGCCCGATGTGGTTCGCGCCGATGCCGCCGACTGGGTGGAGCAGCGGCTCGCCGCGCCGCAGGCAGCGGGCGTCACCCGGGTCATCCACCACAGCATCGTCTGGCAATATATCCCGCCCGAACGGCGTGATAGGATCGTCGCGGCGATGGCTGCTGCTGGCGCGACAGCGGATGATGCACGGCCCCTTGCCTGGATGATGCTCGAAACCAACCGCGAGACATTCCGGCACGAGCTGCGCATTCGCCACTGGACCAGCGCGGGAGACAGCGGCTGGCAGTTGCTCGGTCAGGCGCAGGCGCATGGCGCCTGGGTCGAATGGTATGGCGACTAGTTCCGGGCCAGCCAGCCTTCCATTGCCGCGTTGACCGCGTCCGGCGCCTCCCACGGCACGAAATGCCCGCAGCCGGTGATGCGTTCGATCGTGAGGTCTGCGATCAGCGCGTCCATGCCGTCCAGATTGCACTGCGGCAGCGCAAGGTCATCCATCGCCCAGATCACCAGCGTCGGCATGGTGAGGATCGGGAAGGGGCCGGAAAGGAAGGCCGGCGGCGGGCTGTCATCCTCCATCGCCGGGACCTGCATTGGCGTGGCGCGATACCAGTTGATCATCGCCCGCGCCGCGCCCGGAACGCGCCAGTTTGCGAGCAGCCGGTCACGTTCCTCCGGCTCCATCGCGTCACTACGCTCCCAATTGACCGTGGCTTTGAGGAAATCGGTCAGGCGCCCGGCGTCGAGCAGCGCATCGTTCGCCGGGTCACGGAAAGCGCGGATATATTGGCTGGCGGCGCGCTGGTCCTGATCCTCAAACAGTTTTTTCTGGAAGATGAAGGGGTGCGGCGCATTGGCGATGATCGTGCGGATGACGCGCCCGGCTGTCGGCAGGCCATTTCCCGCCATACCGTTCAGCGCCACGCTCCAGGCAATCGCGCCGCCCCAATCATGTCCGACAATGGTGAACCGATCGATGCCGAGCGCATCGGCCAGTGCGAAGATATCCGCGGTCAGCTTGTCGGCGGTGTAATTCTCCACGCCCTCGGGCTTGTCCGAATGGGCATAGCCGCGCTGATCGGGCGCAATGCAGCGATAGCGGTCCGAGAAATGGGCGATCTGGTGCCGCCAGGTGCGGTGCGATTCTGGAAATCCGTGAAGGAAGATGAGCGCCGGTGCATCGCGGGGGCCGACATCGACATAGTCGAGCTCGACACCTGTCGAAAGTGCGGCGCGGTGGACGGTTTCGGTCATCATGCACTCTTGCTCAAACCCGCAGAAAACTGCGCAAGTTCACAGTGGATTTTCGGTTTCTCTGCACGCCCGGTTCGCGGGCGTGGCAGGCGAGGGGCCAGCCAAACAGATAATCTCCGACATTGCAATGCGAGCTCCCCGCACGCGCCGCGGGGTCAGGGGTAGCTGACTGTCTTGGGCACGTCGGGGATGGGGATGAATTCGGCGTCGTCCTCCGGAACCGTCGGGAAAGCCCCTGCCGCCCAGTCATCCTTTGCCTGCCTGATCCGCTCGCGGCTGGAGGACACGAAATTCCACCAGACATGGCGCGGCGTCGCAAATGCCTCGCCGCCGAGCAGCATCACCCGCGCCGCACTCGTCGCGCGCAACAGCATCGGCACGCCGGGCTCGAGGATATGGAGCGCATGCCGTTCGAGCGGTTGCCCGTCGATGCTGGCATCGCCCATTGCGACGAGGATCGCCCGTTCGTCGGCCTCTGCCGCAATCGGCAGGGTTGCGCCTTGCGCCATCGCGATATCGGCATAGATGGTCGCGGCATGCTGGGTAACGGGGGACGATGCACCCCACAGATCGCCCATGATGACCGTCGCCCGCACCCCTTCGCCCTCGACCAGCGGCAGTGCTTCGGCGGTCACATGCTCGAACGCCGGATCAATCTCCTCCTTGCCGTCGGGCAGGGCGAGCCAGGTCTGCATCCCCGATATGGGGGAGCCGGTGGCGCGTTCGGCGGCGGGCGTGCGTTCCGAATGGACAATGCCGCGGCCTGCGGTCATCAGGTTGAGCGCGCCGGGGCGGATCGTGGCGAAGGTGCCCAGGCTGTCACGATGATCGATCGCGCCTTCGAACAGATAGGTGACGGTGGCGAGGTTGATGTGCGGGTGCGGGCGCACATCCATGCCGCCGCCGATGTCGAAATGGGCAGGGCCGAACTGGTCGACGAAAATGAACGGGCCGACCATCGTCCGCGCGAGAGCGGGGAGTGTCCGGCGCACTTCGAATGCGCCCAGATTATGCGTGACCGGCGTGATGACCTGCACGGGCCTTACTCCCCCGGCGCGGTGGCGCGGATGGCGAGGGCGTGAACGCGGGTGCCGGGGATGTCGCCCAGTGCCTTGTTGATGCTGCGCTGGCGCGCCACGCGGTTCATGCCTGCAAAACCGTCCCACTCGATTTCCAGGCTGAAATGCGATTCGCCTGATCCATCATCTCCGGAATGGCCGTGATGCTTGGCGCTGTCATTCACCAGGCTGACCTCTGCGCCGGGAAAAGCCGTGGCGAGCAGGGTTTCCATTTCAATCTGCACCGCGCCCTTTGCCATGGCCGATATCCTCACATCCGTTTGTGCCGAGCTTGTCTAAGGCCCATTCTAGACTCTACAGGCCCGTGAAGAAAGGACAGCCCTGGGACGATTGCGGGGCCGGCGGACATTTTTGGCAGACAATTCCTCTTCCCCGCGCGCCCGCTTTCACGGCCGCATTCCCGGTGCGCGCCCTTGCGCCGTTCCGGGCTGTGCCTTTGCCGGAGAGTTTCGTGCGCCCGGTGAACGACGGCCGGGCTTTGATGGCCCCGGCGACTGGCGCTGGCTGTGCCTTGACCATGTGCGCGAATTCAACGCCGGCTATAATTTTTTCGCAGGCATGAGCCCTGACGAGATTGCCGCTGCGCAAGGGCCCTATGCGGGATGGGAGCGGGAAACGCGGGCCTTTGCCGCGACCGGCGCGGATGAGCCGCCTGCATGGGCGAATTTCAAGGATCCGATGGACGCGCTCGGCGCTCGTTTCCGCAAGGTGCGTCAGGATGCCGAGGACCGCGCGGCCGGCATATCCCCTGAAACGCGCAAGGCCTATCGCACGCTGGGGTTGGAACCGGGCGCGGACCGCAACTCTATCCGCCGTGCCTATTCGGCGATGGTCCGTCGCTACCACCCTGACCGCAATGGTGGCGACCGCAGTCATGAAAAGGCTTTGCAGGCCGTGATTGAGGCTTATACGCACCTGAAAAATCGTATCCTTCCATCCTGAACAGGCCCTCGTCCATGTCCGATATCCCGAACATTCAGCCCGATCCGCGCGGCAGCACGGTGCTTGCTGCGCCCGATAAGACGGTGGATGTGCGCGAGGTTTTCGGAATCGATATCGACATGACTGTCCCCGCCTTCAGCGAGGCGGACGAGCGGGTGCCCGATTTCGACCCGGCCTATGTGTTCGATCCGGACACAACGCTCGCGATTCTGGCCGGCTTTGCCCATAACCGCCGGGTGATGGTGCAGGGCTATCACGGCACCGGTAAATCGACGCACATCGAACAGGTCGCCTCGCGCCTCAACTGGCCGTGCGTGCGTATCAACCTCGACAGCCATGTCAGCCGTATCGACCTGGTCGGGCGTGACGCGATCGTGTTGCGCGATGGACAGCAGATCACCGAGTTCCGCGAAGGCCTGCTCCCCTGGGCTCTGCAGACGCCGACCGCGCTGGTCTTTGACGAATATGATGCTGGTCGGCCCGACGTGATGTTCGTCATCCAGCGCGTGCTCGAAGCGGACGGAAAGCTCACTCTGCTTGATCAGAACCGGGTGATCCGCGCCAACCCCTGGTTCCGCCTGTTCGCCACCGCCAATACCGTCGGCCTTGGTGACACGACTGGCCTTTACCATGGCACGCAACAGATCAACCAGGGCCAGATGGACCGCTGGAACATCGTCGTCACGCTCAACTATCTGCCGGCTGAGACCGAAGCGCGCATCGTCCTCGCCAAGTCCGGCGAATATGATGACCCGCAGGGCAAGGCGATGGTCGAGAATATGGTGAAGGTGGCGGAACTCACCCGTCAGGGCTTCATGAATGGCGATATTTCGACGGTCATGAGCCCCCGCACTGTCATCAGCTGGGCGCAGAACACCACCATCTTCAAGGATGTGGGCTTTGCCTTCCGTCTCTCCTTCCTCAACAAATGTGATGAGGCGGAACGGATGCTGGTTGCCGAATATTACCAGCGCGTGTTCGGCAAGGATCTGCCGGAAAGCGTTGTCGGCAAGGCCTGATCTCCCGCGCCTTTACCAGAAGGTGAAGTCGCGGTTACCAGAATATTAGCTATTTCGCGTCACACACCCTAGCTGAAATGAACAGTCAGGATCAGTCTTGATGCGAAAGTTCTGGGTCATTGCCGCGCTCAACATCCTGGTCCTTGGCGGGATCAGCGCCCCGGCCATCATGGCGATCCTCGGCGGCCATGCGCTGTCCGGCATCGGTGCGCCGGATGTTTGGACCTGGGGCTTGGCGTCTGTCGGCCCGCTGGCGCTGCTGGTGGTGGCTGTGCTTGCGGTGCGGCTGCATCAGCGCGGCGACGCAGAGGCGGCGGCTGTTGACCCTGCTATCGCTGCGGACCTGCCGGGCAGCGATCCCGTCAATGTAGACGAAGCCGCGAAAAGCCGGCTGAGCCGCTTTGCACGCCCGTCCGATCTCGGCGACGATACGGACTCTGCGGAAGCCCATCCGTCCGAAGCCGCTGACGATACCGGTCCGATCGAAACAGTGTCGGAATATGACCTGCTGGATGGTGAGCGGACTGAGGCGCTTGCCGAGCATGAGCATGAGCATGAGCATGAGCAGGTTGCAGCGCAGGACTTTGCGGCGGATGCCGGAAATGGTGACGAAGGCTTTGCCGACTGGCAGGACGAAATCGTCGAGCACGACGTCGGCTCGGAACAACTGATGGCGGACCATGGCGATATCGACCACGATGGGCCTGAAACCGTTGCTGCCGAATGGCCTGAGGATCAGTTTGCTGCACATGAACCCGCGACAGAAATCGCGTCGGTCGAACCGGCCGGTTTCCGGGTAGAAGAGCTGGAAATCCATGGTGATGAGGGCGAGCTTCCGCCCATCGCCAATTGGCTGGACTCGGAAAAATCGCCCGAACTGCAGAGCGATGATCCCTTCCATGCGATCGATACCGCTGCCGAGCAGGGACACGAAGCGCTCGGGATGGGCGGACTACCCTTTTCGCGCCTGAGCTTCGCCATGCCGGCTGAAAAATCAGCTGCACAGTGGGACTGGATCTATGTCGACGGCGCTTATCATGTCGCCCCGGCAGCGCAGACCGGATTTCCCTGGGCAACCGCGGGCATTGCCCATGTTGCCGGCGCGATCACCGCTTCCCGGCTGCTGCCGGCGGGCAGCCAGGCTTCAGCCGAGGCGCGCGCCTGGCGTGAGGCGGTGGTCGGTTTCGAGCGTAGTGAGCCGATCGATCTTGCGGACTGTGAGGCCTTTGTTGGCTGGATCAACAGCCTCGACACGGGTGATGATGCCGCGCTGCGGGCGGCCGTTGATGAGGCCCTCGAAGCCCTCAAGGCTGAGGCGCATGGCGATCATGCGCTTGCCGCCTCTCTGCCGCATGAATTTGGCCCGGAGAATGGCGGGGAGGCCGGAGGCATTGCGCTCGCGGGCTGACGCGCGTGCGGGGCATGGCTGATGCCCCTATCCTAGGCGCTTTCCACCATCGGTGTCGCGGGGTTGGCATCCTACGCTTTCGCGCGCCTTGCTGTGCGTACCGGATGGGTGCGCTGGTATCGCTATGCCGTCATCTATCTGCCCCGTGATGGCCTGCCGGCCATGCCGCGAGGATATAGCGCGCAGCAACTGACGCCGGACGAGGCTTTGGCGATCGACGGCGGAACGGTTGAGGAGTTTCGGCGCAACCGGATGCGTGATGGCATGACCTGCCTTGCCGTCCACAACCGCAAGGGCGTGTGCGTTGCCGCGGCCTGGATTGGCGCTGCCGATTGCGCAGAAGATGACGTCGAACTCACCTTTCGCATTCCGGCCGGCACGGCCTGGGACACGGGCATGTGGGTGCATCCCGATCACCGGCTGGGCCGGGCCTTTTCGGCGCTTGTCGCTGCCTTGGGCGAATGGATGGAGCGGCAGGGCGTGGCCGGCAGCTACAGCCGCATAGCCGACTATAATATTGCCTCGCTGACCGCGCACCGGCGGCTCGGCGCCCGGATGATCGGCCATTTCAGCGTGCTTAAAGTGGGCCGTTGGCAATGGTGCGCACAGGGGCATCCGCGCCTCATTCGGATCCATGATGGCAAGCGGGCCGATTTTCTCTTGCCCAAACCCCCTTCACCATAACGATTTGCCGCCCTAAGGCAGCGGCATGGCCGCGCCCAATCCGCTCGATGATTTCAAATCCGTGCTCGCCGGCGCGGCGCGTGCGCTGGCGCGTGAAGCGGAGCTTGAGGTCGCCTTTACTTCGGATGCGCCGCACAGCGTCGGCAAAACGCTGAAGGTCACATCCCCGCCGCGCAGCCTTCCGCCGTCGGAAGTCGCCATCGCGCGCGGTCAGGCCGATGCGCAGGTGCTGCGCATGCGCCATCATGATGCGGCGCTCCACGCACGCGGTCGGCCCGCCGATGCCACGGCAGCAGCTGCGTTCGACGCGGTCGAGGATGCGCGGATCGCGGCCCTTGGCGCGCGGCGCATGGCCGGCCTCAAGGCCAATCTGACCGCAGAGACTGCACAACGCCTCGCCTCCAATCCGATTTCGCGGGCGCAAGCGCCGGGGGATGTGCCCATCGCCACCGCGCTCGAACTGCTGGTGCGTGAAGCGGCGGGCAGCCTTGCCGTCCCAGACAGCGCTCTTGCCGGCCTTGCGATGGTGCGCGGTGACATTGAGGACAAGGCCGGCGGCGATTTCGAGGCGCTGGCGCTGCTGCTCGATGATCAGGCCGCCTTCGCCGGGCAGGCGACACGCCTTCTCGAACATCTCGGCCTCCTCAACCCGGACATGGACCTTTCCCCCACCGAGCCTGACGAACAGGGCGAGAGTGAGGAGGATGTGCCGGACGAGAGCGAGCAGGGCGAGGATCAGCAACAGGGCGGCGCCGCCGAAGCGCAGGCGCGCATGGAACGGCGCGAGGGCGAGACCGGCGAAAGCGAGGATGGCGACGTCGATCTCGAGGCCGAAGACGGCGATGATGACGGCGAAATGGGTGACATGGGCGATGATGCGCCGATGCCGACGCGCCCCAACCGCCCGCACCACGACATCCCTGATTTCAATTACCGCATCTTCACCGACAAGCATGATGAGGTGATCGGCGCGACCGAGCTGTGCGATGCCGAGGAATTGACGCGCCTGCGCGGTTTCCTCGACCAGCAACTGGTGCCGCTGCAATCGGCGGTGACGCGGCTTGCCAACCGCCTGCAGCGCCGCCTGATGGCGCAGCAGAACCGCGCCTGGGATTTCGATCAGGAAGAAGGCACGCTCGATGCCGCGCGGCTCGCGCGCGTGGTGGCCAACCCCACGCTGTCGCTTTCCTACAAAATCGAGCGTGACACCGAATTCCGCGATACGGTGGTGACGCTGCTGATCGACAATTCGGGATCGATGCGCGGCCGCCCGATCAGCATTGCCGCGATCAGTGCGGACATCCTCGCCCGCACGCTCGAACGTGTTGGCGTAAAGACGGAAATCCTCGGCTTTACCACCCGCACCTGGAAGGGCGGACAGAGCCGTGAGGACTGGCTGGCTGCCGCCCGCCCGCCTGCGCCCGGCCGCCTCAATGATGTGCGCCATATCATCTACAAGCCGGCGGATGAGCCCTATCGCCGCGCCCGCAACTCGCTCGGCCTGATGATGCGCGAAGGGCTGCTCAAGGAAAATATCGACGGCGAAGCGCTGATCTGGGCGCACAGCCGCATCATCGGCCGGCCGGAGGATCGCCGCATCCTGATGGTCATCTCCGACGGTTCGCCGGTCGATGATTCAACCCTCAGCGTCAACGCCGGCGGCTATCTCGACCAGCATCTCAGGCAGGTGATCCACTGGATCGAGAATAAGAGCCCGGTCGAACTCGTCGCCATCGGCATCGGCCATGACGTCACCCGCTGGTATTCGCGCGCAGTGACCATCATGGACGCCGAACAATTGGGCGGCGCCATCATCGACCAGCTGGCTGGGCTGTTCGACGTCAAGGGGTGAGGGGTCATCTGCGACGTGCAGGCCGGGCAATGTGGGCGGACGCAGCAATGTGCCGGAAAGCCGCTATGCCGTTTGCGAAATAGTGGATGGATGGAGCTTCAAAGGTAGCCATGTAGAGGCGGCCATCAATTATTGCCGCATGAGCTTCCCCGCTCCGATGTAGATTATCACGGCCGATGAAGCTGTAGGTGAAGCGAATGCCTGGATTTCCAGCGAAGCGAATGGGCTCTTGGCTGTCGAGAGTGAAAATACTGACATCGCGAGCGATACGATAGCTATTTTCAAGCAGCGTTGGAATGTCGGTTGGCAGCATAGTTGATGTAAAACGTGGGAGCGGTCGGTTACGGCGGTCTACCTCGCGGAACAAAGTTCGGTTGTTTTCTGTTCCTCCGTAAAAAGAAACATCATTAAGTAGCTCGCCGTCGAGCGTCCAAGTCTCTGAATTTCGACCTGGCCGGGCGTCTAATTTGTTCCAATCTCGATCGGGGCTTACCTGCAAGTCGGAGCGTGCGACGTTAACAGGAGTTGATGCAGGCACTAGGTCGTTAGCGAACGCAGGAGAAGAGGAAATCAGCGCAAGAATTAGGGTGATGCGATGCACTACTTGGGCTCCAAATCTATGGTTGAATTAAAGTTCGCAGCATCGCTGCGTCTAAAGCATCGGGCTGTGCCTCTAAGAATGCCTGCAACGCTATCCGACCTTCAGCAACGGACCCACTGCGGATCAGCGAAAGGCCTAAACCACGCTTCGCTGCATGCATTTGCGGGTTAAGCGCCAGTGCCTCGCGATAAAATCCGATGGCACTAATCAAGTCACGAGGGTTACCGCGGGTCCTGTACAGCTCAGCGCGCGCATAATGTAAATCTGCAGTCCATCCGTCGCTAGCAAGCCTTGCGATTATGAACTCGGTGCCTCCAAAGTCGTTGAGTTTGATCTGATCTGATAGAAACTCTGGAATCCATCGTGCCATTGCTGTCCGATATTGCTCTCGTCCATCATAGTCGCCAGCACTGGGAATACGATTAGCCATCAAGCTTAAGGTATCGGCGCGTTCAAGATCACTAGGATGTGATGCCAAAAAAGGAACGCCGCCATAACGATTTGTCCGCTGACCGCGAGCGACGGCCGATGCATCGCTCTCGTTCATCACTGCTCGCCATACATCGGCCGACGCTGATGGGCGGAACTGCGACTGAGTGGTATATGCGAAGCTCAACAGATCTGCTTCGCGCTCTTGGTTGCGATTATATGCGGCTAACGAGCCGTGCACAGCATAGAGCAAATCCTGAAAGGACGTCCCATATCTCAAACCGGAATTCTGTGAAAAACCTACGAGTACCGATGCCCAAGCAAGAGCGTCACTCGCGCTTCTTCGTGCACGAAACCGTGTTAACGAGTGTCTCAGTTCAAAATGCGCGAATTCATGGGCTAGAATAGATGCTAGCTCCCCTTCATTACGTACGCGCAACAACAAGCCGCTGTATACATGCATCGTGCCATTTGCAGACATCGTTGCGTTAAACACAGGAAGTCGTAGGATGTATATCCGGGCACTGCCACACCGGTCATTGCCAACTGCACGGCAAAGAACCGACCGGACATACGCATTTAGTTCTTCGTCTTGAATCACCACTGGTAAGTCACGAATAGTCCGCTCTGCCTCATCCGCTTGTAACCATTGCCCTTGCTCATCTGTGCCTTGCGGCTGATATGCGCCGACATACGGAGGAACGACGAACTCGGGCTTTTCGCGGTCCCTATTTGCCACAGCGGCAGCCGAGTCTGGTAAGAATGTAAGCGCGGATCCAAGTGCTAGAAACGCCGTTAGAGCACGACGGCGTGCAACGTTCATTGTGCCGCTCCCCCACGTTCACCACTTATTGGTAGCGTGCCCGGGAAGTCTTCCAGCAACTGGCTAACGCGCCGCACAGCGCCGTCTGCTTCTCGAACATCTCCACCCATTGCGAAATCAGCGTTGATCCAAACCAGATTGCCAGTTTGCAGATCGACCAGCCCTGCATATCCTGCATGCAGCCCTGAAGTCACTCCAACCCCAACTGCCGCTGCAGCGAAAATTTGTAATAGTTTGCGACCCGTTGAACCATAATGGTCCTCAGTCGTGATGAAGAGGGCGTAGTCAGCCTGATCAGCTCCGGGTAGCGTCCTGACGCCCTCGCCGAGCGTCCACTCGAAGACATTCTCCCGATTGTCGCGTTTTTTGGTTTCTAACCGATTGCCAACAAAGAACTGATAATTGATGATCGACTGGGACACTGCACCAAAAAGAGCACTATAATCTCTTAAGAGCTGTGCATCGCTGCCGATTGGCTCTTGGATCCTTACAATTTGGGCGTTGAGTGTCGGTAGAGCCTGATCAAGCGCCGTACCAATATGGCCGCGCGCCTGTTCGGTCCAGTCAGCTCTGGGCTCAAACAGGCCTCCTGTCGATTGTGCACCTACTGTGACATCAGGACGAAATACCAGAATTCTAGCACTACCATCATTAGGAAAGCTGAATCCTTGCCGAACTGCGGTTCGCTCCTGTGCATGGGTCAGACTAGGAAGTGCGACTATAAAGACACTGGAGATAAACACCAAAACAGCCAGCAATCGACTTCGGCGAATCATGATCACTCCTCCCAAATAGAGGAGTTGCTAAGTATATATCATTGGATTAATCAAGCCATTTGGGAATTGTGAAGTGAATCAAAGTTTTTGATAGTTACGGTCTCGGCAAATAGAGGCGTGACATAATTATTAAAAACCTGATTTTTCAGTTACTTATCTGCTTAAGTGCGTATGGCGCATTCAATCATCCCGCGCGCGCCAGACGCGCAGGTTGGAGAGTATATTCTTGCGCAAGTAATCTGCGTCAGAACCGCTTGGACATGGCGAGTTCCAGATAGCGGCCCGTCGGCTCGATAAAGCCCTGCTGATAGCGCAGCGGGATGATGCCATTGCCGTCGCGCACTTCCTGCCTGTCGTTGAACAGGTTGGCGGCGAGCAGGCGCACGCGGACATTGCGCAGGGCAGGCACAGCGCGGAGCAGCGATGCCTGCTGGTTCATGTCCACAAAAGCCCGCATCGTGACATTGAACGTCGAGGAGAAATCGAGGTCGGATGCTCTGCCACCGCCGGCAATCGGCCCGCCGACCACCGTTGATCCTTCACGCCATATGCCGCCGAAGCGGAAGCCGATCCCCTTGTTGAACCAGCCGCCATCGAATTCGACCTCGTGCCGCGGGCTGCCGCCGGCCGCACCCGTTGCCGACCCGCCGAGCAGGTCGAGCACCGGCACGCCCGGCCGGATCAGGATTTCATCGTCGAGCCGCAGCGTGTGATAGGCGGCGATGCTCCAGCGGCCGCCCGAACCGGGTCCACCGAACATACCGCCACCAAAGCCGCGACCGCCGCCGCCGCCACCGCCGCCGGGGCCGCGCCCCGCACCGGGCGGCGGGCCACCTGCACCCGGCGCACCTGCGCCCGGAGGACCACCTGCACCTGGCCCACCTGCACCCGGTCCACCCGCTCCCGGTCCACGTCCCATGCCGAAACCGCCGGGGCCACCGGGCCCACGCTGCGGCTGGCCAAAGGCGCGGGCAAAGCTGATGCCGCTCCTGATCTGGCGGGCCTCTGTCCGCGCGAAATTGACCGGGGTGAAATCGACGCTGGTGATGCGGCCGCCCGCGCCGCGCGTGACGCGGCCGGGGAAGGCTGCTTCAATCTCCGGCGTCAGCAGCGGGAACTCCGATGTCGTGTTCCGGCTACGCGCATTGGAATAGCTGGTGGTGAACAGCAGATCCACGTCGGGGATCGGCCGCCAGTTGGCCTGCACGCGGAAATCGCGCCGCGTTTCAGCAAGCAGCGCGGGATTTCCGCCGCTGATGACATCCGCCAGCACCGTTTCGTTGCGGCTGAAATCGAAGATGGCGCGACCGGTGGTGACAAGGCGCGGGGCGCCGAGCTGGGTCACGCCGGGCGCGGTTTCCTCTCCCACCCAGGTTGCCACCAGATCGACGCGTTCGATCGGGCTCCAGTTGAACCCGGCAGTATAGCTTTCAAGCAGCCGGAAATCGCTGACATCGCGCAGCGCATAGCGGCCATTGACGGAAAAATCGCCGAGGAAGGCGAGCACATCGTCGCTGCGGCTGGCAATCGGCACGTCGATATTGGCGCTGGCGGTCAGCGCAGTGCGCCCCAGATCGGCCAGTGTCACACTGCCTTGCCGTTCGGACCGCGTTTCCAGTGCAACGTCCCGCCATCCGCTCTGGAAGGTCGTGCGGACGCGGCCTGCGGGCAGGGTGACGGGGCTGCCAGAGATGACGAAATCGAGGTCGGCGGTGTCCGAAACCGATCGGGTGCGGTCCACGCTGATGCCATTGGCAGAAACAGCGGTGGCGACATTGCGTTCATTGGCGGCGGTGCCGGTCACGCGGTCATAATTGCCGGTCAACGTCCAGCGCCAGCGCCCTAGCCGACCATCGGAAGACAGGCCGGCGCGGAAAGTGTCGCTCTTGCTCTGGGCGCGCAGCGGCTGATCGGGCGCCAGTGCCTGCGGGCCGAGCAGGCCACGCGTTTCGTTGAGGTCATAGCGCAGGTTGAGCGATGCACCGATCTGCTGGGTGATGGGCAGGCCGTAGGTGCCATCGATGGTCAGCACATCGCTGCCCCCGGCGAGCGTGCGCAATTCACCGTCGAGCGGGACGCCGCTGGCCTGCACAATATCCCGCTCCGCTTCGGTCAGCGGGGTAAAGCGGGTATATTCGGCTGAGAGGTTGAGGCGCGTCCGCTCACGGATGCGGAACAGCCCGGCCTCCAGTTCCTGGCCCCAGCGGCCGCCGTCGCTCGCGCCGCCGGCTTCGACCTCGGTGCTGATCGCCGAAAACTGGTCCTTGAGGACAAAGTTGATGACGCGCTGGTCGGCAGAAAAGCCGTAATCGAGCGCCACTTCTTCGGGGAAGATTTCGACACGGGCGATCGCTTCGGGCGGCAGGTTGCGGATCTCGCCAAAGCCCGAGACGCGGCGGCCGGCGACCAGCACCACCGGCGGGCCACTGCCGCGCGCCCGCCCGCCGCGGGTCTGCACGGACAAGGCCGAAACGAGATCGGCGACATTGCTCGCGCCATAGGATGCGATGGCATTTTCATCGAGCACCTCGTCCGCCGGAATGTCGGACACGACAGAGGCAAAGCTGCGTGCGCCGGTGACGATGATGTCCCCGCCGGGATTGGCCTCGGCCTGCTCCTCGCCGGCTGTGGTTTCGGCGGGCGTCTCGACCGGCTGATCTGCGGTCGTGGATGTCGCGTCGGCGGCAAGTGCCGGAAAAGCGGGCGCAAATGCCAGAACGGCCGCGCCGCACAAGAGTGCGCGGGAGGAAGAGGAAATCAAGGGGGAGGCCTTTCCTGGAACGCTATCTGGAACGCTATATCGTTTGCGGTCGCATATGGCGTGCGCGACAAATGTCGCAAGACTTTGCTGAACACCATACAGACTTGGGTCGCCTTCAAGAAAAAATGTCTAGGCAAGGGCAGGCTGAGCTATCATGGGGTTTGGCCGCGCAGATGGTGCGCGTTTTGTAACGAAGGATGACGGTGGTGGCGGCGAACTGGGCGCCCGATAGCTGGAAGCAGGCCGAAGCGCGGCAAATGCCGCACTGGCCGGATGCGGACGCGCTGGCTGAGGCCGAGCGTGAGCTGGCGAGCTATCCTCCGCTGGTGTTTGCGGGCGAGGCGCGCAATCTGAAGGCGGATCTTGCGCGGGTCGCGCAGGGCAAGGCGTTCCTGTTGCAAGGCGGCGATTGCGCTGAAAGCTTCGCCGAGTTCCACCCCAATAATATCCGCGATACCTTCCGCGTCATCCTGCAGATGGCGGTCGTCCTTACCTTTGCGTCCAAGCTGCCGGTGGTGAAGGTCGGGCGCATGGCCGGGCAGTTTGCCAAGCCGCGTTCGGGCGAAACCGAGGTGCAGGGCGATGTCGAACTGCCCAGCTATCGCGGTGACATCATCAACGATATCGGCTTCACCGCCGAGGGTCGGGTGCCCGATCCGAAACGGATGGTGAAGGCCTATTCGCAGTCGGCGGCGACGCTCAATCTGCTGCGCGCCTTTGCCAGCGGCGGTTATGCCAACCTCCAGCAAGTCCATGCCTGGACGCACGACTTCATGGGCCGCAGCCCCTGGGCCGCGCAATATCGCGATGTCGCCAACCGTATCGGCGAAGCGCTCGAATTCATGGCCGCTTGCGGCATTGATGCCGACAGCGTTCCCCAGCTCAAGACGGCGAGCTTTTACACCAGCCATGAGGCGCTGTTGCTGCCCTATGAGCAGGCATTGACGCGGCAGGACAGCCTGACCGGTGACTGGTATGATACCAGCGCGCATTTCCTGTGGATCGGGGATCGCACCCGCTTCGAAGGATCGGCGCATGTCGAATATCTGCGCGGCGTCGGTAATCCCATTGGCATGAAGATCGGCCCCTCGACCGATGCCGATACGCTGCTGCGCCTGCTCGATACGCTCAATCCGGCGCGTGAGGCCGGGCGGATGACGCTGATCAGCCGCTTTGGCTATGACAAGATCGAAAGCGGCCTGCCGCCGCTGGTGCGCGCGGTCGAGCGTGAAGGGCATCCGGTGGTGTGGTCATGCGATCCGATGCACGGCAATGTCGTGAAGGCCGCCAATGGCTACAAGACGCGCCCGTTCGAGCGGATCCTTGCCGAAGTGCGCGGCTTTTTTGCGGTGCACCGGGCGGAGGGTAGCTTTGCCGGCGGCATCCATGCCGAAATGACCGGGCAGAATGTCACCGAATGCACAGGCGGCGCGGTGGCGGTGAGCGAGATTGACCTCGCCGATCGCTACCACACCCATTGCGATCCGCGCCTCAACGCGGCGCAGAGCCTCGAACTGGCGTTCCTGCTCGCGGAAATGCTCAATCAGGAATTGCAGGAACGGCGCAAGGCCGCGGCCTGATCACCCTGATCCGGCACATGGGGCGGGGAAAATCTATTTCCCCGTCCAGTTGCCCGGCCGCTTTTCGACAAAGGCGGCCATGCCTTCCTTTTGATCGGCGGTGCCGAACAGCCCGTGGAACAGGCGCCGTTCGAACTGGACGCCCTGTGCCAGCGTGGTTTCGAACGCGGCGTTGACCATTTCCTTGGCAGCGATGGCGGCAAGGGGTGCCATGCCGGCGATGGTTTCTGCGGTTTTGAGCGCTTCGGTGACGAGGTCAGCGGCAGGCACAATCCGTGCGACGAGGCCGGCGCTCTCCGCTTCGGCGGCATCCATCATCCGGCCGGTCAGGCACATGTCCATCGCCTTGGCCTTGCCGACCGCACGGGTCAGGCGCTGTGATCCGCCCATGCCGGGCGTGACGGCGAGCTTGATTTCCGGCTGGCCGAACTTCGCGCTGTCGGCCGCGATGATGAAATCGGCCATCATCGCCAGCTCGCATCCGCCACCCAGGGCATAGCCTGCGACCGCTGCTATCCAGGGTTTGCGGGTTGCGGTGACGCGGTCATAGCCCGCAAAGAAATCGCCGCCGTACATGTCGGCAAAGGATTGGCCGGACATTTCCTTGATGTCTGCGCCTGCCGCGAAGGCCTTTTCGCTGCCGGTCAGGACGAGGCAGCGCTGCCCCGCATCGGCATCATAGCGGGCAAAGGCGTCGATCAGATCGGCGAGCACCTGCGAATTCAGCGCATTGAGCGCCTGCGGCCGGTTCAGAGTCACCAGCGTGACGGCCCCGTGCGTTTCGACGAGGATGGTTTCATAGGTCATAGCGGTTTCCATTCTTCCTGATCGGGCAGGGGGGCAAAGATGCTGTCGATGAGGGCGTCAGTCACGCCTGCTGGCGTTGCCGGGTCCCATAGGGGCGCATTATCCTTGTCGACGATCACCGCGCGCACGCCTTCGGCAAAGTCGGGCCGGGTGAGCACGCGGCTGGCGATGCGATACTCCATCGTCATGTTCGCCGCGAAATCGGCGCAGGATAGGCTGTCAGCGAGCTGGCGCAGCGCCACCTTGCAGGTCTGGGGCGACTTTGTGGCGAGCGTGGCAAGCGTTGCCTGTGCCCATTCGCCGTCATCACCCGCGAGGCTGGCGAGGATGTCCTCATAACGGTCACTCGCGAAATGGCGCGCAATGTCCGGCGCGTGCGCCGCGAGTGTCGGCTCGGGCGCCGGTGAGGCAAGGCTGTCGAGCACGCTCGCTGCATCCTCGCCAGCGATGATGCGGGCCTTGGCATCCTCCAGCGTTTCCGACGCCAGATAATGGGTGGCAAGGCCAGCCCAATGGCATTCCGCCCCGTCGATGCGCGCGCCGGTCAGCGCCAGATATTGGCCAAGGCGGTCAGCCAGGCGCGAGAGATACCAGCCACCGCCGACATCGGGGAACAGGCCGATGCCGGTCTCCGGCATGGCCAGCCGCGTGCGTTCAGTCGCGACGCGAAGCTGCGCCGGTTGCGAAATGCCGACGCCGCCGCCCATGGTGATCCCGTCCATGAAAGCGACCACCGGCTTTGCGTAGGTAAAGAGCAGGTGGTTGAGCTGATATTCGTCGTGGAAAAATGCCCGCCCGGATGATCCGCCATCATTGAGCGCGCTGTTGCGCAGGAAGGCGATGTCGCCACCCGCGCAAAATCCCCGCCCCTCGGCATGATCGATGATGATGGTGGTAACCGCCGGATCATCGCGCCAGGCGAGCAACGCGGACGTCATCGCATGCACCATGGGCAGGGTGAGCGCGTGGATGGCGGCGGGGCGGTTGAGCCGGATGCGGCCTGCCGCACCTTCGGTGAAAGTCAGCACGTCCTGTGTCATGATCGTCGCATTGCCGTGCGCCGGTCTTCGGTGCAACCGCCATACCGCTTTTTGAAAAAGCGCTTGGCGCGGGTGGCAAGTGGCGGCTAGCGTCAGCCATCATACGACAATCAATGCACAGGAGAGAGCATATGGCCGATCTGCCCGGAGATGGCGTCGCCCTTTTTTCAACCGCGACTGCCGAAGGAACCATCCGCCTGACGCTTGAGCCGCAGCAGCTCGCGCCGCTGGGTGAGGATGAGGTGCTGATCCGGGTAGAGGCGACTCCGGTCAATCCGTCCGACCTCGGCCTGCTGTTCGGTCCGGCCGATGTTTCGACAGCCCGGGTAGAGGGCGGTGCGCTGGTAACCGATATTCCTGAAAAGCTGCGCCGTGCCGTCGCTGCGCGCGTCGGCCAATCGATGCCGGTGGGCAATGAAGGGGCGGGCACAGTGATTGCCGCAGGCGCTTCGGCGGCCGCGCAGGCATTGGTTGGGCGCACCGTGGCGACTTTCGGTGGCGCGCTGTACCGCAGCTATCGCGTGGCGCGCGCATCCGACGTGCTGGTTCTCCCCGAAGGCGCGAGCGCGCGCGAAGGGGCGTCGCTCACCGTCAATCCGCTCACTGCCATGGCGATGGTGGGGACAATGCGCCGCGAAGGGCATACCGCTCTGGTCCACACCGCCGCTGCGTCCAACCTCGGCCAGATGCTGGTGCGCCTGTGCGCGCATGAGGGTGTCGGCCTCGTCAACATCGTGCGCTCGCCGGCACAGGTGGCGATCCTGCGCGGTATCGGCGCCGAGCATGTCGTGGATAGCTCACAGGCCGATTTCATGGACCGGTTGGTTGATGCCATCGTTGCCACTGGCGCGACGCTCGCGTTCGACGCGATCGGCGGCGGCACGCTGGCGGGACAGATCCTGACGGCGATGGAGGCGGCACAGCTGCGCCTCGGCGCGCCCTTCTCGGTCTACGGATCGAGCGTGCACAAGCAGGTCTATATCTATGGCGGGCTCGACATGGGGCCGACCACCTTCTCGCGCAGTTTCGGCCTGCAATGGGGTATCTGCGGCTTCCTGCTGACGCCCTATCTGATGAAGGTCGGCTTCGAGGAAGTGGGCCGGATGCGCAGCTTTGTCGTCGAACATCGCGGTGACATTTTCTCCAGCTACTATAGCGCGGAGATCGCCCTGACCGCGATGCTCGACCCGGCGGTGGCGCAGGCCTGCCAGGCCAAGGCGACGGGCAGCAAATATCTTATCAACCCGACGCTGTGAGAGGGGTGAGGGGGATGCACGATCTGTTCGACCTCACCGGCAAGACCGCCATCGTCACCGGCTCATCGCGCGGTATCGGGCGGGCGATTGCCGAACATTTCGCCCGCCACGGCGCAAATGTCGTCATCTCCTCCCGCAAGGCGGAGGCCTGTCAGGAGGTGGCGGACGCCATCAACGCGCGTGATGGCGGCCGTGCGGTGGTCATCCCTGCCAGCATCTCCTCGAAACAGGCGCTGGAGGAACTGGTGGCCGGGACCCACAAGGCCTTCGGTCCGGTCGATATCTGCGTCTGCAATGCCGCCTCCAACCCCTATTACGGCCCCGCTGGCGGGATCAGTGATGAGGCGTTCCGCAAGGTGCTCGACAATAATATCCTGTCGAACCACTGGCTGGCGCAGATGTGCCTGCCCGACATGATCGAGGCGCGGGATGGGGCGATCATCATCGTCAGCTCGATCGGCGGACTCAAGGGGTCCGACACCATCGGCGCCTATTGCGTGTCCAAGGCGGCGGACATGCAGCTCGCGCGCAACTATGCGGTTGAATATGGGCGGCATAACATCCGCACCAATTGCATCGCACCGGGCCTGATCCGGACGGATATGGCGCGGGCGCTGTGGGAAAATCCGGCCGCCGAAGAACGCTTTAACACCCAGCATCCGATGCGCCGCATGGGCGTGCCAGAGGATCTGGCGGGGGCTGCGGTATTCCTCGCGAGCCGCGCTGGCGCCTATGTCAACGGCCAGACCATCGTCGTCGATGGCGGCACAGTGATTGCGGGCTAACCTACCGGCGGGCGGTAGCGGATCAGGCCTTCCTGCGCGACGCTGGCGACGAGGCGGCCGTCCTGGGTATAGAAACGGCCGCGGTTGAATCCGCGTCCGCCGCCGGCCCAGGGGCTGTCCATCGCATAGAGCAGCCAGTCGTCGACGCGCAGGTCATCATGGATCCAGACGGCGTGGTCGAGGCTCGCCGTCATCATCCCCGGCGTGCGCCAGTTTACCCCGTGCGGCAGCACGCAGGTGCCGAGCAGCATCATGTCCGAGGCATAGGCGAGGATCGCCCGGTGCAGCCCCTGATCGTCGCCGATCGGCGCGCCGAGACGCAGCCATGTGTGCTGCACGCCATCGGTCGGCGTGGGGTTGAGGAAGGACCGGTTCTCGACCGGGCGCACTTCGATCGGGCGCATTTTCTGGAAACGGTTGGCGAAGCGCGCGGTTTCGGGATCGGTCTCGCGGGCGATGCGCTCCGCTTCGGTTGGCAGATCGTTCGGCCCCGGCACGTCGGGCATCGCCTCTTGATGGGTAAAGCCGTCTTCGCGCCGGTGGAAGCTCGCGGTCATGGTCAGGATCGGGCGCTCTTCCTGCATCGCGATGATGCGGCGCGTGGAAAAACTGCCACCGTCAAAGTCGCGGCGGACGACATAGTCGATTTCCAGCTCTTCGGTGCCTGCACGCATGAAATAGCAGTGCAGCGAATGGAGCGGCCGGTCGGGCGCGACATCGCGCTGCGCCGCAATCAGGCCTTGGGCGATCACCTGACCGCCAAAGACACGGCCGATGCCGCCGGGCTGGCGCGATCCGCGAAAGGCCAGTTCCCCGGTTTCGCGCACGTCGAGCAGGTGGAGGAGCTGTTCGACCCGCCCTTCGATGGTTGCTGCCGGTTGATCGCTGTCCATTGCCCTGGTTCCGTCCGTCATCGTCTCGCGCCCCGCTAGCCCCTCCATCCTCTGCGCGCCATACTGCGATTAAGAATTTTCTCGCATCCTGCCCGTCACCCGCGCTAGCCTGTGTCCGGGACGATTCACTGCCGCAGCGACAAACAGTCGCGCGGTGGGCGATGGGAGAGGATTATGGGGGATCGGGACGCTGCCGCACAAAGTGCGGCGGCTAAGGCATGGCCGGTCATGAGCCTTGGCGAGATACAGGCGATCCTGTGCGCGCCGGGCCAGCGGTTCGAGATGGAAACGGTCACCATCGGCGGCGTGCCCACCCGCACCTGGAAGAATGCGCCATCTGATCTCGTCACGCTGCTGCGCTTTTCGCGCAGCTGGGGTGACCGGCTGTTCGCGGTCCTCGAAGATGACCGGGTCAGTTACGAAGGCTTTCATCGCGCCGTGGCAACGCTGGCCGCCGAGTTCCGCCGGCGCGGCATTGCCAAGGGGGACCGTGTGGCCATCGCCATGCGCAACATGCCCGAATGGCCGGTGGCACTGTTTGCCAGCGCGGCGTGCGGGGCCATTGCCGTGCCGCTCAACGCGTGGTGGACCGGCGCCGAACTCGAATATGCGCTGGCCGATTCCGGCGCGCGGCTGATCGTCTGCGATGGCGAACGGTTTGACAGGATTGCCCCCCATCTGGCGGCTCTGCCGGCGCTCACCGACGTGCTGGTCGCGCGCGGGAATGAAGGGCAGGGTGATCCGCTGGCGGCTATCCTCGGCCCGCCCAATGGCTGGTCGGATCTGCCCGAGGTGGCATTGCCTGACGTCGCCATTGTTCCTGATGATGACGCGACGATTTTCTACACGTCCGGCACCACGGGTCATCCCAAGGGCGCGCTCGGCACGCACCGCAATCTGATGACCAACATCTTTTCGAGCGCCTATGCCGGTGTGCGGACGGCGCTCCGCCGCGGTGATCCGCCGCCCGCGCCAGCGCCCAAAGTATCGTTGACGGTCATCCCGCTGTTTCATGTCACCGCGTGCAGTGCCGGCCTCATGGGCCTGATCGCCGCTGGCTCGACTATGGTGATGATGCACAAATGGGATGCGGTGCGCGCGATGGAGTTGATCGAGCGTGAGCGGGTCAATGTGACCGGTGGCGTGCCGACCATCGCCTGGCAGCTGATCGGGCATCCCGATCGCCACAAATATGACCTCTCCAGCCTGGAGGCGGTGGCCTATGGCGGCGCGCCGAGCGCACCGGAACTGGTGCGGCGTATCCAATCGGATCTCAAGGCGATGCCCGGCAACGGCTGGGGCATGACCGAAACGATGGCGACCGTGACCAGCCACAGCGCGGAAGATTATCTCAACCGCCCGGAAAGCTGCGGTCCGCCCCTGCCGGTTGCGGATTTGAAGATCATGGACCCGGAAGGCGAGCGGGAGCTTGCCATTGGCAACGTTGGCGAGCTTTGGGCGCGCGGGCCAATGATCGTGAAAGGCTATTGGAACAAGCCAGAGGCGACGGCCGCGACCTTCGTCAACGGCTGGGTGCGCACCGGCGATCTTGCCCGGATCGATGAGGAAGGCTTTTGCTTCATTGTCGATCGCGCCAAGGATATCATCATTCGCGGCGGCGAGAATATCTATTCGTCGGAGGTGGAAAATGTCCTCTACGACCATCCGGCTGTCACGGACGCGGCATTGGTCGGCATTCCGCATCGGACGCTGGGCGAGGAACCGGCAGCGGTCGTCCATCTCGCCCCCGGCATGAGCGCGAGCGAGGCCGAGCTGCAAGCCTGGGTTCGTGAGCGACTGGCCGGGTTCAAAGTGCCGGTGCGGATCGTCTTTTGTGCCGAAACGCTGCCGCGCAACGCCAATGGCAAGATCATGAAGCGCGACCTCAAGGCGCTGTTCGACTGATGGCCAGCCTCGACGATCCTGAACTCCAGTCGGTATCGTCGCGGGAGACACGACGCTTTCAGGAAAAGAAAGCGCTCGTTCTGGACGCCGCGTCTGCCCTTATCAATGAGAAGGGCGCAGCCGGGATGACCCTCGCTGCGGTGGCAGAGGCCGTCGGCCTGAACACCGCCAGCGTCACTTATTATTTCAAGCGGCGAGATGATCTCGCGCTCGCCTGTTTTCACCGCGCGCTCGAACGGATTGAGGAGATGGTCGATGTGGCGGCGGCAGAGCCGACGCCTGTCCTCCGCGTTCGCCGCTATTTGGCGCTCAACATCGATCTGCTGCGGCGGGTGCGCAGCGGTGATGCCCGCCCCATCACTGTGCTCTCTGACATCCGCACGATGGAAGATCCGGTGCGCGTGTCGCTTTCGGACCGCTACCGGACGATTATGCGCCGGGTGCGTGGCTATTTCGGTCCGGACAGCGATGCACGGGTGAAAGCGCTCAACGTCGTGCGCACCCATGTGCTGCTGGAGAATGTCTATTGGATTCCGGCCTGGCTGCATCGCTATTCGAGCCATGATTTCCCGCGCGTGCTCGATCGGATGATGGAGGTGTTTGAACAGGGGCTGATGCCGGACGGTGCTGTCATGCCGCCGCTCGCGCCCCTCGATCTCAAGGAAGATGCGCAGCGCGCGGCACAGCGTGCTTTCCTTCTGGCCGCCACCCGTCTGATCAATGAACGCGGCTATCGCGGGGCTTCGGTCGAACGGATCGCCTCCGAACTCGGTGTGACCAAGGGCAGCTTCTATCATCATCTGGAAGCCAAGGATGATCTGGTGCTGGCCTGTTTCCGGCGCAGTTTCGATACGGTGATGGCGGCCCAGCGTGCGGCGGATGATGCCGGTGGTAGCCATGCGGCGCGGCTGATGGCGGCTGTGGCGACCCTGCTCGACATCCAGTTTTCCGCGCGCGGCCCGCTGTTGCGCACCACGGCGCTGCAGGCACTGCCAGTCGAATTCCGCAGCGGCGTCATCGCCAGCTCTGACCGCATGGCACGGCGCTTCGCCGGCACCATCATCGACGGTATCAGCGAAGGCTCCCTGCGCGCGGTCGATCCGCTTATTGCCAGTCATATGCTGAAACCGGCGATCAACTCCGCCTACGAACTCAACCGGTGGGCACGGGGGCAGGATGCTGGTCAGGCGATCCGCCTTTATGCCTCCACCATGGCAACGGGCCTGTTCAGAGACGTTTGAGCGCCCTCGGGTCGCGCACTTTCACGATCATCAGCAGCGCCGCGCTCGATGTCAGCACGGCGGCCGTTGCTAACAGTGTCCCGCTTCCCGCCCACAGCAGCACAGCGCCGCCGATCAGCGGGGTGAGCGCCGCTACGCCCCCTTCGACCATGGTGGAAAGGGCAATGCGCATGGGCAGGTCTTCGCGCTCGCCGAATTCGAGCACTATCGTCTGCGTGCTCAGGGAAAAGCCGGCGCCGCCGATGCCGAAGGCTGCGAATGCGGCGACGACCATCCACGCCGCATCCGCCCGGGCGAGGAGCGCAATGCCGGCCAGCGTGAAGGCAAGGCTGGCGATGATCGTCCCGCGATAGCCCCTCTTGTCACCGATCGAACCCCAAACCGGATTGGAAAGCGTGTCCGCGCCCAGGAAGGCGAGGCTGAGCAGGCCGATGGTCGCGCCATCCAGCGTGAGCGCGCCTGCGCCGTTGCCGTCACGGCCGATGCCCGTCGCGATGAGGATATAGAAGGGTGCGGCAATGCGCCCGGCCATGGCGAGCAGTTGCGCCGCCATGAACCAGCGATAGTCCCGGTCGGCGAGCAGCGAGGGGATGTCGCGCATCCGCTGCCGCAGGCCGACCTGTTCACGAACCACCGGCGCGTCGGGTTCGCGCGCCCATAGGCCGAGAGCGAGGAGGCCCATGCTGGTGAGCAGGAAGGCGAACAGGAAAGTGGTCGCATACCCGTTGCCGAATGCGTTGGCGTCAATCAGCCACTTGCCCGCCGCAAAGGACAGGATGGCCGCGACGATCCCGCCCGCCAGATTGCGCCACCCCTGTAACCGCCCGCGCCGGTCGGCGGGGATCAGCTTGGCAATCACCATCTGGAAGGCAACGCGCTGCATCCCGTTGAACAGGCCGAGCAGCATGAGGAAGAGGAGCGTCGCGCCCACAAGCCACCAGCCGCCGAGGAAATAGCCTGAAAGCGCGAGACCGAGCACTGCCCCGCGCATCGCCGAACCATAGCGCATGGCCGCTGGCAGGATCCGCTTGCGGTGCTCGAGTGCCGCTGCGCTCGCCAATGGGGTCGAAAGCAATCCGATCTGGAGCAGCGCCTGCCCAAGGCCGACGATGACGGTGCTGCCGGATATGAGGTGGAGATAGGCCGGGATCAGGGTCGGCGCATAGATGATGCGGAAACCCGTCATCCCCAGCATGCCGTGCGCGAAATTGGCGACCATGTTGCGGCGGAGATTGCCCTCCACCTCGGCATCGAACTGCGCCACCCGTGCGCTGCGTGCCGCCTGATCTACCCCATCCACCATCGCCGCCAGCCTGTGCTCCCGGGCACTGCGGCTGGCAAGCGGAAACCCGAATAGTCCGGGCTGCTAGCTGGGGAAGGCTCCCCGCGCGCCATTCCGGGCGCGGGGAGCCTCCATCCGTCAGAAGCGCCAGCTCAGGCCCGCGCTCACAACCCAGGGGTCGAGCTCATGCTCGGTCTGCAACGCCAGGCGGTTGCCGGCGAAGAAACTCGCCGTGGTGTCCATGAAATAGCGCTTGGCATCGACAGTGAGGCCAAGGCCGCTGTCATTGAGGCGGACATCAACACCGGCCTGCAGGGCGAAGCCGAATTCGTCGGACAGGTCGACGCGGGTGGCCCCGAGGGCACGGGCGCTGGCGTCCACATCCTCACCGAAGATCAGGAAATAGCTCGGGCCGACACCGATATAGGGCTTGAAGCCCGTTCCGGTGTCGAGGTGGAGCTTGGCCGTGACTGTCGCCGGAATGATGTTGGCGTTGGAAACCAGCCGCGCACCGGCCAGTGCACCGGCACCGGTCACGTCATGCTGGGTAACGCCCGCGATGGTCTCGATGGAAAAATTGGGCGACAGAAAATACTCGACCGCGACGGTCGGCGTATAATTATTGTCGGCGCGGCTGTCGGCTCCGGCGGGAGCGCCGACGGTGTTGACGTTCACGGCCGTGATGGCGCCATCCGGCAGAACGGCAGTCACCAGGGCCTTGACCTGGATCGAGCCTTCACCTGCCTGAGCAGCGGCGGGCACAGCAGTGGTTGCTGCCATTGTGGCGGCAAGCGCCATGATCGTCTTTTTCATCAGTCTCTCCGTGGAGACCCGATGACACCCCTTGCGATAAGGAGCGCCCCCTTCGGGTCGGCTCCCCTCCACGGGCAGGCAGATGGTGCCAAATTGGCAGTATTTCAACCCGACGGGATACCGGCTTTAGCCGGTATCCCCATGCGGTCTTTGGAGGCCTCAGTACCCGTTGAGTCGGGCGAAGCGGTCGCGCAGATAGCTGCTGCTGCCCCACGCCTGTTCCAGCGGGCGGGCGCGCTTCAGATAAAAGCCGACGTCATATTCATCGGTCATGCCGATGCCGCCGTGCAGCTGGATGGCCTCGCGGCTCATGACGTGCAGCGTATCATTGGCACGCGTCTTGGCGAGCACGGCCGCCTCGGCAGCATCGCCGCCCATGTCGAGCGTGACCAGCGCGGTCTCGATCGCCGATCGGGTCAGCTCGATCTCGCTGAACAGGCCGGCCATCCGGTGCTGCAGCGCCTGGAAGGTCGCCAGCACCTGGCCAAACTGCACGCGCTGCTTGAGGTAGGCGAGGGTGGTGTCGAACGCCTGCTGCGTCATGCCGAACATTTCGCAGGCGGTGATGATGCGCGCGCGGTCCAGCACCTGGTCGAGCAGCTTGTCACCACCGTCGGCCAGCTTTTCCGCTGCCGCGCCGTCAAAGCGGACTTCGGCATGGCTGCGGAAATCGACCATGTGGCGGCGTGAGCGGTGGACACCGGCATCGCTACCATCGACCAGATACAGGCCGTCGGTTGCGGCCACGACGAACAGTTGCGCGCTGTCGCCCTCGGCAACAAAGGCCTTGGTGCCGGTCAGCTTACCACCGCTGACGCTCGCGGTGATCGCGGCGGGGTCGTGGCGCGGCCCTTCATCGACCGCCAGCGTGGCGACCAGGCTGCCATCGGCGATGGCCGGAAGATATTTGGCCTTCTGCGCTTCGCTGCCGCCGAGAATGATTGCGCCTGCGGCAATCGATGATGAAACCAGTGGGCTCGCAGTGAGCGTGCGGCCCAGTTCCTCGACCACGAGGCCGAGGCTCATCCAGCCGAAATCGCTGCCGCCATGGGCTTCGGGGATCACAACCCCGGTCCAGCCCATGCCAGCCATTTCGGCATAGACTGCCGGATCATAGCCTGTCGCGTCACCCGCATCGCGCACGGCGCGCCACTTGGTCACGGGGCTTTCGTTGCGGACCCAGGTCTGCGCCATATCGCGCAGCATCACCTGTTCTTCGCTGAGTTTTGCCATCTGTCTGTTCTCTCGAAATCGAAGGGGAATGCTTACTGGTGGTCCAGCATGCCGAGGATGCGCTTGGCGACGATGTTGGTCTGGATCTCGGTCGATCCGCCGTAAATCGTCGTCGCCTTGCCGAACAGCCAGGCGCGGACCGCCTCAATCTGTTCCTTGGTGAAGCCTTCGCCTTCCCAGCCAAGACCCTGCATGCCGAGGATCTCGATAAGGAGCTCGCTCTTCTCCTGCATCAGCTTGGTACCGCTGGTCTTGAGGATCGAGGAGGCAACCGAAACGCCACCTTCCGCCTGCACGCGCATCGCGGTCTGCAGGAATGCGCGCCAGTCCATCTCGAACCGGGTGATGCGGGTGCGCAGTTCGGCATCGTCAATGCGGCCAGCTGCATCCGCGCCGCGCACTTCCTTGGCCAGTGCCGCCAGCGATACGCCGCCGGACATCGCCCGGCCACCGCCGGAAATATTGGTGCGCTCATGCTGGAGCAGGCGCTTGCCGATGGTCCAGCCCTGACCTTCGGTGCCGACCAGATTCTTCTTCGGTACCTTCACATTGGTGAAGAATGTCTCGCAGAAGGGGGACATGCCGCTGATCATCTGGATCGGCTTCACCTCCACACCGGGGGAAGTCATGTCGATCAGCAGGAAGGAAATGCCATTGTGCTTGTCCGACTTGTCGGTGCGGACCAGCGCAAAGCATTTGTCCGCCCACTGGCCGCCGCTGGTCCAGGTCTTCTGGCCATTGACCACATAATGGTCGCCCATGTCCTCAGCGAACATCTGGAGGTTGGCGAGGTCGGATCCGGCATTGGGTTCGGAATAGCCCTGGCACCAGCGCACTTCGGCACGGCAGATGGCCGGGATATGCTCCAGCTTCTGTTCCTCATTGCCATATTCGAGCAGCGTGGGGCCGAACATCATCACGCCCATACCGCCGATAGGATTGGACGCACCGGCGCGGGCGAATTCCTGGTTGACGATCTTGGCCTCGTCCTTGGAAAGGCCGCCGCCGCCATATTCCTTCGGCCAGGTCGGGGTGCCCCATCCCTTGTTGCCGACAGCGATGCGCCAAGCCTCGCGATCGGGTGATTTGTCCGACGGGCCTTCGAGCGCGGAAAGCGACAGGTCGACGCCCTTCAGAGCGGGCGGGAAATTGCTTTCCACCCACTCGCGCACATGCGCGCGAAATGCATCGAGATCCCCCGTCACAGGACGGTCTTCAGCGAGGCTCGCCATCATCTTCTCCCAAATAAGCACAGCGGGGCTGCATGCGTGCCGCCGGCGGTCGGGAGAAACATAACGTTTTTTCGAAAAGGCTCAAGCACGGCCCGATGGCGGTAGAGCGCCGGTTATCCCAAAACCCCCGAACGCAGTCGGCACGCGAACCGCAATCGGGCTCGCGTGCCGACCAACACCGGTGGTTGGGACCGATGCAGAGGAAGTGGATCGGATTATTTGTTCTGGGGATCGCTGGAACGGGTCTCGGACGGGGCGGTTTCGCGATTGTCGTCCATTGAGTCGGCGGTTTCCTCGCCTTTTTCCTCGACCATGTCGGCCTTGTTTTCGAGGCCTTTTTCCTGAGCCTCGGTGGGGGCCTCGTCGGCCATTTCATCAATGCCGTCGGCCTCAGCCTCGGCGCTGTCTTCCACAGTGTCCGCTTCCGGGCTCTGGCAAGCGGCCAGCGCCAGCATGGCTGCAGCGACAGTGGGAATGAGCAGTAATTTACGCATGTCTGGGACTCCCCTCAGGAACCATCGGTTCGGGGGCAAGAACGGAGTCGGCTGGATTTGGTTCCGCTGTGGCCCCGGCCGCTTATCGTGGCGCGATGACCAGCAATCTTTCTTGCCGGCCCGCGATCCAGTGAAAAGCTGCGCCATCCCACCAGCCATTCACTTCCAGCCGGAAGGGGACGCGCTGCCCGCCCCATTCCGTCACAGTCGCACGGTTGGCGAGTTCGATTGACCAGGCCGTCCGCGGCCGCAGGGGCCCGGCGCCACGCGGCGTTGCCGACTGATCGTCCCAAAAACCGATGGCCGGGCCCGCGCCGTGCCCATGCGTCCCGATGGGATGGGAATAGATGGAGGGGTCAAGTCCCGCCGCAATCGCGGACTCGCGGGCCGCGGCCAGCATGTCATTGCCACTGGCCCCGGTACGGAATGTGGCGACCAGCACGTCCTGCATGGCGACCGCGCCCGCCATGCCGGCGGTCAGCCCGGCTGGCGGTGCAGTCTCGCCTTCGCGCAGGACATAGGCGAGCGCCTGGCTGTCAGTGGCAAGGCCGAGGCCCATGATCCCGAAATCGGACCAGATAAGGTCACCCGGCTGGATCACGGTATCGCCTGAAAGCTCCGCCTCGCTGCCGTGGCGAAAGATGGAGATGGATGGGTGGAACCAGACGGCCATGCCGCGTGACGCCACGGCGTGACGCAGCCACCATTGCACATCGGCGGCGGTCGTCTGCCCCGCTGTGATGACGCGGGCCGACAGCGATTCCGCCAGCAGCGCGTGGGCGACACGCATCACCGCGCCATAATGCGGCATCTCTGATGGCAAGCGCTCCTGCAACCAGTCGACCGACAGGTCTTCGCCGGAAACCACCCGCTCTTGGAATGCCGGCGGCAGAGCGGCCATCGTCTCCGCATATTGGCTTGCCGTCATGCCATCCCCGAATGCTGTGGCGGATGACCGGTTAAGCGCGATCCGGCGCGGATTGCGTTCTGCCACCAGTGCGGCGAGCCGCGCCCACTGGTCAGGTTCCTCCTCAGGGTTCCATGCGGGCGCGAACAACCCGCCCAGACCATAGCGGCTGACAGTCAGCCGCTCGACCGGCTGGCCTTTGCCCGGATCGAAGAAGACCAGAATGGTGCGCCGCCGCGCGTGAAAGCTGGTCGCATCCAGCATCGTCGCGACCACCGGGTCTTCAAGATATTCGCGCGCGACAAGGATCCACATGTCGATGCCGCGTTCGCGCATCAGCCGCGGAACTATCGTGTCCAGCCGTTCGGTCAGAATGGCGTTGCGGATGTCTGCTTGCTCGCGCAGCGATGGCAATGACGGCGCGGGGGCGCCCCACGCGTGCACGACAGAATTGGCAAAGGCTGGTGCAGGCGTGATTGCCAACAGCAGGGCGGCGAACAGGCGGGTCGGGATCGGCATTTCGCTACGCTATCTGTCGGCACTGCCAATGCCAAGACTTGCGCAACGAGCCGCAGGTGGCCACTGGTCTTGCCATGCCGGACTCCATACCCGCCACAGCATCCGCACTCGTCGTCCGCCAACTCGCGCCGGACCATGGCGGCTGTGCGCTGGAGGAACGCCCGGTCGGGCTGCCGGGGCAGGGCGAAGCTCTGGTCGAAATTGGCGCGGCAGGGATCAATTTCCCCGACCTTTTGATGACGGCGGGAACCTATCAATTCCGTCCCGATCTGCCGTTCGTGCTCGGCATGGAGGGGGCCGGGGTGGTGCGCGCCGTGGGCGAGGGCGTTTCCCCCGATCTGGTCGGGCAGACTGTTCTGTTCGGCGGCAAGACCGGGGCGTTCGCACATTATGGCAGCTTTCCTGCCTCGACACTGCGGCCCGTGCCCGCGGGGCTCAGCATCGCCGCTGCCGCATCCTTTTCCGCCACCTATCTGACCGCGCAAGTCACGCTGGCCCGGCGGGCGAGGGCACAGGCCGGTGAAACATTGCTGGTGCTTGGCGCGGCAGGGGGTGTCGGCCTTGCCACTGTCGATCTGGGTCTGGCGATGGGCCTCAAGGTGATTGCCACAGCCTCCACGCCTGCGAAGCGCAGTGCTCTCCAGCAACTCCATCCGGCTGCGATCGTGATTGATTCGGCTGCGGGCTTTCATAAGCGGGTGCTGGAAGAAACCGGCGGTCGCGGCGCGGACATCATCGCCGATCCCATCGGCGGCGATGCCTTTGATGAGGCGAGCCGCTGCATCGCCTTTAACGGGCGGCTTTGCACGCTGGGCTTCACATCGGGCCGCATCCCGACGCTGGCGGTCAACCGTGCGCTGATCAAGGGTTTCAGCCTCATCGGTGTGCGGGCGGGGGAATATGCGCGGCGCGTGCCGGAACATGGCGCGGAGGATCGGGCGCTGATTGACGTGATGATGGCGCAAGGGCGCTTGCACCCGCATGTCCATGCCGCCGTGCCGCTGTCGCAGTGGCGGGATGCGTTCGCCATGATTGAGCGGCGCGAGGTGGTGGGCAAGCTGGTGCTGCTGCCGCACGGATAGTGTGACGAGGATAGAAGAGGGGAGAATCCGATGAAGAGCATGCATGTCCGCCTGCCGGCGAGCCTGGATAGTCTGAGCCTGGGTGACAGTGCCGATCCGGGTGTGCCGGGTCCGGGGGAGGTCCGCGTGCGGCTGCGGGCCTCTTCGCTGAATTATCATGACTATGCCGTGGTCACTGGCATGATCCCTTGCGCTGACGGGCGCATCCCGATGTCCGACGGCGCGGGCGAGGTTGAGGCGGTGGGTGAGGGCGTCACCGAATTCGCGGTCGGCCAGAGCGTGGTTTCCACCTTCTTCCCTTACTGGCTCGATGGCACACCGCCGCTCAGCGCTTTCACGCAGGTGCCGGGGGACGGGATAGACGGCTATGCCCGCGAAACGATTGTTGCGCCAACCAGCTGGTTCACCCGTGTGCCCGCCGGATACAGCCACGCCGAGGCCGCGACTCTGACGTGCGCCGGCCTGACTGCATGGCGGGCGCTGGTGGTCGATGGGCAGATCCGCGCGGGCTCGACCGTGCTCGTCCAGGGCACCGGGGGCGTTTCGGTTTTCGCGCTCCAATTCGCCAAGGCGATGGGTGCGACAGTGATTGCGACGTCATCGTCCGATGCCAAGCTGGAACGGATGAAGGCGCTCGGGGCTGATCACCTCATCAACTATCGCGAAACACCCGCTTGGGGCGCTGCGGCGCTGGCGCTGACGGGCGGGCGCGGGGTGGATCATGTGATTGAGGTCGGCGGCGCCGGCACGCTCGACCAGTCAACCATTGCGACGCGCATCGGTGGCCACATCGCATTGATTGGCGTGCTCGCCGGCTTTGCCGGGCCGGTGATGACCGCAATGCTGATGGCGCGTCAGATCAGGTTGCAGGGGCTGACGGTCGGCAGCCGTCAGCAACAGCTGGAAATGATCACCGGCATAGAGGCGACAGGCATCAAGCCGGTGCTCGATAAGAGCTTCGCGCTGGAAGATCTGGCCAACGCCTTCCGCCATCAGGCGAGCGGCGCGCATTTCGGCAAGATTGTGGTGGAGATTTAAGGGGCCGGATATCGCGGCTTTCGCCGGGGCACGGCTTATCCCTCGCGCACCATGCTGAGGAACACCGTCGTGCCTCGCCGCACCTTTTCGGCAATAACCTCGGGCGGCAGGCCGTCGATCAGACCGAATTCGAGCCGGATGTCATCGAATCCCTTCCATATGGAGAGGAGCGATTCCGCGCCGTAATAGTGGTCGGTGAGCATAATCTCTCCGCGCGCCGCATAGTCGGCGAGCACACTCGCCAGCCGCTCGCGGCAGGTGCCGGGGCCGGCTTCGTAAAAGCGGCGCGCAAGCGCGGGCATGGTGATGAATTCGACCGCCAGCATCCGCTTCATCGCCACATGGTCGCGGTCGAACAGGAATGTCAGCAGCGCGACGCCAAAGGCATTGAGCCGGTCTTCAAGCGGCGCATCCTTGGCGCCCTCACCGTCGAGCGCCTCGCCCATCCGGGCCATCTGCGCGGCGACCACGCCTTCGAACAGCACACCCTTGTCCGCAAAGCGACTGTAGACCGTCACCTTGGAAACGCCCGCGACCTGGGCGACCTCCTCCATCGTCGTGCGCGCAAAGCCATTGTCGAAGAAACAGCGGTGCGCTGCGTCGAGGATCGCGCGATCCTTCGCCAGATCACGGCTACGACCCCCGCTGTGACGGGGCTTAACGTCCGTATTGGCTTGTGCCCTGGTCTGCGTCATCCGTCCCGAACCATATCGCCATCAAAATGAACGTTGACGTTCATGAACGCTGTTGTACATTAATTGTAACTGAAGCGCGAATCGTATCTCCCCTCCCGATATCGCTCTTCGCCCGATGAACCGGAACGGACGCATGAGCTGGATAGCGATACGCATGCTCACGGGCGACCGTGTGAAGTTCATCGGGCTGTTGTTCGGTGTGGCCTTCTCCGCGCTCCTGATCACCCAGCAGCTGACGATTTTCGTCAATCTGCTGATGCGCGGGGCGGTCGCCGTCCAGCAGGTCGATACCGCCAATATCTGGGTGATGGATCGTTCGGGCCGGACGATTGACGCAACCTTGCCAATGCCATCAACGGCGCTGGACCGTGTCCGCTCTGTTGAGGGCGTCGCCTGGGCGGTGCCGATGCTCCGCTCCGCCGCGATTGTGCGGACGGTCGATGGCGATCTGGAACCGGTCAATCTGGTCGGGGTCGATGATGCGACGCTGATCGGCCTGCCGCGCAATATGGTGGTCGGGGACAAGGCGGATCTCGCCGCACCCGACGCGGTGTTCATTGATGATGTGGGTTCGCGCAAGCTGTTCCCCGAAGGTGAAATCGTCGGCACGCGGCTGGAACTGAATGACCGGCGGGCGATAATTGCCGGCATTGTCGATGCCGACCCGACCTTCACTTCGACGGTCATTCTTTACACGCGCTATTCCAACGCGCTCAATTTCATCCCGGGGTCGCGCAACCGCCTGTCCTTCGTGGTCGCCCGCGCCGTCGATGGCGAGGATCCCAAGCTGGTGGCAGAGCGTATCGCTGCCGAAACCGGCCTCAAGGCGCTGACCAGTGAGGAATTCGCCAGCGCCGGTGTGGATTTCATCATCGAAAACACCGGCATCCCGATCAATTTCGGGATCACCGTTGCGCTTGGCGTGGTGGTCGGCATCGCGATTGTCGGGCTGACCTTCAGCCTGTTCATCCGCGACAATATCAAACAGTTCGGCGCGCTGAAGGCGATCGGCGTCACCAACAACAAGATCCGCGGGATGGTGCTGGTGCAGGCGGGCCTCGTCGGCCTGATCGGCTATGGCATCGGCCTGTTTCTGGCGACCGCATTCGTCTTGTCCGGCACCAATTCGAGTGATGCCTTCAAGGGTTTCTACATGCCCTGGCAGATCCCGCTGCTCACCGCGGTGGCCGTGCTGGTGATGATCGTCATCACGGGCGCCATCGCGCTGCGCTCCGTGCTGCGCACTGAACCGGCAGAGGTGTTCCGATGAGCGGCGTTGCCATTCGTACGCAGGGCGTCACAAAAAGTTTTCCCGTCGGTGACGGGCAGATCCAGGTGCTGCATGGCATCGACGCCGAGATCAAATCGGGCGAGCTCACCTATCTCGTTGGCGAATCCGGCTCGGGCAAGACGACGCTCATTTCGATCATCGCCGGCATTCTTTACCCGACCAAAGGCAGCGTCGAGGTGTTCGGCACCGACATTTATGGCCTCAGCGATAATGATCTTGTCCGCTTCAGGCTCAACACCATCGGCTTCATTTTCCAGCAGTATAACCTCCTGCCAACGCTGACCTCTGCGGAGAATGCAAGCGTGCCCTTGGTCGCCGCCGGCATGGGCAGGGCGGAAGCGGTCGAGCGCGGGCGCGCGATGCTGGAAAAGCTCAATGTCGGTGATCAGGCGGATAAGCTGCCGCGCGCGCTTTCCGGCGGGCAGCAGCAACGCGTCGCCATCGCCCGTGCGCTGGTGCACGAACCGCGCCTTATCGTCTGTGACGAGCCGACTGCCGCGCTCGATGCCAAATCCGGACGCCGCGTCATGGATCTTCTGCGCGAGGTGGCGCTTTCGCCCGACCGGGCGGTGATCATCGTCACGCACGACAACCGCATCTTCGATCTCGCGGACCGTATCCTCGGCATGGAGGATGGCCGCATCACTTCCGACGGGGCGATCATGCCCGACCATCACGGGGCCGCATAAGAGATGAACCGTTTCAGCTTCTCCCGACAGGCACTGCCGTGGATCGCGGTTGCCGCCATCGTCATCTCCGGCGTCATGATCTGGCAGACCCAGCCGGACAGGCAGTTGGTCGAGCCTGATCAGACTCCGCTCGCGGCAGCGCGCACCGGCACGCCCCAGATCGCGGGTAGCGGCGTGGTCGAACCGTCGAGCGAGCTGATAGAGATTGGCGCGCATATTCCGGGCGTCGTCGACCGCGTCTTTGTCCAGCCCGGCCAGCAGGTCGGCCCCGGCGCACCGCTTTTCTCCATCGACAGCCGCGATGCCCGTGCAGCGGTCGCGCAGGCAGAGGCCGACGTTGCCTCCTTCCGCGCCCAGCTCGCGCAGGCGGAGGCCAATCTGGCGACGGCCGAGGCACAGGCCGGCCTTTATGCCGATGTCAGCGATCCGCGCGCCGTTTCCGAACGCGAAGTGATCGAACGGCGCGGTACGGCACAACAGGCGCGCGCCGCCGTTTCGGTCGCGCGTGCCGGCATTGTCCGCTCTCAGGCGGCTTTGCAGGCCGCACGCGTCCGGCTCGACCGGCACACCGTGCGTGCGCCGCAGGCTGCGACCGTGCTTCAGGTCGAAACCCGCGCCGGCGAATATGCGACCGCCGGACCGGCACCCGGAGGCAACGGCCGCCCGCTGATGACGCTTGGCGAAACCCGCCCCTTGCACGTCCGCATCGACATTGATGAAAATGAGATCGAGCGCGTTGAGCTGGGCGGCGATGCCATCGTCAGCCCGCGCGGCAGCGGCAACATGCGCGCCACCGCCGCCTTCGTCCGTGCCGAGCCGCTGGTGGTGCCGAAACGATCGCTCACCAACAGCAGCCAGGAACGCGTCGACGTGCGCGTGCTCCAGATCATCTATGCTCTGCCGCCGGGCACCTCCGGCTATTTCGTCGGTCAGCAGGTTGATGCCTTTGTGCCGGCACGGCCGGCCGAGCGTCAGCAGCAGCCTGCCGCAGGCGCGGCACCCCAACGATGAAGCCCGTCCTGCCTCTGGCGGTGCTGGCGCTTGCGCTGACAGGATGCGCCAGCGTTGATCGTGCGCCGCCGGCCACCGCCGTTACCCTCCCGCCCGCCTTCATCCTCGGTGAAGGGGAAAGGGCCGCCGCGGCCGACCTCGCGGCGCTGCTGCCGCAAGGCGATGCCGCTTTTGCCGAGCTCAACCGCCGCGCGCTCGAAAGCGCGCCGACACTCGGCGCGGCACTCGCGCGGATCGATGCGGCACGTGCGGGCCTGCGCGGTGCTGGCGCATCACTCGCGCCAAGCATTGATGCCGCAGGGTCGGTTTCCCGCAATGAAGGCAATGCCGCACAATTCGGTGGGGCCCCCATCCCGGACACCGGCCAGACCCGCTACAGCCTCGGCCTCTCCGCCAGCTGGGACGTCGATCTGTTCGGTCGCCTGCGGGCCAGCCGTGATGCCGCTGCCGCCCGGCTCGATGCTGCCAGTGCCGATGCTGATGCCGTCCGCCTGTCGCTGTCGTCCGACATTGCCGTTGCGGTCATCGACTGGCGCACGCTTGCCGCGCGTGAGGCGGTGGCGCGGCAGGATGCGGCGAGCGCGGCCGAACTGGTCGATCTGACCGGCGTGCGCGCCCGTGCCGGCCTCGTGCCGGGCTTTGATCTCGTCCGCGCCCAGTCGCTCGCTGCTGACGCCGCCGCGCGCATTGAACCCTTCGCCGCCCAGCGCGCCGAAGTGATCGGCCGGCTTGTGCGCCTGACTGCACTCGCCA
>CANHQT010000015.1 GCA_947463325.1 Sphingomonadaceae bacterium
AGATGCGCTGCCGCCTCGCGCATGATCAGCTGCACCGCCTCTCGCCCGCGCCAGCCGGTGAAGGCGTTGCTGTTGCCGGCGTTGACGACCAGCGCCCGTGCGGCGCCGCGCGCGATGCCTTCGCGGCATATCTCGACCTCGGTCGAACAGCAGATGTTGCGCGTAGTCACGCCAGCCACGCTGGTGCCGGGCGCCAGGTCGATGAAGGTCAGGTCACACCGGTCCCATTGCTTGTAGCGCGCCCGCGCCACACGCGGCGTCACGCCGCCAATCGCGGGCAGGGCAGGGAATGTCTCCGGGGCGAGTGGCGAGCGTTCCACCGGGCTTGACCTTTCATTGATCCTGTTCAGGATGGCCGCACTAGGTAGCGCCGGAGGATGTTGCAATGATGATGCTGTCTCTCGCCATCGCGCTGGCCAGCGCTTCGGCGGATGAAGGCCCGCTTCCCCGGGCCGCCCGTCCTATCAATGGCGGGCAGGGCTGGGTGGTCACGACCGATTATCCGCCTGATGCCCTTCGCGAAGGGCGCGGCGGGGTAACCACCGTGCGCCTGAATGTCAGCACACGCGGCGTGGTTGATCAATGTGCCATTGCCCGGAGCAGCGGCCATCGCGATCTTGATGACCGCGCCTGCCTCGCCATCGCCATGCGCGGCCGTTACGATCCCGCCCGCAATGCTGATGGCCGCCGCATCGCCAGTATCGTGCTGCACCAGATCGTCTGGGATCCGCGCACTGTAACCGGCAGGTGACGCGCTTTCGATTGGACGAACGCTTTGGCAATCCTTATGTGCGATAGGGCGCGAACGGCATGAAGCCGTGCCGCGACGGGATTGAGCCTTGGAACTGCTGACGATCTTTTATGCCTTGCTGGCAGCTGTCACCGGATTGGGTGGCGGTGATCGCGCTGTTGCGCTCGAATCCTCGCGCGTTACGGCCAGTGCGGATGCCTGTGCGGCTACACGTCTCGCTGCCGTCGGTCATGCCGTTGCGGTCGCACCGGCGGTCAGGCCGCAAGTGCTGCGCCCCCGCCTCGTCACATTCACTGAACCTAAGGCACGGTTGAGCGCGCTTGCTCTGCCGGCTGCCTTGATCGCCCGTTTCGGCGTTCGGCGCGAATAACAGCGCCCTGAGCGCCCGCATCAGCGGCGCTAACCCTTACGCTCTCATGCCTTTTGTGCGCGCCCCGGGGGCGTCGCGCGATCCGCCATCACAGGAATATCGCCATGTTCGGCAAGTTCGCCAAATCCATCTTCGGTTCGTCCAACGACCGCTATGTCAAATCGCTCGGCAAGATCGTCCAGCGCATCAACGATCTCGAACCCACCATGGCCGCGCTCGATGATGATGGGCTGCGCGGCAAGACCGCCGAGTACAAGGCCCGCATCGAAGCGGGTGAAAAGCTCGACGCCATCCTTCCCGAAGCCTTTGCCACTGTCCGCGAAGCCGCCAAGCGCACGCTCGGTCAGCGTCATTATGACGTGCAGATGATCGGCGGGATCGTTCTCCACCGCGGCGAAATCGCCGAAATGCGCACGGGTGAAGGCAAGACGCTGGTGGCTACGCTCGCCACCTATCTCAACGCCCTGGAGGGGAAGGGCGTCCACGTCGTCACCGTGAACGATTACCTCGCTCGCCGTGACTGCGACTGGATGGGGCAGGTCTATCGCTTCCTTGGCCTCACCACCGGCGTGATCGTGCCGAACCTCTCGGAAAGCGAGCGCCGCGCTGCTTACGCCGCGGATATCACTTACGCGACGAACAATGAGCTCGGCTTCGATTATCTTCGCGACAATATGAAATATTCGCGCGACGCGATGGTCCATCGTCCGTTCAATTTTGCGATCGTCGATGAAGTCGACTCGATCCTGATCGATGAGGCCCGCACCCCGCTCATCATCTCCGGCCCGACCGACGACAAATCCGACACCTATGTCGTTGTCGATGCTCTCGTGCGCCAGCTGACCGAGGAGCATTATGAGAAGGACGAAAAGCAGCGGCAGGTAACGCTCAACGAAGAAGGCAATGAGCGCGTCGAACAGCTGCTCGCAGAGGCCGGCATCCTGCACGGCGGCAACCTCTATGACATAGAGAACACGCAGCTCGTCCACCACGTCAATCAGGCGCTGCGCGCAAACACGCTGTTCCGCAAGGACACCGATTATATCGTCAAGGACGGTAAGGTCGTCATCATCGACGAATTCACCGGCCGTATGATGGACGGGCGCCGCTGGTCGGACGGTCTGCATCAGGCGGTGGAGGCCAAGGAAGGCGTCAAGATCGAGCCGGAGAACCAGACTCTCGCATCGATCACCTTCCAGAATTATTTCCGCATGTATCCGAAACTCGGCGGCATGACCGGTACGGCGTCGACCGAGGCACCGGAATTCTACGATATCTACAAGCTCAACGTCGTTGAAATCCCGACCAATCGGACCGTGCTGCGTCAGGATGACGAGGATGTTTTCTACAAATCGACCATCGACAAGTTCCAGGGCATTGCCCGCACGATCAAGGAACATGCCGAGCGCGGCCAGCCGGTGCTGGTCGGCACGGTTTCCATCGAAAAGTCGGAATTGCTCTCGGGCTTCCTCAAGGAACAGGACGTTCCACACAATGTCCTGAACGCGCGCTTCCATGAAAGCGAAGCGCGCATTGTGGCTCAGGCGGGTCGTGCCGGGGCGGTGACCATCGCCACCAACATGGCCGGCCGCGGTACCGACATCCAGCTCGGCGGCAACATCGAATATCGCATCAATGATGAGCTCGCCGAACTGGCCGAAGGGCCTGAGCGCGACGCGGCGATTGCCCGCATCACCCGCGAAGTCGAGGAAGAGCGGGAGCGCGTAAAGCAGGCCGGGGGCCTGTTCGTGCTCGGCACCGAACGGCACGAAAGCCGCCGCATCGACAACCAGCTCCGTGGCCGTTCGGGGCGTCAGGGTGACCCAGGCCTCAGCCGTTTCTACCTCTGCCTCGACGATGATCTGCTGCGCATCTTCGGGCCGGATACGCTGTTTTCGAAGATGATGCGCTCCAACCTTGAGGATGGCGAGGCGCTGCCCCCCTCGCGCTGGCTGACCAAGGCGATCGAGACTGCGCAGAAAAAGGTCGAAGCGCGCAACTACGACATCCGCAAGCAGGTCGTCGAATATGACAATGTCATGAATGACCAGCGCAAGGTCATCTACGAACAGCGTAGCGACATCATGGATGCCGAAGCGGTCGATGACGTGCTCTATGACATGCGACAGGAAACGGTGAATGCCATCGTTTCTGATGCCTGCCCGCCGGGCAGCTACCCCGAGCAATGGGATGTCGAGGGCCTCAAGCGCCGCGCTGCGGACGTGCTGGGTGTCGATGTCCCGCTTGAGGATTGGATGGCCGAAGACGGTCTCGAGCCCGAAGTCATCGAAGAGCGCGTGGCAGCCATGGCCAATGCGGTCGTCGAACAGAAAACCGCTGAAGTCGAGCCATCAACCTGGCGCTCGATCGAAAAGAGCATCCTGCTCCAGAGCCTCGACCATCACTGGAAGGAGCATCTCGCGACGCTCGATGCCTTGCGCACGGTCATCTTCCTGCGCGCCTATGCGCAGAAGCAGCCGATTAACGAGTATAAGCGCGAGGCTTTCCTGCTGTTCGAGCGCATGCTCGCCACCATCCGCGAGGATGTGACGCGCACCGTTGCGGTCGCACAGCTGCGCTTCGAAGAGCCGGCTGCGCTTCCTGAGCTGCCCGATTTTCTGACCACCCACTTCGATCCGTTCACCGGTGAGGATGATACGGCGGATATCGACGCGGGCACAGCGGACGGCATCACCACCATCCTGCCGCCGCGCCAGACGGTGCCGGCGTCTTCGGGTGCCGATGTGGTGCCACCCGCCAGCCGCAATGCGCCTTGCCCGTGCGGTTCGGGACAGAAGTACAAACACTGCCACGGCGCTGTGGCCTGATGCGATGGGCGGCGGGCGAGGCGGATACTGCGCCGTTGCCCGCCCGCCATTAACCGACGCGGTTGGCGACGAGATTGTCGACCACCGAAGGGTCAGCCAGCGTTGATGTGTCGCCAAGATTCGACATATCATTCTCTGCGATCTTGCGGAGGATGCGTCGCATGATCTTGCCGCTGCGTGTCTTGGGCAGGCCCGGAGCAAACTGGATGGCGTCGGGCGAGGCGATCGGGCCGATCTCCGTGCGGACCCACTGGCGCAGCTCGGCGCGCAGCTGCTCGCATTCAGCTTCGCCCGCGTTCAAGGTCACATAGGCGTAGATGCCCTGACCCTTGATCTCATGTGGCATGCCCACCACAGCGGCCTCAGCGACCTTGGGGTGGGCAACGAGCGCGCTTTCGACCTCAGCGGTGCCCATGCGGTGGCCGGAGACATTGATCACGTCATCGACGCGGCCGGTGATCCAGTAATAGCCATCGGCATCGCGCCGGCATCCGTCGCCGGTGAAATATTTTCCGGGATAGGTGGTGAAATAGGTCTGGAAGAAGCGGTCATGATCGCCCCAAACGGTGCGCATCTGCCCCGGCCAGCTACCGGTGAGGCAGAGGTTGCCTTCGGTCGCGCCGTCCAGCACCTTTCCTTCGGCATCGACCAGCTGCGGGAAGACACCGGGCAGGGGCTTGGTTGCGGAACCGGGTTTGAGGGCGGTTGCGCCGGGCAGGGGGGTGATCAGCGCGCCGCCAGTTTCCGTCTGCCACCAGGTGTCGACAATCGGGCAGCGGCGTTCACCCACCACGCGATGATACCATTCCCAGGCCTCGGGATTGATCGGCTCACCGACACTGCCGAGCAGGCGGATCTTCGATCGGTCATGCTGCTGCACCCATGCGTCACCTTCGCGCATCAGGGCGCGCAATGCTGTCGGCGCGGTGTAGAAAATGGTGACACCCAGCCTGGCGCAGGTTTCCCAGAACCGACCGTGATCGGGGTAATTGGGGACGCCATCGAACATCACCGTTGTCGCGCCGTTGGCGAGCGGGCCGTAGACGACATAGCTGTGGCCGGTGACCCAGCCCACATCCGCGGTGCACCAGAACAGGTCGCCTTCCCGGAACCCGAACACCATGTCGAATGTCATCGTCACCCACAGGAGGTAGCCGCCCGTGGTATGCAGCACGCCCTTCGGTTTGCCGGTCGATCCTGACGTATAGAGGATGAACAGCGGGTCTTCCGCATTCATCCGCTCTGGCGGGCAGTCGGGCGATGCAGCGGCGCGCAGCGCCTCGTAACCATGGTCGCGCCCCGCCTGCATCGGCACGTCTGCGCCGGTGCGCTTAATGACGAGAACCGACTTCACGCTGGGGCATTGTTCCAGCGCCTTGTCGACATTGAGCTTGAGCGGAATCCGCTTGCCCCCGCGCATCCCTTCATCGGCGGTGATGACGATGGATGAATCGCAATCCTGAATGCGCCCGGCGAGGCTGTCAGGCGAAAATCCGCCAAACACGATTGAATGGATCGCCCCGATCCGCGCACAGGCGAGCATGGCAAATGCCGCCTCCGGGATCATCGGCATGTAGATCGTCACCCGGTCGCCCTTGCGCACGCCCTGGGCTTTGAGGACATTGGCGAAACGGCAAACTTCCTCATGCAGCTCGCGATAGGTTATGCTGCGGCCTTCGCCCGGCTCGTCGCCTTCGAAGACGATCGCGGTCTGATCGGCGCGGGTGGATAAGTGCCGGTCGATACAGTTGACCGACAGGTTGAGCTCCCCATCCTCGAACCAGCGGATACCGAAATCGGCTTCCTTGTAGCTCCAATTGCCGAACACCGTCGGCTTCTTCATCCAGTCGAGCCGGTCGATCTCGCGGAGCCAATAGGCGTCGGGGTTGTCGCGCGCTTCGGCGTAAAGCCGTTCATAATCCTCGGCGCGGATGCGTGATGCGGCAGCAAAATCCGCCGGAACGGGATAGACGGTTTCGCTCATCGCACTCTCTCCACTGTCCGCCAGGGGATTGCCCAAGGTCTGGCTGTCGCGCAAGTGGCCCGGTGCAGCTATGCCGGCCTGCCGCATTGGCCAATGACCATTTGCTTTACCCCCCGATAAGCCTAGACGGGATGGTATCGACGGCTTTTTCCCCTAGCTTGCCCTCGCCTGAGAGACTTTGGTGCTCCCGCTTAAGCCGACGGAGCCCGACATGGATCTCAATCACGCCTATTCGCAGCAGCAATTGCTGCTCATTCGCGACTCACGCCCTGAAGGCCGCAGTTTTGCAGCCTCGACGGTCAGCGCGTTCGATGCCTTTGCGTCATCAATCCGGACATTCCAGCAGGCGCGCGGTGCCGAACTGGGGTTCGGGCGCGTGGCGCGCATCCCCCATGCCATCCTTGGGGAGAGGGGCTGAGGTCATGAGCGCCGATCAGGCCCCGAATGCCGGGAAACCGCACATGGGCTTCCGCCCGCGGCGCGCGCCCTGTCCGTTGCCGAAAGACGCGCTTGATCGCCAGCGCATCGTCACCGGGCTCGCCATACAGCGATTTGGTAATGCCCCAGCCGCAATCCGCTATCTCAACCTGCCGAACGCGGCTTGGAATAGGACACCCCTCACGCACGCAATGGCAGATGCGGCGAGCTGCCTTGAGGTTACCGAGGATATTGAGCGGATAACCGGCTGACTGGTCCGGCACGATTTGCGGGCTGCATCATTCCGCAGAATGAAGAGGGTGGCTCCCCGAGTAGGATTCGAACCTACGGCCATTCGATTAACAGTCGAATGCTCTACCGCTGAGCTATCGGGGATCAGGGCCGACCCATGCGCCGCTGTCGCGGCAGGGCGCCCCATTGCAACGGCGCGGGCCGGATTGCAAGCTTCGATTTCGCGCTGTGTCAGCCGATGAATTGTTCGCGCGCGATCCGGTCGTCCAGGGCATGTTCCGGGTCGAACAGCAAGGTGAGCTGCCGGTTGCGGTCAATACGGACATTCACTTCCCGCACGTCGCGGACCTCGCGCTGATCCGCCACGGCGCTCACCGGACGCTTGGTTGCCTCGCGGACATTGAGGCCGATGCGCGTGTGATCGGGTACAATGGCTCCGCGCCAGCGCCTGGGACGGAAGGGGCTGATCGGTGTCACCGCCAGCAATGCCGAATCAAGCGGCAGAATCGGGCCATTGGCGGACAGGTTGTAAGCCGTTGATCCGGCTGGCGTCGCGACCAGCACCCCGTCGCACACCAGCTCCGGCAGCATGGTGCGTCCGTCGACGGTGACCTCGATCTTTGCGGTTTGTCGGGTTTCGCGCAGCAGGGAAATCTCGTTGATTGCCGGCAGCACATGCCTGGCACCACTGGTGGTGATGATATCGGCGACGAGCGGGGAAACAGTGAAGGCCCGCGCCCGCTCGATACGGGCTTCAAGCGCGTCGAGACGCCATTCGTTCATGAGAAAGCCGACCGTGCCACGGTTCATCCCGAACACGGGCACAATCCGGCCGGTGTCGAGCATCGCATGCAGTGTTTGCAGCATAAAGCCGTCGCCACCCAGGGCGAAGATGAGATCGGCATCGGCCGGCTCGACCCATTCGTAACGGTCACGAAGCTCTGCCGCAGCCGCCCGCGCCAGTGCCGAGCCCGAATCGACTAGGGCCAGTTTCTTGCGTTCGCCCAGCATTGCGCTCGTTCCGGCCCCTGTTACGGCTTTGTCCGCCGCTTTATGCTGCCATATGCCGTGCCCGCACCGGATATGCCACCCCCGGCGTTGTAACGCATGACGCAGGCAACGCATTCGAAAGAACAATCTGTTACACCATCGTGATGGCAACGACGGACAGGACAGATGACGGGGCGGCACCGCTGCTGCCGGGCTATGATCCGCTGACCGGGCTTGGGGATGCATCGGCGGCGAATGCGCTGATTGCCGCGCGGATTGCCGCCGAAGGGGCGGCCGTGCCGGTTGCCCTTGTCGAGTTGCGCGGCCTTGCCCGCTACAATGATTTTCATGACCGGGAGGCCGGTGATGCGCTGCTCGCGGAATTAGCGCGTAAGCTTGAACATCTCGCCGGAGACGAATTTGGCCCGTCGCTCAGTCTGTTCCGCCTTGCCGGTGCGCGCTTTGCGATAGTCGCCCCGCCACGCACCGCGATCGAACGGCTTCGGCTTGAAATGCGGGCAATCGCAGCGGCAGTGGGCGAAACCCTGTTGGCGCGTGTGGGTGATTATCTGGCGCTGCGCCTTTCCGTCGGGACGATCGATGATGCGGCCAATGTGCCGTTTGGGCTCTCACTGATCGCCCGTCGCCTCGCCGCGCCGCCAGCGCTTGTCCGCTCGATGGATGTCGAAGCGGCGACGAGGGGGGAGGGGCTTGCCGTGCTGTTTCAGCCGCAGTTCGCGCTGTCCGATGATCGTCCCTCAGGCGCGGAAGCGCTGGTTCGCTGGCGGCATCCGCGTCTGGGCGATGTCGGCGGCGCTGTGCTCTTTGCCGCTGCCGCCAGCGCGGGTCTCGAACGTGCACTCAGCCGGATGGTCTGGAAGAAAGCGCTGGCATCGATGGCGGGCTGGCCGGAACGGATGCAAAGCCTGCGTGTCGCCCTCAACCTGACGGCTGCCGATCTTGCCGAACCCGCGATGGTAGAGGAGCTTCTCTCCCTTGCCGATCAGGCCGGTGTCTCGACCCGGCGCCTCACTGTTGAAGTGACGGAATCGGCGATCATCGAACGGCTCGATGCGGCGGCGGACAGTCTGGCCCGGCTTCGCGCTGCGGGGATGCATGCTGCGCTCGATGATTTCGGGACCGGCTATTCCGGGCTCGCCTGGCTGAAGCGCCTGCCGGTCGACTATATCAAGATCGACAGCCGCTTTGTGCGCGATGCCGCCGGGGATGCGCGCGGGCGCACCCTCCTGCGTGGTGTCGTCGATCTCGCCGGCGCGCTCGATCTCGGTGTTCTGGCCGAGGGCGTGGAAAATGTAACGCAGCGTGATCGTCTGCGCGATCTCGGCTGCCGCTGGTATCAGGGCTGGCTGCGGGCGCCGGCGCTCGAAAGCGCGGATCTCATCGCCTTTCTTGACGCAAGCTAGCCCGCGATTTTCGCCAGCCCCTTGGACAGTTGCAGTGCCCCATTAAGCCGCGCGGCCGCATTGGGCCAGGCGCGGGTGATGGCGAGCTTTCCGTCGGGCCTGATCTTTGCGGTCCCCTGCAACCGCTCGGCATAGGCAATGAGGCCGTCGACATTGGGCGGCTGATCACTGTGGAAGGCGACGAGCGCGCCTTTCGCCCCCACATCGAGGCGAGCGATGCGCGCGATTGTCGCATTGAGCTTGATCTCCATGAGGATGAGCAGATTCTGCGTCGCATCCGGCAGCGGTCCGAACCGGTCGATCATCTCGGCGGCAAAGCCTTCAATTTCTTCGCGGCCACTGAGCTCGTTGAGGCGACGGTAAAGGCCCATGCGCACCGCCAGGTCGGGGATGTAATCCTCCGGCAACAGGATCGGCGCATCGATGGTGATGACCGGCGATACTTTCTCCTGCGGCGCACGCAGGCCTGCGCCCTCGGCACGGGCGACAAGGATCGCTTCCTCCAGCATCGATTGATAGAGTTCGAAGCCGACTTCACGGATGTGGCCTGACTGCTCGTCGCCCACCAGATTGCCCGCCCCGCGAATGTCGAGATCATGGCTCGCCAGCTGGAAGCCTGCGCCGAGCGTGTCGAGATCGAGCAGGATCTTGAGCCGCTTTTCCGCCGTGTCGGTCATCAGCCGGTCGGCTGGCGTCGTCAGATAAGCGTAGGCGCGCGTCTTCGACCGGCCCACGCGGCCGCGCAGCTGATAAAGCTGGGCGAGGCCAAAGCGGTCGGCACGGTGGACGATCAGCGTGTTGGCGCTGGGAATGTCGAGCCCGCTTTCGACAATGGTGGTGGAAACCAGCACGTCATATTTGCGGTCGTAGAAAGCGCTCATCCGCTCCTCGACCTCGCCGGCCGCCATCTGGCCGTGGGCGACGACATATTTGACCTCTGGAACCTGCTTTCTCAGGAATTCCTCGATGTCCGGCAGGTCGGCAATGCGGGGAGTGACGAAGAAGCTTTGCCCGCCGCGATAATGCTCGCGCAGCAAGGCCTCGCGCAGCACCACCGGATCCCAAGGCATGACATAGGTGCGCACCGCCAGCCGGTCGACCGGCGGCGTCTTGATGACCGACAGTTCACGCAGGCCGGACATTGCCATCTGCAAGGTACGCGGGATCGGCGTGGCCGTCAGCGTCAGCACATGGACGTCGGTCTTGAGCGACTTCAGCCGCTCCTTGTGGGTTACGCCGAACCTTTGCTCTTCATCGACAATAACCAGACCCAGCCGCTTGAACTCGACCGATTTGGCGAGGATCGCATGGGTACCGATGACGATATCGATGCTCCCGTCAGCCAGACCGTCTCGCACCTGCTTGGCTTCTGCTGCGGGAACGAGTCGGGAGAGGCGCCCGACATTGACCGGAAAGCCACGGAAGCGTTCGGCGAAGTTGCTGTAATGCTGCCGCGCGAGCAGGGTCGTCGGACAGACCACCACCACCTGCATGCCCGCCATCGCCGCGACAAAGGCCGCACGCAGCGCGACCTCCGTCTTGCCGAAACCGACATCGCCACACACCAGCCTGTCCATCGGCTTGCCTGCCGCCAGATCGGCGAGCACATCGCCGATCGCCCGATCTTGGTCGTCCGTTTCGCTGTAGGGGAAGCGATCGATAAAGGCGGGGTAGCTGGAGTCCGTTTCCGCAACCTCTGCCGGGCGCAGAGCGCGCGCTGCCGCGGTCGCCAGAAGCTCGCCCGCGATCTCGCGGATCCGTTCCTTCATCCGCGCCTTGCGGCGCTGCCATGCCTCACCGCCAAGTTTGTCGAGCGGCACGCCTTCGCTTTCGCCGCCATAGCGGGACAGCACGTCGAGATTCTCGACCGGAACGTAGAGCTTGTCGCCGCCCGCATATTCGAGCGCGACGCAATCGTGCGGGCTCTGCCCCACGGGGATAGAGGTCAGCCCTTCATAGCGGCCAATGCCATGGTCGCGGTGGACGACGAGATCTCCGACCGCGAGGGTTGCCATCTCTGCGAGGAAGGCATCGGCGGATTTGCGCTTCTTTTGCCGACGCACCAGCCGGTCGCCGAGCACATCCTGCTCGGAGATGATGCTGATACCATCGCTGACGAAGCCGTGATCGAGTGGCACCACCACCGAAACAAGCGTTTCGCGGTCAGCCAGCCCCAGCGCCTCCTGCCAGCTTTCGGCCTGCGTCAGCCGAAGAACGCCATGTTCCTTGAGCAGCCCTGAGAGCCGGCTGCGGGCGCCTTCGGAATAGCTGGCGATGATCGTCTTGCGTCCCGCCATCCGTTCGGCGGCGAAATGCCCGACCAGCGCGTCATAGACATTGGCTTGCGCCGCCCGCTCCGGTGCGAAATCGCGCGCGGCGCCGGTGCCGAAATCAATAACGCTGGCCGATTCCGGTTCGTCGAATGGCGTCGCAAGGTGGATGGCATGCGTCCCGACCGCCGCGTCCCATTCCGCAGGCGACAGGTAAAGTGCATTTGGCTCCAGCGGCCGATAACTGGCGCCCGCAGCCTTCGCCGCCTCGACGCGATTGGCATGATAGTCGGCAACGGCCTCGAAACGTGATGCCGCGGCGCCAACGCTGCCCATCTCGCGTACCGCCACCAGCCGTTCGCCCAGATGATCGAACAGCGTTGTCAGTCGTTCCTCGAACAGGGGCAGCCAATGGTCCATGCCCGCCTGCCGCCGCCCTTCGGAAACCGATTGGTAGAGCGGGTCGGATGTCGCACCTGCGCCGAACAGATCACGGTAGCGCGTGCGGAACCGCTTGGCGCTGTCCTCATCGATCAATGTTTCGGCAGCAGGCAGCAAGGTCAGGGCATCTGCGCTTCCCGTGCTGCGCTGGTCGGCGGGGTTGAAGCGCCGCAGCGTCTCTATCTCGTCGCCGAAGAAGTCGAGCCGGTATCCTTCTTCCTCGCCGGAAGGGAACAGGTCGAGGATGCTCCCCCGCACTGCAAACTCCCCATGATCAGCCACCGTGTCGACGCGGGAATAGCCGTTGGCGGCAAGCAGCTGGGCGAGCGCGTCACGGTCCATCCTGACGCCCGGCGCCAGCCGCGCGGTCAGTTGCCGGACGCGGAACGGGGTGATGGTGCGCTGGGTGATGGCGTTGGCCGTGGTGACGACCAGCTGCGGGCCACTCTGCGGTGCCTGTAGCGCTGCCAGCCCTGCCATACGCTCTGCCGATGCCCGCAGCGAAGGACCTGCCCGATCATAGGGCAGGCAGTCCCATGCCGGGAAAGGGATCACCTCCAGTTCGGGAGCGAACCATGTCGCGGCGTCGGCGAGAGCCCGCATCGCGGCATCATCAGGCGCCACCCACAGCAGCCGCGCCTGCCGGTTGCCATGCGCCGCGCGGGCGAGATCCGCTGCGAGCAAGGGCATGAAACCGGTCGCAACGCGCGCCAGCGTCAACGGCGCTGTCGCGCTGCACAGCCGGGAAAGATCGGGCATCAGCGGCTCGTGTCGATATAGTCGAGGGTGCGCATGTCAGCGATCAGGGCGGGGGAGATGTGCGACGGCGGTTCCGCCATGCTCATCGCCCAGGCGAGGATGTCGACATCCTGTTCCTCGATCAGCACCTCGAACGCTGCCAGCTCATCTTCGCCCCAGTTGGCGGAGCGCGTGTCAAAATAGCCGCCGACCAGATAGTCCGCTTCGCGCGTGCCACGGTGCCAGCTGCGGAACTGCAGGCGTTTCAAACGTGTGTCCCTGTCCATCGCCGGCCTTTCGCGTCCCATTTTTCCACATTCGCACAACGCCTAACGGGCGAGCCGGCATTTCCTGCCGCTCACCACGCTGGCGCCATCGCGCCGCTCTCTCTATGCTGGGGCCTCTAGCCATGCGCCCGATCATTCTCAATCCGCTGTTTGCAGAAGTAACCGCCCGGCGCGGTGTCGGGCCGCAAATGGCCCGCCTGCTCGAACGGTTGGGCATAACGCGGATGCGCGATTTGCTGTTTCACCTGCCCACAGGCAGGATCGAACGGCGCAGGATCAGCAGTCTCGATGATGCGGCGGTAGGGCAGGGCGCCATCGTGCCCTTGACCGCGCAAAGCTATCGGAGCGGATCTTCGGCGCGTGCGCCTTTTCGCGTCGATGCCTTTGATCCCGCCGGCAATCATGCCGCTATCGTCTATTTCGGCCGCGCGCAGGGCATGGCGCGCAAGGCTTTCCCTATCGGCGAACCACGCATCGTTGCCGGGCGCGTCGACCGCTATGGGGATATGCTCCAGATCGTCCATCCCGACCATGTCGTCGCGCCTGCCGAAGCCGCATCGATCCGTGAAGCTGAACCGGTCTATCCGTTGACCGAAGGGCTGGCGAACAGCCGCCTCGCCACGCTCGTGGCCGAAGCTATTGGCGATGCGCCAGACCTCGCCGAATGGATCGAACCCAGCCTTGTCGCCACCCGCGGCTGGCCCGCCTGGAAAGCGGCGCTCTCGGCTGCACATGATGGCCATGCGGCGGCCCGTGAGCGGCTCGCCTATGACGAGCTGTTTGCCGGACAGCTTGCCTTGCTCCTCGTCCGCCGCGCATCGGGGGCACGCAAGGGGCGGCCCATCGCCGGTGACGGTTCCTTGCGCGCGCGCCTGTCGCTTCCTTTCGCGCTGACCGGGGCTCAGCGGCGGACCATCGCAGAGATTGATGGAGATATGGCGCAGCCGCGTCCGATGCTTCGCCTGCTTCAGGGTGACGTCGGTTCGGGCAAGACTCTGGTCGCGTTGATGGCGCTCCTGTCGGCGGTTGAATGCGGCGCGCAGGGAGCCTTCCTTGCGCCGACAGAAATCCTCGCCCGCCAGCATTGTGAAACGCTGCGGCGGATGCTGGTCGGCTTGCCGGTGGAGGTCGCGCTGCTCACGGGGCGTGAAAAGGGCAGGGTGCGTGAATCGGTCCTGATGGGTTTGGCTGACGGCACCATCCACATCCTTGTCGGCACCCACGCCATTTTTCAGGAGGCGGTGAATTACCGTGATCTGGCGCTGGTCGTGGTGGATGAACAGCACAAGTTCGGCGTAGCCCAGCGGTTGATGCTCGCGCAGAAGGGGCGCGTTCCCCCGCATTTGCTGGCGATGACCGCAACGCCGATACCGCGCACGCTCGTCCTCGCGGCGCATGGCGAAATGGACGAAAGCCGGCTGGATGAGCTGCCGCCGGGGCGGACCCCGGTCGATACGCGGGTTATCTCTGTTGAGCGCCTGCCCGAAGTGGTGGACGGGCTCGCACGCCATCTCGAAAGCGGCCAGCGTGCTTATTGGGTGTGTCCCCTCGTGGAGGAGAGCGCCAACGCCGATAGCGCGGCGGCGGAGGAACGGGCGGCGCTCCTGAAGGCCCGCTTCGGGACCAGCGTCGGCCTTGTCCACGGGCGGATGAAGGGGCCGGAGCGCGATGCTGTCATGGAGGCGTTCAAGACCGGCACCATCTCCCTGCTTGTCGCCACCACGGTGATCGAAGTGGGGGTCGACGTACCCGAAGCCAGCCTGATGGTCATCGAAAACGCCGAGCGTTTTGGCCTGGCCCAGCTGCACCAGCTGCGTGGACGGGTCGGGCGCGGGGCCGCGGCTTCACGCTGCCTGTTGCTGCGTGCGCCTTCGGTCTCGGAAAATGCGCGCGCGCGCCTAGCATTGATGCGGGAAACCAATGACGGTTTCCGTATCGCGGAGGAAGATCTGAAGCTGCGCGGTGGTGGCGAACTGCTCGGCACGCGGCAGTCGGGCGATGCCGCTTTCCACATCGCGACGCCGGAGCAGGTCGAACGGCTTATTGAAACCGCGCGTGATGATGCGCGCCTGTTGCTCGATCGCGATGGGGGGCTGGAAGGGGAGCGGGGGCAGGCTGCGCGCAACGCGCTCTATCTGTTCGAACGCGACGCCGGTGTCGCATTGCTGCGCGGCGGTTAGGCGGCGACTTTGGCGCCGAGCGCGCGCAGCAACGGCGGATAATCCGCGGCACTGATCGTTTCGAGGAAATTGAGCCCGCTGCGCCCGCCTAACGACCAGACGGTTCGTGCCTGGCGTTTGCCGATGACCGGCAGGGAAATGCTGATGATCTCGCCCTCATCGATCCGCGCGTCCGTGCGCAGCAACAGGCCGTCGGCAGAGATGTTGACCAGCGTAACCGTGGCTATGCGGCCGTCCGGTAACGTCACAGGTATACGGGCATAGACATCGGTGCGCGGAGACTGGCGCTGATCCATACCGACATAATGACCATTGGCGACTTGCTGCATGGGTACATCCCCGAATTTCGGAGACAATGCGCCTCTTGGCGTCAACAAGAGGTTAAGGACCGAACTCGCCCCTTTGCCGGATGTCAGGCGCTGACAGCTAGCCCATGGCGTTTGGCGCCGAGCTGGATCGTGACCTGCTTGCCATCTGGCAGCACCAGTAGGGCGGGATCGGACACAGCCGCCCCATCCACTTTCACCGCGCCCTCGGCGATCTTGCGCCGCGCCTCATTGTTGGAGGCGACGAATCCCAGTTCCTTGAGGATCGTGACGATGCCCATGCCTTCGGCCGAGACCGCAACGGTCGGAAGGTCGCCGCCTGCATGGCCCTCGGTAAAGGTGCGCTGGGCGGTTTCCGCGGCACGCGCAGCCGCCTCGGCGCCGCGGCACATCGATGTCGCCTCATTCGCCAGGACTTTTTTCGCCTCGTTGATCTCTGCGCCTTCCAGCGCTTCGAGCCGGGCGATCTCATCCAGCGGCAGATCCGTGAACAGGCGCAGGAATTTGCCGACATCGCGGTCATCGACGTTGCGCCAGAACTGCCAATAATCATAGGCAGGCAGCGATGCCTCGTTGAGCCACACCGCGCCGGAGACAGACTTGCCCATTTTCTGCCCGTCGCTTCGGGTGATGAGGGGGGTGGTGAGACCGAACACTTCCACCCCGTCCATCCGGCGGGTCAGCTCGACGCCATTGACGATATTGCCCCACTGGTCGCTGCCGCCCATCTGCAGCCGCACCCCCATCTCCTTGTTGAGATGGCGGAAATCATAGCCCTGCAGGATCATGTAGTTGAATTCGAGGAAGGTCATCGGCTGCTCGCGGTCGAGCCTGAGGCGCACCGAATCGAAACTCAGCATCCGGTTGATGGTGAAGTGCGTGCCAACTTCCTGGAGCAGCTCGATATAGCCCAGCTTGCCCAACCAGTCGTGGTTGTTGACCATCACCGCATCGGTCGGCCCGTCGCCGAAGGTCAGGAAGCGTTCAAAGGCCGTGCGGATTGAGGCGATATTGCCCTCGATCGCCTCGTCGCTCAGCATCTTGCGGCTCTCGTCGCGGCCGGTCGGGTCGCCGATCCGCGTCGTGCCGCCGCCCATCACCACCACCGGTTTGTGCCCGGCCTGTTGCAGGCGGCGCAGCAGCATGATCGACACGAGATTGCCGACATGGAGACTCGGCGCGGTCGCATCAAAGCCGACATAGCCCGGCACCACCCCCTTGGCCGCGAGCGCATCGAGCGCGCTTGCATCGGTCATCTGGTGGATATAGCCGCGGGCATCGAGCGTGCGGAGAAGATCGGACTTATAGCTGGTCATGACGGCAGCGCGCCTAGCATGGGGAGGAGCATGAGTGAACAGGGTCCTCCGCAAGTCGCCGCTCTATTGCCATCCCGCCACCCCGGCGCCGGACATCATGCTGGCGCATTATTTCCATGTGACCCCTGAGGGCCGGCTGACAGTCAGCTATGTATTGAGGGCTGATCCCGCGATCCTCAATCTGCCCGATCCCGTCCCCAACCCGCAGCGCCGCGATGGCCTGTGGCGCACCACCTGTTTCGAGGCCTTCATCCGCATGGAGGGCGAGGAGGGCTACCGCGAGCTCAATTTCGCGCCTTCGGGTGACTGGGCGGCCTACCGCTTCACCCGCTACCGCGAGGGAATGGCTCATGAAGAGGTCAGTGAACCGCCGGCGCTTGTTATCGAGCCCTATGAGTCCGGGCATGTGTACAGATACACGCTCGCCGCCCCCTGGCTCGCTGATCCGCGCCGCTGGCATGTCGCTTTGACCGCGGTGATAGAGGATCGTGCGGGCACCATCAGCTACTGGTCGATGCAGCACCCCGCAGGGCCACCCGATTTCCATCATGCAGACAATTATGCCCGGATGCTGGGCGCTCCGGGCGAACAGCTCTGACCGACCGGCTCACGCCTGTCGTGAAAACGGCCTGTTCAGCTGAACAATCTTCCAGTTGAGCACGAAGGCAAAGCTGACCCACAAAAGGTAGGGCAGGTTGAGCCATCCGGTTAGCGGCGTATCGGCAACGCGCGGCAGCACGAACACCAGCAAAGCCACCGAAACCCACAGGAACATATTCTCCGCTAGCGCCCAGTCAGGTCGCTTTGCCTTGAAGAACAGAGGCGACCACAGGAGATGGAAGACGAAGTTCACCCCGAACAGGAGCCACACGGCATTTCGGGCGGTTTCATTGGGGGCATTGGTCAGCCCGAGATAAAAGCTCCAGCCCGCAGCCGCGAGGATGATTGTCCACGCCGGGCCGAACAGCCAGTCTGGCGGTTGCCAGCTTGGCTTGCGCAAGTTGCGGTACCATTCGCCGATTTCGGTGAGTGCGCCACCCGCCCCGCCAAGGATGATCGCCCAAGCGGCGGCGATGATCGCTTCGGTCCATTGGATGTCCATGCGGTGTATAGCGTTACACGAAGCCGGCAGTTCCCGCCATTGCCAAAGCCGGATTGCTTTGCATCCGCGCTTGAGGCACCGCAATTTCCATGACGACCCTGTTCGGTATCGATCGCCTGCTCGTTGACCCCGCCTTGCGCAAGCCGCTGGAGGGCAAGCGCGTTGCGCTGCTCGCTCATCCGGCTTCGGTGACCGCGGATCTCTCCCACAGCCTCGACGCGCTGATCGCGGCCGGTGTCAACATCACCGCCATGTTCGGCCCGCAGCATGGCGTACGCGGCGACTTGCAGGACAATATGATGGAATCGCCGGACTTTACCGATCCGGTTTATCATGTTCCGGTGTTCAGCCTTTACGGGGAGGTGCGCCGTCCCACCCGCCAGTCGATGCAGACGTTCGATGTGCTGCTGGTCGATCTGCAGGATGTCGGTTGCCGCATCTACACCTTCGTGACCACACTACTCTACGTGCTCGAAGCGGCGGCAGAGCATGGCAAGAGTGTCTGGGTGCTGGATCGTCCCAACCCGGCCGGTCGCCCCATCGAAGGCACCATTCTGCGCCCCGGCTGGGAAAGTTTCGTCGGCGCGGGGCCGATGCCGATGCGCCACGGCATGACCCTAGGCGAGATGGGCCATTGGTTCATTGCCCACTTCGGTCTCGACGTCGATTACCGGGTCATCGCCATGGAAGGATGGGCGCCAGATGAAGGCCCCGGCTTTGGCTGGCCCGCCGATCGCCCCTGGATCAACCCCAGCCCCAATGCGGCCAGCCTCAACATGGCGCGCGCTTATGCCGGCACTGTGATGCTGGAGGGCGCGACGCTGTCTGAAGGGCGCGGCACGACTCGTCCGCTCGAACTGTTCGGCGCGCCCGATATGGATGCGCGCGCGCTCCGCGCTGAAATGCAAAGGCTCGCGCCTGAATGGCTCGCCGGCTGCACGCTGCGGGACATCTGGTTCCAGCCGACTTTCCACAAGCATGTCGGGCATTTGTGCGCAGGCCTGTTCATTCATGCTGAAGGGCCGGCCTATGATCATGCCGCCTTCCGACCCTGGCGGGTGCAGGCGCTCGCCTTTAAGGCGCTGCGCAGCCTTGCGCCCGATTATCCGATCTGGCGCGGCACCGATTTCAAATATGAATATACCGAAGACGTGCTGGCGATTGATGTCATCAACGGATCACCATTGCTGCGCGAATGGGTGGACGATCCGGCTGCCTCCGCAGCTGATCTTGACGCATTGGCGCTGCCGGACGAGGCAGGCTGGGCGGAACAACGCAGCGCACATCTGATCTACTGAGCGGACAATAAGGGGAGAGAAACGTCATGGCCGGACCACTGGCAGGCATCCGCATCATCGAGTTCGCCGGGATCGGACCCGGCCCTTACTGCGGCATGATGCTCGCCGATCATGGCGCGGAGGTGATCCGCATTGACCGTCCCGGCGGCATGCTCCTGCCCAAGGATCCGCTGTCGCGCAGCCGCCGCTCGATCGCGCTCGACATGAAGAAACCCGAAGCCGTCGCCATCGCGCGCGAACTGTGCCGCACGGCAGATGGCATTATCGAAGGCTATCGTCCTGGCGTGATGGAACGGTTCGGTCTCGGCCCAGAGGTCCTGCTCGCTGACAATCCGAAGCTCGTTTACGGGCGCATGACCGGCTGGGGCCAATATGGCATGTATGCCGACGCCGCCGGGCATGACATCAACTATATTGCGCTTTCGGGCGTGCTCCACACGGTCGGCAGGGCAGGGGAAAAGCCTGTTCCGCCAGTCAATTACATCGGGGACTTCGGTGGTGGTGGCATGATGCTCGCCTTCGGCATGGTGAGCGCGATCCTCGCGGCGAAGACCGGCGGCAAGGGGCAGGTCATCGATTGCGCAATGACTGACGGGTCGGCGCTCCTCTCGGCAATGACATGGGGCTTCCACGCCATGGGCTTCTGGAAGGATCAGGCGGGCGTCAACCGGCTCGATGGCGGCGCGCCCTATTATGACACCTATGCCTGCGCCGACGGCAAATTCATCTCGATCGGTTCGATCGAGCCCCAGTTTTACGCTTTGCTGCGCGCCAAGACCGGCCTCGATGCCGATCCCGATTTCGATGCGCAGGATGATCAGGCGCGCTGGCCGCTCCTCAAGGAAAAGCTCACCGCCCTGTTCGCGACGAAGACGCGTGACGAATGGTGCGCCCTCATGGAGCCGAGTGACGTCTGCTTCGCGCCGGTGCTCAGCCTTTCGGAAGCGCCGCACCACCCGCACAATGTGGAGCGGAAGACCTTCATCGATGTCGGCGGCACCATCATGCCCGCACCGGCACCGCGCTATTCGGAAACAACCGCCGATCACCCGCGCCCTGCGCCGATGGTCGGTGCCGATGGCGAAGCGATCCTCGCATCGCTCGGCCACGATGCCGCAAGCATCGCTGCCCTTCGGGAAGCCGGCGCGCTGCGTTGAAACCTTTAGCGGGAAGCTGGCGGTTTAAGCCGGCTTCCCGTGGTTCACTCGACCCAGTCGAGCCCCATGTCGCGATAGACGCTGCGGTCCTCGTCCCAGCCGGGTTTGACCTTCACATGCAGGAACAAATGGCATTTGCGGCCGAGTTGGGTCGCAATTTCCTCACGCGCGGCGGAGCCGATGCTGCGGATTTTCGTGCCGCCTTTTCCCAGGACGATCGCCTTCTGGCTGTCCCGTGAGACAAGGATCTGCTGGTGAATCTCGACTGAGCCATCCTTGCGGGCCGTGAACTTCTCGGTCTCGACCGCGCTGTCATAAGGCAGCTCGGCATGAAGCTGGCGATAGATCTGCTCGCGCGTGATCTCGGCAGCGAGCATACGCTCGGGCGCATCACTCACCTCGTCTTCGGGGAAGTGCCAGTCGCCTTCGGGCAGCATCGTTGCCAGCCGTGCTTTCAGCTCCGGTACGCCGTCGCCGGTTGTCGCCGAGATGAAATGGGTCTCACGAAAAGGTGCCAGTCCGTTGAGCTGCTCCGCCAGCACCAGCAGTGGTTCTTTCTTCACCGCATCGACCTTGTTGATCGCCAGCAGCAGTGGTTCCCGCCGCTCCTTCAGTGCGTCGAGGATCGCGCTGACCTTGGCGTTGATGCCCTTGGTCGCATCGACGGTCAGCAGGATGGCGTCCGCGCCTTCCGCTCCGTTCCATGCGGCCGCGACCATTGCCCGGTCGAGCCGCCGCGCGGGTGTGAAGATACCCGGCGTGTCGATCAGGACGATCTGCGCCTCCCCCTCCATTGCGACGCCCATCAGGCGCGTGCGCGTTGTCTGCGCCTTGGCGCTCGTAATGGCGACCTTCTGACCGACCAGCGCATTGACGAGAGTGGATTTGCCGGCATTGGGCGCGCCCACCACCGCAATGAAGCCGCAACGCCGTGTCATGATCTTGTCTCCAGTCGCGCGAGCAGTGCCGCCGCTGCCGCAGCTTCCGCTTCGGCCTTGCTTGTGCCTTCACCTTCGGCTTCGCCGGCGTTTGGCACGCTTGCTCGGACGGTAAATCGGGGTGCGTGGTCAGGTCCGGCGCGGTGCAAAACGTCATAGGATGGCGGCTTCTTGCGTTGCGCAGCCGCCCATTCCATCAGCGCTGATTTGGGATGCTTGGGTGCAGCCTTGGTCGCGCCGATCTGTTCTTCCCAGTGCTGCATCACAAAGCTGCGCGCAGCATCGAGCCCGGCATCAAGGAACAAGGCGCCGATCAGGGCCTCGATCACGTCGCCGAGGATATTGTCGCTCTCGCGCCCGCCGTCATCGCGCGCCTGCTTGCCCAGTCGCATGTGCGGGGCGATGCCGATCGCACGCGCGACCTCTGCACAACTGGCGCGGCTGACAAGGCCGTTGAGCCGTGCGGCGAGCGCACCTTCGCTCTCTCTTGGAAAGCGGTGGTACAGTGCATCAGCGATGATCAGGCCGAGTACGCGGTCACCCAGAAACTCAAGCCGCTGATAATCCGCGCGGTCGCCATGGCTGCCGTGAGTCAGCGCCTCGATGAACAGCGCAGGGTCGGCAGGGCGATGACCGGTCAGTGCCTCGATGACGCCGGCGACGGATGGCTGGCTGCTGCTCAAAACCCTTCCCCGATCCGTTCCCAGCGTGCCGCGCGGAACCAGCTCAGCGGATTGTACCAGACCGCGCTGCCGTCAGTTGAGAATATCGTCACCCAAGCGCGGCCGACCAGCCGCTCTTCGGAAATGATACCGATCCCGCCACCGGCTGTTGCCGGGAACCGGCTGTCCTGGCTGCGGTCGCGGTTGTCGCCCATCAGAAACATATGGCCTGCCGGGACTTCATAAACCCCGGTCGTATCGGTTTCGGTCAGCATCAGGTCGAGCACCGGATAGCTGCGCCCGCCGGGTAATGTCTCTCGAAAACGCGGATAATGGCACCACAGCTCGCCAGTGCTGCTCAGCTCTTCGAAAGCAGGCCGGAAACACGGATTTCCGTAGCTTGCCTCACGCATATTCTCAGTTGCTGGAATGTCGAACCGTCCGGTGGGAAGGCGCGAAACCTGTCGACCGTTCAGCCAGACGTCCCCGTCAATCAGCAGCACCCTGTCGCCGCCGACACCGATCACCCGCTTGATATAGTCGGTGCCATCGATGGGATGCTTGACCACCACCACATCGCCGCGCTCGGGTGAACGAGCGAGGATGCGCCCTTCGGGCAGGTTGAGCGCGAAAGGCAGGCTATGCCGCGACCAGCCATAGGCGGTCTTGTCGACGATCAGATAGTCACCGATCAACAGTCGTGGCTGCATCGATTCTGACGGGATGTTGAAACTCGAGACCAGCAGTGTGCGGATGATCAGCACGAGCAGCGCGAATTTGACCAAAAACGCCCCGAAAGACAGCAGTTCGCGCTGGTAATCGATCGGCGCATCCGCGTGCGCTTCGGCGCTGCCTTCCGGCATCGCATCATTTGTTTCGGTGGGCCGGTCGAGCATTTCGGCGGCATTGATGGGGTTCGGCGCGCCCGTCAAGCGATGCAACCGGTTTCGCGCGGCCGCAGTGCAGGCTAGGGGCAGCGCAGGACTCAGCGGAAGTGGAAGGAAATTGCGCCATGGCCGACACCCAAGCCGCTTGGGATGCGCTCGCAGGGCATGGGCGCACGCCCATCGCACGCCTGATCGACAGCGAGGGTCCAGCACGGCTTGAAGCGCTGGTGCACAGCCAGTCGGGAATCCGCTTTGACTGGACCAAGACGCATCTCGATACCGAAACGCTCGCTCGCTTCGCTGCGCTTGCCGATGCTGCCGGACTTGATGGGGCACGCCGCGCGCTGTTCGCCGGTGAGCGCGTCAATGTGACCGAAGGCCGCGCTGCCGAACATCCCGCTGAACGTGGTGAGGGGCATCCCGAGAGCGTCGAGGAAGCGCGGATGTTCCACGCCCGTATGCGCGCGCTGATCGATGCGATTGATGCTGATGCTTTCGGCCCGGTGGCGCATATCCTCCACATCGGCATTGGCGGATCGGCGCTTGGCCCCGATCTTCTCGTCGATGCGCTCGGGCGCGATGCCGGGCGCTTTGATGTTGCCATTGTTTCCAATGTCGATGGAGCCGCGTTGGCAGAGGCGGTGCGCGGTTTTGATCCCCACGCTACCCTCGTCGCCATCGCATCAAAGACCTTCACCACCACCGAAACGCTTATGAATGCGGAATCGGCGCTCGGCTGGCTGGCCGATCATGGCGTCGAGGATCCGATCGGCCGCTGCATCGCGCTCACTGCCGCGCCGGAAAAGGCGGTCGAATGGGGCATCGACGAAACCCGCATCCTCCCATTCCGTGAAAGCGTCGGTGGCCGCTACTCGCTCTGGTCGTCGATCGGATTTCCCGCGGCGCTTGCGCTCGGCTGGGAAGCGTTCGAACAAATGCTGGAGGGCGCAGCCGAAATGGACCGCCATTTCCGCCTGAGCCCTTGGGCCACGAACATTCCCGTGCTCGCGGCTTTCGCTGACCAGCTCTACGCGCAAGAACATGGCTGCGAGACGCGCGCAGTCTTTGCCTATGACGAGCGGCTTCGGCTGCTGCCCTCCTATCTCCAGCAGCTGGAGATGGAATCCAATGGCAAGCGCGTCAGGGCGGATGGCACCCCGATCGGCCGCCATTCGGCGCCGATCACCTGGGGCGGGGTGGGCACGGATGCCCAGCATGCGGTGTTCCAGCTGCTCCATCAGGGCACGCGCCTCGTCCCCGTGGAATTCGTTGCGGTGCGGGAGCCCGGCCACCATTTCGATATGGCGCACCATGCCGCGCTGCTCGGCAACTGCATCGCGCAGGGTGCCGCACTGATGGCGGGCCGCGCAAATGCCGCCGATCCTGCACGCGACTATCCGGGGGACCGGCCCTCGGTCACGCTGCTGCTCGACCGGCTCGATCCGCGCACGCTGGGCGCGCTCATTGCCTTTTACGAGCATCGCACCTTCGCCAACGCCGTCCTGCTCGGCATCAACCCGTTCGACCAGTTCGGGGTGGAACTTGGCAAGGCGATGGCCAAGGCGCTGGAGGATGAGGGCGCCGACAATTTCGATCCCGCAACCCGCGCCCTGTTTGCCGCAGCCTTTGATGCGGACGATGAGAGTGCGTGACAGGCTTCACTGGCGCTCGCCCTCCCGCCATCCCATTTCCCGCCCCTGACTGCGGAGCACATCATGACAGCTTACGACTATGACCTGTTCGTCATCGGCGCCGGATCAGGCGGGGTGCGCGCGGCGCGCATCGCTGCCGGTCATGGCGCAAAGGTCGCCGTGGCGGAGGAGCATCGAGTCGGCGGCACCTGCGTTATCCGCGGTTGTGTTCCGAAAAAGCTGCTCGTCTATGGCGCGCACTTTGCAGAAGATCTGAAGGACGCGCGTCATTTCGGCTGGACGGTCGGCGAACCCGGCTTCGACTGGCCGAGCCTGCGCGATAGCGTGCTGGCAGAAGTGACCCGGCTTGAGGGCCTTTATGGCCAAACCCTCGCCAGCCATGACGTCACCGTCATCCGCCAGCGTGCGACCATCGCCGACCCGCACATCATCGCGCTGGCGGACGGCACCCGCGTCACTGCCAAATATATCCTCGTCGCCACAGGCGGCTGGCCGGTGAAGCCCGACATTCCGGGCGCGGAACATGGCATCACCTCCAATGAGGTGTTCCATCTCGAAAGCCTGCCGCGCCGCGTGGTCATCGGCGGGGGTGGCTATATTGCCAACGAATTCGCCGGCATCTTCAACAGTTTCGGCAGCCAGGTAACATTGGTCAACCGATCGGACGCGATCCTGCGCGGCTATGACGAGCAGATCCGCGACCGGCTGCTCCAGATCTCGATGGCCAAGGGCATCCAGTTCCGCTTCAACTGCCCGTTCGAACGGATCGAGAAGAATGCGGACGGAACCGTCTTGGTCCATTTCGCAGGGGCTGATCCGGTCGAGGCCGATCTGGTGCTGTTCGCCACGGGCCGCGCGCCCAATATCGCTGGTCTTGGCCTTGCCGAGGCGGGCGTCGAGCTCACCAGCAGCGGCGCGGTGCGTGTCGACGCATATTCGAAATCGAGCGTCGATTCGATCTATGCTGTGGGCGACGTGACGGACCGGGTGCAGCTCACTCCTGTCGCGATCCGCGAAGGCCATGCTTTTGCCGACACCGTGTTCGGCGGCAAATCTGTCGCGGTCGATCATGAGACGATCCCGATGGCGGTCTTTTCCCACCCGCCGCTGGCCGGCGTCGGCCTTACCGAGGCTCAGGCACGCAACCGGCTCGGCACCGTGCGCACCTACACGTCCGATTTTCGGCCGATGAAGAATGTGCTCGCCGGCCGCAATGAACGCTCGCTCTACAAGATGATTGTCGATGACGCCTCGGGGAAGGTGGTGGGCCTTCACATGATCGGGCCGGATGCGCCGGAAATCCTTCAGGCTGCGGCTATCGCGGTGAAGGCAGGCCTCACCAAGGCGCAGTTTGACGAGACGGTCGCGCTCCACCCGACCATGTCGGAAGAACTGGTGCTGATGAAATAGCATCGGTTGCACATCGCAACCAATCCGCTAGCGTCTCGCCTGACACGGCAAGGGGAGAGGCCATATGGCAGGCAAAGTTCTGGTCACCGGTGGGTCGGGCTATATCGCCGGCTTCATCATCCGGCAGCTGATTGCGGAAGGGTGGGACGTGAACACCACCATTCGCAATCTCTCCCGCGAGGGCGAGGTGCGCGGCTGGCTAGGCACGGACAATACTAAGCTTCGTTTCTTCGCCGCTGATCTCATGTCGGATGATGGCTGGGCGGATGCTGTTGCAGGGTGCAGCCATGTTGCGCACGTCGCCTCGCCGTTGCCGACCAGCGCCCCCAAATCCGATGACGAGCTGATTGTTCCTGCCCGTGAAGGCGCGCTGCGTGCGCTGCGCTTTGCCCGCGATGCCGGGGTTAAGCGCGTGGTGCTGACCTCCTCGGTTGCCGCCATCTCCTATGGGCAAAAAGGCAAGACCCGCTTCACCGAAGCCGACTGGACGGATGTGAACAGCCCCGACGCCTATGCCTATGTCAAATCCAAGACCATCGCCGAACGTGCCGCGCGGGACTGGATCGCGCGGGAAGGTGGCGGGCTCGAATTCTGCACCGTCAATCCCTCGCTTGTGCTCGGCCCGCTGCTGGCCGCCGATTTCTCGACCTCGCTCGAAGCGATCAAGAAGCTGATGGACGGATCGATACCCGGCCTGCCGCGCCTTGGCTTCGGCATCGTAGACGTGCGCGATGTCGCGGCGATGCATGTGCAGCTGCTCACCGAAGCGGGCGTCGACGGGGAACGGTTCATCGCCTCCGGTCCATCCCTGTGGATGGAGGAAGTCGCCGCCATCCTGCGTTCGGGTCTGGGCGCCGATGCGAGGCGCGTGCCGACGCGCCGTTTGCCAACCTGGCTGATGCGCATCCTCGCCAATTTCGATCCCACAATCCGTCAGGTGAAGGGCGAACTCGGCAATGTGCGGGAGAATGACGCGAGCCATGCCCGCGAACGTCTCGGCTGGGTTCCGCGCCCTGCGGAAGAAAGCATCCTCGACACCGCCCGCGACCTCATTCGGCTGGGGGTGGTCAAACCGTAAGCGGGTCCACCCCGAGCCTTGCAAAGTGCGCTCATTCGGTTAGCGCAAATCTCAGCGACGATATGAGGGGAAGAAGAGGCCGCATGTCCTCCACCATAGCCGAACTCGAAAGCCGCCGTGCCGCCGCGAAGCTGGGCGGCGGGGAAAAACGCATCGCCGCGCAGCATGCCAAGGGCAAGCTCACTGCGCGCGAACGGCTCGACGTCCTGCTCGACGCCGGCTCGTTTGAGGAGCTCGACATCTACGTCGAGCATAATTGCACCGACTTTGGCATGGCGGATCAGCGTTATCCGGGCGACGGCGTCGTCACCGGATCGGGCACGATCAACGGCCGTTTGGTCTTCGTCTTCAGCCAGGATTTCACGGTGTTCGGCGGCTCGCTGTCGGAACGGCACGCGCAGAAAATCTGCAAGGTGATGGACATGGCGATGCGCGTTGGCGCACCGGTCATCGGCCTCAACGATTCGGGCGGCGCGCGTATCCAGGAAGGCGTGGCGAGCCTCGGCGGCTATGCCGAAGTGTTCCAGCGCAACGCGCTGGCCAGCGGCGTCGTGCCGCAGCTCAGCCTGATCATGGGCCCCTGCGCCGGCGGTGCGGTTTATTCCCCCGCCATGACCGACTTCATCTTCATGGTGAAGGACTCGAGCTACATGTTCGTGACCGGCCCGGATGTGGTGAAGACCGTCACCAACGAGGTCGTGACGCAGGAGGAGCTCGGCGGCGCGATCACCCACACCACCCGCACAAGCGTTGCCGATGTCGCATACGAGAATGATATCGAGGCGCTGCTCGCGGCGCGCGACTTCATCGATTTCCTCCCCGCGAACAACCGCGCCGGCGTCCCCGAACGGCCGACCAGCGATCCGTGGGACCGCATCGAGGACAGCCTCGACACGCTGATCCCGCCGAGCGCCAACCAGCCGTACGACATGCATGAGCTGATCCGCAAAACCGTCGACGAAGGCGACTTCTTTGAGGTGCAGCCGGCGCATGCCGCGAACATTATCACCGGCTTCGGGCGGATCGAGGGGCGCACCGTCGGCATCGTCGCCAACCAGCCGATGGTGCTCGCTGGCGTGCTCGACATCAATTCGTCGAAAAAGGCCGCGCGTTTCGTGCGTTTCTGCGACGCCTTTGAAATCCCGATCATCACCTTCGTCGATGTCCCCGGCTTCCTTCCCGGTACCGCGCAGGAGCATAACGGCATCATCAAGCATGGCGCGAAGCTGCTCTTCGCCTATGCCGAGGCGACCGTGCCCAAGATCACCGTCATCACGCGCAAGGCCTATGGCGGCGCCTATGACGTGATGGCCTCCAAGCATCTGCGCGGCGATCTGAACTATGCCTGGCCCACCGCCGAGATCGCGGTGATGGGGGCCAAGGGTGCGGTCGAAATCATCTTCCGCGGCCTTTCTGCAGACGAGATCGTGGAAAAGACGAAGGAATATGAAGACCGCTTCGCCAACCCCTTCGTCGCCGCGTCACGCGGCTATATCGACGAAGTGATCTACCCCCATTCCACCCGGCGCCGCATCGCGCTGGGCCTCAGGAAACTCAGGAACAAGAGCCTCGAGAATCCGTGGAAGAAGCATGACAATATTCCGCTGTGATCAAAACGATAATCTCGACTCAGAGGCTTCAGAAAGAGGCCGAGGATCGCTGGCCGAACCTCCAGAACCTTTTAGCATGCTACCTGCATCAGGATTGGGATGTTTTCGACGAGACGCCGCACAAGGCGGTCGACCGGGCAATCTCGGAGACACCTTTGGAGACACTCAAGCTGGTTACGACCGAGTGGCGGGATTGGCGCGCGCGATCTTCTCGCGCGGTGAGTTTGCAGCGACAGGTTAACGAGGGTCTTTGCGTGAACGTGGGTTTCAAGACGGCAATGGAAGCTCGCGAGTTCATGAACATCGTCTACGACAAGCTGATTGTTGCAATCCGAAATGAAGACGAGGGCTGGAAGCCATGAAACTCGGTCGCCTAAACCACATCGGCGTCGCCACGCCTTCCATTGCGGACAGCGTTGCCTTCTACCGCGACGTGATGGGCGCGACGCATATCCATGATCCGTTTGACCTGCCCGAACAGGGGGTGAAGGTCTGTTTTGTCGATACGCCGACAGACTCCAGCGGTTTGGGGGGCATGAATGGCACGCAAATCGAGCTGATCGAGCCCTTGCCCGGCAACACCAGCATCGCCGCCTTCCTCGAACGCAATCCGCAGGGCGGCCAGCATCATCTGTGCTACGAAGTGCCGGACATTCACGTCGCAAAGGCCGAGTTCGAAGCGCTGGGCAAGCGCGTGCTGGGTGAACCGCGCATCGGCGCGCACGGCACGCTGATCTTCTTCGTGCACCCTCGCGACATGGGCGGGGTGCTGACGGAAATCATGGAAACGCCGAAAGAAGGCGCGCACTGACCATATTCTCCCCTCCCTTCCAAGGGAGGGGCCGGGGGTGGGTGGACCGGCGAGTGAAGCGGTTCACGTGACCCACCCCAACCCCTCCCTTGGAAGGGAGGGGCTTCAGAAGGGAGAGAGAGTGGATGTCCTACGAAACCATCCTGACCGAACGGGTCGGCAATGTGCTGAAGATCACGCTCAACCGGCCCGAACGGCTCAACGCCGCGTCGATCCCGCTGGCGGACGAGCTTGCCGAGGCCTTCTACGATCTGGGTGACGCCCGCGCCGTGGTCATCACCGGCGCAGGCAAAGGCTTCTGTTCAGGCGCGGACCTTGCCGCGCGCGGAACAGCGAGCGCCCGCCAGCAAAAGGGCGGCAGTCACCTTGCCCTGCAGAACCATTACAACCCGCTCATCAGCCAGATCATGCGTGCCCCCATCCCGGTGGTGACTGCGGTCAATGGTGCCGCGGCGGGTGTCGGCTGCTCCATCGCGCTCGCCGGTGATTTCGTGATCGCAGGGCGCAGCGCCTATTTCCTCCAGGCCTTCGTCAACATCGGCCTCGTCCCCGATGGCGGCTCGACCTGGCTGCTCGCCCGCGCCATCGGCCGCGCCCGCGCGACGCGGATGATGATGCTCGGTGAAAAGATCGGTGCAGAGCAGGCCGAAGAATGGGGCTTGATCTACCGTTGCGTCGATGATGTCGCGCTGATGGATAATGCGATGGCGCTCGCCACCCGTCTCTCCGAAGGGCCGACGCTCGCCTATGCAACCATGAAGGCAAACATCCAGACCGCGCTCGACGGTACCTTGCCGCAGGTGCTGCTTGCCGAGGCCGAAGGACAGCGCATCGCCGGAGCCAGCGCCGATGCGATGGAAGGCGGCATGGCCTTCTTGCAGAAGCGCAAGGCCGAGTTCAAGGGCCGCTGATGCTCTTCTTCAACAGCCCCAATCCGGCGCCCAACCCGCGCCGGGTACGTATCTTCGCTGCCGAAAAGGGGATCGCGCTCGACACGCGCGATCTCTCGATTCCGGCGGCCGAGCACAAGTCGGCGGAGTTCCTCGCGCTCAATCCGCGGGGCCAGACGCCCGCGTTACAGCTCGACGATGGCACGGTGATCGCGGAGAGCGTCGCCATCTGCCGTTATCTTGAGGCGACCCATCCCGAACCGCCGCTGTTCGGCCGTGATGCCAAGGAACAGGCGCTCATCGAGATGTGGAGTCGCCGCGTCGAGATGATCCTGATGCCGCCGATCGGCGCTGTCTGGGTCCACACCCACCCCTTCACCGCGCGTTTGCCGGGGCGCAACGCCGAGTGGGGAGAGGCCAACCGTCCGCGGGTTCACGATGCACTGCGCTTTTTCGACAGCGCGCTGGCGGGGCAGGACTATCTCGCAGCCGGTCACTACAGCATTGCCGATATCCTGCTGCTGACCACGGTCGATTTCGCGACCTTCATCGGCATGCCGGTCCCCGAAGAGCTTGAATCCCTGCGCGCGTGGCATGCGCGCGTTTCCGCCCGGCCGAGTGCCGCGGCCTGAATGGTGCAGACATGAGCAAGGCAACCACATCCGACTGGCAGGCCGCAGCAGCCAAAGAGGTGAAGGGCAGGGACCTCACCTGGCACACGCCGGAGGGCTTTGCGATCAAGCCGCTCTATACGGGTGAGGACAGCGCCGGGATCGACCCCGGCCTGCCCGGCTTTGCGCCCTTCACCCGCGGTGTGCGCGCATCCATGTATGCCGGCCGTCCTTGGACCATCCGGCAATATGCCGGTTTCTCGACCGCCGAGGAATCCAACGCTTTCTACCGCCGCAATCTCGCCGCCGGGCAAAAGGGTCTCTCGGTCGCTTTCGACCTCGCCACTCACCGCGGTTATGACAGTGATCATCCGCGCGTGGTGGGGGATGTCGGCAAGGCCGGGGTCGCCATAGACACGGTCGAGGACATGAAAATCCTGTTCGACGGGATTCCGCTCGACCAGATGTCGGTTTCGATGACCATGAACGGCGCGGTCATCCCGATCCTCGCCTTCTTCATCGTTGCGGGCGAGGAGCAGGGCGTTGCCCAAGCTCAGCTCGATGGGACCATCCAGAACGACATCCTCAAGGAGTTCATGGTCCGCAACACCTATATCTATCCGCCCGAGCCCTCGATGCGGATTGTGTCGGACATTATCGCCTACACATCGGCCAACATGCCGAAGTTCAACTCCATCTCCATCTCCGGCTATCACATGCACGAAGCCGGGGCGACGGCGGTGCAGGAACTCGCCTTCACTATCGCCGACGGCAAGGAATATGTCCGCCGCGCAATGGCGAGCGGCCTTGATATCGATGCTTTTGCGGGGCGCCTCAGCTTCTTCTTCGGCATCGGCATGAACTTCTTCATGGAAGTCGCCAAACTGCGGGCCGCGCGCACGCTGTGGCACCGCGTCATGGACGGACTCGGCGCGAAGGATGAGCGCTCGAAGATGCTGCGCACCCATTGCCAGACGAGCGGCGTCAGCCTGCAGGAGCAGGACCCCTACAACAATGTCATCCGCACCACGGTGGAGGCGATGGCCGCCGTGCTCGGTGGCACGCAGAGCCTGCACACCAACGCGCTTGATGAAGCGATTGCGCTCCCGACCGACTTTTCAGCGCGCATCGCCCGCAACACGCAGATCGTGCTGGCGGAGGAAACCGGCATCACCCGCGTCGTCGATCCGCTCGGCGGCTCGCACTATGTCGAGGCATTGACCCAGATGCTGGTCGATGATGCCTGGGCGATCATCGGGGAAGTCGATGCCGCCGGCGGCATGACCGCCTATGTCGCATCCGGCAAGCCCAAGGCCGCGATCGAGGAAGCCGCCGCTGCCCGTCAGGCGCGCGTCGATCGGGGAGAGGATGTCATCGTCGGCGTCAATAAATATCGCCTCGCCGACGAAGCCCTGCTCGACACGCTGGAGGTGGACAATCACGCCGTCCGCGAAGCGCAGATCGCCCGCATCAACGCGGTCAAGGCCGCCCGCGACGGAGCCGCCTGCCAGGCCGCGCTGGATGCGCTCGCGGCAGGCGCAAATGGCAGCGACAATCTGCTCGCCCTTGCCGTAGAGGCCGCACGCGCTCGAGCCACGCTGGGCGAAATCTCCGCCGCGATGGAGACCGCTTTCGGTCGCTACGGCACCACCCCGACGCCGGTCCGCGGCATCTATGGCCCTGCCTATGACGGTGATGACCGCTATGCTCAGGTGCTCGCCGGGGTGGAGGCGGTTACCCGCCGCCTCGGGCGCACGCCGCGCCTCCTCGTCGCCAAGATGGGGCAGGACGGGCATGATCGCGGTGCCAATGTCATCGCCTCGGCCTTTGCCGACATGGGCTTTGATGTGACCAGCGGCCCCTTGTTCCAGACGCCCGAGGAAACTGTCGTCCTCGCGCTCGAAAGCGGCGTCGATGTGGTCGGCGCGTCGAGCCTCGCCGCCGGGCACAAGACGCTTATCCCCGAACTTGTCCACAGGCTGCGCGAAGCCGGCCGCAGCGACATCAAGGTCATCGCCGGCGGCGTCATCCCGCCGCAGGACTATGATTTCCTGCGCGATGCCGGAGTTCAGGGCATCTACGGCCCCGGCAGCAACATCGTCGAATGCGCCGCGGATGTGCTGCGGCTGTTGGGGCATAACATGCCGCCGCTTGAGGCTTAAGGAACCAGCAGATGTTCACAAAAATCCTCATCGCCAATCGCGGCGAAATTGCCTGCCGGGTCATCAAGACCGCGCGCCGCATGGGCATTGCCACCGTCGCTGTCTATTCGGATGCTGATGCCCGCGCGCCCTTCGTGCGGATGGCGGATGAGGCGGTGCACATCGGCCCGCCGCCCGCCGCACAATCCTATCTGCTGGCGGACAAGATCATAGAGGCGTGCAAGGCGACCGGCGCGGAGGCGGTGCATCCGGGCTACGGTTTCCTGTCGGAACGCACCTCTTTCGCCGAAGCGCTCGCCAAGGAAGGCATTGCCTTCATCGGCCCGCCGGTCGGTGCGATTGCCGCGATGGGGGACAAGATCGAGTCCAAGAAGCTCGCCAAGGAAGCGGGCGTCAATGTCGTCCCCGGCTTTGTGGGGGAGATTGAGGATACCGATCATGCCGTCCGCATCTCGGAAGAGATCGGCTATCCGGTGATGATGAAGGCGTCCGCCGGCGGCGGCGGCAAGGGCATGCGCCTTGCCTATTCCGAAGCTGACGTGCGCGAAGGCTTCGAAGCGGTGAAGCGCGAAGGGCTCAACAGCTTCGGCGACGACCGCGTGTTCATCGAGAAATTCATCCTCAACCCGCGCCACATCGAAATCCAGATCCTCGGCGATCAGCACGGCAACATTCTTTACCTCAACGAGCGCGAGTGCAGCATCCAGCGCCGCCACCAAAAGGTGGTGGAGGAAGCGCCGTCACCCTTCGTCACGCCCAAGATGCGCCAGGCGATGGGCGAGCAATGCGTCGCGCTCGCCCGCGCGGTCGGTTATTACAGCGCCGGCACGGTCGAGCTCATTGTCTCGGGCGCCGACCCGTCAGGTGAGAGCTTCTACTTCCTCGAAATGAACACCCGGCTCCAGGTCGAGCATCCGGTGACCGAAGCGATCACCGGTATCGACCTTGTCGAGCAGATGATCCGCGTCGCTGCTGGCGAAAAGCTCGCAATGACGCAGGATGATATCGGCATTGACGGCTGGGCGATCGAGAACCGCGTTTATGCCGAGGATCCCTATCGCGGTTTCCTGCCCTCGACCGGGCGCCTCACCCGCTACCGCACCCCCGTCCCCGGCTGGGAGGATGATGGCGAGGCGAATGGGCGTTGCGGCATCGATGGCGTGCGCGTTGACGACGGCGTCTATGAAGGCGGCGAAGTTTCGATGTTCTATGACCCCATGATCGCCAAGCTGGTGACCTGGGGCGAGACGCGCGACGAGGCGGCCGACTTGGCTGTAGCGGCGCTGGATGCGTTCGAAATCGAAGGGCTCGGCCACAATGTCGATTTCCTTTCCGCGATCATGCAGCATGACCGCTTCCGCTCCGGTGACCTCACCACCGGCTTCATTGCCGAGGAATATCCGGAAGGCTTCCACGGTGCCCCCGCCAGCGAGGAATTGTCTCGCGTGCTTGCGGGCATCGCAGGCTTCATCGCGACGGCAGAGGCGGACCGTGCGCGCCGTATCAGCGGTCAGCTGGGTGACCGGCTGCAACCGCCGCACAAGTGGCAGGCGCTGGTTGACGGCGTCCCGCACAAGGTGAAGGTCGGCCGCCGCAAGCTCCACGTCGACGGGGAAAAGCTCGATCTCGCGCTTGCCTACACACCGGGTGACCGGCTCGTCACGGCGGAGATCGGGGATGAGGCGCTGTCCGTGAAGGTGCGTCGCACCCGGTCAGGGCTCGTCCTCACCACCCGCGGCGCGAGCCATGCCGTGCGCCTGCTGCCGAAACATGCCGCCCCGCACGCCGCGCATATGGTCGAAAAGGTCCCGCCGGACCTCTCGCGTTTCCTCATCTGCCCGATGCCCGGTCTGCTCGTCGCGCTCCATGTCGGCGCAGGCGACAAGGTGGAGGCGGGTCAGCCGCTCGCCGTGGTCGAGGCGATGAAGATGGAGAATATCCTCCGCGCCGAAAAGGCCGGCACGGTCAAATCTGTCAATGCAAAGGCAGGAGACAGCCTCGCCGTGGACGCCATCATCCTCGAGATGGAGTAGGTTCCGCCTCAGGTTCGAGCAGTCGCCCGAGCGCCAGCTTGTAGAGGATGAACACCGCGCCGGAGACGGCGGCGAAGCCTGCGTGCATCAGCCAGAAGGCCGGCGTCGCCATGCTTTCATACCAGCCGCCGACCCAGCCGACGATCGAATTGCCGGCAAAGAAGGCGAGATAATAGATGCCGATCACTGTCGCGTTGATCGCCTTGGGCGCGACCTTTGCGAACAGCGCGAGGCTGACGGGTAGCATGTGCGCAAAGCCGATCGAGTTTAGCACATGGAACATCACCGGCCAGAACAGGCCAATCTTCTCGTCCGGCGCGGTGCTGATTGCTGCGGTATAGAGACACAACATGCCGAGCACCGAAAAGCCCGTTCCGATGATGATCTTGGTGAGCTCGTCCGGTTCTTTCCAGCGCTTGCCATACCAGCGATAGAAGAGCGCAACCCCGGCGAGGAAGCTCACTGAAACGATGGCGTCGAGCGTGACCAGCCAGGTCGTCGGCAGCTTTTCACCCATGAACATGAGGTCGAACCGCTCGTCGCCCCACACCAGATAGGCATTGAAAATCTGGTTATTGGGCACGATCGCCAGCGCTATCACCGGGATGAGGAGGAGGAGGGCAAAGGTCGCCAGCCATTCGCGGCGCGACATCGGCGGACGCGCGGCGCGCTCGGCCTTGCCCTGCGCCTCGAAATGCTCGGCAGGCAGATGCTTCTGGCCCGCGACATAGATGGCGAGGCCGATCAGCATGCCGATCCCGGCCGCACCGAAACCGTAATGCCAGCCCACCGTTTCGCCCAGCGTGCCTACCACCAGCGGGGATGCGATGACGCCGGCATTGATGCCAAGGAAGAAAATCTGGAAGGCATCGGCCCGCCGCAGATCATCCGGCTTGTAGAGCGAGCCAACCTGGCTCGCGATATTGCCTTTGAACATGCCACTGCCGATGACCAGCGCAAGCAGCGCAAACAGGAAGCTTTGTTCGAACGCCATCAGAAAATGGCCGATGCTCATGACGATTGCGCCGAGCAGCACCGTCCGCCGCTTGCCCAGCACCCGGTCGGCCAGCCAGCCACCGAGTATCGGCGTCAGATAGACACTCGCGGCATAGGTGCCGAAGATGGCCGAAGCGAGCGGTTGACCATCCAGTCCGCCGAAAAGTGCGCGGAACTCCTCGAACAGCGCTACATTCTCGACATGGCCGGGCAACAGCAGCTCGTTGACCATGTAAAGCACCAGCAATGCTTGCATGCCGTAGAAGGAGAAACGCTCCCACGCCTCGGTGAAGGCGAGATAACCGAGGCCCTTGGGGTGGCCCAGAAACGCCCGATCGCTGGCGGGCAGGGCACCGCTCGCATCACCTTGGATTGGCTCGGCTACGGTCATCTTGCTCGACGCTCCCCTTTTTGCATCCCTGCAGCAGGCATATCGATGCTGCTGAAACTTGCTAGCGCTTTTGCCATGCTTGCCCGACGCGCATCATGCGCTAATCAGGGGCGTAACAGACGGTGCGTGATCAGCAGCGCCGCGAAAGAGCCAAGGGGAGTATCATGTCGGACGTCGCAACAGCGCCTGAACCCGGGTCTGCACCCGCACCCGAGCCAACACCGGCGGATATCCGCATGGTTATCGGTGCATCAGCGCTCGGCACCGTCTTCGAATGGTATGATTTCTTCCTCTACGGGATCCTTGCCGCACTGATCGGTCAGCTGTTTTTCCCGGTCGACAATCCGACTGCCGCGACGCTCGCCAGTCTGGCGGCCTTCGGTGCAGGTTTCGGCGTCCGCCCGCTCGGCGCGATGCTGTTCGGCCACTTTGGCGATGTCATCGGCCGCAAATATACGTTTCTCGTCACCATCACCCTGATGGGCGGCGCGACCGCGGTGATCGGCATGCTGCCGACCTATGAGACGGCGGGCATCATCGCGCCCATCCTTCTGGTCTTGCTACGCTTGTTGCAGGGGCTGGCGCTCGGTGGCGAATATGGCGGTGCGGCCATTTATGTTGCCGAACATGCGCCTCCCGGCAAGCGCGGCCAGTACACCAGCTGGATCCAGGTTTCCGTTGTCGGCGGCTTCCTGCTCTGTCTGATCGTCGTGCTCGCCTGTCGCTGGTCGATGAGTGACGAGGATTTCGCGGCCTGGGGCTGGCGCATTCCTTTCCTCATCAGCATCGTGATGCTGGCGATTTCGATCTACATCCGCATGCAGCTCAGTGAGAGCCCGGTGTTCAAGGCAATGAAGGAAGCCGGCACCACCTCCAAGAACCCGATTGTCGAGAGCTTTTCGGACAAGGCCAACGTCGGCAAGGTGCTCGTCGCGCTGTTCGGCGTCGCTGCCGGTCTGTCGGTGATCTATTACACCAGCCAGTTCGGAACGCTGTACTTCCTCCAAGGCACGGCGCGCGTGGGTGAGGAAGAAGCGCTGCTCTACATGGCGGTTGGCGCGCTGCTCGCCGCTCCGCTCTATGTCGGCTTCGGCGCCCTCTCTGACCGCATCGGCCGCAAGAAGATGCTGCTTGCTGGCTACGCCTTGTCGATGCTGTTGGTGTTCCCGTTGTTCCAGCTGATGGCGGATGGCGCCAATCCGGGCCTTGCCCGCGCAACGGCTGCCTCGCCGGTGACGCTTGAGTTGCCGGAATGCGATTTCAGCGTGTTCGGCAAGCCCGAAACCGAATGCCAAAAGGCGCTCGCGTTCCTCACCAAGCGCGGCATCAGCTATGATAAACAGGACAGTGCGGCTTTGGTGTTGCGTGTCGGTGAGAGCAGCGTGGTCGGCTTTGACGAGGCCGCTTATGTCGCTGCGCTGAGCGATGCGGGTTATCCCGACCGTGCCGATCCGACAGAGAAGGAGCGGTGGAAGATCATTCTGGCCATCGCGGTGATGGTTGCCCTCTCCGCCATGACTTACGGGCAGGTCGCGGCCATCCTCGTCGAGCTGTTCCCGGCCAAGATCCGCTATACTTCCATGTCCGTGCCCTACCATATCGGCACCGGCTACTTCGGCGGCTTCCTGCCCTTCATCTCGCAATATATCGTGGTCTCGACCGGCAATGCCTATTCGGGCCTCTGGTACACAGTTGGCGTGGTCGGCATGGCCTTCATCGTCAGCGCGATCTGGCTGCCGGAAACCTACCGCAAGGAACTTGAATAGCGCCTGCGGCAAGGGCAGGGCAGCGCCATGTCGATCATCGTCTCGCTGATGGCGCCGGCCGCCTTTGCTCTGATGCAGGCAAAGGGCACTCCGGAAGTTCTGCGGTCCGACGCTAAGTCGCTGCCCATGCCGGTTCCGCAGGTCATACCCCCTGACCGCATGCGCGTGCTTCGCGCGCCAGGGGCAGGGCCCTGTGGCCGCACGGGTCAGGCCCGCGTCGTGGTGGATGACGGGGCGGTATCCTTCTGCATCACGCGGATCGAAGGCCGGCCTGCGCTGGTAACTATCGACGCCAACGGACAGCAAATCGGCCGCGCAACCGAACTGGAATTGCCGACCGCGCTCGCCATCCTTGCCGACATCAGGCTGGAGCCGCTCTGGCCTGAAGTCGAAACGATTTTGGGCGAAGGCGGGGCTGCGCTGCGCGATGCCCAGCTCGCGTGCGGGCGGGAGGCTTACCGGCGCGGCCGCGCCGCATCGCTCAGCCGCACTCGTGCGACGATGGAATCGATGAATGGCGCGGACAGCCGTGCAACGCTCGATATGGCTCGCGTGCTCGATGCCGCAGGCCAGCTCGATGAAGCGCTGGCGCTGCTCGACGAGGATTTGCCGCGTCCGCGTGAAGGGCGCGAAACCATCTCCGACAGCCGCCAATATGACCGGCTGTCGAACCGGCTGCGCTATGCCCAGCTCCTCTATAACAACCGCCGGCATGGCGAGGCGCTTGCCGCGCTCGAGGCGCTGGAAAATGATCCGCTGATTGCGGCCGATTATCGGACCAACGCAACCGTCAACCGTGCCGCCTTCCTTGCAGAGCTTGGTCGCGGGCCAGAGGCTCTCGCAGCTATTGACCGGGCTGTTGCTATGTTTGGCAGCCCGAGCGATGCCTATCGTATCGAAGGCAGCGGGCGGCAATTCGCTTGGATCCGCGCCTGCGCGCTCCACCTGATGGGCCGCGCGGATGAATCGGCCGCCGCCATGGCCGTTGTCGATGCCGCACCCGAACGATTTTCCGGAACATGGGCAAGCGTTCCCACAACCTCCAGCATAGAGTTCCGGGCGGCGCTCTGCCTCGGTGATGTGGATCGCCTGGCCGACGTACTCGGCGGGTTCAACCGCTACGGCTATCCTTATCCTTATGCCCTTGTCGTGCAGGCAGGGTGGCAGCCCTCGATTCTGGCCAATCGCGACCTGGTGACCGCTGCCCTGCGCCGCTTGGAGAGGCGCGGTGTATCCTTACCGGTGCGCCCGCTCCCGGACAGCTATCTTGCGGCGCAGGCCAACTGGCAGCGCCATTTGACCGGGTTCGGGGCTGCCGAAGCTCCGTCTGTACAGCCATGATGACTGGATTATCCGGCGTTGCGCCGGGAAACTCGCCTCTTTCGCTGTCGCTCGACGGTGTGGCCCTTGTCGAAAACTGGCGCTGGCTGGCGCGGAAAAGCGGCGGTGCAGCGTGCGGCGCTGCGGTAAAGGCCGACGGCTATGGTCTCGGCGCAGAAGGGGTCGTTCGTCGCCTCTCAGCGGCGGGATGCCGTGATTTCTTCGTTGCGACATGGGCCGAAGCAGCGGCGCTCGCTGGCCATACCGGCGGCGCGCGCCTCGCTGTTCTGCATGGTGTGCGGGATGCTGATATGGCTCTTGCGCGGAGCATGGCTGCAGTTCCGGTCCTCAACAGCCCGGAACAGGTGCAGCGCTGGAAATCTTCAGGTGGCGGCGAATGTGATGTGATGGTCGATACCGGCATGAACCGGCTCGGCCTGACCCCGGAGGAAGCGACCTCTGGCCTGCTCGATGGTCTCGCGATCGGCACGCTAATGAGCCACCTCGCCAGCGCGGATGAGGATAGCGCGCAAAATGGCGAGCAGCTCCGCGCCTTTCGCGCCGTGGCGGATAGAGTGCCCGCCGCCCGACGCAGTCTTGCGAATAGCGCGGCTATTTGTCTCGGCGCTGACTATGGCTTTGATCTGACCCGTCCGGGGCTTGCTCTCTACGGAGGAATTCCGCGTGCAGAGGCCGCAGGATGGATCCGTCCGGTGGTCACACCGCAGGCTGAAATTTTGCAGGTGCGCAACGTGCCGGCGGGCGCCTGCGTCGGCTATAACGCGACCTGGCAGGCACAGCGCGATACCCGCGTTGCCATTATCAACCTCGGCTATGCCGATGGTTATCTCCGGGCATTTTCGGACAGAGGCAGCGCTATGCTTGGCGATTGGTCGATTCCCGTCATCGGTCGCGTATCGATGGATTTGGTCGCGCTGGCGCTTCCGGATGGGTGCGCTGCGGGTGAGGGGGATCGGGTAAACATCGCCTATGATCTTGCCGAATGTGCGCGCCTGACCGGCCTGTCGCCCTATGAACTGCTGACAGGGCTCGGTCAGCGGTACGCGCGCATCTGGCAAGACTGATCCTGCTGCCGCCGTCGCACTGATCGCTAGCGCCAACGCCGGAATCAAAAAGGGCCGCCCCGAAGGGCGGCCCTGATTGTGTGTGCCGACTGGCCTTAGAACTCTGCGCGGAAGCCCACGAAGAAGTTACGGCCGAAGCTGTCGAACGGGTCACCGCCTGCGGTGCCAAGCAGGCCGAGCGGCGGCTGACGATCGAGCAGGTTGTTGACGCCAGCGGTCAGGCGGAAGCGATCAGCCACGTCGAAACCGAGGCGGAAATCGTGGTACAGCACGTCCGGATAGTTGATCCGGTCGAACTGGTCCGCGTTCTGCGGCGGCAGAGTGGTGATCGTGCCCGGGGTACAAGCACCAAGGGTGGTGGTGCCCGAAGTGGGGCAGAGACCCTGATAGTTGTTCTGTGCTTCCCATGCACCGATCGTCTGCTTCCCGATGTAGCGGGCAGCGTAGAGGATATCCCAGCTACCGAAGTCGTAGCGCAGCGAGAAGGAAGCGGCCCAACGCGGGTCACCCAGCTCGCTCATCTGACGGTTCGGGATGATCGGGTTGAGCGGATCGACGAAATTGTCGAGCTGCAGAACGTGCGTGGCAATTGCGCGGATTTCGAACCGGTCGCCATTGTCGAACGAACGACGATAGGACAGGTCGAAGTCGATACCGCGGGTCTTCTGCTTGGCGAAGTTCACGCCGCCCGAAACAACCGCCGGCTCACGGAACAGGCCCGTTGCCGGATCACGATTGACCGTGGCGCAGAAGGCGTTGTTGATGCCGCCTTCGTTATCATAGCACAGGGTGATGATGGTCTGTGCGCTGAGCGCCGCGATCAGGTTCGTCACCTCAATGTCGTAATAGTCGACGGTGAGGTTCAGGCCCGGCAGGAAGCTCGGCTCGAGAACCACACCCACGGTGAGGCTCGTGCCGCGCTCTTCCTCAAGCGTCGGGTTACCGCCCGAAACAAAGCCGGTGCTGGCGGTACGAGCCTTACAGTTCACCCAAGCCCCGCCAAGGGTCGCAGGGAAGGAAGTCCCGGCGCAAGCCGCCACGACCGCAGCGTTGGCCGTGGTCGGAACGCCGGCCGCTGCGCAGTTTGCGGTGCGGTTCGGGTTCCCCAGGATGTTGGCCTGGTCGCAAGGATCGCCCAACTGGGCAAAGTTCTGCGACTGCGGCGAGAACAGGTCACCCTGCGTCGGTGCACGAACCGAGGTTGCATAGGCAACGCGGAAGCGGACATCATCGATCGGCGCGTAAACGCCCTGGATGTTGTACGCATACACCGTGCCGGTGCGGTTGTTATAGTCGGACACACGACCAGCGAGCGTCAGCACCAGCTCGCGAGCGAGCGGCGAGTTCTCGAGGATCGGGAACTGAAGTTCGCCGTACAGTTCCTTCACGGTGAGATCCGGCGGATTAAAGTCCTGCAGCGCGTTGAGGAACGTGCCGCCAGCAGACGTCAGCGGGTCATAATCGACGCCGGCCGTTTCCTTGCGATATTCCGCACCGACCGCAAAGCTGATCGGGCCACCCGGCAGTTCGAACAGCTGCGACAGGTCACCGTTGACGAACGCCGAAGCCACGAACTGGGTTGCGAACTCATCGGTCGTGCCGTCAGCGTGGATGAAGTCGAACACGGCAGCCGAGTTGCGGCCTTCGCCCAGCACGTTGACCGGCAAACAGTCCGGACGCGTGTTGGTGACTTCGTTGATGCGGCAGATCACCCGCTGGCCGGCCGAGTTGGTCACGAAATTCGTGCCGGTAAAGCCAGCCGGTGCAACGATCGAGTCAACCGCCAGGTTGAAGCCGTCACGGTTGCCGTTCACATCGAACAGCAGCAGGTTGTTGGTGTTGATCCCGTAAGCTTCGAAACGGCCATAGTTTACGGCCAGTTCGTAGCTCCAGTCGTCGTTGAACGAACCGGACACGCCACCCACAATGCGGTAGGTTTCACGCGTACCTTCGAAACGGCGACCACCAAAGTCATCGTTGAAGCGGCTAAGCCCAAAGGTGCCGGTCGCAACGTTGGTGCAAAGACCGAAGCCCTGCAGCGTCGCCAGCGCCGAAGCGTTCAGGAAGCCGTTGTTGCAGCGCATGGCCGGGCCACCGAGCGTTCCGGGAACGCTGGTGAAGAAGCTCGGCTGGCCTTCGCCCGACACGTCGGTGCGGACATATTTTGCTTCGACGAACGGACGGAAGGCATCCGAAACGTCAAAGTGACCAAAGACGTTGATCGCATAGCGATCGACTTCAGCGAGCAAGCTGCCCGTCTGGCGCAGGGTCGAACCGAAGCCGCCCTGCTGGTTGCCCGAACCCACGTTCGAGAACGCCAGGGTCGGGGTATCGATGAAGATGTTGCCCTCGCGGTTGAAGCGCAGATAGCGACGCTGGGTAGCCGTTGCCGCATCGATCGTACCGATCGTGCCACCGCCCGAAAGGGCGGCATTGTTGATACCGCACAGGAAAGTGTTGTCGGGGATGCCGTCGCCGGCTGCCGCTTCACCGGTGGTGGCGTCTGTCAGCTGATACTGGCAACGACCGCTGAACGCGCCGGTCAGGGCGTCGCGCTGACGGAAGTAGAGCGGCTGCTGACGCGTATATTCAGCCGAAACCGCGATATTGCCGCGCCCGTCGGCGAAATTTTCACCGGCAAGGAAGCTCACGAAGTAGCTGCCGCGATCGCCGCGCGAAGAAATGCCGGCCTGACCGCGGACCGCGATGCCCTCATAGTCGCGACGCAGGATGAAGTTGACCACACCGGCCACAGCGTCCGAACCGTAAACGGCGGAGTTGCCGCCCGTTACGATGTCGATACGCTCGACCAGGTCGGTCGGAACGGTGTTGACGTCGAAACCATTGTCGCCCGGCGACGATGTGACGTGACGGCGGCCATTGACCAGAACCAGCGTACGGTCGGTGCCGAGACCGCGAAGGTCGAGCAGGCTGAGGCCGGCCGTGCCGATGAAGCGGCTCGAGTTGCCGCTCGAGAAGGTCGAACGTAGCGAAGGCAGATCGTTAAGCGCGTCACCCAGCGACAGTTCACCGGTGCCCTGAAGGTCTTCGGTGGTGACAGACGTCAGGGGAACCGACGAGTTGAGCGTCGGACGCGCGATACGGGTGCCGGTAACGACGATGGCGGTATTGGCGCCTTCTTCGTCACTGTCGCACACGCCGTTATTGTTCTCGTCAACGCATTCGGCAGGAGCCGGCGCGTCTTGTGCGAGGGCGGGCGCTGCGGTTGCGATGGCAACGGCAAAAAATGTGGTGCCAACCAGAAGGCTGCTTTTACGCATGGGGGTCTCCGCTATAGGCCCATCTCAAAAACGGGGGCCGTTAAGCTGCCGTTCAACCCGATGCACCGCAAAGCCGCAAGCAGTTGCGCACGAAACGCCCGTTTCAAAAGCATTTTACGGCAGTTGTGTTGCATTCTGGCAACGCTCGTCCCACGCCCGGAGCGTTTCATCGTGTCGCAAGCCAGCGCAGAAGCTTGTTCCAGCAGTGGTCATGCGCCTTTGAACCGACAATCATTCCGACATGGCCAGCGGGGGCGGAGTAAGTCTGGATTCCCCGGATCGCCGCTTCGGCAGGGGCGATCCGATCTTCGGCTGCGGTAATCTGGAATGTCGGGCATTTCAGTCGCAGCGGATCCACAGCGAGCCCGCCTACATTCCAGCGCCCCTGGCCTGTCCAATCCTCTCCCACCAGCCCCTCGAAAAGGTCGCGCCCTGCGGCGGCGGTAAGGGGGGCACCGTCATTGGCCCAGTCCTCGAGGGCAACGAACCGTGCCAGCCCTCCTGCGTCCAAATGGTCGCTCGCCAGCGCGGCGAATTTCGCCACCGTGCGGTCAGTGTCGATGCTCCAGAAAGCCGCCTGCAGCACTTCGATGGGCAAAAGGCCCATTTGCTCGGCTTCCTGCTTTGCTCCGCCCCACAAAGATGCCAGCGCATCTCTGGCGCCGGTTGGATACCCATCGAAATGCCATGGCGTTGCGAGCAGGGAGAGCGAGCGAACCTGATCCCCGGCAATCGCTGCTGCAGCGACAGCCATCGTTCCGCCCAGGCAATATCCGACAAGGTGGACGGGTTCGCCCACCGCTTTGATCAGGGGCAGCAGATAATGTTCGACATGCCCGGCGATGCCGATCTGGGACTCACTCCTGTCGGGTTGTCCCCAGTCCAGCAGCATCGCGCGAAAGCCAGCTTCGCCAAGAAACGCCAGCAGCGATTGATCCGGTGCCAGATCGAGGATGCGCGCCGGGTTGATCAGTGAAGGTATCAGCATGATCGGCGGGCCGCTGTCGCCGCACTGCAACAGCCGTGCGCGGCCCGCTTGCGCGGCTATGGGCCGGATCGTCGGGGGATTTCGCTCGGCACCTTGATAAATGCGCAAACCATTGAGTGCCGCAGCGGCAAGGGCAGGGTCTTTTTCGCCCGCGCGCCGCACCAGATCAAGGAACAGAGGCAGCGGCCTTGGCCGGTCCATCTGCTGCCCATGTTGCGATGCGGCACCCATTGCTGCTACCACGCCGTATGGCCATGCGCTCGGCGCGGGCAATGATCGGGCGATGGCATCATGGCAGGCAAGAAATCATCCTCAGCGGCAGGTCGTGGAACCACCGACGACGGGGTTATCACGATCAAGAAATACGCCAACCGTCGCCTTTATGATACCCAAAGGTCATCATACATCACGCTGGAGGATCTGGCGGCGATGGTTCGCGAAGGGCATGAGTTTCGTGTCCTTGATGCCAAGAGCGAAGAAGACATCACCCGAAGCGTGCTCGCGCAGATCATCATGGAGGAGGAGCAGCGCGGCCAGACCATGCTGCCGGTCAACTTCCTTCGCCAATTGATCACCCTGTACGGGGATTCGATGCAGGCTCTGGTCCCCGGCTATCTCGAAGCATCGATGGATAGTTTCCGCACCAACCAGCAAAAAATGCGCACCGCCATAGAGGGCGCGCTTGTCGGCAATCCTCTGGCGGAGATCGCCAAGCGCAACATGGCGATGCTCGAAGCCGCAACGTCGGCATTCCGTCCGCAACCGCCGCGCAGCGATACCGCCTCAAAGGATGCGGAAATCGCCGCGCTCCGGGCGGAACTGGCTGAACTCAAGGCTGCGCTACGCGATAAGGGTTAAGCCGATTTTCACTGTCGTCGGCTGCTCTGCCTTAACGCGCTGCTGACAATCTCGTCATTGATCTAACAGGGGATCGGCGATGAGAGATCTGATTTTGGCCGACATGGCCTCATTGGGAATAAGGGACAGTCAGGTCCTATTGATCTGCATGATTGCCGCAGCTGCCATTCTCGTGGTGATCGTCCGGGATTATTTCCAGCAATTGGCTGACGAGGCTGAAGCGGAAGCAGAAGCCGAAGCGGACATTGAATTTCTCGAAGAGTTTCTCGAAGCCGAGGTGATGCCCTTCGAGCTTGCCCAAGACGAGCCGGAAGAGGAGCGCCCGGTCCGCCAGATCGTGCCCCAGCCAATGTCTATGGCCCCGCAATTCGGCCGCCGCCGCGCGGCTTGAAGCTGCCCGCGTCCCGTTCAACACGCTCCCGCCTTGCCGCCGGCCGTGCGCCTCGGCTAGGGGCGCAGCATGAAGCACGCTCTAACGACAACTCGCGCCTCCGACTTTGCCGCCTGGTATCAGGAGGTCATCGCTGCTGCCGACATGGCAGAGGAAAGTGGCGTGCGTGGCTGTATGGTCATCCGTCCGTGGGGCTATGGCATCTGGGAACGCATCCAGCGCCTGATGGATGATCGCATCAAGGCTGCGGGCGTCCAGAATTGCTATTTCCCGCTGTTCATTCCCTTGAGCTATTTTGCCAAGGAAGCGGAACATGTTGATGGTTTTGCTAAAGAAATGGCGGTCGTCACCCACCACCGCCTGATCGCGGACGGCAAGGGCGGGCTTACTCCCGATCCCGAAGCAAAGCTTGAAGAGCCGCTGATTGTTCGCCCCACGTCGGAAACGGTGATTGGCGCCGCGATGGCGCGCTGGGTGCAGAGCTGGCGTGATCTGCCGCTGATGGTCAATCAATGGGCCAATGTCGTGCGCTGGGAAATGCGCACCCGCATGTTTCTGCGCACCAGCGAATTCCTATGGCAGGAAGGGCATACCGCCCACGCCGACCGCGCTGACGCGATGAAAGAAACGCTGCGCGCGCTCGAAATGTATCGGGAATTTTCGGAAACCGTGCTCGCCATGCCGGTCATTGCCGGCGAAAAGCCTGAGCATGAGCGTTTTCCGGGCGCAGAGGCCACCTATTCGATCGAAGCCATGATGCAGGACGGCAAGGCGCTTCAGGCCGGCACCTCGCATTATCTCGGCACCAGCTTTGCCGAGGCGGCTGGTATCCGTTTCCAGACGAGCGAGGGTGACCACGCCTTCGCCCACACCACTAGCTGGGGCACTTCCACCCGCATGATCGGCGGCGTCATCATGACGCATGGCGATGATGATGGCCTGCGCGTGCCACCGGCGATCGCGCCTTTCCAGGTCATCATCGTTCCCATGCTGCGCGAGGATGAGGGCGATGCCGCGATCCTCGATTATTGTGCCAGCCTTGCAGCCGAACTGGGCGCGCAGTCGGCGCTGGGTGAGCGGGTGCGGGTGCATCTCGACAAGCGCCCCGGGAAAAGCGCCGGAAAGCGCTGGGAATGGCTCAAGAAGGGTGCGCCCGTCGTGGTCGAGATCGGCGGCCGCGATGTTGCTGCTGGCAAGCTCGCCGCTATCCGCCGTGACGCGCTCTATCGCGACGATGGCAAGCTCGCGACCGAATTTCCCGAACGCGCCCCCTTCGTCGCAGGCATCGGCGCGCTGCTGGAATCGATCCAGACCAATCTCCATGCCGAGGCCAAGGCGCGGCTCGACGCCAATATTGTCCGCGACATCGTGGATTGGGACGGCATCGTCCACTATTTCAAGACCACTCCGGTACCCGGTTGGGTCGAAATCAGCTGGTCCCGCCCGACCGGCGCCGCGCTCGATGCGGTGGTCGAAAAGGTGAAGGCGCTGAAACTCACGATGCGCAATGTGCCACTGGATGCTGTGGCGGCGAGTGGAACCTGTCCGCTTACCGGCGAACCAGCGGTGGAACGTATTCTGATCGGGCGGGCTTACTAGATTGTTCCTTTTCGCTCAGGGGGGTGGCCGGAATTCTTGCTTGCCCCGGCCAGCGTCCCGCGCGACAACGCGGGCATGATCCGCTCGCTCCTCACGGCTACCGCCTTTCTCCTTGTCGCCCCCGCTGCCGCGCAGCAGGCTGAATCGCCGCCGGAAGTTTCCGAGGCCCGCCTTCGCGCCGATGTCGAGCGGATGGTTGCCTTCGGAACGCGCCACACCCTGTCTGACTATGATCATCCGACACGCGGGATAGGTGCAGCCAATCGCTGGGCAGAAGCCGA
>CANHQT010000016.1 GCA_947463325.1 Sphingomonadaceae bacterium
CCCGCCCATATTCTTGAAATACAAGTCCAAGCGCTTGGAGGGTGCAATACCCAATTCCGCGCGCATTGATCGGGCTTCATCAATGAACTCAAATAGCCAAAGCGCATCTGCCCAATCGCTGGCAATTGGCATGGAGCCAGTCGGAGTTACATCCGCAATGATAAGTTCCTTCTCGCGCTTCGCCGTGGAATGCCAGATTTCCTCGGTGATGAAGGGCATGAGCGGATGCAACATTATCAAAATCTGGTCTAGCACCCAGCCGCAAACGAGCCTTGTCTCAGCTTGGACGCTATCCTCACGTGCGAGGAGCGCCTTGCTGACTTCAACATACCGATCGCAGAAGTTTGACCACACGAAATGGTAAATTTCATTCGCGAAGTCATCAAAGCGAAGGTTTGCTATCGCGATATCCATGCGTGCTCGCACAGATGTAGCCGTCGAAATGATCCACTTATTTATAGGCTCGTTGATCGTTGAAATATCAATGACTGAACCGCCAACGATCCCGTTACTCTGGCAGAACCGCGCCGCGTTCCAAAGCTTGGTGGCGAAGTTGCGGTAACCCTCGACCCGCTTCTCATCCATCTTGATGTCGCGGCCCTGACTTTCCATCGCGCTCATGAAGAAACGCAGCGCATCCGCGCCATATTTGTCGATCAGGCCAAGCGGATCGACGACATTGCCCTTGGACTTGGACATTTTCTGCCCGTCAGGCGCACGGACAAGGCCGTGGAGATAGAGCGTCCGCCAGGGCACTTCCTTCATGAAGTGCATGCCCTGCATCATCATCCGCGCATCCCAGAAAAACAGGATGTCAAAGCCGGAGATGAGCACATCGTTGGGGTAATGGCGGGTCAGCAGCTCGCTCTGCTCCGGCCAGCCCAGTGTGGCGAAGGGCCAGAGTGCGGAGGAGAACCATGTGTCGAGAACGTCAGGGTCCTGCTCAAGCGGCCGATCATCCCCGGCTAGCGCCCGCGCGCCGGCCTCATCCTCTGCGACGAAGATATTGCCTTCCGCATCGAACCATGCCGGGATGCGATGGCCCCACCACAATTGCCGGGACACGCACCAGGGCTGGATGTTCTCCATCCAGTTGAAGAAGGTCTTTTCCCAGCTCTTCGGCACAATCTCGATCGCGCCGGTCTTCACCGCCTCGATCGGGCGCTGGGCCAGTGTCTTGGCGTCAACATACCATTGGTCGGTCAGCCAGGGTTCGATGACCTGGCCCGAACGGTCGCCCAGCGGGGTCTGGATGGTGCGCGGTTCATGGTCGTGTTCCACGCCATCCTTGTCGACATGGGGGACAAGGAAACCGAGTTCCTTCATCTCCGCGACGACGCGCTTCCTCGCCTCGAACCGGTCGAGGCCGATGAAGCGGTCCGGCACCAGTCCGTCAGTGGTCTGGATGACGCCCGCGTCGGCATCGAACATATTGTACATCTCGGCGGGCTTGATCCCCGCCCGCTTGCCGACCTCAAAGTCGTTGAAGTCATGGCCCGGCGTGATTTTGACCACGCCTGATCCCAATTCGGGGTCGGCATGTTCGTCCGCCACCACCTTGAAGATGCGGCCGGTGATCGGCTGGAGGATATCCTTGCCGATGACGCCCTTGTAGCGCTCGTCCTCGGGGTGGACGGCGACTGCCATGTCGGCGAGCATGGTTTCGGGCCGCGTCGTTGCGACCTCGACCGCGCCGCTACCGTCGGCGAAGGGGTAGCGAAAGCGCCAGAACCCGCCTTGAAGCTCCTTTGTCTCGACCTCGAGGTCGGAGATGGCGGTCTTCAGGCCCGGATCCCAATTCACCAGTCGCTTGTCGCGGTAGATGAGGCCCTGATTGTAGAGATCGACAAACACCTTCACCACCGCGCGGGTGAAATGCGGGTCCATCGTGAACTGCTCGCGGCTCCAGTCCATCGAACAGCCGAGGCGGCGTAGCTGGCGGGTGATTTGTCCGCCGCTTTCGGCCTTCCATTCCCAAACCTTGGCGACGAAATCTTCGCGGGAGAAATCGGTGCGCTTTTGCTGGCGCTCAGCGAGCTGGCGTTCGACCACCATCTGCGTTGCGATGCCGGCGTGATCGGTGCCGACCACCCACAGCGCATCCTTGCCGCGCAGCCGCTCGTAACGGACCAGCACGTCCTGCAACGTGTTGTCGAGCGCGTGGCCGATGTGGAGGGCACCGGTCACATTGGGCGGCGGGTTGACGATGGTGAAGGGCTCCGCGCCGGGGCGCTCCGGGCGGAACAGACCCTTGTCCTCCCAATGCACCGCCCAGCGCGCCTCGATCGAGGCGGGGTCGAAGGTCTTGGGAAGGCCGGTTTCGGCGCTGGTCTCGGGCGTGTCGCTCATGGCTCGCGCCTTTGCCAGTGGCGGCGCGGGCGGGCAAGGGGGCGGGGGATGGGAGTTGCCAGCTTCCCCCGGGCCGTTTAGCGATCGAGCCCAAGGGGGCGGATGCGGCAACAGGCGCGTCTCCCCCCTGTCATGCCCGCTTCGCCCGGATAAGATGAACAAAGGCGAGGGCGGATGGGTTACAGACAGGAATTCGCCAGCGGGTGGCGGCCGTTGCTGGGCGCAGCCATGGGCATCGGCGGCGGCATAGCGCTGACATTCTATGTCTCCAGCCTGTTCTTGCCACACCTTTCCCGCGCCTTTGGCTGGACAGAGGCCCAGTTCGCGCTGGTCGGCGTTGTTGCCCTGGCGGCGACGGCAGGTGTCATCCTCTCGGGCTGGGCGGCGGACCGTTTCGGTGCGCGCCGTGTGGCGCTGGTCGGTATCATCGGCATGCCGCTGGTGTGGCTCGGATTCTCCCAGCTTCAGGGCAATATCGTCCATTATTATGTGCTGTTCACGCTGCTGATGGCGCTGGGCGCGACGACCACCAGCGTCGTCTATTCGCGGGTGGTGGTGCAGCGTTTCTATGCGGCACGCGGCTTTGCGCTCGCTGTTGCCATCGCTGGCGCGCCGGCGGTGGGTGCCATTGCAGCGCCCGCCGTTTCCGCAGTGATTGAAGCTGAGGGCTGGCGCATGGGCTATGTGGCGGTTGCTGCTCTGAGCGCGTTGCTCGGGCTCGGTGCCTTCCTTGTCCTGCCGCGTGGTGCGGGTGAGGGCGTCAATGCGATCACGCCGACGCTGATGTCCCCACGCCCGGTTTATGCCGCGATTGTGCGTGCGCCGCAGACCTGGGCGCTGTTCGGCGCGATGCTCGCCTGCAACCTGCCTGCGCTGATGATTTCCCTGCAACTGAAGCCGATGCTGGTGGCAACCGGCCATGCTGCGGAATGGGCGGCATCGCTGGTCTCTATCTATGCGGTGGGGGTGATGGCCGGGCGTTTCGGCTGTGGGCTGGCGCTTGACCGGTGGCCGGCGCACCGCGTGGCGGCGGCGGCGATGCTGTTGCCGGCGTTCGGCCTGCTCGCGCTGGCGCTTGGCGCGCCGGGATTTGCGCTCGCGGCAGTCGCGCTGGCGTTGATCGGCGTGTCACAGGGGGCAGAGGGCGATATCGCGGCCTATCTCGTCGCGCGCCATTATGCCTTTGCCATTTACGGCACGGTGTTCGGGCTGGTGACGGCCGCCATCGGTCTTTCCGCCGCGCTGGGTGGCGGGGTGCTGTCGCTCATCCTCGCCAATGGCGGGGGGTATCCGACGTTCCTGATGATCTGCGCCGCCAGCGTGACCGGCGGCGCGATGCTATTCCTGCTGCTCGGCCGGCGGGCCTATGCCGATCCGGTGACGGTCGAACCTCAGGCTACGCCTCTCCCGACAGCCAGCGCCCAGGCGTAAATGTCGGCGCGCAGTGCGTCCGTCTGGTCGCGGGTGCTGCCGAGGCCGTGGCCGGCGTCGAAATCGACGCGCAGCATCGCGTCCGCGCCCTTGGCCTGAAGCGCGGCGGCGAATTTGGCGCTGTGGAAACTGGCGGCACGCGGATCATTGATGCCGGTCTGGATCAGCACTTTGGGCCAGACGGGCGGTGCCGGATTGTCGAGCACGGCGCGATAGGCGTCCATCGCATACATGATGCGGAAGCTTTCGGCGTCCTCGATCGGCCCCCATTCGAGGATGTCGGCGATATTCTGTTCCGCAACATAACGGATCGGGTTCATGAAGCCGACTTCGGCGATGGCACCGGCGAACAGATCCGGCCGCTCCGTCATCGCGCGGCCGATGGTGATGCCGCCGGCGGAAATGCCCCAGCCGACGAGATGCTGTTTCGACGTCACCCGGTCGGCGATCAGTGTTTCACAGACGTCGATCATGTCCCGCCAGGTATTGGGCTTCGTCGCCTTTTTCCCGGCGTCGTGCCACTCGCGGCCATATTCGCCCCCGCCGCGCACTGCGGCATCGACGAACACGCCACCTGCATCGAGGAAGGCGATGATCCGCGCGTTGAAGAAGGGCGTATTGCTGGAGCCGTATGCGCCATAAGCGGTGACCAGCGTCGGGTTGCTGCCGTCGGCTGCCATGCCGCGCTTTGACATGATGACATAGGGAATGCGCGTTCCATCCCGCGCGGTCGCGAACTTTTCTTCCGCGACATAGGGGCTGACGTCAATCGGCGGCGGCGGCGTGATGCCGGTGTTGGCGACACCCCCGCGCGGGCCAATCCGAACCAATTGTGTCGGGTTGAGCCAGCCGGAGACGCTGGCATAGACATCGGCATCGCGCGGGTCAGCATGCACGATGGAAACGCCGCCATCAAAGGGCAGGGCAACCGGCTGCGCGCCATCGGCCCCGATCCGCGTCAACCGCTGGATGCCGCCATCGAGATGCTGCGCCATCGCCCCGCCGGCGACGGTATAGACACTTTCCAGCACAGCTTCCCCGGTCGGAATGACCGTTGTCGCACTGCCGATATCCGGCGCGGCGAGAGGTGTTGCGAGCAGCTTGCGACGCGGCGCGCCTTTCTCCGATACCAGCCAGATAGTCGCGGCATCGACCGCATAGTCGGTGATCTTGTCCTGAACTGTGGCGACGCGCTTGAACTGGGGATTGCCTGCCAACAGACCTTCGCGGTCGGCCAGCAACAGCTGCTGCTCGGGTTCCTGATCGAACACGGCGATCATGACGTGCGGGGTGCCGTGGATATTGCCGACGATCGGGAACTGCCCTTCGGTCATTGGCACATCGGCATACATACCGCGCTTGAGGATGACCGGATCGTTCGCCGGGTCGGTGCCGAGGCGGTGCAGGCACATTTCGCTGTCGAGATAGAGGCTCGGTGTGCCGCGTTCGCCTGCAAGCCGCAGGTAGAAGAAGCCGGAGGCATCCGGCAACCAGCTGACCACGCCGAAATCGGTCATCGGGATGCGTTCAGGCAGGACGGTGCCGGTCGCCAGCTCCATGATGTGCAGCACCGATGCCTCGGACCCTGCCGGGGACAGGCCGTAGACCAGATGGCGCTTGTCGTGAGAGACATCCCACCAGTCGATGCTGATGTGCGAATCCCCGTCGCGCATTGTGGCCGGATCGAGCAGGGTGGTGACGCTGCCATCGGCGTTACGGCGATAGAGCGCGAAGAATTGCGATCCCGCAGGACGCTGCTCATAGATCAACACATCATCGCCGATCGGGGTCAGTCCGGAGGTCGAGACAGTCTCTCCCGACAGGCCGGCGACCCGTGCGCCGATGTCTGCGCGGGCCGGCAATTCGGCAAGGCGCGTGCGCGTTGCAGCATCCTGCCCGCGCATCCAGGGCAGCCATTCGGGATCGGTACCGCTTTCCATCCAGCGATAGGGATCGGCAAGGCGTGTGCCGTAATAGTCGTCAGAGGCGGCGACTGTCCGCGCAACCGGAGGGCGCGGGCCGTGCGGCGCCGTGTTTGCGGTCAGCCGGTGGGGAAAGGCAGACACGGCTGCTGCTGTGGCCAGAGCGACAAGAAACTGGCGGCGATGCGGTTTCATGCGAATACTCGCTGTTCGATGTGGAGAATGCGAAATCAGAGTGAAACGAGGCCGCTCAGCACGGCGAGGCCGAGGAAGGCGAGGAAGCCCATGGAATCCGTGATCATTGTTACGAATACAGAGGATGCCACCGCCGGGTCCTGATCAAAATGGTCGAGCGTCACGGGGATGAGCACACCGGCGAGGCCTGCGATAACGATATTGGTCATCATGGCGGCGGCGATGACGGCGCCGAGATGCCAGTCGCCGAACCATAGCGTCACCCCTGCGCCGGCGATGATGGCGATGGTGCCGCCGTTCATGAGGGCGATGGCGAGTTCACGGGTGATGGCGCGGCGGGTGTTTGACTGGGTCAGCTGGTTGGTGGCGATGGCGCGCACCGTGACAGCGAGCGTCTGCGTCCCCGCATTGCCGCCAACGCCCGCGACAATCGGCATCAGTGCGGCGAGCGCCACCATCTGTTCGATCGCGCCGCCGAAGAAACCGACGACGCTCGATGCGACCAGTGCGGTGAACAGGTTGGCGATCAGCCAGCGGATACGCCCCCGATAGCTTTCACTCGCGCTTTCGTTGATGTCGCCTTCACCCGCACCCGCGAGCCGCAACACATCCTCGCCTGCTTCTTCCTGAATGATGTGCACGACATCGTCGACGGTGATCATGCCGACCAGCCGGCCTGCACTGTCGACCACGGCGGCAGAGATCAGCGCATATTTCTGGAAGCGTAGCGCCACCTCTTCCTGATCCATGTCGACCGGCAGCAACGTCTGCTGGCGCATCATCACGTCGGAGATGGCGATGTTGCGCGGGGTGCGGAGAATCCAGCTCAACTGGCAATATCCGACCGGCCGGTGCATCGGGTCTACAACATAGATTTCCCAGAAATCGGACGTGAGTTCGCTGTCCTCACGCAGCCGGTCGATGACGTCGCCGACGGTCACATGCTCGGGGACCGCGACCAGATCGCGCTGCATCAGGCGACCGGCGGACTCTTCGGGATAGGAGAGCGCGTCTTCGATGGCCGCGCGGTCTTCCGGGTCCATTGCGGCAAGGACGGCGGCCTGATCCTCGGCCTCCATATCCTCGATCATCGCGACGGCGTCATCGGTGTCGAGTTCGGCTGCGATTTCAGCAACTTGCTCGGGCTCGAGAGTCTCGACGATATCCTCACGGACATAGTCGTTCATCTCGGCGAACACGTCTGCGTCGATCAGGTCGCCGAGAGCTTCGGCAAGGTCGGCGCGTTCGTCCTCTGCGACCAGTTCGATCAGGTCGGCGCGGTCGGCGGGGTGCAGCGGGCGAACCAGTTCGCGCGCGACTTCGGAATCGCCCGCCTCAACGGCAGCAAGGACGCTGCGCACAAATTCGGGGCGCAGGCGATCATCTTCGTCAAGATTGTCGGGCGCAGGCGACAAGTCGGTGCGAATGCCCTCACTCATTCTCGCCCTCCCTCATCTGTCTCCGCGGTGGGGGGATAGGCGCGGGCGCGTGCAATGGCAACGCGCGATTGGCGGGGTGACGCACGCGAAGCACGCGTCTAAGGGCAGGGCAGTTTCGAACCTCTACACGCAAGGAGTCGCCATGACTGGCCAGACACTTACCCTCACTCTCGATACCGGCGACGGCAATGGTGGCGATGTCGTCATCCGCCTCCGCCCCGATCTCGCGCCCGGCCATGTCGAGCGCATCACCCAGCTCGCCAGTGAAGGCTTTTATGACGGCGTGATTTTCCATCGCGTCATCCCGGGATTCATGGCGCAGGGCGGTGACCCGACCGGCACCGGCATGGGCGGATCGAAGCTTCCCGACCTCAAGGCCGAATTCAACACCGAGCCGCATGTCCGTGGCGTTTGTTCAATGGCCCGCGCGCAGAACCCGAACAGCGCCAACAGCCAGTTCTTCATCTGCTTCGATGACGCCACTTTCCTCGACCGCCAATATACGGTGTGGGGCGTGGTCGAGAGCGGCATGGATCATGTTGACGCGCTGCCCAAGGGCGAGCCGCCGCGTGCGCCGGGCAAGATCGTCAAGGCGACTGTCGCTTAAGCGCTAAATCGCCGCGCTTACGATCCAGTCGTGGAACAGCTTGACCGCGCGCCTTTGCAAGGCGCGCGGGCGGCACACGAACCAGTAGCTGTAGGGGCTGTCGATATCGAAATCGAACAGCCGGATCAGGCGTGGGTCTTGGGCATCATCAAAATGATGGCCGTGCATGAAAGCGACGCCGACGCCCTGGGCTGCGGCCTCGAGCATCAGTGGCCCTGAATCGAACATGTCGATGCCGGCCGGTTCGAGCCAGGGCATACCGATGGCATTGCGCCATTCGCTGAACGTCTCCGGCATCTCGCGGTGGATCAGCACGGTCATGCGTTGCAGCTGTTCCGGCACGGTGATCCGGTCCGGCCCTTCGCCGAAGCGCCGGGCGGCAATGGGATAGACCTTGTCGCGATCCAGCCGGACCGCGTGAAGCGCCGGATCAATCTCTCTCGCCAGCGCGATGGCCGCGTCCACGCCATCGCCAACGCGCGTTTCCCCATGCACGCTGGTTTCGATGTCAATGTGCAGTTGCGGATGGCGGGCGCGCAGTTCGGGAAGGCGCGGGAACAGCCTTTGCTGCGCGAACAGCGGCAGGACATTGAGCTTAAGGCGCAATTCGCCGCCGCCCTTTACCGCGCCGTCGACCGCGTCGCGGACAGCGTCCATCGCCGGGCCAAGCCCTGATAGCAAACGTTCGCCTGTCGAATTGAGGCGCATGGCATGATGTTCGCGATCAAACAGCGGTTCACCGATATGGCGTTCGAGCGTCTGGATGCGGCGTGAGAGCGCCGGGGTCGACAGCGCCAGATCGGCGGCGGCTGCCTTGACCGAGCCCAGACGGGCCACCGCCATGAACGCTTCCAGTCCGCTCAGCGAGGGCAGCCTGCGCATTGCCATTGTCCCAACCCGTCCATTGTGCAGCGCATTATCAATGCGCGGCAATCTGATTCTGTTTTGTCATTCATAGGAATGACGGAAAATCATCGAAAAAGCCAGAGCCAAGTTGCAACATATGCAATTGCTATTGATGCACTTCGCACTTGCACAATAACCGTGGCGACCCCAGATGCAGGACGCCTTTCAGGCATCCTCTCCTAACAGACTTCATGCGGCCGTCCGTTCTTCGGGCGGCCGTTTTTTTACGCCGGGTCGGGAATGGGGCGGCGATGCGCGATCACCGGGATGCGGGCGCGCACCTCTGCCACCCTCTTGGGATCAATGGTGGCAAAGTCGATGCCGGCTTTTGTTCCCATGTCGAGCAGCACATCCCCCCATGGATCCACCACCAGCGAATGCCCCCAGGTCGATCTGCCATCCTCGTGGTGGCCAGTCTGTGCCGGTGCGATGATGAAGCAGGCGTTCTCGACGGCACGGGCCCGAAGCATCAATTCCCAGTGGGCGGAACCGGTTGGCACGGTAAAGGCGGACGGCACCGCAATTGCGACAGCGCCTGCGCCGGATAGAGCGGCAAACAGAGCGGGGAAGCGCAAATCATAGCAGATGGTTAGCCCCAAAAGGCCGAGCGGGGTTGGCGTGACAACCGTGTCTTCTCCGGGCGCATAGGCCGACGATTCCCGCCAGCTTTCGCCGGTTGGCAGGTCAACATCGAAGAGATGTTGCTTGTCATAATGGGCTGCAACGGAACCATCGGGGGCGAAAACCAGATTTCGATTGCGCCACCGTCCGTCAGGTCCGGGCACGGGGATTGAGCCTGCATGGATCCAAAGACCAAAAGCGCGGGCGCAATCGGACGCAGCCATTGCCCACGGGCTCTCATCCTGATCCACAACATGGTGGCTGGCGCGGGCCCGGTCGCGGTCGAGCAGGCCCGCCATTTCCGGCGCGAACAGCATGGATGCTCCCCCGTCCGCAGCTTCGGCAGCGGCGGTTCGAAGCATGTCGGCATTGGTCGCGGGATCAATGCCACTGGTCATTTGCAATAGGGCAATCCGTACCGGTTTTTCCGATACAGTGTGGCCGTCGCTAACGCTTGCTGTGCTCATGGCATCGCTCTAGCTTGAGCGCTGGCGTTCAGCCAAGCGAAAGACAGCTTCCCTATGCCTCCCCGGATGATCCGTTTTCCTGCGCATGCGCTGTTGGCCCTTGGGCTATGTGCCACCCTCGTCGCGCCGATTGCGGCACAACAGCCTGCCCCGCGCTCCCCGGCTGTATCGGCCCCGGCAGTCGAGGTCGATCGCAGCGCCTGGCTTTACGAAGGCAGCGATATTCCCCGCGATGCGGGCTGGCAGTTCGGGACGCTGCAAAATGGTCTCCGCTTCGCCGTGCGTCGCAATGGTGTGCCGCCGGGGCAGGTTACCATCCGTCTGCGTGTTGATGCAGGATCGTTGATGGAGCAGCCGCACGAGGCTGGATGGGCGCACCTGATCGAGCATCTCGCGTTTCGTGAGTCACGTTATCTGCCAAGTGGCGAGGCGCGGCGTGCCTGGCAGCGGCTCGGCGTTAGCTTTGGTAGCGACAGCAACGCCTCCACCGGCCCGACAGCGACCATTTATCAGCTCGATATTCCGGCAGCGACACCGGACGCAGTGATGCAGTCGATGCGCTACCTCTCCGGTATGATCCGGGAGCCGGTGCTGACCGATGCCACGGTCGATGCCGAACGGCCCATCGTTATCGCTGAACGGCGCGAGCGGGACGGACCACAGTTCCGGATCGAAACCGCAAGCCGCGAGCATCTGTTTGCCGGGCAGCTTCTCTCCCAGCGATCGACCATCGGCACGGAAGAAACGTTGCGTGCCGCAAATGGCGAAGGGGTCCGCGAATTTCATCGCCGCTGGTACCGCCCTGAACGGGTGGTTATCGCCATTGCCGGCGATCTTGATCCGGCGCTGCTCGAACGCTCGATCACGAGCCATTTCGCTGACTGGCAGGCGACAGGGCCCGCGCCTCAAGAGCCGGATCTTGGGCGGCCTGACGGCAGTCAGCCGGTCGGGCGTGTGGTCGTCGAACCATCGCAGCCAATGGTGGCGAGCCTTGCCTGGCTGAGGCCCTGGACGCGGGTGACGGACAGCATCGAATGGACGCAAGGGCTGATGCTCGACACGCTGGCGACGCTGGTCATCAACCGCAAGCTGGAGGAACGGGCAAGGGAAGGGGGCAGTTTCCTGGCCGCCCAAGTCCAGGAAGACCGCATCAATCGATCCGCCTGGGTTACGACCCTTACGGTCATTCCCATCGGCGATGATTGGAACGGGGCGATGGATGATGCCCGGTCGGTTGTTGCAGACACGCTTGCGCGCCCTGTGAGTGAGGCCGCGATCATGCGCGAATTCGCCGATGTCGAGACATTCCTGACCCGCGAACTCGCCAATGCCCAGAACGAACCTGGCACCAAGCAGGCAGATGACCTGCTGTACGCGGTTGATATTGGAGAGACGGTAACATCGCCTGACCATGCGCTGGCGCTCTGGCGCTCGATCCGGGCGCTGGCGACCCCAGAGACTATGCTTGCGCGGACGCGCGTGCTGTTCTCCGGCGACGCGCAGCGCGCGTTGCTGACCTCGCCGCGTCCTGTCGCGGGCGGAGAAACGGCTCTGGCTGAAGCCTTTACCCGGCCGGCACGCGCGCTTGCTGCCATCAATACCGGCCCGGTACCGAGCTTTGCCGATCTGCCTGCCCCGCGCCGTCCGGGATCGGCGCCCAAGCAGGACGATGCCGACCGTTTCGGCATGGCGCGCTGGGAGTTCGCCAACGGCGTGACTGCAATGGTGCGCGACACCAATATCGAACCAGACAAGATCCGTATACGTATCCGCTGGGGTGCGGGCAGGCGGGGTCTTTCCGCCACCGAACCGAACCTGTTGTGGACGGGTGAAGGCGCATTGGTTGAAAGCGGGATCGGCCGTTACGGACAGAGCCAGCTCGATCGGTTGGTCAACGGCCGTCAAATCGGCATGAGCTTCGAGGTCGATGATGATGCCTTCGAGTTCAGTGCGGAAACCAACCGCGCTGACTTTGCCGACCAGATGAGGCTGTTGGTAGCCAAATTTATGGCGCCGGGTTGGGCGCCAGCTCCTGTGCAGCGGCTTCGTTCTGGCCTTTTGCTTTCCTACGATACGTTGCGCTCGTCGCCGATGGCGGTGATGGAGAATGAGCTCGAGCATTTCCTCTATGCGCGTGACGCCCGTTTCGGTTCGCCTGATCGTGCGGCAATCGAGGCTCTGACCCCGCAGACGTTCCGCGCCTTCTGGGAGCCCCTGATGGCCGCTGGGCCGATCGAGGTGCAGCTGTTCGGTGACATGGGCGGGATTGATGTCGCGGGGGTTATGGCCTCTACCTTTGGTGGGTTGCCGCGACGCAATGTCCTGCCGCCAAATGCTCTGGCCGATGTGCGGCCCGCGCCGCCATCCGCCGAGCCAATTACCGTCACCCATAATGGCGGGGCCACGCAGGCGGCTGTGATCATCAACTATCCGACCGGCGGCGGCCTTAACGATATCCGCACGGCCCGGCGGCTCGAGATATTGGCGGCCATTTTCAATGACCGGTTGTTTGAGCGCCTGCGCGATCGCGCCGGTGCAAGCTACAGTCAGGCGGTCGTTTCCAACTGGCCGATGGCTTTTCCCTCGGGCGGGCACCTGTTCGTTGCAGGATTGGTGCGGCCGGAGGATAGCCAGTTGATGGTCGATGCCGCGCGCGCCATCGCCGATGAATTGATTGCGGCCCCTGTCAGTGCGGACGAGATGCAGCGGGCGGTGGGGCCGGCCACCGAACAGGTGATCCGCGCTTCATCCGGCAATGTGTTCTGGATGATACAGAGCGAAGGCGGAACGCGTGACCCAAGGCGGATGGCGGCACTGCAATCCTATATCGCGGATCTGACGCAGGTGACGCCAGCCGATCTGCAGGCACTCGCCCGGCGCTATTTGACCGCTGAACGCGCCGTCCAAATCCACATTGTTCCCGCCGTATCGCCCGCCGGCAGTGATGTCGCGCCCTAGGGTAGGCGGCAGTTAATCAGCCGGAGCAACCGGTGCCGCGCGACGGGCACCAGCGCGCGGACGGGGTTCTTCGTCGAGGTCGCCGCTCTCCATGATCGCACGGCGCACTTCGGCGCGATGCTCATGGATTGATGCAATCACCGGGCCGACCGCAACGCCGATGTCGACCAGCAGTGCTTCGGCCATCTGCAGCGATCCTTCGAGCGCCTCGGGCACGGCATCATTCGCGCCGGCCCGATAAAGCGCGGCAGCCTCTCCTGCATCGCGGGCACGGGTGACGATCGGGATGTCGGGATAGCGTTCGCGAATGGCGCGGGTGAGTTGCAGCTGTTGCACCGGATCGTCCATGGTCAGCACCACGCCCGACAGGGTGACCGCGCCGAAACGATCGAGAAAGCGTCCCCGCGCGGCATCACCGTAGCGCACCTTGTATCCATGGCTGCGCGCCCGTGCGACGGCATCAATATCGGCCTCGATCGCGAGATAGCGTTTGTCGTGCCGGGACAGCATGTCGGCGATAATCTGGCCGACACGACCAAAGCCGACGATCAGCACCAGCGGTTGACCGTCCGTGCCGAGATCATCATCGGCATGGGTCCCGTCAATGCGCCGGGCGACAATCCGGCCTGCTTTCGCCAGCAGCGGCGTAATGGTGAGGCCGATGGCGGTGATTAACTGCCAGAAGGCCGCTGTATCTGCCGCAACGACCCCCGCCGCCACCGCGGCGCCAAGCACGATCAGCGTGGTTTCGGATGGGCTGGCCATCAAAATGCCGACCTCTGCGGCCGTGCCGGCGCGAACCTTGGCAAAGCGCAGCAGCACCCCGGTGACGACCGCCTTGATCAGCAAGATGCCGGCAACCGCGCCCAGGACAGTCGGCCAGTTGGCAGCGACTTCCATTACGTCGACGCTCATACCGACGGTGATCAGGAACACGCCAAGTGCCAGGCCCTTGAACGGAGCGGTGATTGCCTCAACTTCCCCGTGATATTCGGTTTCCGCGATCATCAGGCCGGCGAGCAGGGCGCCGACGATGGGGGACAGGCCGACGCTTGCGGTCGCCAGCGCGGCGAGGATCACCACCAACAGGCTGGCTGAGAGGAATAGCTCCGGATTTTTGGCGCGCGCGGCCTGGGCGAACAGGCGTGGAAGCAGGAACCAGCCGACCAGCGCGAGCGCCGCCACCATCGCCGCGCTCTGCCACAACAGAGTGATAAAGCCTCCGACCGGATCAGCCTGCGGCGTCGGGGCGAGCAGCGCCAGCGCAAAGATGATCGGCACGATGGCCAGATCTTCGAACAGCAGCATAGCAAAGGCATTTTGCCCAACCTTGCCCGTCGTGCCGGAAATCGGCAGCACCAGCGCGGTCGAGGAGAGAGTGAGCGCGAAGCCAAGTCCAATCGCCGATGCCCAAGGCTCCCCGAACGCCATCAAGGCGATGGTGATTGCAATGGCGCCGCCGAACAACTCGCCCGCGCCGATGCCGAACACTTTCTGCCTTAACGCCCACAGACGCCGGAACGAGAGTTCTAGGCCGATAGAGAAGAGCAGCATGACGATGCCGAATTCCGCGAAGGGCGCGATGGCCGCTTCGTCAGTGATCGTCACATAGGCCAGCCAGGGATACTCATCGACTAGCCCGCCCAGACCATGTGGTCCCACCGCGATGCCGACAAGGATGAAGCCGATGACCGGGCTGATCCTCAGCCGAGCAAAGGCCGGAATCACGATCCCTGCTGCGCCGAGAATGACTAGCGCATTGGAGAGGATATCTGCGGAGAGGCCATGGTGCTGCACCACCCAGCCTTAACCGCAATGCGGCATGGCTGGGAAGTGCAGCAATCAAATGCGGCGGCGCATTTCTGCGCTACGGGAGAAACGCGCCGAGGCTATGGCAAGGCTCGGCCAATCAGAAACTCAGCCGCACGGTTGCGCGGATATCGCGGCCGGCCAGCGGCACGAAATCCTTGGTGAAGCTGGCGTGGCGGCGGGCAACGGTATCGAGCAGATTGTTGCCCGAGAGGATCAGCGTCACGCCGCCATCGGCCCCAAGCGGTTTCCAGGATGCCGAAAGGTTGACCAGCGTATAGCCCTCGGTCGGGCGTTCGAAGGCGGCGATGCGCGTCTGGTCATCGGCCCATTCGACCTCGCCGCGCAGGCTGGCCACATCGCTAGCCAGCTCCAGACCACCGCGCAGCCGCAGCGGCGGAATGCGCGGCAGGTCACCACCATTGCCCGAAAGCTCTGCACGGACCACGTCCGCCACCACATCGCCCGACAACGTATAGTCCCCGAACCGCGCCAGCGGTGCGGTCAGCTCTACCTCCGCGCCGTAGAAGCGGGCGTCGCGCTGGAAATACTGGAACACCGGAAGTTCGTCTTCCTCCGCACCTGTCGGCGCGTCGAAAATGAAACCGTCAAACCAGTTGGCATAGGCCGCGATGTTCAGGCTCGCTGCGCCAAAACGCAGCCTGGTATAGCCTTCCACGCTCCAGCTCGTTTCAAGGCCGAAATCGGGATCGCCAATCTCATAGGCCTGTGTCGCGATATGCGGGCCGTCCGAGAAAAGCTCTTCTGCGGCCGGAGCACGTGATGTGCGGGCGAGGTTGATCCCGATTTTGCTGTTCTCCGCGAAATTATATGCGAAGCCGAGCGCACCGGAGAAGGCGCTGAAATCGCGGGAAATGCCGATGGCATTGGACTGCACGTTGGTGCGCTCGAACCGCGCGGCGCCCTCGATGTCGAACGCCCCGCTGCGCACTTCCTGCAGGGTGAAGATGCCGAATTGTTCCGTGTCGTTCTGCGGCACGAAGGCTTCAGCGCCGATCGCGTTGAAATCCCGAAAGCTGTATTGGACGCCGCTGGCGCCGCGCCAGCCGCTGCGGTCACGCTGGACCAGCTCGGCGCGCGCTTCGACACCCTGGTTGAAGAAACGGGTACCGACATCATCGCCCTCGAACTCGATATGCTCATAATCGGCAAAGCCGGCGCGGATCCGCAATGTTTCGAGGAAGCCGCCGCCCAGCTGAACCTCGCCGCGCACATCGGCACGCCACTGCTTGAGGGCTATCGTGACATTCTCGTCCTCTTCTTCGCCGGCCGCCGGCATGCCTCCGCCGTGCCCGTGCCCGTGCCCGTGCCCGTGCCCGTGGCCATGTCCGTGATGATGTCCGGCGCCGGGGCGGGCAGGAATGCCATAATCGGTGTCATAATAGCTGACTGAGAAACCCAGATTGCCGCCCGGGGTGATCCAGGCGATCCCGCCGGCGGCGGACAATGTTTCTGTGGCACTGTTGGGGATGCTGCCGCGATTGAGCGCTGCTTCCTCCAGCTCCTCGGCTTCCTCAAACTCGCCGTCGGCGCGCTCTTCGGCTGCTTCTTCCAGCAGATAATCCCGGAACAGCGGGGCGACCTGAAAGCCGCCGATGCGCATGTCGTCGGTTCGTGACCATGCGGCGTCAGCGTGGAACACCAAATTGCCGGTGACGGGGACATCAATCGACCCCGCGACCGCACGCTCGTCCGCGGCGCTGCCATAGGTTGCGAGAGCATCGATGTGCACGGGTTCTTCGGGGACCGAGCGGGGGATGCGCCGGTCGAAGATGTTGACCGCGCCGCTGGCGGCGTTGGAACCGAACAGGAGGCTTGCCGGTCCACGCAGGATTTCCACGCGCTCCGCCGTCAGGGAATCGAACGCAACGGCATGGTCAGCACTGGTGTTTGACGCATCGATCGATCCGATGCCGTCGACGAGCACGCGCACGCGCTCACCCTGGAAACCGCGCAGCACCGGGCGCGATGCGCCGGGCGTAAAGCTGGTAGCGGACACGCCCGGCTGGCGTGCCAGCGTGTCGCCGATCTGGGTGCGAACATCGCGCGCCAGCTCGTCTCCGGTCACCACTGTGACATTACCAAGCAGGTCGAGGCTGCGGACATAGGGCGCTGTCACCACCAGGTCTTCATTGGTAGTGTGGAAATCGTCTTCGACCCGTTCTGGCGCTGCGGGCGCCGCAGTCTGCTGCGCCGCAGCCGGCACAGCGATGAGCGCAAGTGTCGAGGATGCAACGAGAAATGAAAGGCGCACGCGTAAACTCCTGAGCTTCGACGGATATGGGACATGTAATGATATATATTTACTTTCGCAAGTGGGCCGGGTTTGGCTTGACACAAATGGCCGAGCCGACACTGCCTTGCCGCTAGGGTCTCGCATGGCTACATCAGCCGCGTGATGGTGGCCTATCCTGATACTCTTGCCCTGATCGGCAACACCCCACTGGTCCGGCTTGCCGGGCCGAGCAAGGCAGCGGGTGCCGAGATTTTCGGCAAGTGCGAATTTGCCAACCCCGGCGCGTCGGTGAAGGACCGCGCCGCGCTCTATATCGTTCGCGATGCCGAGGAGCGCGGCACGCTGCTCCCCGGAGGAACAATAGTCGAAGGGACCGCTGGCAATACCGGTATCGGCCTCGCGCTAGTGGCCAACGCGCGTGGATATCGAACCATCATTGTCATGCCCGACACGCAGAGCCGGGAAAAGATGGACACGCTGCGTGCGTTGGGGGCGGAGCTGGTTCTGGTGCCGCCAGCGCCCTTCGCCAATCCCGGCCATTTCGTCCACACGTCGCGCAGGATCGCCGAGGAGACGGACGGGGCGGTGTGGGCCAATCAGTTTGACAATATCGCCAATCGGAAAGCGCATGTTATCGGCACCGCCGCCGAAATTTGGGATCAGATGGATGGCCGCATTGATGGCTTCACCTGTGCGGCTGGGACTGGAGGCACTATCGCGGGGGTGGGCCTCGGCCTCAAGGAACGCGACCCTTCTGTCACCATTGCGCTGACTGATCCCCACGGCGCTGCGCTCTACAGCTATTATGCTTGTGGAGAGCTGGTTGCCGAGGGGCGTAGCTTCGCCGAAGGCATCGGGCAGAGCCGCATTACTGCCAATCTCGAAGGTGCGCCGATCGATACGCAGTTCCGCATTTCTGATGCCGAAGGCGACTATTGGGTGCAGCGCCTGCTGCATGAGGAGGGCCTATGCCTGGGCCTTTCCTCCGGGATCAATGTCGCGGGCGCCATAGCCTTGGCGCGGCAACTCGGGCCGGGCAGCCGGGTGGCGACGATCCTGTGCGATACGGGTTTCCGCTACCTTTCGACGCTGCACAATGACGAATGGCGCGCGGCTAACGGCTTTGGCCCAGCCGGCCGGCCAGCGGAGGAGCATGGTCCGTCATGATCCAGCCGAGTGCCATGGAGATCCGCAAGGAAGCCCGCCGTCGGCTCTACTTCGGTTTCGGGGGGCTGTTTGTGATGCTTCTCCTCGTCCTGCTTGCCGGCTTGTTGACGGGCCAGGCGCGTCAGGAGGCAGAGGTCGCCAAAGCGCAGGCCGAGGCGGCAGGCGTTGCCAACCCGGGTGGCACGGCGGCTGTGGTGCCGACGACTCCTGCAACCGAACCGCTCGGGGATATCACGGCTGATCCAGGCGCGGGCCCGGTCGCACCCACCGCCGAAGAGGGCGTGGTTGTGCCTGATTTGCAGCCTGATCCGAAACTGTCCCAGCCCGCGCGACAGCCGTGACACCGGCGCCTCCGTCTGCCGTGCGACAGGCAGCGGGCGCTATTGTGTTTGGTTCGGTGCTGCTCGTCATCGCCGCTGTTGGCGGCGGCTGGCTCGCTCTGGGCCGGGCAGACCCCTTGTTTGTGGTGCCCGGCGCGGGTTGGGCGGCGGTTGCCGGGGCTCTTGCCTGTGTCGGCCGTCCAAGCGCTCGACTGTCGGGTGGGCTTAGTCTCGCGGTCGTCGTCATTCTGGCCCTGGTGCAATGGGCGGCGGCGGGATGGGTGGACTGGCTGCCGACGTTCGTCGCAGGGCTGGTCAGTGCAATCCTCCTTATGGCGGCATGGGCTGTTGCGTTATTCGCACGATCGCGCTCGCCATGGGGCAGGATTGCGATCTTTGTGATGTTGGCTGCATGCGCCTGGGGCTGGCAGCTTGCCGCCACTTCCATGGTTGCAAGAGCCTATACCCCCGTTTTTGGGGTCAAGCCCGCGCGGGTGGCTGTTGTCACTTCCCTGCCGCTGTTTGCGCCATCGCGCGGAGACCTTGCCGCCATACTCGGCGGCACGGTGAATGATGCGCCGGCGATCACCGCGTTACAGCGCTATTTTGACCTTGTGCCGATGGCTGATGTCGATGCGATGGCGTTGGAACAAGGTGATGCTCTGCTGCTCGCCCATCCTGCCGCCCTTCCGCCGGAAACGCTTGTCGCGATCGATGCCTATGTGCGCGGCGGTGGCCAGGCGGTGGTGCTGGCTGACGCCCTGCTCGATGCGGAGCTGCCCTATCCGCTCGGTGATCCCCGCAACCCTCCCGTATCGACGATGCTCGATCCGTTGCTGTCGCATTGGGGGCTCGCCATCGCCCCGGCGCGGGCCGGCGTCCGGCTAGGCAGCGATGGCCGTCATCGCCTTATGATGTCCAGCGCAGGCGAGGTTGCGATCCGGTCGGCCCAATGCAGATCAGCTGCAGACGGGTTGGTAGCGCGCTGCCGTATCGGGCAGGGACAGGCTGTGATCGTGGGCGACGCCGATCTTCTTGACCCGTCTCTGTGGCGCAGCCCAGCGGGCGCGACAGGCCCCGCTGGCTGGCGTTCAGCCAATATCGGCTGGCTGGCAGATCAGCTGCAACCTTGCCGCGCCATCCAATGCACAGGCTTCGCGCAGCCCGTTTGGATGCGTTGATCCCCAAATTCTCTCAACGGTGAAGACGTGCTCATTGACTGCGCGCGACCAGATTGCGCACCAAATTTTGAAGAACATAACAAGAAAACACGCCCTTTATGCATGAAAACCCGTAAAATCCCCTTTCATCCCCAAAATGCTGTGTTATGGGGACTGCAGAGGCGAGGAAGGCGAAGTGTGAGTCCCTGCATGAGCATTGCGTTGGAGCGGTGACCCCGTTCCTGGCTCTGCCCGGGCTCATTCCAGACCAAACCCGTCCGCGACGAAGATCAGGCGAGGTTAATGCTAGGGGATGGCGTCTTTACCGGAGCGGTGCTCGCCCGGCCCGATGAAAAGGGTCGGTTGTCGCTGCCTGCGGTCTTGCGCAATTCGGTGCCGGGTGAAGGCAAGTCGAAAAGCATTTACATCTCGCGACATGAATCCGCCCCCTGTCTGGTGGGTTCGGGTGCCGATCGCCGGTCGCGGCTGCAGACCTATATTGACGAGCTAGAGAATGTAGCGGCCCGCCGCAGCAAGGCCTTCAACCCCGAGGCTGCAAGTCGCCGCCTGTTCGGTGGGGAAATGATCCCGATCGACGGGTCCGGTCGGTTCGTAATGCCCGATGTCCTGTGGGAAATGGGCGGGTTTGAAGGCGAGCTTTTCCTGCTCGGCCGCGGCGAATTCTTCGAAATCTGGGATCTGGGCAAGCTGCTCGCGATTGAGGGCGAGGAGTTTGAGGGGGCGAAGGAATTTGCCGCAGCCGCGCTGCGTGCCCGTGATCGTGTGGCAGCGCGCAAGGGTGGCAAGGCATGAGTGCCGCGCCTCTCCACGTCCCGGTCCTGCTCGATGAGGTGATCGAGGCGCTCTCGCCGGCTGCCGGCGAATGGCATGTTGACGGAACCTTCGGGGCAGGCGGTTACACGCGCGCGCTGATCGGTGCCGGTGCCAATGTCATTGCCATCGATCGTGATCCTGATGCGATTGGCGGCGGAGCGGATCTCGTGGCCGCGAGCGGTGGCCGCCTGCACCTCGTGCACGGCCGGTTCGGTGACCTTGATGTGATTGCTGCCGATGCCGGTCATCCGGATCTGGATGGCGTGACGCTCGATATCGGCGTCTCCTCCATGCAGCTTGATCAGGCGGATCGTGGCTTTGCTTTCTCTGCTGACGGCCCGCTGGACATGCGGATGCAGCAGGATGGCGAAACTGCGGCTGAATGGATCGACCGTGCCGATGAGGCCGAGATTGCTGACGCGCTCTATCTCTATGGTGAAGAGCGCCAGTCGCGCCGCGTTGCACGCGCAATCGTGGCTGCCCGCCCGCTGAAGACAACGGGTGAATTGGCGGCGGTGGTGCGCCGGGCGCTCGGCCATCGCCCCAACGCGCCCAAGGATCCCGCGACCCGGACATTCCAGGCTATCCGTATCGTTGTGAATGACGAGCTGGGTGAGCTTGAGCGCGGTCTCGAGGCTGCCGAGCGTGCGCTGAAACCCGGCGGGCGCATCGCCATCGTATCCTTTCACAGCCTTGAGGATCGCATTGTGAAGCGCTTTTTCAAGGCTCGCAGCGGCGCAGACGCCGGTGGTTCGCGGCATCGGCCCGAAGCGGGCGGTGGCCCGCAGCCGACATTCGCTTCAGTCGCCAAGGCCCGTCGCGCCGGTGACGCCGAGATTTCGCGCAACCCGCGCGCCCGTTCAGCCACGCTGCGTAGCGCCGTTCGAACTGCGGCGCCTGCGTGGAGTTGCCAAGCTGGCCAAGGGGGGAGGGAAGCATGATCTTTGCTGTCCGTAAGCTCGGTCTGATAGGAGTCATCCTGGCTGTCACGCTGGGTCTTCTTGTCATCACCTACCCAATTTCACTTCAGGTCGCGGCGACGCGCTCCGAACTAAGGCAGGTTGAGCAGGATTTGGCTTCGGAGCGCCAGCGCAACCGCAGGCTGGCCAATGATGTCGCGGTGCTGGCGAACGCCTATCAGCTCGAGCGTTGGAACCGCGAGTGGCTGGGATATGTCGCTCCCACGGCGGTCAATTATGTCTCGGGCGAACGGGCGCTCGCCAATCTTGACCGGTTGCGGGATCATCGTGGTGCGGTGGATGAGCCTGTCCTGATCGCTGCTGCCCAGTTGCCGCAGGTGTCCGGTGACGATGAGGATGCGGCAACCGATGGCCCGATCGCCAGCCGTGTGCGCCTCACTGATATTGCCCTTGCAGATATTGCCGCCGCTTCGACGCCTCATCTGGAGTTGGGCCGTCAATGAGCATGGCGATCGCCAGGCCTGACCCTCTGCTGCGTGCCGACAGTCGGCGTCGTTTTGCGATGGCCGCCGATGGGCGATTGAGAATCCTGCTGCTCCTGTTCCTGATCTTCGGGGCTATCCTGCTCGCGCGGATCGTACAGCTCGTCGCGACCGACCTTTTCACCGATGCTCACGCGGCATCGGGGGGCATGGCTGATCGTGCAGACATCGTCGATCGCAACGGTGTGCCGCTCGCCCAGACAATCGAGGTGGAATCACTCCGCGTCGTAAAGACCCGCCTTATGAACGACCCGCGCGTGCTCGCCCGCGGGCTGGCGCAAATTTTCCCCGATCGCACCGAGGATTATTTCTATCGTCGTCTGACAATGCGGGTCGATGGCATTGTCGATATGCCGATGACCCGCAGCCAGCGGGCGGCGGCCGAGCGTGGCCTCGCCGATTATCGCCGGCACAAGAATGCCGATCTCTTCGCCGATGTTCTGGCGGAGGCCATTCCAAGCGTTGCAACCGAGGAATGGCGTCGCCGCATCGTCCGGCACAGCTCTGCCATGATCCGCCACCGCGCAACGCATGAGCAGCTCAATGCCGTGAACGCCCTGAATGAAGTGGGCTTCGATTATCCGCGTGAGACCGAGCGCCTGTATCCGCGAGGAAGCCTGGCGGCGCATGTTCTGGGCTTCATTACGCCCGGCAAAGGCGGCGCAATGGGCATTGAGCGCGCGTTCGACCGCGAGCTTGGCCGTCGGGCGCTGACCGGTGAACCACTGGCACTTTCGCTCGATGCTCGCGTCCAGGCCGCGCTAGAGCTGGAGCTTTCGGAAACGGTCGCCAATCTTGAGGCGCAGGGTGGCTCTGGCCTCGTGCTCGATGTCGACACCGGCGAGATCGTCGCCATGGCCTCGAACCCGACCTTTGACCCGAACCGTGTCCGCTTTCCGACCGCCGAGGCGCAGTGGAACGCGGTTTCCTATACAACCTATGAACTTGGCTCGACCTTCAAGCCGATCACGGTGGCGGCAGCGATGGATGCCGGCGTCGTGACAGATTTGTCGCGGCGTTATGATGCTACTCAGCCGATACGCATCGGCGGGCATCAGATTCGCGATTCACATCCATCAGGGCGTTGGCTGAATGTGCCTGAAACCCTGATCAGCTCATCCAATATCGTCACTGCCCAGATTGCTGACCAGTTGGGCGCGGACCGGCTGCGTGAGACATTTCGTGCGCTGGACTTCGACAAGCGTCCGCAACTCGAAATCCGCGAGCGCGGCGCGCCCCGCTGGGCCTCGCCCTGGGGTCGGACGACGACGATGACCGCCGGCTTTGGTCACTCGATCCAGGTCACGCCGTTGCATCTGGCCAGCGCATATGCGGCTCTGGTCAATGGCGGTATCTATCGTCCCGCAACGCTCCTCAAGCTTGAGGAGGGCCGCGTGCCGGAGGGGCGCCGGGTGTTCACCGAAGCGACCAGTGCGCGCATGCGCCAATTGCTACGCATGATCGTCGCCAGTGGCACTGGCAGCCGCGCCGATGCAGAGGGCTATCGGGTCGGCGGCAAGACCGGATCGGCCGAACGTGCAGTGGACGGGCGCTATGTACGCAACTCGGTTGTTGCGACTTTTGCCGCGGCATTCCCGATGGATCGGCCGCGCTATGTCATCCTCGTCATGATCGACCGTCCGCCGGGCAACGCCTATTCATTCGGTCAGCGAACCGCCGGCTTCACGGCAGCACCGGTGGTGCGGCGGGTGGTGGAGCGCATCGGTCCGATGCTCGGCATCTATCCGGATGCCACGCGTGATGTCGACATTTCTGACCTAGAACCGCTCATCTGGAAGCCGCGGGGCGACCAGTGACCCGGCTGGGGCTGCTGGTCGACGGGGTGCAGGGCGAAGCGGCGGCGGTCGAAGTAACCGGCGTCGCAATCGACCACCGTCAGATAACGCCGGGTACCCTGTTCGGTGCCTTCAAAGGTGCGCGTTTCGATGCGGAAAGCGTGATCCTCGAAGCGGTGGCGGCTGGTGCTGTCGCTGTGGTTGCAAGGCCGGAGGCCCGGGTCGAAGGGGCCGTTCACATCGCATCCACTGAGCCGCGCCGTACCTTTGCATTGGCGGCAGCGCGGTTTTTCGGGCGGGCTCCTGCCAATTTGGCGGCCGTGACGGGTACCAATGGCAAGACATCCACAGTCGAACTCACCCGCCAGATCTGGCGGCTGGGCGGCCATGCGGCGGCATCAATCGGGACGCTCGGCGTTACGACCGCCGATGGCACGGTTTCGACCGGGCTGACCACGCCGGACATCGTCACCTTTCTCTCCAATCTCGCCGGCCTTGCTACCGAAGGCGTAACGCATTGCGCCTTTGAGGCGTCCAGCCACGGGCTCGATCAATACCGCACAGAAGGGCCGCAGATCGCGGCCGTTGCCTTCACCAATCTGAGCCGCGACCATCTCGATTATCACGGCACGATGGAGGCCTATTTCGCGGCCAAGATGCGCCTGTTTGACGAGGTTGCGGCAGATGATGCGACTGCGGTGATGTGGGCCGATGATGAATGGTCTGATGCGGCCATTGATCATGCGCGCCGCCGCGGGCTCAATCTGCTGACAGTCGGTGCGAAAGGATCGGAGATCCGCCTGATCGCGCGCGAGCCCGGCCCGCTTGGCCAGACGCTGCAGCTTGATGTCGCAGGGCTTGGCGAGCGAAAGGTGAACCTGCCGCTGATCGGGGCCTATCAGGCCGCAAACGCGCTCGTCTCTGCGGGTCTGGCGATGGCCACCGGCATGAGTGGTGCCGCCGTTCTCGATGCCCTTGCCCGGGTTCAGCCTGTGCGCGGGCGACTGGAACGCGCTGCGCTCACCAAAACGGGCGCGCCGGTCTATATAGACTATGCGCATACGCCTGATGCCATCGCTGCTGCCCTCTCGGCCTTGCGCCCGCACACGAGTGCGCGGCTCATTTGTGTGATGGGGGCTGGCGGAGATCGTGATGCCGGCAAGCGCCCTGCCATGGGCGCGGAGGCGGCGCGCGGGGCCGATGTCGTTATCGTTACGGACGATAACCCGCGCGGCGAGGATCCTGCGCTCATTCGTCGGTCGATTCTGGCTGGGGCGCCCGGTGCCATTGAGGTTGCTGACAGGCGAGCTGCCATTGCCCGCGCGATTGCCGAGTCCCGCAGCGGCGACATCATCATCGTCGCAGGGAAGGGCCATGAACAGGGCCAGATTGTTGGTCGCGGGGATGCCATGCGGGTGTTGCCGTTTGATGATGCCGAAGTGGCGCGAGAGGAAGCAGGCCGGTGACGTCGCCCCTTTGGACATCTGATGAAATCGCTGCAGCGACCGGCGGCAAGGCGAGCGCCGCATTTTCGGTCTCGGGCGTTGCCTTTGATAGCCGTGAGGTGGGGCAGGGTGACCTGTTCATCGCCTTGCGTGGCGAGACGACCGACGGGCATCGCTTCGTTGATGGCGCATTTGCCGCCGGAGCTGCCGGAGCAATTGTGGAACAGCCGGTCGATGGGCCGCACATTCTGGTCGCCGACAGCATGGCCGCGCTCGAAGCACTGGGCCGCGCAAGCCGCGCGCGCAGCCGGGCGACGATTGTTGGCGTGACCGGATCAGTGGGCAAGACCGGCATCAAGGAAGCCATTGCCGCCGCTCTGGAACGTCATGCGCCGGGCACCGTCCACCGATCGGTCAAAAGCTACAACAATCACACCGGCGTGCCGCTGAGCCTTGCCCGGATGCCCCGGGAAACGCGCTACGGCGTATTTGAAATGGGCATGAATCACGCCGGGGAAATCCGCGCACTCACCGCCCAAGTGCGCCCGCATATCGCGATGATCACCACCATTGCGCCTGCGCATATTGAGAATTTGGGTTCGCTGGAGGCCATTGCGGATGCGAAGGCCGAAATCTTCGAAGGGCTCGAACCGGACGGCACCGCCATCCTCCCGTTCGACAGCGAATGGCACGATCACTTGCTGGCTGCGGCGCGCCGCTATGCCGCTCACACGCTGTCTTTCGGTACGCGAGACGGTGCCCAGGTGCGCGCCTACGACTGGGTGGTGGATCCTGAAACTGGCGGTAGCCTGATTACCGCGGATGTGAACGGCAGCACCTTGTGCTTCAGTCTGGCTCAGCCGGGTGACCATTGGGTGGCGAATGCGATGGGCGTGCTGGCGATCACGGCTGCCGCGGGCGCGGATCTCAACGCGGCCGGCGTTGCGCTCGCCGAACTGCCGGGGATCGCGGGGCGCGGTGCGCGTCACCACATCGCGGTCGGCTCAGGCGAAGCGCTGCTGATTGACGAAAGCTACAACGCCAATCCGGCCTCTATGGCAGCGACTCTTGCGCAGCTCGCGCGAGAACCTGCCCGCCGCCACGTCGCGATTTTGGGCGCGATGAAGGAACTTGGCGAGCATGGTCCCGAATTCCATGCGGCCCTTGCCAAACCCATAGAGGCGGCTGGTGTGGAAGCCCTCATTCTGGTCGGCGAGGAAATGGCCCCGCTCGCTGCTCTTTTGGCCGGTAAATCGCTTGAGAGCGGGTTTGATTTCGCGCATGGCCGCGACGTTGCGGAGGTGGTGGAGCAGGTGAAGGCAATGATCCGGCCCGGTGACGCCATCCTCGTCAAGGGGTCCAATTCGGTCGGCCTGTCACGCATCGTGGCGGCGCTGACGGCCGGAGAAACATAATGCTGTATTTGCTCGCCGAATGGCTGGGCTTCCCGGGCCCGCTCAATCTGGTCCGCTACTTATCTTTCCGTTCGGGCGCGGCCATTGCGACCGCGATGCTGATCGGTCTGGTCATCGGGCCTCGCCTTATTCTCATGCTGCGCGTGCGGCAGGGCAAAGGCCAGCCGATCCGCGAGGATGGACCGCAGACGCACCTCGCCAAGCGCGGCACCCCGACCATGGGCGGCCTGATGATCCTGGTGTCGCTGTTCACCTCCGCCCTGTTGTGGATGGACCTCACCAACAGTTTCGTCTGGGCCTGTCTGTTCGTGACTTTCGGTTTTGGCGTGATCGGATTCATGGACGATTACGACAAGGTCACGAAGCGCAGCCACAAGGGCGTTTCGGGGCGGACCCGATTGCTGCTGGAATTCATCGTTGCAGCGATTGTCGTTTTCCTCATCACCGATCGCGTCGGGACAGATCTTTACCTCCCGTTTTTCAACGAGGTGTCGATCGATCTTGGGCCGCTTTATTATGTGTTCGCGATGGTGCTCATCGTCGGGTTCGGCAATGCGGTGAACCTGACTGACGGGCTTGATGGCCTCGCCACCTTCCCGGTGATCATGGCCGCGCTTGCCTTTCTTGTGATCGTCTATCTCACCGGCAATGCGAAATTCGCCGACTATCTGGGCATTGCGCATATTCCCGGCGCGGGTGAACTCGCGATTTTCTGTGCAGCAATCATGGGCGCAGGCCTCGCCTTTTTGTGGTTCAATGCGCCACCTGCGGCGATCTTCATGGGCGATACCGGCAGTCTGGCGCTCGGCGGGGCGCTGGGCGCCATTGCGGTGACCGCGCAGCATGAGCTGGTGCTGTTTGTTGTCGGCGGCCTGTTCGTCGTCGAGGCGGCATCGGTCATCATTCAGGTCGCCTGGTACAAACGGACGGGCAAGCGCGTGTTCCGTATGGCCCCGATCCACCATCATTTCGAACAGCTCGGCTGGCCCGAAAGCCAAGTGGTCATCCGCTTCTGGATCATTTCTATCGTGCTGGCGCTGGCTGGCCTCGCGACGTTGAAGCTGAGGTGAGCGGTTCAGGGGAACAGTATTTTCCCCTTGGGGCGAGCGTCGCCGGTCGTCGCTTCGCCGTATACGGACTCGCGCGTTCCGGACTCGCAACAGTCCGCGCTCTTGTTGCCAGTGGCGCGACAGTCAGCGCGTGGGACAACAAGCCCGAGGCCCGCGATGCGGCGGCCGCACTCGGTGCCGCCATCGTTGATCCGCAGTCCGATGGGCTCGGCGGGCTTGATGGCATTGTCATGTCGCCCGGCGTTCCCATTAACCGTCATCCGCTCGCTGCCATGGCACGCGAGCAGGGTGTGCCGCTGATCAGCGATATCGAATTGTTTGCCCGGGCGCGTCGCCAACTCCCTGCGCACAAGGTGGTCGGGATCACCGGCACGAACGGCAAATCGACCGTTACCGCTCTCATCCACCATCTGCTCGTCACGGGCGGGAAGATCGCGGCCATGGGTGGAAACATCGGTATTCCAATCCTGGCACAGCCGTCACTTCCGGTGGGCGGCATTCATGTGCTCGAATTGTCCAGCTACCAAATCGATCTCACGCACAGCCTCGATTGCGATGTCGCGATCCTGACTAACATCACCCCCGACCATCTCGACCGCTATGGCAGTTTTGAAGCCTATTCGGCGTCAAAGGCCCGGCTGTTTGCGATGCAGAACGCAGACGCGCGCGCACGCGCCGAGCGGTTCGCCATTTTCGGTGCAGATGATGCGGAGGCTGTGCAAGTCGCCGCCATAGTATCGGATAGCGATCTGATCGGGGAAGCCATGCTGCTGACCGCAGAGGCGGAGACATTCGGTCGGCAGGCCGACTGGCCGTCATTGCAGGGTCCGCACAATGCCCGCAATGCAGCTGTCGCAATCAGTGCTGCGCTGTGGCTGGGCGTCGATCCTGCCGCCATCAAACGCGGCCTGCATAGCTTCAAGGGGCTGCCGCACCGGCTTGAGCATGTCACCGACATTGATGGCGTCACCTATGTGAACGACAGCAAGGCAACCAATGCCGCATCTGCCGCGCCTGCACTCGCCGCCTATCCGCCGCAGGGTGGAACGCCCCGCATTCACTGGATTGTCGGTGGCCTCGCAAAGGATGAGGGCATTGGAGAATGTGCGCCGCTGCTGGGTCATGTGGCGCGCGCCTATTTGATCGGCGAAGCGGCACCGATGCTGGCGCGGACAATGGAGGGCAAGGTTCCGTTGCTCGACAGCGGGACAATGGAGATGGCCGTGGCCTCTGCGCACTCGCATGCGCAACCGGGTGACGTTGTGCTTTTGTCGCCGGCCGCAGCCTCCTTCGATCAGTTCCGCGATTTCGAGCATCGCGGTGATGTGTTTCGGCAGCTTGTGCTGGCATTGAAGGGAGCGAACCGGACATGAAGGCGACTTCGCCGGCAGCGGCATCGGGACCCTATATCCCGCCTGAACTGCATGGTCGCAGGCGACCGATGCCGCTCAGCCGCGCTGATCGCAGCCCTGTTGCCCGCTGGTTCAGCGAAGTTGACCGTCCCTTGCTCGCCATGATCCTGACGCTGATGGCCATCGGCATTTTGTCTGTGGCTGTCGCGTCACCGGTGGGTGCAGAATCCCTCGAACGCAAAGCGGGGGTGGAATATCCGCCGCTCTATTATCTGTGGCGACAAATCTTTTTCGTCGTTTCCGGAATCGGTTTTCTGATCTTCTTCGCTATGCGCAGCAAGGTTGAGATCCGCCGGGTCGCGATGGTCTGCACCGGGCTTGGCGTGATCGGGCTGGTGCTGGTTCTGGTCCCCGGCCTCGGATCGGAATCGGGCGGTTCCTACCGCTGGCTGGGCAGTGGCTGGTATCGTGTTCAGCCATCCGAGTTTTTGAAGCCGATGTTTGCTGTCGCGGTCGGTTGGATATTGTCCTGCCGGGTGGAGGACGAGCGTTTGCCGGTTTTCTGGCTGACAGCGGGGCTGACGGCGCTGATCGCCCTCTTGTTGATGCTCGAAACCGATTTTGGTCAGACAGTGCTTTATGTCTGTACCTGGCTCGTGCTGGTGTTCGTGGCTGGCCTGCCAATGCGTTTGTTTGGCTGGATCGGCGGCATTGGCGCGATTTTTGCCGCAGTAACCTACTTCACCTATGAAACGGCGCGACGTCGCATCGATGCTTTCCTCTTCGGGTCCGGGGATCAGCATCAGGTGGACAAGGCCTATGATACGCTGACCAACAGTGGCCTTATCGGTTCAGGCCCCTTTACCGGCACCGCCAAGTGGGACCTGCCCGAAGCGCATACCGACTATATATTCTCGGTTATCGGGGAAGAGTTCGGCCTTATCGCCTGCGCCGCGATCCTGTTCCTCTATTTCACCCTGATCGTGCGGGTGATCCAGCGATTGCGAGAGGAACGGGACCAGTTCGTGATACTCGCCGGAACGGGCCTGATCGCATTGTTCGCAGGGCAGGTAATCATCAACATTGCGGTCAACCTGCACATCGCCCCGTCAAAGGGTATGACGTTGCCGTTCATCAGCTATGGTGGCTCTTCGGTCTGGGCGCTGTCTATCGCGATGGGATTGTTGCTGGCCCTGACCCGGCGTAACCCCTATCGGGCACCGCCGGTCAACCTGTCTGCCTGGGATCCTCGATGACCATTACCCGCCACTATGTTCTCGCTGCCGGAGGGACAGGGGGGCACATGATGCCCGCCTATGCACTTGCCGCCGAACTCATGGCGCGCGGCCACCATGCAGCGTTGGTCACCGATGATCGCGGCGCCCGCATTCCTGGCGCTCCGGAAGGGCTCCAGGTGCATGTGCTGCCTGCTGGCCGTCTCGGCGGTGGCCCGGTCGGCTGGGTGCGCGCCGCGCTCGCTATCCGCAAGGGCCGGGCGATGGCGATTGAGCTGATGCGCGCCTTTGATCCTTCTGCCGTCATCGGTTTTGGCGGCTATCCCGCATTGCCTGCGCTGCTCGGCGCGCGCGCTCTGCGCATCCCGACATTGATCCATGACCAGAATGCTGTGCTCGGCCGCGTCAACCGGCTGATTGCGCGCCGCGTTGATGCCATTGCCACATCCTATCCGGATGTCGCCCGGATGCCGCGTGGCTGCGAAGGCAAGGTGCATCTGGTGGGCAATCCCGTCCGAGACGCCGTCGTTGCTCTGCGCACCAAGGGCTATCCGCCGCTCGGCAGCGAGAGCGTGTTTCGCTTGCTGGTCACGGGTGGCAGTCAGGGCGCGAGTGTTTTCGCTGATATCATTCCCGACGCGCTGGCCATGATGCCGCTCGCCTTCCGCCAGCGGCTGCAGGTGACGCAGCAATGCCGCCCTGAGGATATCGACCGTGTTCGCGCTGCCTATGCCGGGCATCAGATCGCCGCCGATGTTGCCACATTCATTGAAGACATGCCGGCCAAGCTCGATTGGGCGCATCTGGTCATTGCGCGCGCAGGCGCATCGACCATCGCTGAACTGACGTGCGCGGGTCGACCCGCCATACTGGTGCCATTGCCGAGCGCGACCGACGACCACCAGACGCATAACACGCGTGAGATGGTGGCTGTTGGTGGTGCACGCAGCATCCCGCAGTCGCGATTCACTGTCGTCGAACTTGCCAAGCAGATGCAGAAACTCGCACTGGAGCCCGGCGCTCTTGAATATGCTGCCACGCGGGCGCTTGGGGTTGGCCGGCCCAATGCGACGCGCGATCTCGCGGATCTGGTGGAACGTACTGGGGGTGCCGGGCTGATGGACGTGATAGAGGTCGGCTCTGCTGCTCTGGCCAATGCCCGTGCCACTCAGGGTGGTCTTGCGGGGGCTGGCGCATGAGGGGTGTCGGCACCGATATTGGCACCATCCATTTCGTCGGCATCGGCGGCATCGGTATGTCCGGCATCGCAGAGGTGATGCATAATCTGGGCTATAGCGTGCAGGGCAGCGACATTGCCGACAGCTATGTCGTTGAAGGGCTGCGCCAGCGCGGTATCCGTGTGATGATTGGTCACGCTGCCGAGAATGTGGATGGCGCGGCTGTCGTCGTCACGTCAACTGCGGTGAAGCGCGGCAATCCGGAAGTTGAAGCCGCGCTCGCCGGGCGCATCCCTATCGTGCGGCGTGCGGAAATGCTCGCTGAACTGATGCGCCTCAAGTCAACTGTCGCCATTGCGGGCACCCACGGCAAGACCACCACGACCAGCCTTGTTGCGGCGTTGCTTGATGCCGGCGGCATTGACCCTACTGTGATCAATGGCGGCATCATCAACAATTATGGTTCCAACGCCCGCCTCGGTGCATCCGACTGGATGGTCGTGGAAGCAGACGAAAGCGACGGCAGCTTCCTGAGACTGGATGGGACCATCGCTGTCGTCACCAACATCGATCCGGAACACCTCGACCATTATGGCAGCTTCGACGCGATCAAGGCGGCCTTCGTCGAATTCATAGAGAATGTGCCTTTCTATGGCGCGGCGATGCTATGCCTCGATCATCCGGAGGTGCAGGCGATCATCCCGCGCATCCGCGACCGCCGCATCGTCACCTACGGTTTCTCCGCGCAGGCCGACGTGCGCGGCACCAATGTTCAACCTGGGCCGGACGGCAACCGCTTCGATGTTGTGGTGCGGGACCGGGATGGAAACAGCCGGACGATAGAGGGCATTCATCTGCCGATGTCGGGCAGACATAATGTGCAGAATGCGCTCGCCGCAATCGCGGTCGCGCTGCACATGGGTGTCACTGATGACATCATCGTCAGCGGCTTTGCCGGCTTCGCGGGGGTCAAACGGCGCTTTACGAAAGTGGGCAATATAGCGGTGCCGGGCGGCAGCGTGACCGTGATTGACGATTATGCGCACCATCCGGTCGAAATCCGCGCCGTCCTCTCCGCAGCACGCGAAGGCGTCGGCGCTGGGCAGGTGGTCGCCGTGGTCCAGCCGCACCGCTTCACTCGTCTCGGTGCGCATATGGAGGATTTCCAGCAGGCCTTTAATGACGCCGACCGGGTGCTGGCGCTGCCTGTCTACGCAGCCGGGGAAAGCCCCATGGAGGGCGTTTCGTCCGATGCGCTGGTGACCGGCCTCCGGGATCGTGGACATAGGCAGGCGGCGGTCGTCGCTGACGCCGATACACTCGCCGATGCGACCGCAGCCATGATCCGCAACGGTGAACTCGGTGCCGGAGGGATGATCATCTGTCTGGGTGCCGGTGATATCACCAAGATGGCGGCCGGCCTCGCCACAGCTGTCGAGTCGCGTCTGTGAACGCAGTTGCGGCCCTCCCCGAAGTTTGTGGCAAGGTCACTGCCAACGCCCCATTGGCTCCTCTGGTTTGGTTCAAGTCGGGCGGATTGGCTGAATGGCTGTTTGAACCGAAAGACGCCGACGATCTGGCAGGATTCCTGTCCGCTATCGATCCGACGATGCCGGTGATGGCACTTGGTCTCGGTTCCAATCTCATTGTCCGTGATGGCGGGGTACGCGGTGTCGTCGTCCGTTTGGGCAAGGCCTTTGCGAAGGTCGAAAGGATCGATGAAACCACTCTGCGCTGCGGCGGCGGTGCCTCTGGCATTCTGGTTTCTTCGACCGCGCGCGATGCCGGGATTGGCGGTCTCGAATTCCTGCGCTCCATTCCTGGCACTGTTGGTGGCTTCGTGCGCATGAACGGCGGTGCTTATGGCCGCGAGACATGCGATATCCTGATTGAGTGCGATGTCGTCTTGCGGTCCGGCGAGCGTGTGACCCTGCCGGTCAACGCGCTGGGCTACAGCTACCGTCACAGTGAACTGCCCGAAGGCGCCATCGTCGTGTCCGCGACGTTTCGGGGTGTTCCTGCCGCGCCTGAAGCGGTGCAGGCCGAAATGGACCGTATCGCCGAAAGCCGTGAGGCTTCGCAGCCGCTGCGCAGCAAGACCGGTGGATCGACATTCAAAAACCCGCCCGGGCACAAGGCTTGGCAGTTGGTCGACGCCGCTGGTTGCCGCGGCCTTGCCATCGGTGGCGCGCAGGTGAGCGAGAAGCATACCAACTTCCTCATCAACACCGGCACCGCGACCAGCGCTGACATCGAGGCGCTGGGCGAGGAAGTGCGGCGGCGGGTGAAGGCGCACAGCGGCGTCAACCTGGAATGGGAGATAAAGCGCGTGGGAGTACCGCAATGAGCCGTGGTCCATGGCATGTCGCGGTCCTCATGGGGGGCTGGTCGGCCGAACGCGAAGTCTCGCTCAAGAGCGGCGAGGGTGTAGCACGCGCGCTCGAAAGCCGCGGTCACCGCGTCACCCGCATCGACATGGGCCGCGACGTCGCACTGCGGCTGGCGGAGGCCAATCCCGATGTGGTGTTCAATGCGCTGCATGGCGTGCCGGGAGAGGATGGCACGGTGCAGGGCATGCTCGACCTCATGGGCCTCAAATATACCCACTCCGGTCTCGTCACGTCGGTCATCGCCATCGACAAGGAACTGACCAAGCAGCGCCTCGTGCCTCACGGCATCCCGATGCCCGAAGGGCGCATCGTCTCCTCCGCGAGCCTGTTCGAAGGCGATCCGCTGCCGCGCCCCTATGTGCTCAAGCCTCTCAACGAGGGCAGCAGTGTCGGCGTCGCCATCGTCCGGGACGACAGCAATTATGGCAACCCCATTGCCCGCGATGCGCGGGGACCCTGGCTTGAGTTTGATGAACTGCTTGCCGAGCCCTTCATCAAAGGTCGCGAACTGACGGTTGCGGTGCTTGGCGGCGAAGCGCTGGCCGTGACAGAGTTGGTCGTTTCGACCGGTTTTTACGATTATGACGCCAAATACACCGATGGCCTGACCCGCCACGTCTGCCCCGCCGAGATCCCTGAAGCCATCGCCGAGCGGATGAAGACGATCGCGCTTGATGCGCACCGTTTGCTTGGCTGCAAGGGCGCCTCGCGCTCCGATTTTCGCTGGGATGATGAGGCTGGCGAAGCGGGCATTTTCCTGCTGGAAGTCAACACCCAGCCGGGCATGACTGCCCTCAGTCTCGTTCCCGAGCAAGCGGCAGCGCGGGGCATCGACTATGCCGAGCTGGTCGAACGGATCGTGGAGGAAGCGCTATGAGCCGGGGGAAGAAGGGGCCGTCCAGCCAGACCGTCAAGCGCGGCAAGGGTGCACGGCCGGCACAGCGTCGCCGCCCCTCCGGTCCGCCGCTGTCGGCGCGTCTTCTCGCCCGTCAGCCGCTGTCGCCTGCTACCGTGCGCCGGATTGCGGTCTGGGTGTTTGCGGTTTTCCTGTTGGGCGCTGCCTGGTTGACGGCGAGCCTTACGGGCGCGACCGCCTTTGCGCGCGACGAGATTGTTCAGGCCGTGGGGCGGGCGGGTTTTTCCGTACAGCGGATTGAGGTGGTCGGCGCCAACCGCATCGATCGCCTGCGCGTTTATGACATTGCCTTGAAGCAGAAAGACAGATCGATGCTCGCCTTCGACATTGCCGAGGTGCGCGAGGAGTTGAGGGAATATGGCTGGGTTGGCGACGCGCGGGTCAGTCGGCGTTTGCCCGATACGCTGGTTATCGATCTGGTCGAAAGGACTCCGGTCGCGGTGTGGCAACGCGGTGGGCGTTACACGCTGATTGATGACGGCGGGACAGCTTTGCCTGGGGTTGATGCTGCGAGCATTCCTGGTTTGCCTGTGCTGGTTGGGAATGATCCGGCAGTGCAAACGCCTGATTTTCTTGCCCTTATCGCTGCGGCTCCGGCACTCAAGCCACAGGTGATTGGCGGGACTTGGGTCGGCAACCGTCGCTGGAACCTCACTTTCCGGACCGGAGAGACCTTGCTGCTTCCCGAGGATCAGGCGCGTGCACGCGATGCATTCGCCGAATTTGCACGCATGGATGGGGTTAACCGCCTGCTCGGTCGTGATGTGGCGAGGTTCGATATGCGTTTCCCTGGCAAAATGGTTTTCCGCCCGAGCCGGGAAGGTGATCTTGGCGATCTTGGCCTCATCACCGGCAGCGACCGGGAGATTACCCCTGCCACCAGTGATGGAGGGTAGGGCGAGGCCATGAGTTCCCCCCGTATCGAGCGCTTGCTCACTGGAATCGACATCGGTTCCTCAAAGATCGCGGTGCTGATTGCCGGACAGGCATCTGATGGAACGCTGCACGTGCTCGGCACAGGCGTGCGCGAAAGCCTGGGCGTTAAGCGCGGCTATGTGACTGACATCCCCAAAGTCGATCGGTCGGTGCGTGAGGCGCTCGAACAGGCGGAGCGCATGGCGGGGATCGAGGTGCAGCAGGCCTGGATAGGGTTTGGCGGCGGAACGCTAACCAGCCGTATCGCTTCCCACGAAGACCCGTTTACGCGCGGCCAGATCGAAGCCGATGATATTGATGAGCTGCACACCCGGGCAAGGACGCGTCTGCTGGGCGAAGACCGGGCAGTGCTCCATGCCCAACCTGTCTTCTACATGCTTGATGGCAATGACGGCATCCGCGACCCGGCCGGCCTTTATGCTGATCGCTTCGGAGTGTCCGTACATCTGATTGAGGCGGATCGCGGCCCGGTCAGCAATCTCGTGACAGCTGTGCGCGCGGCGCATGTCGATATCCGCGAAGTTGTGGCGACGATGATGGCGGCAGGCCTTGCCAGCCTCACAGAGGAACAGCGCGACATCGGTACCGCGCTTGTCGATATTGGTGCGTCGTTGACACATATCGGCCTGTTTGCAGGGGGTATGCTGGTTGGCCTTGCCACCATCCCGGCAGGTGGAGCCGACATCACGGACGATATTGCCTCCCAATTTGGTACCAGCCGCGCGCAGGCTGAACGTCTGAAATGTTTCTACGGTTCAGCCATCTCCAGCCCACGCGATCATCAGGACCAGATTTCGCTGGGTGAGGCGACCGAGGGGACCGATCGCGGAAAATGCACCCGGGCTCAGCTCAACGCAGTCATTCGTGCCCGCCTTGACCATTTTGTTCCGCAGATTGGCACTGTCCTGTCGCAGATGGGCGATGGTGGGCCGGCGCAGCGCCAGGTGGTGCTGACGGGCGGAACCAGTGAACTGAAGGGCATGGCCGATTATGTGCAGGGTGTGCTCGGCGGCACCACCCGCATTGGCCGTCCAACCGGCCTGACTGGCATGACCCAGGCGCATGACAATCTCGGCTTTGCCACGGCTATTGGCCTCGTGCTTTATGCCGCTGATCCGCCTGATGATTTGCGGCTGCGTTCAGGTGCCAGCTCGGCCGTTGGCCCGGGCGATTCCTGGTGGAAGCGCATTGTCGCGCTGTGGCAGCGGCGCTCATGACGATAAAATTGCAAGTTGGTTAAGATTCAGGATTCCGCATCGCCGCGAAATATTGCAAGAGTCTAGAAACGGTGTCGGAGATTAGTGCCAATACACCGTATCTGGGTGGCCGGCGTGTCCGGTTCGGGGAGTTAAGCGTATGAGCATCAACATCGGTCTGCCGCAGCTCGACGGCCTCAAGCCCAAGATTGCCGTGATCGGCGTCGGCGGTGCCGGGGGCAACGCCATCGCCAACATGATTGCCGCAGAAGTGGCAGGGGTGGAGTTCCTTGTCGCGAATACCGACGCACAGGCACTCAACGCCAGCAAGGCGCAGCGCCGCATCCAGCTTGGAGCGCAGATTACGCAGGGCCTTGGCGCAGGTGCGCGGCCCGAAGTCGGCCGTGCCGCTGCCGAAGAGTCGATCGTGGACCTCGAACAGGCGCTGGAAGGAATGCACATGGTGTTCCTGGCCGCCGGCATGGGAGGCGGTACAGGCACTGGCGCCGCGCCGGTGATTGCAAAGGCGGCGCGGGACAAGGGCATCCTCACAGTCGGTGTGGTGACAAAGCCGTTCAGCTTTGAAGGGGCGCGTCGCATGCGCTCCGCCGACGCAGGCATCGAGGAACTGCAGAATCACGTCGATACGCTGATCGTCATTCCCAACCAGAATCTGTTCATGGTTGCAGAGGCGAAGACGACCTTTATCGAAGCCTTCCGCATGGCGGACGAAGTGCTGCAGCAGGGTGTGCGTGGCATCACCGACCTGATGGTCATGCCCGGTCTCGTCAACCTCGACTTCGCCGACGTGAAATCGGTGATGCGCGATGCGGGCAAGGCGATGATGGGCACCGGCGAGGCCGAAGGCGAAGGTCGCGCTTTGCTCGCGGCGCAGCAGGCGATCGCCAACCCGCTGCTCGATGGCGTCAGCATGGCTGGCGCAAGGGGTGTCATCGTCTCGATTTCGGGCGGTGAGGACATGGGCCTGTTCGAAGTGCAGGAAGCCGGCGATCATATCCGGGACCTGGTCGATCCCGATGCCAACATCATCTGGGGTTCGGCATTCAATCCGGCGCTTAATGGTCGCATTCGCGTTTCGGTGGTCGCAACCGGCCTTGATGATGGTGCGCAAGCGCCGCAGGTGCAGCGCCCCAATCTTTTCCAGCAGCGCCCACAGACGACCACGGCGCCATCCTTGGCGATGGGTGCGGGACTGGGCGTTGCCGCGCCGTCATTTGGCGCCGTTCCTCCTGCTCCCGAACCGGTGGTCGCCGCTCCGGAGCCCGAGCCTGTCGTTGAGAGCGCGCCCGATCTGCCTGCTCCAGGCTTTGCCAGCTATTCCGATCCGTCCGTAGAGGTTGCTTCGGATGAGGACGAACCGCTCGATCTCGGTAGTGCGCATTTCGACGAGGACGAGGGCGGCGCTGATGAGCTGGTGCTCGAAGCGCCGGAGCCCGAGGATCGGGCCGATCCTCCGGTCTATGACGATACCGTGCCGCCACCGATGCCGTTGGCCGAGCCTGCCTCTTCGATCAGCCCGGCCCAGGAATCGGCACCCCCTCCGCCCCCGGCTGGTGCGACGCTGTTCGAGCGCATGAAGCATCTTTCCCGAATGGACGGCGGCAAGAACGAGGATGAGGATGAAGGCGACGATAATGCCTTCCCCTCGATCCCGCGTTTTCTGGGGCGTCAGAGCAACCAGTAAGCTGGCGTCAGCCGCGCTGGAAGGGCGTGGTTGTGCGGTGAGCCGTTGACTCGGCTCTGCGCCAGCGTGGTAAGGCGACTTATGTCCTGCGTCATGCTGTTGCCCGTCCGTCATTCGCTGTTGTCGCTCCTATTGGCTGCGACAGCATCCGTTCCGTTGCTTTGCTCTCCAGCATTTGCACAAGCTGATGCTTTGTCAGGCCCGCAGCTCGACGCCGAAACGGCGGCGCGGCTCGATGCGCAGCGCCAGCTCACGGAAGCCCTCAGCCGGATTGCCGCGGACGGGAGCGATTGGTTTGCCTTGAGTCAGGCCGGGCGCGCTGCGTTGGTCTTGGGTGACGCAAGGGCAGCCACCGGTTTTCTTGCGCGCGCCGAAGCGCTGGCTCCGCAGGATCCGGTGATCAAGGCTGCCTTGGGTGCCGCAATGGTCCAGCTCGAGGATGCCGAGGCGGCGATGCGCTATTTTGATGCCGCCGTGGCCGCAGGTGGGCTCGACCGAACCTATATCGGGGATCGCGGCCTTGCCTTTGATTTGCTCGGTGATCAGCGGCGCGCACAGGCCGACTATGGTGTTGCGGAACGCGAGGCACCCTCCGCAGAAGTCACGCGTCGCCATGCTATTTCGCTGGGGATTTCGGGCGAAGCCGATCGGGCCGTTCAGCTGCTGGGGCCGCTTTTAAGGGCTCAAGACCGTGCCGCCTGGCGTTCGCGGGCGATGATTGTCGCCATGAATGGCCGCCCTGACGAAGCGCGCCAAATTGCGCGGACGACCATGCCCACTGAACTGGCCCAGGCGATCGAACCCTATTGGGCGCTGCTCGACCGTCTGACTCCAGCGCAACTCGCGGCGGCTTCGCATTTCGGACGCTTTCCCGATTATGCTGAAGTGCAACGCCAGCCTTCGCGCAGCGCTGCCCGCCTCGCCGCGGCTCCCCCTGCCGTTGTTATTCCCCAGCCCGCGGCGGATCGCGCCCGGTCGGAGCGGGCACGAGAGCGTGGGACGCGCGGTCGCCGATCAGAGACAGCACGGGCCGCTGTTTCCGCTCCGGCATCAGCATCAGCGGCCGCCAGCGCGCCCGCTCCGGCGCTCGCTTCGCTGAACACAACCACCACGCCGGGTGCGCCGCCTATCACAGCGGCCCCGCCGCCACCGCCACCGGCGCCTGTGCTGGTTTCAGCACCCGTTGTTCAATCGGTTCCCGTAGCGACTGCAACCGCATCGCCTCCCGCTGCTTCGATTCCGGCGCCGGCCCCTGTCATTCCGGTACCCGTGGCCCCGCCGACCGGTTCTACGGTTATCGCCGGCTGGTCGTTGGCCAGCGTGATCGAATCGATCACCGTCCCCGAATCCGAGCGGGCGGCGAGCGAATATGCGCTTAGCCTCTCCGAGCTTCAGGCGATTGCTGCCGAACAGCGCCGCGCGCAGGCCGAAGCGGCTGCTGCCGCCCGCGCCACGGCTCAGGAACAGGCAAGAACGCGTGCGGCCGAGCAAGCAGAGGCGCGCCGACGCGCAGCAGAAGAGGCCGAAGCGCGCGAACAGGCAGCTCGCCTGCGTAACAATCCGGCGCGTATCTGGGTGCAGGTGGCGACTGGTGCGAATGTTTCCGCGCTCGCCTTTGACTGCCGCCGCCTTGCGCGTGAACGTGCTGCCGCTTGGGGCGATCAGAATTGTTCGTCTGCGGTCTGGGGCCGCACCCGTCGCTTGGTCGTCGGGCCATTCCGTAATCAGGCAGCGGCGCGGGCATGGGAAAGTGCCTATCGCCGAGCCGGCGGGGACGCCTTCATCTGGTCGAGCGAGGCAGGCGAGGAAGTGACGCCGGTCGGGCGCAGATGACTATTGCCGCGCAGTTGGCGCACCTGGCCTGCCATGCTGACCGTTCGCGCGGGCGGCTTCATCCCGAGGCGGGATCACCCGAGCGCGGCCCGCGCAACGCCTTTCAGCGTGACCGTGACCGCATTGTCCATTCGATCGCCTTTCGCCGCCTGCGCCACAAGACGCAGGTGTTCATTGCGCCCGACGGCGATCATTTCCGTGTACGCCTCACCCACAGTATCGAAGTCGCGCAGATCGGCCGCACCATTGCCCGTGCGCTTGGCCTCGACGAGGATCTGACAGAGGCGCTGTGCCTTGCCCACGACATCGGTCACCCACCTTTTGGCCATGCGGGGGAGGATGCGCTGGAGGCGAGCCTCGCGCCCTTTGGGGGGTTTGATCATAACGCCCACACGCTGCGCACGCTGGCGGTTCTGGAAACGCCCTATCCGCTGTTCGACGGGCTCAATCTGAGCTGGGAAACGATGGAGGGCCTCGCCAAGCACAACGGGCCGGTGCACGATCCGACTTGGGCGATGCAGGCGATCGACGCGGCCTTCCGGCTCGATCTGCTTAGCCATGCTTCGCTGGAGGCGCAGGTGGCGGCGGTGGCGGACGATATCGCCTATGACAATCACGACATTGATGATGGCCTGCGCGCCGGCCTCCTTGATGTCGATAAGCTGTTGGCCCAGCCTTGGGTGGGATCGAATTTCGCAGCGGTGGAGCGCCGTTGTCCTGGGGTCCCGCGCGAACGCCAGCTGCGCGAACTGGTGCGCAGCCAGATTGGACTGATGGTCAATGATGTGATCACACACAGCATTGCCGAGTGCGACGCGGCAGGGGTTGCGAGTGTCGATGATGTGCGCGCGGCGGGCCGCAACCTCGCAGGCTTTTCGCCGGAGCTGGCTGGCCATGAACGTAGCCTCAAACAGTTCATGTATGCTGAGCTTTACCACCATCCCAGCCAACTGGATGCTGCGGACGCGGCCCGCACTGTCGTGACCTCCCTATTTGGCACCTATTGTGATGATCCGGCGCTGATGGGCGGGGATTGGGCACACCGCCTGCCGGAAGATCCACTGTGGCGTGCGCGGCACATCGCGGACTATATTGCCGGAATGACGGACCGTTTCGCGCTGGATCGCTATGCCGAGATTGCTGGCAGTGCCGCTGTGCCGGAGGTGCTGCGCCGTGGCTGATCTGCTTTTGGTTGGCGCCACCGGGATGGTGGGGGAGGCAGTGGTCCGTGCTGCGCCTCAAGGGCTCCACATCCTAGTGCGCCGTCCGGCCGATGATCTGCCCGCCGGGGTTCGCCAGAGTGTCACGCCGACCCAGCAATGGCAGGCGGAAATTGCGGCCGCCGCGCCGACTGTGGTCGCCAGCGCCCTGGGGACGACCATCCGCCAGGCGGGATCGCAGGGGGCGTTCCGGGCGGTCGACCATGATCTGCTGCTCGCGGTGGCGAAAGCCGCGCGGGAGGCTGGCGCGCGGCATTTCATCACTGTCTCTTCGATCGGCGCTTCAGCACGGTCGGCCAATTTCTACCTGCGCACCAAGGGCGAGGTGGAAGAAGCGCTGGGCGCTATGGGATTCGAACGGGTCGACATATTGCGCCCCGGCCTCCTTACTGGTGAACGAAAGGGGCCGTTCCGGGCTGGCGAGGTGATAGCGATGATCGCCGCCCCGCTCACCGACGCGCTGATGCTGGGGCGTATGCGCCGCTACCGTTCCATTCCCGCCACAACGGTCGCGCGCGCCATCGTTGCGCTGGCGCAAGGCGGTGGCGTTGGCACGCATATTCACGAACATGACGGGATAGTCCGCATCGCCGGTTGACTCGCGGCACTGCGCGCACCAAGGCTCGCGACGTCGCTGACAGCGCGGGAGAGGACCGGATTCGCATCCGGTCGCCGAAGGAGCAACCGCCCCGGAATCTCTCAGGCAAAAGGACCGCGTGCGTTCATAGCGATGCTCTGGAAAGCGTTCCCGCTCAGGCAGGAACCACCGAAGGGGTAACCCCGCGTGTTTTGCGGGGGAAAGCTCTCAGGTTTCCGTGACAGAGGGGGCAGCCGGAACCGCTCCGCATAACCGTGCGGTGCGCCCGGCTGTGACACCGAAGCCGGAGCCTTTGTGATGAGCGATGCTGAATTCCATGACGATGGCGAAGGCGAGGGCGCAGAGCCCGAGATTCTGACCCTGCCGCTTGATGCCTGGCACCGTGCGCGCGGCGGCCGGATGGTGCCGTTCGCCGGCTATCACATGCCCGTGCAATATGAAGGCATCATGGCCGAACATCTCTGGACACGGGACAGCGCCGGACTGTTCGATGTCAGCCACATGGGCCAGCTCACTATATCCGGCGAAGGCGTGGCTGACGCGCTGGAGGCGCTGGTGCCGGGTGACATCTCGGCGCTGAAGCCGGGTCGGATGCGTTATTCACTGCTACTGAACGAGGAAGGCGGCATCCTCGATGATCTGATGATTACCAATGCCGGCGATCACCTCTATCTGGTCGTCAATGGCGCGGTGAAGTGGGACGATATTGCCCATCTGCGTGAGGAATTGCCCGACAATATCACGCTTAACCATGGCGATGATCTGGCGTTGCTCGCGCTGCAAGGGCCGAAGGCTGTTGATGCGCTGGCAGATATCGGCGTCGCCCCAGCGCAGGATGGCGGGCCGGGTGTGCGCGATCTTGTTTTCATGCAGGCGGCGCCGATGGTCTGGCGCGGGGTTGCGCTCGGCGTCAGTCGTTCGGGATATACTGGCGAAGACGGCTACGAGATTTCCCTTTCCGCCGATGCAGCTGAACAATTTGCCGATGCCCTGTGCGCGTATGACGCGGTGAAACCCTGTGGCCTTGGTGCGCGCGATTCCCTGCGGTTGGAGGCAGGCCTGCCGCTCTACGGCCATGATCTTGATGAAGGCACCGACCCGGTCGAAGGCGATCTGGCTTTCGCCATTTCCAAGCGTCGTCGTGAAGACGGCGGTTTTCCCGGAGCCGGGCGCATTCTTGCGGCGATTGCCAATGGGCCGCAGCGCAAGCGCGTCGGTTTTGCCGTCGAAGGCCGCCAACCGGTCCGCGAAGGTGCACCGGTGTTCGCCGGCGCTGTCCAGGTTGGCCACATCACATCCGGCGGATTTGCGCCGAGCGTCGGCGCTCCCATTGCCATGGGCTATGTCGCGAGCGATGCGCTTTCTGGTCCGCTTGAAGCGGAAGTGCGCGGCAAACGCATCGCGCTCAGCGTCACCGCCATGCCATTTGTCCCCCATCGCTATGTTCGCAAGGGAGTTTGAGTTTATGCCGCGTTACTTCACCCAGGATCATGAATGGATCGATGTCGATGGCGACAGTGCCACGGTCGGCATCACTGACTATGCGCAGGGCCAGCTCGGCGATGTCGTGTTCGTCGAGGTTCCGGATGCCGGCCGTGTGGTCGCCAAGGGCGATGACGCTGCGGTGGTCGAATCGGTCAAGGCCGCGTCTGACGTTTATGCACCGGTTTCTGGCACTGTCATCGAAGGCAATTCTGGCCTCGATGCCGACCCTTCGCTGGTCAACAGCGCGCCTGAAGGCGACGGTTGGTTTTTCCGTATGGCCCTTTCCGATCCGTCGGAACTTGAAGGGCTGATGGATGCCGCTGCTTACCAGACCTATGTCGACAGCCTCTGACCGAGGCTGACGACCGCTTCCCTCTCCTCTTCCCAGCCTGCGGAGCAACCGCCTGATGCGTTACCTTCCTCTTTCGCCGGCCGACCGACAGCAGATGCTTGCCACCGTCGGCGCGACCTCGGTTGACGATCTGTTCGTTGATGTGCCTGCCGAAGCGCGGCTGGAAGGCCCCATTGACGGCCTGCCGCATCATGCCAGCGAGCTGGCTGTGGAACGCCATATGAAAGCGCTGGCGGCGCGCAACACAGTTGCGGGCGATGTGCCCTTCTTCCTGGGTGCCGGGGCATACCGCCACCATGTGCCGGCGAGCGTCGATCATTTGATCCAGCGCGGCGAGTTTCTAACTGCATATACACCGTATCAGCCGGAAATCGCGCAGGGCACACTGCAGATGCTGTTCGAATTCCAGACGCAGGTCGCGCGCCTGTTCGGCTGCGATATCGCGAATGCATCGATGTACGACGGGTCGACCGCTTGCTGGGAAGCGGTTGGCATGGCGCGGCGTATCACGCGGCGGACGAAGGCGGTGATCGATGGTGGGCTGCACCCCCATTACCGTTCGGTTGCGCGTACCATGGCGAAGTTCACCGGCGACACGCTGGTCGAGGCGACGCCTTCGCCCGAGCGTGGCGAAGAAACGCTGGGCCTGATCGATGGCGAGACCAGCTGTGTCGTCGTCCAATATCCTGACGTGTTCGGCAATGTCTTTGACCTGCGCCCCTATGCCGAGGCCGCGCATGCCGCAGGCGCGCTGCTGATCGCGGTGGTGACCGAGCCAGTGGCGCTGGGGATGATCGAAAGCCCCGGTTCGATGGGTGCTGACATCGTCGTCGGCGAAGGCCAGTCGATCGGCGTCGGCCTCCAGTTCGGCGGGCCTTATGTCGGCCTGTTCGCGGCCAAGGAAAAATATGTCCGCCAGATGCCGGGTCGACTGTGCGGTGAGACGGTCGATGCAGACGGGCGGCGCGGTTTCGTGTTGACCCTCTCGACGCGCGAGCAGCATATCCGCCGCGAAAAGGCGACGTCGAACATCTGCACCAACTCCGGTCTCTGCGCTCTGGCGTTCAGCATCCACATGACCCTGCTGGGCGACAAGGGGCTGACGCAGCTGGCGGCGATCAACCACGCCCGCGCCTGTGCCGCGGCTGACGCGTTGACCGCCATTCCCGGTGTCACGCTCAAGACCCCGCAATTCTTCAATGAGTTCACGGTCGAGCTGCCTGTCCCCGCCCGTGCTGCGGTGCGGGCGATGGCCGACAAGGGCGTGCTGGGCGGCGTTTCTATCGCCCGCCTGCTTCCCGATCGGGACGATCTGGAGTGCGGCCTGATTGTCGCCGCCACTGAAACCGTGACCGAGGAAGACATTGCAGCGCTGGCCGCAGCGCTGAAGGAGCAGCTGGCATGAGCGTGATCAACCAGGGCGGCTGGCGCCCCACCATCGCTGGCGTGAAGAGCGAAGGCAGCAACGCCACCTTCACTGGCAACCGTGCATTGATGCTTGAAGAAGCTCTGATCTTCGAGACGGGATCGCATGATCGCACCGGCGTCGATTTCGAAGAAGCACCAACCGCTGCACCGCGTCTCAATTCCTCGCTGTTGCGGCGCGAAGGGACTGGCCTGCCCGGCCTGTCCGAAGCGGAAACGGTCCGCCACTACACCCGCCTCAGCCGTCAGAATTACGGCATCGACCTTGGCTTCTTTCCGCTGGGATCGTGCACCATGAAGCACAATCCGCGCCTCAACGAGAAGATGGCGCGTCTGCCCGGCTTTGCCGATATCCACCCGCTCCAGCCAACCGATAGCGTGCAGGGTGCTCTCGCGGTCATTCATGAGCTCGGCGACTGGCTGGTCAAGCTGACTGGCATGGCCGGTGTGGCGATGAGCCCGAAGGCCGGGGCGCACGGCGAATTGTGCGGTATCCTCGCGATCCGCGCCGCGCTCGAGGCTCGCGGCGATGCGCGCGAGGTCATCCTCGTTCCCGAAAGCGCGCATGGCACCAATCCCGCCACCGCAGCCTTTGCCGGTTACAAGGTGGAGGATATTCCGGCGACACCCGACGGTCGTGTCGATGTGGCGGCGCTGACCGCGCGGCTTGGCCCCGATGTCGCGGGGGTGATGATCACCAACCCCAACACGTGCGGCCTGTTCGAGCGCGATCTCAAGACCATTGC
>CANHQT010000017.1 GCA_947463325.1 Sphingomonadaceae bacterium
CCCGGCACTGTTGAACTGGATGGTGACAACCGGAGAGCCCGATTGCTGGTCAAAGCTCTGCTGCGCATCCTCCAACTGGTCGCCGGAAATCATCACCTGACGGCTGACGACCTCAAACCCCTGCTGGTTGGCATAGGGAACGACCATGCTGCCAACGGGCGCACGGCCCTGCGCGGCTTCGGCAGCGTCGAAATTCTCGGTCACCATGCGGAATTCAAGCCGCGCGGTCTGGCCCAGCAATTCCTTGAGCGCGCCCGGATCGTCGATGCCGGGAACCTGCACGACAATGCGATCCTCGCCTTCAAGGATGATCGTCGGCTCGCGGGTGCCAAAGCCGTCGAGGCGGCGTTCGACCACGTCACGCGCGCCAACCATCGACTGGCGGAGAAACTCGTCAAACCCGGCCTCGGTCAGCGTCACAACCACCCGCGTGGTATCGCGTACTTCAATGTCCCAGGTGCGCTGGCCGGTCAGCTGCGCGCCGGTCGTCAATGTGTTGAGACGTTCCCGAGCCGCATCAACCTGTGTCGCATTGCGGACGAGGAAAGACACGCTGTTGGCGGTGCGCTGCAAATCACCGATGGCGATATCATCGTCGCTGCCGCGCTCGCCGCGCATCGCGTCACGGACGGTGCGCTCCATCGATTCCACGCGCAACTGCCGCGCATCATTTGCGTCAGCTTCGAGCAACAGGTGCGAACCGCCCGCAAGGTCGAGGCCGAGGTTGATCTTCGGCGCGACCGATGGCGGCAGGCTCGACCAGAAACTCGCCGGAATCAGGGTCGGGAGCGCCAGCCAAATGCCGACCACTAGGGTCGCGATGGTGGCGATTGTTTTCCAGCGGGGAAAATTGAGCATGTCGGGAAATGTCCGCTAGGCCGCAGGCGGCCGGTCAGTCGTTCGCGGGCGTTCCGCCGGGCTGGCGCACATCGGCAAGCGTGGATTTAACCGCGCGCACCTTGACGCCCTGAGCAATCTCGATCTCGAGCTCGTCGTCGCTGACCTTCGTCACCTTGCCGATCAGGCCGCCGCCGGTGACGACCGTATCGCCCCGCTTGGCCGCACCGATCTTCGCGGCATGCTCCTTCATCCGCTTCTGTTGCGGACGAATAAGCAGCAGATAGAAGACAACGAAAATCAGGAGCAGCGGAACGATCTGCACGAGAAACGCACCGGCCCCGCCGCTGCTGGCGGAGGCTGCAGAAGAAAGCGCGAGAAAGCTGGTCATGAAACGGAAAAGCCCTTGCTGCTGGTGTCGAGCCGGAAAGGGCCCGCGGCACCGCTGTCACTGGCGGTTATGGGACGCAATCGCCCCCCTGCCAAGCGTGCCGCGCGCCTAACACTTCGCTTCCGACCACGCAACAGCTACGGCACCCCACCCTTACGCTTGCATCCCCGCTGCCACAGGGCTAGGGGCGCTGCTTCCAAGGCGACTTTCCAAGGCATCTTGGGCCGGACATGTCCGGCGGTCGGGACGTAGCGCAGCCTGGTAGCGCATCACACTGGGGGTGTGGGGGTCGCAGGTTCGAATCCTGTCGTCCCGACCAGCCTTGGCAATTCCCCTTCATTACATCGGCATATTGTACCGAATGGCCTGCGGTTGCCTTGCAACGATCGGGCTGTCCTATAGATAACCAGATAGGATACTCTCTTTGCTTCTCTTGAACCAAAGGAGCAAGCCATGTCGCTGATCGAAGGGCTGATCGGCCCCATCGCCAAGCTGATCGACAAGATCATTCCCGACCCGGAAGCGCGCGACCGCGCCAAGCTCGAACTGCTGCGCCTCGAAGGCAGCCAGGAGATGGAAACCCTGCGCACGCAACTTTCCGCCATCGTCGCGGAGGCGCAATCCACCGATCCCTGGACCAGCCGTGCGCGCCCGAGCTTTCTCTATGTCATGTATGCGCTGCTGCTGTGGTCCATCCCGATGGGCCTCATTGCCGCTGCGCGACCGGAGATGGCACAGGGCATTGCCGCGGGCATGAACGCCTATCTCGCCGGCATCCCGGAGCCGCTCTACGCGCTCTTCGGCACCGGCTATCTCGGCTACACAGCAACGCGCACCTGGGGGAAGATCAGAGGCGTGGAATAAGCGCGGGCATGCATTGTCGGGCTTAACTTTCAGCCGTCGCTCAGGGGCGCTGCCCCATCGCGGCTCCAACCGGCCCGTCGGTCCGCTCCAGCCTGCGCTGCTCGAACCCGTCGCCCCAGTCGGCACTGACAGTGACGGCATCGGGCCCATCGGGCTGGACGGTCACATCGATCGTCCGGTCGCCGCGCTGATAGACGAAGGTGATGCCGCCGAGACCGCGTCTAGCCTCGGCCTGCTTCACCTCGTCGCACCTGCCCTGGCAGTCGACAAACTCGACGGTTGCGCTGTTGCTCCCTTGCGGAAGACTGATCTCAAAACCCTGCAGCTCACCGGCTTCGGAGACTTGGCGCACGTCGCCAAAGACGCCCGGGGTGATCACCGTGTCTGTCGCCAATGTTTCAGCGCGACGGTCCTCTGCGCTCTCCCCGCACGCAGCGAGCGGGAGCGCGAGGACTGCGAGCGCCAGTGCGCGCAGCCTCATCCGGCCATCACCGCCTTGACTGCGGCGACCGCATCGGCCGCCTTGGCGCCGTCCGGCCCGCCGCCTTGCGCCATGTCGGGACGGCCACCACCGCCCTGCCCGCCAAGCGCCGCGACCGCCGCCTTGACCAGCTCGACTGCATTGGCCTGCGCCGCCGCATCGTCGGTCACGCCGACGGCCACAGAGGCGCGGCCGTCATTGACCGCGACCAGCATGGCAACGCCGCTGCCCACGGCCTTTTTCATGTCATCGACTGCGCCGCGCAGGCCCTTTGGATCAAGCCCTTCGACCACCTGCGCCAAAAAGCCCGTGCCGCCCACCTGTTCGACAGCTGGGCCGGAGGCGGCACCGCCGCCACCCAGCGCCAGCGCCTTCTTCGCATCGGCCAGCTCGCGCTCGGCCTTGCGCAGCGCCTCGGCGAGTGCAGCAACGCGCGATGGCGCCTCGTCCGGTGTGGTGCGCAGCGTCGCCGCGACCGATCGCAGGGCCTCGTCGCGTTGCGCCAGCCACAGCCGCGCAGCCTCGCCCGTCAGCGCCTCGATGCGCCGCACGCCGGCGGAGACCGCGCTTTCGCCAATGACGCGCATCAGGGCGATGTCGCCCAGCGCATGGACATGCGTGCCGCCGCACAGCTCGACCGAATAGTGCCGGTCAACGCTCGTCCCCATCGAAAGGACGCGCACCTCGTCGCCATATTTCTCGCCGAACAGCGCCAGCGCACCGGCGGCAATGGCATCGTCCGGCGTCATCAGCCGTGTCGTCACCGCCTCGTTGCTGCGGATCTGCGCATTCACTTCCGCCTCGATCGCCGCCAGTTCCTCGGGCGTGACCGGCTTGGGATGGGAAAAGTCGAAACGCAGCCGGTCCTCGGCCACCAGACTGCCCTTCTGAGTCACATGCGCGCCGAGATGGTTGCGCAGCGCCGCGTGCAGCAGGTGCGTCGCGCTATGATTGGCGCGCAGACGGTCGCGCCGTGCAGCATCGACGCTCAGCTTCACCGCATCGCCGACGCGGACTGTGCCGGCATCGATCGTCGCATGATGGGCGTGCAGCCGGCCAAGCGGCTTGGCCGTGTCCGTGACAGTCGCCGACAGGCCATTGCCACCGGTGACAGTGCCGGTGTCACCCATCTGCCCCCCGCTCTCGCCATAAAAGGGCGTCTGGTTGGTGATGATAGTAACGGTATCGCCGGCCTTGGCCTCGGTCACTTCCGTGCCATCGCGCACCAGCGCGACCACTTCGCCCTCGCCCTCGGTGCCGGTGTAGCCGATAAAGTCGGTTGCCCCTGCGCGTTCGGCGATGTCGAACCAGATCTCGTCCGATGCCGTCGCGCCCGATCCCTTCCAGGCAGCGCGTGCCGCGGCCTTCTGTGCGGCCATCGCCGTATCGAACCCGGCGCGGTCCACCGCAATCCCGGCGGGGCGCAGCGCATCCTCGGTCAGGTCATAGGGGAAGCCATAGGTGTCATAGAGGCGGAAGGCGACATCGCCGGACAGCGTATCGCCCGCCTTCATCGAACCCGTCGCCTCGTCGAGCAGCTTCAGCCCCTTGTCGAGCGTCTGGCGGAAACGGGTTTCCTCGCGCTCGAATGTCTCGACCAGCAAAGGCTGCGCGCGGATCAGTTCGGGATAGGCGACGCCCATTTCGGCAACCAGCGCGGGCACCAGCCGGTGCATCAGCGGATCCTTGGCGCCGAGCAAATGCGCGTGGCGCATCGCGCGGCGCATGATCCGGCGCAGCACATAACCGCGCCCTTCATTGGCGGGCAGCACCCCGTCAGCCATCAGGAAGCCGCAGCTCCGCAGATGGTCGGCGATGACCCGGTGGCTGGCCTTGCTGTCGCCCTCAGCGCGCGTGCCGGTCATATCTTCGGATGCCGCGATCAGCGCGCGGAACGTATCCGTGTCATAATTGTCGTGGACGCCCTGCATCACCGCGGCGATGCGCTCGAGGCCCATGCCCGTGTCGATCGACGGCTTGGGCAGATCCCCGACAATCTCGTCGGCGGCCTGGATATGCTGCATGAAGACGAGGTTCCACACCTCGACGAACCGGTCGCCATCCTCGTCCGGGGATCCCGGGGGGCCGCCGGCAATGTGCGCACCATGGTCGTAGAAAATCTCGCTGCACGGCCCGCACGGCCCGTCGGAGCCCATCGCCCAGAAGTTATCCTTGGTCGCAATGCGGATGATGCGCTCGTCCGGCAGGCCGGCAATCTTGCGCCACAGGCCATGGGCCTCGTCATCGGTGTGATAGACGGTGACCGTCAACCGGTCGGGATCAAGGCCCCATTCCTTCGTCAGCAGGGTCCAAGCCAGCGTGATCGCCTGATCCTTGAAATAGTCGCCGAAGGAAAAATTCCCCAGCATTTCAAAGAAAGTATGGTGGCGCGCGGTATAGCCGACATTGTCGAGATCATTGTGCTTGCCGCCCGCGCGGACGCACTTCTGGCTCGACGTCGCGGTCGAATAGGGCCGAGTTTCAAGGCCGGTGAAGACATTCTTGAACGGCACCATCCCGGCGTTGGTGAACATCAACGTCGGGTCATTGTGCGGCACCAACGGTGCCGAAGCGACGATCTGGTGCCCTTCGCTGCCGAAATAATCGAGGAAGGAACGGCGGATTTCGTTGGTCGAGCTCATGCCCAGCGACTTAGGCGAGGGGGACGGGCGCGACAAGCGGGCTTTATTGCATGGTTTGATCGGCTTGGTCGATCAAGCCGGCCTCAGGCAAAGCCGTAATAGCTCGCCTCACCCCGTTTGGCCGCGGCCTGCCAGGCCGGACGCGCATGGCAAGCGGCGACAAAGGCGGAGAGCTTCGGCTTGTCGGCGGCCCTGCCCTGCATCACCGCAATCTCGGCGGGAAAGCTCAGCATGATGTCCGCGGCCGACAGGCTGTCGCCAATGAAATGCCCATGTTCGTTGAGCGCAGCTTCAAGGAAGGCGAAATGCGATTCGATCTGCTGCTCGATGCGCGGCTGCAGCGGCGCTGCCGCCTCGCCGAGGCGCCCGGTGTAAAGCGCGAGCAGAATCGGCGTCATCGCCGACCCTTCGGCAAAGTGCATCAGTTCGAGGTGGCGGACATGATCGTCGCTGCCCCGCGGCGGAACCAGATGCCCGCCGCCATGGCGCTCGCACAGATATTCGACGATCGCGCCTGATTCCATCACCACGCGGCCCGCATCCTCAATGAGGGGCGATTTGCCGAGCGGGTGGATGGCGAGGAGTTCCGGCGGCGCCAGGTTGGTGACGGCGTCGCGCATGTGCAGCCGCACCGCATAATCCACCCCCAGCTCCTCGAGCAGCCAGAGGATGCGCTGCGAACGGCTGTTGTTGAGGTGGTGGACGATGATGGTCATGGCGCGCTCCCGCTGTGTCGCCCATTACCTATCAGCAAAGCCGGGATCGTCCAAAAATCAGGAAAGCTCAGCCCCAAGTCCGCACGGACTGGCGCCCCCTCCCTACCGTCCAGCGGTAGGGGAAGGGGCAGCAGCGGATCATTCGGCGTCGTCGCCATCATCGGCGTCGGGGCCAGCCATCATCGCTTCAGACACTTCATCGGTCTTGCCGCGGATGGCCGATTCGAGGCGGAGCATCATCTCGGGATTTTCCTTGAGGAATGTCTTCGCATTCTCGCGGCCCTGGCCGATGCGCACCGAATCATAGGAGAACCAGGCGCCGGATTTCTCGACCAGACCGGCCTTCACGCCGATGTCGAGGATCTCGCCAACCTTGGAAATGCCTTCGCCATACATGATGTCGAATTCGACCTGCTTGAACGGCGGGGCAACCTTGTTCTTCACCACCTTCACGCGGGTGGTGTTGCCGATGATATCGTCCCGGTCCTTGATCTGGCCGGTACGGCGGATGTCGAGACGCACCGAGGCGTAGAACTTAAGAGCGTTGCCGCCGGTCGTGGTTTCCGGATTACCGTACATCACGCCGATCTTCATACGCACTTGGTTAATGAAGATGACGAGGCAGTTGGAACGGCTGATCGATCCGGTCAGCTTGCGCAGCGCCTGGCTCATCAAGCGGGCCTGCAAGCCGACATGGCTGTCACCCATCTCGCCTTCGATTTCAGCGCGCGGCACCAGCGCAGCAACCGAGTCGACCACGAGAACGTCAATGGCGTTGGAGCGCACCAGCGTGTCGACGATCTCGAGCGCCTGTTCGCCGGTATCGGGCTGAGAAACGATCAGTTCATCGATGTCGACACCCAGCTTGCGTGCATACACCGGGTCCAGCGCATGTTCGGCATCGACAAAGGCGGCAGTCCCGCCTGCCTTTTGCGCTTCGGCAATGGCGTGCAGCGCCAGCGTCGTCTTGCCCGAGCTTTCCGGACCATAGATTTCGACAATGCGCCCGCGCGGCAGGCCGCCGATGCCGAGCGCGATATCGAGTCCCAGCGAGCCGGTTGACACCGCCTCAATCTCCATCGCTTCCCGGCTGCCCAGCTTCATCGCCGAACCCTTGCCGAATGCGCGGTCGATCTGTGCCAGAGCGGCTTCGAGAGCGCGCTGCCGTTCGGGAGATTGTACCATGTTGTTGCCTTCGATCACCTTGAGCCGAGCCGTCATGTTGCGTGCCCTTTCGTCCGTCTAGAGCGATTGGCGGCACGCGGCAATGCGGCCGTCAGAACAGCGTGTGTATACTATTTGTTCTAGGGGAACAAGAGGGGAACTTGCGCGGCCGCTTCTAGAGTGGGCGCCAGTCGCCTTCACCGCGACGCTTCAGGTTCGCTCCGCACATCAGGCAATTGGCGCGATAATCACCCGGCCCGTGTTTCTTGACGCGCTTGCGGTTCGGCCGATGCCCGAACAATGCGCATAAAGTGTATCGAATCAATATCATGGCGGCGTCCGATGCCGTCCCGCAGCGAAGCTTGCAAGGCCCTGCCCTTCCCTTCGCCGCACAAGCCGGTAAAGGCCCCGCCATGGCTGCACCGCTCCTCTCCTATGAAAATCTCGGTATCGTACAGGGCAGCGGCTGGCTGTTCCGGGGGCTCGATCTTTATATCGGCGAGCGCGAGCGGCTGGCGCTGATCGGCCGCAATGGTGCGGGCAAATCGACTCTGCTGCGCCTGCTTGCTGACCGGGTCGAGGCGGACGAGGGCAAGCGCACCATCGTTCCCGGCACGCGGGTGGTCATGCTGGAACAGGAACCGAGCTTCGCCGGCCATGCCACGCTGATGGATTTCGCGACCGCAGGCGCGGATGCACCGGCCGTCCATGAAGTCGCGGCCATCGCCGACCAGATGGGCATCGACATGGGCCGCGAGCCGGCAACCGCGAGCGGCGGTGAGCGGCGCCGCGCCGCCTTGGCTCGTGCGCTGGCCATGGAGCCCGACATCCTGCTGCTCGATGAGCCAACCAACCACTTGGATCTCGCCGCCATCGACTGGCTGGAAAGCTGGTTGCAGCGCTTCACCGGCGCCTTTGTCGCGATCAGCCACGACCGTACCTTCCTGACCCGCCTGACCCGCGAAACATTGTGGCTCGACCGCGGCAACATCCGGCGCAAGGCGATCGGCTTCGGCGGGTTCGAAGGGTGGATGGAACAGGTCTATGCGGAGGAGGCGCGCAACGCCGAACGGCTCGATGCCAAGCTGAAGATCGAGGCGCACTGGCTGGAACGCGGCGTCACCGCCCGGCGCAAGCGCAACCAGGGGCGGCTCGAAAAACTGCACGAAATGCGCGCGCAGCGGGCGGCCATGCTCGCCCCGGCGGGGGCAGCCCGGCTTGCGCTGGCAAAGGATGATGTGAAGACCAAGTCGGTCATCACTGCCGAGCATGTGAACAAAAGCTATGGCGGCCGCACCATCATCCGCGATTTCAGCTTCCGTGTGCAGCGTGGCGACCGCATCGGCCTCGTCGGCGCCAATGGCGCGGGGAAAACGACGCTGCTCAAGCTGCTGACCGGCGAAATAAGCCCTGACAGCGGCACCGTGACCCGCGCCAAGACGCTCGACGGCATCGTCATCGACCAGCAGCGCGCCCTGCTCCAGCCTGAAAAGCGCGTGCGCGATATCCTCGCCGACGGTGGTGACTGGATCGAGGTCCGCGGGGTCAAAAAACATATCAAAGGCTATCTCAAGGACTTCCTGTTCGATCCCTCATTGAGCGAGGCGCGGGTCGGCACCCTGTCCGGCGGCGAGCGCTCCCGCCTCCTGCTGGCGCGCGAATTCGCCCGCGAATCCAACCTCTTGGTACTCGACGAGCCGACCAATGACCTCGACCTCGAAACGCTCGACCTGCTGCAGGAAGTTATCGCCGATTATGAGGGCACGGTGCTGCTGGTCAGCCACGACCGCGACTTCCTCGACCGGACGGTGACCGTGACGCTCGGCCTCGACGGGTCGGGCACGGTAGATATTGTCGCGGGCGGCTATGCCGAGTGGGAAGCAAGGCGCAAGGCGCCGGCCGCTGCAGCAAAGTCAGCCGCCAGATCCGCTCCATCCGCAGCGCCGGTTACCGCCGCGCAGCCCAAGAAAAAGCTCAGCTACAAGGACCAGCGTGACCTTGATCTGCTGCCGGAGCAAATCGAAGCGATGGATGCGGCGATTGCCAAGGCAGAAGCCGAACTCGCCGACCCCGACCTTTATGTGCGCAACCACAAAAGGTTCGAAACCCTGACCCGCGACATCGAACGGCTCCGCGCAGAAAAGGACGCAGCGGAGGAACGCTGGCTGACATTGGCTGAAGAGGCGGATTCTCTCGGCAGCTAACCGCAGGGCAGCCGGTAATGATCGGCCAGCCTGTCCAGCGCGAGCGCGAGGATGATGCGACCTGATCGGCTGGGCCAGCCGAGCGCCCGTTCAGCGCCGGGCATGGCTTCGCCGGCGCAAATGACCCGCCAGCAAATGTCCGCAAGACCACTGCCGGCGGCGTCGATTGCCGCAGTAAAGCGGCGGTGGGCATCGATGCGCGCCAGCGATCGCGCGCCTTCCCCCGCCCCTGCGCCCTGCCCCCGCGGCGCAGCATCCCAGCGCATGGTCACGCCCGCCTCCAGCCCCGCGATGGTGAAATCACGGCGGAGCTGCTCCCCGGCCGCATATTGGCGTTCGGTGATCAGCGATCGGCTGTACAGCCATCGCAGCGGGCTTTCGTCCCGGTTGATGCTGACAATGCGCGCGCGCTTTTCCGGAATTGCGGGATTCAGCCGGTCATCAGGGTGAATGGCGTTGGCGATGGTGCGGGGCATGGATTGCTCCTCGGTTCAGGCGAATCACTCTTGCCATCCCGGCTATTGTGTAGGACAGATAGAAACCGATCTGGTTAGCAATGAGGGGCGAGCGGTGATCAACAGCATCCGCAGTGTGCGCAAGGCAAAGGGGCTGACGCTCGATGAGGTCGCCGCACGCTGTGTGCCGCCGACCACGGCGCAAACCATCGGCCGGCTGGAGACTGGCACGCGCACCCTGTCGCTCGGCTGGATGCACCGCATCGCCGCTGCGCTCGGCGTTGAGCCGCGTGATCTGGTGCGCATGCCCGAAGAAGAAACGCTGACCCTCGCCGCCATTGTCGACCGCGATGGCGCGCATGCGCCTGCCCGGATCGAGGATATCGCCAATCTGCGCCCCGAAACCGGCATGGTGGCCGTGCGTTTTGCCAGCAGCCTGGGTGATTACCGCTTCGGCGATATCATCTGGTGCCGCAGGATCGCGCGCGATGCGGTATCGACGGTGCTCAATCGCGATGTGCTGGTGCCACGCCCGGCCGGCCGTTTCCTGTTCGGGCGGCTATTGGCGATCGATGGCGAAAAAATGCAGCTTATCCCGCTGGCGGATGGCGCGCGGCAACAGGTGATTGCCATTCCCGAATGGGTGGCGGTCGCCAACCGGCTGGTGCGGACGCTCGGCCCGTGAACGGGGATCTGGCGCGCCCGTTGCGCGTCCTCAGCATCGCGACGCTGTTTCCAGACGAGACCCGGCCCAATTTCGGCATTTTCGTCGAACGCTCGCTGGCGGCGGCCGCACGCCAAGCGGGCATCGCGCTGACAGTGGTGGCCCCGCTCGGCCTGCCGCCATGGCCCCTGTCTCTCCACCCCCGCTATCGCGCGCTGACACGGCTGCCGGCCGTCGAAAGCCGCAATGGCCTCACCATCCACAGGCCGCGCTTCACGCTGATCCCCGGCCTCGCCGCACGCAATGCAAAGGCTGTCGCCGCTGCGGTGTTGCCGATCGCGCGCAAGGCAATGGCACAAGGCGGCCTCGACCTCATCGATGCGCAATTCTTCTGGCCTGACGGCGTTGCCGCACAACGGATCGCTGGCGCGCTCGGCCTGCCCTTTTCAGCCAAGGCGCGTGGCGGGGATATCTCCCTGTGGGCGCGTCGGGCGGACACGGCGCCGCTGGTGCTGGGTGCAGCCCGAAAGGCAGCCGGCATGCTCGCCGTCGCTGACTCGCTGGCTGATGACATGGCGAGCTTAGGGATGCCGCGTGATCGGATGGTGACGCACCATACCGGCATTGATCCCGCGCTGTTCCATCCCACGGACCGCGCTGCGGCGCGTGCCGGGTGGGGCTGGCCGGGCGATGGACCGATCATCCTCAGCGTCGGCGCGCTGATCCCGCGCAAGGGGCAGGAACATGTGATCCGGGCCCTGCCCTTGCTGCCGGCGGATTGCCGCTATGTCATTGCCGGCACCGGGCCCGACCGCGAGCAGCTGGCGGCGCTGGCGGCTGAGCTTGGCGTGGAGGACCGTGTGCTGTTCACGGGCGCTGTGCCCAACGCTGATCTGCCGGCTCTCTATTCCGCAGCGGACGCAATGGTGCTGATGTCCACCAGCGAGGGCCTCGCTAATGTCTGGGTCGAGGCGCTGTCATGCGGCACGCCGCTGATCCTGTCTGACATTCCCCCCGCGCATGAGATTATCGATGCCCCCGATGCAGGGCGCATCAGCGCCAGCGCGCCGGACCAACTGGCCGCGGCCATCCATGCCGTGCTGGCCAGCCCACCCGACCGTGCGGCGCTGTCGGCGCGCACACACGCCCGCTTCAGCTGGGATCGCAACGGGGCGGAGCTGGCCGATTACTGGCGGCGGATAACCGATTAACCGGCGCCGTCAGGCGAAGTGCAGCCGGCGGTACTTCCCGCGGAAATAGAGCAAGGGGTCGCGCTGGGGCTCAAAGCTCGCCTTGAGCACACGACCGACGAGGATGAAATGGTCGCCCCCTTCGTGCACGGCATGGCGCTCGCACTCGAAGCTGGCGAGGCTGCCGGTGAGGACAGGCGTTCCAAACTCGCCCACCGCCCAGGGTGTCGCGCCAAAGCGATCCTCGCCCTTGCCGGCAAAGCGGTTGGAGGTCAGCTGCTGGCCGATCTGCAGCACATTGACGGCAAATCGCTCCGCGCCTTCGAGCGCAGGCGCGCTGCCGGCATTGTTGGCGATGCACACCAGCAGCAGCGGCGGATCCAGCGAAACGGAGGTGAAGCTGTTGGCGGTTAGGCCGATCGGCTTCCCTTCCCCATCCATCGCCGTGACGATGGTGACGCCGGTGGCGAAACAGCCCAGCGCATCACGGAAAGTCCGCGCATCGCGCCCTTCGCGATATTCCGGCGGCGCAAGCGGCAGGCGCCGTTCGAGGAAATCAACCAGCGTCGCACTGAAACTGTCGAGCGCCTCTCCGCCGAGCGGGACAGCGCCGTCGAAACTCGCAGATTCGGCGCTCTCTGGATGGAGGGTGGCGCTCTCGCCGGCGCAGTCCATCAAAAGCAGCGGCGCGGTGACGCGCGATGCTGCGGCGGCAATCCGTGTCTCCAACCCGGTGAGGGCGAGCGCACTGGCAACGGCCGGATCAAAATGGGGCGCGATGGCCAGGCGGTCTGCGACAGCTGGCGCGCCGACGAGCACCAGGCCGGAAGCAAGATGTCCGCCTTCCTCGCCGACGACAACGGCAGCCAGCCATCCGCCGAACCCGGCTCCAAGGATCAGCGGCCGGGCGGGCATCTGCGCCAGCACAGCGCGCACATCGTCGGCAAAGGCGTCAAAGCCGTAGCGCGCATCATTCGGCCATTCACTGCCGCCATGGCCACGCAGGTCGAGGCTGACGACCTGACGGCCGGACAGGGCAAGCGCCTCTGCCACACCGGCCCAATCAGCGCGCGTCTGCCCGGCATCGTGCAAGAGCAGGACCGGCGGCGCATCCTCATGCCCCCGCACGTCGGCCTGCAACCGCACACCTGCGAACCCCCGAAATTCCTGCTGACGCATCGACTATCCTTTATGATCGGTGGCTCGCCTTGGCGCACCTGCCGGCAGTGTCAAGGTGACTGAAGGCTATGCTGCATCGGCCCCGCGCTCCGATTCCGGCTGTGCGCGGGCACGCGCAACCGGCCAGATGGCGCCACGGACACTCACTTTCAGATTGGTGCCAAATTGGCATATTTTGCTGCTGCCTTGCCGCCTGCACGCGTTAGTCACCAAGCCAGTATCCGACTGCCACGGGGCCATAACATCAAAGAATACAACATGATGTTGGCTTATGATTGGTCTGCGGAAGACGGCGGGGAAGGCTCAGGGGGTGGATAAAAAACGCGCTCAGCGTTGCGGGGGCGTCCGGCTTGATCCGGCGGCTCTTCGCTGTGCAGATTCCGCGCTCCCACCCCGCGCAGTCGCATCGCCCTGTGCCCGGCGGGCCGGGGCATGCTGAACACCGAATTCGCATCCGCCGCCTATGCGCAAGACGGGCAGAGCCACGGCCCTCTGGTGCTGCTGGTCGGTGACGATGCCGCCTGCCTTGGCGACTATGCCGCTACGCTCGCCGCGCTTGGACTGGCACACCGCATCGCCGAAACGCCTGATCGCGCCATCGACATTCTGACCGAGGATGAACGCATCGGCATTCTGCTGACCGATATCGATATGCCCGGCATGAGTGGTATGCAGCTGGTCAAGACGATAGCGGACCGCATCGGTCAACACCGTCTGATCATACCGGTGTTCATAGCCGGATTTGCCTATGTCGATCTTGTTGTGGAAGCGATGCGGCTCGGCGTGGCCGATTTCCTGCGTAAACCGGTGACCCGGGCAGACCTGTCCAGCGCGATGGCGCGTGCCCGAACAATCTGGTCACAGCGGCAGCAATCGGGTGATCCGGCAACGCTGACCATGCTCAGCGAACAAATCACCGGGCTCGTGGCGGCATTGGAACAGGCCCGATCGATAACAGCGCCACAGGGTTCGCAGCGCCCGTCGTCCGTGCAGCGGCAGATTGAACGCTACATCGCGAACCAGCGCAAGCGCGCCCAGCATTTCCCTGACCAGGCGCTGTGCGAGACTTCCTGGAAAATCCTGCTCGATCTGGCTCTGGCCCATTTGAAGGGCAAGCCGGTGGCCGTTTCCAGCGCATGCATTGCATCGGAGGCGCCGGTCAGCACGGCCCTGCGCCGTATCCGCGAATTGTGCGATGCCGGTTTGCTGGTGCGTTGGCCGGATCCCACAGACGGGCGGCGCGACATGCTCAGCCTGTCGGACGAATGCTTCCGGTCAATGGAAGCCTATTTCACGCAGCATTATCAGGAAGCCTGACCGCGGCGAATGCGCCCAGATCGGCGGCAGTATGAGCGCAAAGCGCCATGCCGATCCAACCGCCCGCACCGCAGCAACACGGCATTCTCACGCAAACCGGACACGGTAAGCGGCTGTTCCAGCGCAAGAATTTCGTCCGAATAGGAGGATAAAGGGAGAGCTGGGCGGACTTCGGGACCAGTCTCAGTCCGCCCAGCTCTCGCCTACAACACAAACTCGCGCGCTCGATCCGGTCTCAAAGACATATTCGAGCTGCCCTTGAACCGGGCACTTGCTTGCATTGCTGTGTCCCTGAAGGAGACGCCGCACAGTTGTTCCAAGAGCTGCTACCGCGCCAGAAATATCCCCACCAAACTGGTCAAACTGACGCCGTGCAGCGGACTCTGGGAGCCGGGCCGGAGAGCTAAACCCATGTAATTATTGAGATAACGAAATGACTTTTCGTTGCAAATCTGCGCCGAAACGGGGTTCGCAGTCGTTTCGGTAGCGATTTGGTCAGCACCGCCAGTTTGGATAAGAATGCCCCCGCGGCAGGGCCGAAACCAGCCGCTGAAGGGCGCGGAACGCGCCGACAGCGCGGCTGCCGTAGGCGCAACCGCGGACTGATTCCTCAACAGCAATCTGAACTTATCGTGAACGCCAACCTGGCGGCCTGGTAGCGGAGGAGGGACTTGAACCCCCGACACGCGGATTATGATTCCGCTGCTCTAACCAACTGAGCTACTCCGCCTCACCGGCAGCTCCGCCCCGTAAAGAGGCGGCCTAGGCGGGGCGCTATAGGAAGGTGCCACAGGGTGGTCAAGCAGCCTTGCCGCGAAACTGCCAGCTGCCCGCAGGCTCCCACGGGCCACCGCGGTAATACCAGGCGGCCAGCCCGGCCATGGCGAGCGGGCGGGTCAGGAAAACAGCGGAAAGTTCGGCGTGGAGCGCCCGTGCCTCAGCCGGATCGACCTTGTTCTGAACGGTGATGTGAAGCCGCGGGCGCTGACGGTCCTGTGGAATAAGATCGGCCAGAAAGGCATCGGCAATATGCTCCCGGATGGCGAGCAGGCCGGGGCTATCGACATCAAAGGCGACACCGCGCCCGAGAAAGCGCACCCCGGAAAGGGTGGCGCGGGGCGGTGCGGCGCGGCATTCCTCCGCCAGCCGCCGCGCCAGTTCGGGCAGCCGCGCGGGCGGCAGATGGTGAAACAGCGTGATGTGCGCCTTCAGGAAATTGCGCTCCGGCGGAAAATGCGCGCGGCGCAAGCCATCAGCCCAGGCGAAATCGGCAGCGCCCATCGTCGCGGTGACGATGATCGGCGCCAGGCCCGAAGAGGAGGTTTCAATCATGGCGGGGGGATATCCGCTCGCTCCGGCACCGGTCAAATAGGCACCATCGCGCTGAGGATTGCAGCGACGGAGGGTTAAGCGCACACTCGCCGCGGGGATGATGGAGGGGAATGGCCATGAATAATCCGCCCAAAACCTATTCTGTCGCTGCGGTCATCGCGCTGCTGTGGAATCTGATCGGTGCAGCCGCGCTCGGCATGAATGCGATGGCCGACCCAGCGGCCCTTTCGCCCGACGCACAAGCGTTGGTCGCATCAACGCCCCTGTGGGCCAAAATCGGCAGCTGGATCGCCGTTGGCGCCGGGGCATTGGGATCGCTGGGGCTGTTGCTGAGAAAGCTTTGGGCTGTGCCCACACTGATGCTCTCTTTTGCAGGGGTGGTCGTGCAGGACATCTGGCTATTCGGAATGGCCGATGTTGTTGCCGTCTATGGCTATGCTCCGCTCGTCATGCAGGGCATCGTTCTGATTATCGCCATCGGCCTTGTATCGCTGGCCCGCGCGGCGCGTGCCAAGGGCTGGCTTGGATAAGCCCTATTCCATCTCGCCGCGGGCGCGCCGGATGGCGAACCAGCGTTCGACATTGGCATTATGCTCCGCCAGCGTCCGCGCGAATATGTGCCCGCCGGTGCCGTCAGCGACGAAGTAGATATACTCGGTTTCGCCCGGATTGAGCGCGGCACGGATTGATTCTCGTCCGGGGTTGGCGATCGGGCCCACAGGCAGGCCGGCCATGCTGTAGGTGTTATAACCGTTCACAGCCGCAATCTCCGAACGGCGGATACGGCGGCCGAGCGGTTTGCCTTGCGTGATCGGATAGATGATCGTCGGATCGGCCTGAAGCCGCATGCCGATGCGCAACCGGTTGGTATAAACACCCGCGACCGTGCGGCGCTCCTCCGCCTTCGACGTTTCCTTTTCGATGATCGATGCCAGCGTGATCGCCTGATTGCGGTCCTGCGGGACAGCGCGGCTGCTGCGTTCCGCCCAGGCTTCGGCAAAGGCCCGGTCCATCGCCGCCTGCATCCGCGCCACCACGGCCGCACGCGGCTCGCCCTTGGCAATGGCGTAGGTGTCAGGAAGGATGCTGCCCTCCGCCGGCACCGGTATCTCGCCGGTAAGGTGCGGATTGGCCATCAGCCGTTCCCATACCAGGATCGACGGCCAGCCTTCGGGGATGGTGACAAAGCGTTGCCGTGTCCGGCCAGCCTGCAGCAAGGCGAGCACGTCGCCCGCAGATGTCCCTGCCTTCACCTCATATTCGCCGGGCTTGATCGGCTCATCGGATCCGAACAGCCGCGCATGGCGGAGGAATGCGCCTGCGTCCTCGACGGCGCCTGCTTCTTCCATGATCTCGGCCGCGCGCGTCATGCTCGCGCCCTCCGGGATGACGAAGTCGGCATCACGGGGGGCACCGCCTGCGCAAGCCGCAAGCAGCAGCGCCAGAAACAGTGTCAGGACAATGCGCATCGCGGGCAAATCTCGCACGTCGCCAACCGCGCCGATCAGTCTTCCAACGCCTTGACGATCAGGCTGGCGTTGGTGCCGCCAAAGCCGAAGCTGTTGTTGAGCGCGGCGCGCACGGTGCGCTTCCGCGCCACATGCGGGACGAGGTCGACGCCGTCGGTGCCCTCGTCAGGCGTGTCGAGGTTGAGCGTCGGCGGCACAATCTGGTCGCGGATGGCAAGGATGCAAAAGATCGTCTCGACCGCGCCGGCCCCGCCGAGCAAATGGCCGATGGCCGATTTGGTCGAGCTCATCGACACATCGGCAATCGCATCGCCGAACAACCGCTTCACCGCGCCAAGCTCGATGGTGTCGGCCATCGTCGAAGTGCCGTGGGCGTTGATGTAATCAATGTCTGCCGGGGTCATGCCCGCCTTTTTCAGCGCCATTTCCATCGAACGATAGGCGCCATCGCCATCGGGATGCGGTGCGGTGACATGATAGGCATCGCCTGACAGGCCATAGCCGACGACCTCGGCATAGATTTTCGCGCCGCGTGCCTTGGCATGCTCATATTCCTCGAGCACCACCACGCCCGCGCCCTCACCCATCACGAAACCGTCGCGGTCCTTGTCATAGGGGCGGCTGGCCTGTTCCGGCCGGTCATTATAGCTCATGTTGAGCGCGCGTGCCTGGGCAAAGCCGGCGATGCCGAGCGGGTTGACCGTCGATTCGGCACCGCCCGCCAGCATGATGTCCGCATCATCGTCGCGGATCATACGCGCCGCATCACCGATCGAGTGCGCGCCGGTCGAACAGGCGGTCACCACAGCATGATTGGGGCCCTTGAGGCCATATTTGATCTGCACCTGACCGGTGATCAGGTTGATCAGGCGGCCGTGCACGAAATGCGGGGAAACGCGGCCCGGCCCGCGGGTGTGCAGGTTGACCGATTCTTCCTCGATCCCCGGCAGACCGCCGATGCCCGACCCGATCGAGCAGCCGGTGCGCAGCTTGTCGGCTTCCGACATATCGGTCAGGCCGGCATCCTCGAGCGCCTGCCCGGCCGCATCGAGGCCATAAATGATGAACGGATCAACCTGGCGCTGGATCTTGTGATCAACCCGGGCGTCGGGATCGAAGCCCCACGGGTGATCCTTGCCCTTCACCTCGCAGGCGATGAGGCATTTGTGCCCGCCGCCTTCGGCATCGAAGCGCGTGATGCGGCCCGCGCCGGATTTCGACGCCAGGATGTTTGCCCAGCTGGTTTCCACATCGCCGCCCAGCGGCGTCACCAGCCCAAGACCTGTCACGACAACCCGCCGCATGCGCTCTCTCCGTTTACCCTGTCGCTCAACCAGAAATGCGACAGGCCCAGTCCCTGTTCAAGGGGCTGAGCCTGTCCCGACTCCATTCCGCGGCGCGCCCGGCGCGCAGCGGTGGAGATAAACCCGGCCTATCAGCCGTTGTTGGCGTCGATGAAGTCGATCGCGTCCTTGACGGTCGAGATCTTCTCAGCCGCATCGTCCGGGATTTCCACGCCGAATTCTTCTTCGAAGGCCATGACCAGCTCGACAATATCGAGGCTGTCTGCACCCAGATCGTCGATGAAGCTCGCGTCTTCTGTCACCTTGTCGGCCTCGACGCCGAGATGCTCGACGACGATTTTCTTCACGCGCTCTGCGGTGTCGCTCATTGCAGTTACTTCCTTGGCTTTATGAACAATGGTTCAGGCGCTGCACTAGAGGCGAGCGACGCGGCGCGCAAGTGCAAGCTGCCCTCTACTAAAGCATCGCCATCCCGCCGTTCACATGGATGGTCTGGCCGGTGACATAACCGGCCTCGCGGCTGGCGAGATAGACGGCGGCGGCGGCAATATCTCCGCCCTCACCCATCCGGCCCATCGGGATACGGGCGTTGAGCGCCTCTTTCTGCGCATCGGGCAGCGCATCCGTCATCGCACTGGCAATGAAGCCGGGGGCGATGCAGTTGGCCGTGACCCCGCGTGAGGCAAGCTCCTGCGCCACGGATTTGCTCATGCCGATCAGGCCCGCCTTGGTCGCGGCATAATTGGCCTGCCCCGGATTGCCGGTGACGCCGACCACGCTGGTGACAGAAATGATCCGGCCAAAGCGCTGCTTCATCATCGGCTTGGCAGCGGCGCGCATCAGGCGGAATGCGGCTTCGAGGTTGATACGGATCACCTCGTCCCACTCCTCGTCCTTCATCCGCATGAGGAGGTTGTCGCGCGTGACCCCGGCATTGTTGACGAGGATGTCGAGCTGTCCGCCGAGTGCTTCAACCGCCTGCGGCACCAGCGCATCCACCGCCGCTGCATCGCCCAGATTGCAGACGAGGCAAACATGATCCCCGCCCAGTTCCGCCGCGAACGCAGCGAGCTTCGCTTCATTGCTCCCCGACAGCGCCAGCCGCGCGCCCTGCGCGGCCAGTGCACGCGCTATCGCCGAACCAATGCCACCGCTCGCGCCAGTCACCAGCGCGGTCATGCCTGAAAGATCGAACATCATTGCCCTCTTGCTACTGCCGTCCGCCCTTGCGCGGGGTGAAGTCGATGCGGCGCACTTCGACGATCCGTCCCTGCTCCATCCGGCCTTCGACCAGCTCATAGCCCATCAGCGCAAAGATGCGATCCCCGTAAAAGATCGGCCGGGCATTGCCATACCAGTCGGTGCAGGACGCTAGGCAGTTGTCGTCGACCGCGCGCTGTTCGTCGGCATCGAGCTGGCTTGCGGGCGAAAGCTCCCGCGCGTGGCGGTTGAGGAAAAAGATGCCCGATCCCGAACCCAGGAAACGCGCATTGGGGTGGGTAATCGCCCGCGCCACCGGCAGGCCGAGCAAGCCATTCGCACCGTCCGGCGAATCGGAGCGGAAGAAATAGGCGTGACTGCGGTTCTCACCCTCCCGCGCGGCAGGCAGCGCATAGCGGCTGCCGAGGCGCGGCCGGCCATCGAGATCGACTGTCTGGAAGACGAGCTGCTCGCGCTGGTCGTTGCCGATCACCATCGCGTCGCGGCCCATGATATCGATGCGGCTGACATCGACCGGGCTATCGAGGCTGGTGACCGCACCGCCCGCCAGCGGAACGACATGGATCGATCGCGCGCGCCGCTGTCTGCGCTCATACCATCCGGGCGATCCGGCATAGACCAGATGCCGACCGATGAAGCGGTTGTGCAGCGAACCGATGTCCTCCCCCCCGGGCAGCGGCCGATAAACGCGGCCCCGCGCCATGCGGTCGCCACGCCCGAACTCGCGATAGGGTAGGCGCAACAGCGCCAGATCGCCCTCGCCGACCTCGGCGGACCACATGCGATCACCACCCTGATCGGCGCGCACCAGCACGTTCAGAACATCATCGTCCGCACGGAAACTGAACTGGTCAGTGGGATTGCCCCACACACCAACAGACTGCGGCGCGGAACCATTCAGCGGGATGCGATACAGCATGGCGCGCAGGTCCGGCCGATCGGCGTTCCAGGGCGAGATGAACGCATCGCCCGCCCAGACATAGACGGCATCTTCCGCCACATAAAATGTGCGCGAACCCGACCCCAGCACCACCGTGGTGCGGCAGGCGAGCTCGGCCAGTGCGAGATCGCAGCTGGTGACGCTGTGCGTGGTATCGATGTTGGCGCGGCGCGAATTGCGCAGCATGTCCGCGACATAGACGCGGCGCGGCGTCGCCAGCCGCTCGAAGCCCGCTTCCGGCCCGCCACGCGACCAGCGGCGCAGGCCCGGCAGGCTGTCCCAAATCTCCTCGCCATCCGCATCGTAGAAGTTGAGCGGCGTGTAGACGACGAGGCGGGTGCCAATCAGGCGCGAGGCATAGTTGCGGCTGCTGTAGTAATCGTTCGAGCGCAGATGGTGCGTGTCGCGATAGGTCAGCCGCCCGTCATCGCTGATCGCAAAGCGGTTTATCTCTGTCCCCGACCGCGCATAGTTGAACCCGATCACGACGACGAGATCGCCGCTCACCAGCATCTCGTCATACCAGGCATAGCTTCCGTCCCCGTCGGAGGGCGGGAATGCATCGACCGTATCAACCGTCCTCAGCCCGCCGTTCGAGGTATCGACGGTGAACAGCCGTCCGCGCCGCAGCACGACAAGGTGGCGGCCATGCGTCTTGACGATACCGCCTTCGTCGACATTCGCGGTCTGGTTGTTGGTGATCGATGGCGCGGCAGCGCGCGATCCGGAAACAGTGATGCTGACCGGCGCAGCAGCGCTTTCAGCGGCGACATCCCCTGCCGGCGGAGGCGGCGAAGCAGCGGGCGGAGGCGGCGATGGGGATGGCGGCGGCGGGACGGGCGGATAGCTCTCCTGCAGCTCCTCATTGTTGCGCTGGACGCGGCGGAGGAAGGCTGTGAGCTCGCGCTCGCTCGAAAAGCTGCGCATGGTCGGCCCGCTCGACTGAGCCGATGCCGTTTCATCCCGGCTACCGATTAGCACAACGCCCGTTGCCGCCACTGCCAGCAGCAGCGCCCCTGCCCAAGCCCGCATCGCACCTCTCCCCTATCGTTGCTCCCCGCAACGATGCACCGGCAATCCTGTTCCTGCGATGAACGGTCCACCGCTCACAGGGTGGCGAGCAGCGCCTCGATATCGTCCATGCCGATGATGCTTGTTGCCTCGACATCGGGCGCAATGCGTTTGACCATCGGGGACAGCACCTTGCCGCCGAACTCGACCGTGTGGGTCACGCCCGCCCCGGCCATGTTGGCGACGCTCTCGCGCCAGCGCACCCGGCCCGTCACCTGCTCGACCAGCAGCGCCTTGGCCGTTTCGGCATCACTGACCGGTGCGGCAGTGACATTGGCATAGAGCGGCACGGTGAGGCCCGCCGACGGGGTCTCCGCCAGCGCAGCGGCCATCGCCTCTGCCGCTGGCTGCATCAGTTCGCAGTGGAAAGGCGCGGATACCGGCAGCAGCACGCCGCGCTTGATCCCATGATCCTTGACCAGCGCCACCGCGCGCTCGATCGCGCCCTTGTGGCCGGAAATCACGACCTGCGACGGGTCATTGTCATTGGCGACGGCACACACCTCGCCCTCGGCCGCCGCATCGCACAGCTCTTGCGCCTTTTCGATGTCCGCGCCGAGCAATGCCGCCATCGCGCCGACGCCGACCGGCACCGCCGCCTGCATCGCCTGCCCGCGCAGCTTCAGAAGGCGTGCGGTCGTGGCCAGATCGAACGCCCCGGCCGCGCACAATGCGCTATATTCGCCAAGGCTGTGCCCGGCGACGAAATGCGCCTTTTGCGCCAGCGCAATGCCGCCTTCGCGCTCCAGCACCCGCAGTGTCGCGATGGCATTGGCCATGATCGCCGGCTGGGCATTTTCGGTAAGGGTCAGCTGGTCTTCCGGCCCTTCGGTCATCAGCCGAAACAGATGCTGTCCCAGCGCCTCGTCGACCTCCTGAAACACCTCGCGCGCCACAGGCGAAGCAGCCGCCAGCGCCGAACCCATGCCAACGGCCTGGCTACCCTGCCCGGGAAAAATAAAAGCTCGCATCTGTTTTCCTGTGAAGATTGATCAGCCGAACCGGCCGAAGGGGACGATCTTGTTGCCGGCATAATGGCCGATTTCGCAGCGGCCGCCGTAGCGGATGTTGGTGCGCTGGCACCAATCCTGGGCGATGCCGACCTCATCCTTGCCGAACGGCCGGTCATTTTCGCGGGTATCGGTCACCTGACCGAGGCGGATTTCAGCCGGGGCATTGCGCCACAGCGCGGAGGTCAGCGCAAAGAAACAGCGGTCCACCGCGTAAAGATATTCGCCGACTTCCTCTACCATCAGCACATGGCCGGTGACATCGGGCCACAAGGGCGTGCCGACCATCATCGCCGCACTGATCAGGTTGAAGGCGACATAGCGTTCACCGACCTTGAGGCCGGGTTCTAGGCTGCGCGGATCCTTCCGCGCCAGCCAGGCGAGCGCCCGCATCCGCGCCTCTTCCGACCCGTCCACCACCATCGGGCCGTGACACAGATGGGGGAAGCCGGCCCGATAGAGCAGCGCCAGCATGTAGGATGCGTCGCTATAGCCCATATAGGTCTTGTTGCGCGCCGCCGGGCCGAGCCGGGGCAGCACATCGGGCGCGATCCGCCCGGCACCATAGCCGCCGCGGGCAAACCAGATGGCATCGATATCCTCGCGGTTCGCCATTTCCACAAAGGCGGCGGTGCGCTGTTCATCAGAGCCGGCGAAATGGCCGTGCATCATCGGATCGGGCACAGTCTCCGCATCCGACCAGACAAAGCCGGTGTGGCCGCTCACTTCGTCGGGGGAACGCGCAAACACCTGTGGGTGCCAGACCAGCTCGACATCGGGGAAATGCGCCGCAACCAGCGCGTTGGTGCGCTCATAATGGCGGGGGAGGATATAGACCGACGGGGCAACGATGCCGATGCGCTTTTTGGTCACGCTCACTTCTTTCCCCTTATTCCGCCCTTCCCTAGGCTCGCGAAAAACCATAGCGGGGCAGAATGCAACAGGCCAAACGCTATTTCTTCAGCGGCATCGGCGGATCGGGCATGCTGCCACTCGCGATGATCGCCCGCGCACGCGGCGCCGAAGTGCGCGGCAGTGACCGTTCCCGTGATCAGGGCCGCAGCACAGAGAAATTCGCCTGGCTCGAGGCCAAGGGTATCCGCCTGTTTGCCCAGGACGGCAGCGGCATCGAATCGGCGGACCAGACGCTGGTCGCCTCCGCCGCCGTAGAGGCGACCGTGCCTGATGTCGCACGCGCTTCGGACCTCGGCTGCCCGCGCATCACCCGCGCCGAACTCAATGCCGCTTTCTTCAATGCCGCTGCCGCACGCATCGGCGTGGGCGGGACGAGCGGCAAATCGACCGTCACCGGCATGATCGGCTGGATCCTGCACCGCGCGGGCCGCAACCCGACCGTGATGAACGGCGCGGTCATGCGCAATTTCGCACGCGGAGACGAAGCCTTCGCCAGCGCCCTTATCGGCGGCACCGACGCTTACATCAGCGAGGTGGATGAGAGCGACGGATCGATCGCGCTCTACAATCCGACCATCGCCGTCGTCACCAACATCAGCCTCGACCACAAAAGCCTCGCCGAACTGCACGGCCTGTTTGGGGATTTCGTGCGCAAGGCCGCGCACCCGATCGTCAATGCCGATGATCCGGAGAGCGCACCTCTGCTCGGCAGCGGCGCTATCCGCTTCGGCTTTGACGAAAGCGCCGACGTGCGCGGTGTCGATTTCCGCGCCGAACCGTTCGGCAGCCACTTTGGCGTCATCGCCGGCGGATCCCGGCATGATTGCTTCATCCGCATGCCGGGGCGGCACAATGCTGCAAACGCGCTCGCCGCTATCGCTGCCACACGTGCGGCAGGCGTGCCGGTGGCAGAAAGCGTTGCCGCGCTCGCCGACTTCACCGGCCTTGCCCGCCGCTATGAAGTCATCGGCACAGCGCGCGGCGTGACGGTGATTGACGATTTCGCCCACAATCCCGACAAGGTGGCCGCAACGCTGGCGGCCGTTGCAACACAGCCGGGCCGCGCGCTCCTTTTCTTTCAACCGCATGGCTATGGCCCCTTGCGCCAGATGGGCAAGGAACTGGCCGCCTCCTTCGCGAGCGGGATGCGTACCCATGACCGGCTGTGGGTGTGTGACCCGGTCTATTTCGGCGGCACCGTTGACCGCAGCACCGGCAGCGAAGCCTTTGTGGCGGACATTGCGACACATGGCGCCCGCGCAACCTACCTCGCCACCCGTGAGGAATGTGCCGCCGCCATGCTTGCAGAGGCGCGTGAAGGCGACCGCATCCTCATCCTCGGCGCGCGGGATGATACGCTGACGGAATTTGCCGGCGAGATCCTGTCCCGCCTGGTCTGAGCGGCTTGCTTTCCCGCGATTTCCCTGTATAGGCGCGCCCTTCATGCCGCTTGCGGTGTGATTAATCGAGTACCGACGACAGCCGGAGGGGTGCCCGCATGGTGCGGGGATCAGCGATCGGCCAATGTGAAGGATAAGTCGACATGGCTCATTACGAGCATGTCTTCCTCGCGCGTCAGGATCTCAGCCAGGCTCAGGTTGATGCCCTCGCTGAGAATGCGACGAAGATCGTGGAAGACCAGGGCGGCAAGGTCGCCCGCACCGAGACCTGGGGTCTCAAGCAACTGGCCTACAAGATCGAAAAGAACCGCAAGGCGCATTTCGTGATGCTCGCCATGGACGCGCCGGGCGCGACCGTTGCCGAGCTCGAGCGTCAGGCTTCGATCAACGAAGACATCATCCGCTATCTCACCATCCGCGTCGACGAGCATGAAGACGGCCCGTCGGTGATGATGCGCAAGAGCGACCGTGCCGGCCGTGGCCGCCGCGACCGCGAAGAAGGGATGGAATAATCATGGCCCGCGCATTCTTCCGCCGCCGCAAGACTTGCCCCTTCTCCGCGAAGGACGCACCGCGCATCGATTATAAGGACGTCCGCCTGCTGTCGGGTTTCCTGTCCGAGCGTGGCAAGATCATGCCGAGCCGCATCACTGCGGTTTCCACCAAGAAGCAGCGTGAGCTGGCCCGTGCGATCAAGCGCGCGCGCCACATCGGCCTGCTTCCCTACATCGTGAAGTAAGGGAGCGGGGCTCATGCAGATCATCCTGCTCGAACGCATCGAAAAGCTCGGTGCCATCGGCGATGTCGTGACCGTTAAGGACGGTTATGCGCGCAACTATCTGCTTCCGAACAAGAAGGCGCTTCGTTCCAACGAAGCCAACCGCAAGCTGTTCGAAGCCAACCGTGCAAAGATCGAAGCTGACAACGCGGCTCGCCGCGCCGACGCTGAAAAGATCGCCGGCAGCGTTGAAGGCGCCAAGGTTGTCCTGATCCGTCAGGCATCCAACGCCGGTCAGCTCTACGGTTCGGTCAGCGTCCGCGACATCGTCGAAGCGCTGCACGAAGCCGGCCACACCAGCGTCGCCAAGGCGATGGTGGTGCTGGAACGCCCGATCAAGTCGCTCGGCCTCGTTTCGGTCCGCGTCAACCTGCACCCCGAAGTGGCGGTGTCGGTCGAAGTCAATGTCGCCCGCTCGCCGGACGAAGCAGAACTTCAGGCGCAGGGCATCAACGTGATCGACCAGCAGTTCGCCGAAGAAGCCGCCGAAGAGGCTGCCGCTGCCGAGGAATTCCTCGAAACGCAGGCAGAAGCCACGGCGGAACAGGACGACGCAGCCTAAGCTGCCCGTTACGACCGAACAGAAAAAGGGCCGCGTTTCCCGGGTGGAGACGCGGCCCTTTTCTTATGTCCCGCAGCCGTGATGCTCAGGCGGTGAGCACGCCCTCGACACAGGTCACCGCGCGGCCGCCGACATGGATGCCATCGGCGGCGTAGCGGATCGTGACGCGGCCGTTGCGGCCGACGCTCATGCCCTGCGCGGCGACATAGGCGTCCCCGGCCGCCACCTGCCCGTGCATCAGTCGATAGGCCGCGACGGCGCCATTGCCGCTGCCGCAGACAGGATCCTCAGCGATACCATCTGCCGGCGCGAAGCTGCGCACGATCGGGCCATTGCTGCCCATCCCGAAAACAGTCAGGCCGGTGGTGCAGTGGCGACGATCATAATCCGCAAGCACCGCCAGGTCCGGCACGATCGCGGCGACAGCATCGCCGTCCGCCAACTCGGCGATCACCCAGCGCGGCCCGACATCGACAATCTGTGGCGGCGCGAGCAGCGGGGCGCCGAGCGCGCTGGCCAGCAGTTGCGGCTCAGGCGCCTCCGAAACATTGGCATCAGGCAGCCGGAAAGACAGCCCATGCTCCTGCCAATTGGCCGGAACCGCGATCTCCACCAACCCGACCCCGCACTGCTGCACGATATGCCCGTCCTTTGGCACCGCCAGTCCCGCTTCCAGGATGGCGTGCGCCGATCCGATGGTCGGATGACCGGCAAAGGGCAGTTCCGCGCGCGGGGTGAAAATGCGCAAATGATAATCCGCACCCTCGCGGCTCGCGGGCAGGACGAAGGTTGTTTCGCTGAGGTTGGTCCAGCTGGCGATGGCCTGCATCGCCTCTGTGCTCAGGCCCTCGCCATCCAGAATGACTGCCACCGGATTGCCGAGAAAGGGAGCGGACGTGAAAACATCGACCGTGTGGATGCGCCGCTGCGCCATCATCATTCTACCTTCGCACCGGGACCTTGTCAGAGAAACGTCGCACCGCATCGGCGCTGCCGCTGACGACGATTTCCTCGCAATCGGAAAGCACTGTGTCCGCATCCGCATAGTGGAACGGCTCGCCCTTGCGCTTGAAACCGATCACCGTGATGCCCTGCTTGGCGCGCAAGGCCAGTTCATTCAGCGTCTTGCCGACCATGACCGGCGGCACCGGCATGGCGGCGACCGCGAAATCATCGCTCAGCAACAGGAATTCGCTCAATTGCCCGTCAATCAGATGGGCAACCCGGCGGCCCTGGTCTGCTTCGGGATAGCTGACATGGTGCGCGCCGAGCCGGGTCAGGATGGCGCCGTGCCGTTCGTTGGTCGCCTTGGCCCAGATGTCGGTCACGCCGGCTTCGAGCAGCGTCATCACCGTCAGCACGCTCGCTTCCATGTCGGACCCAATGGCTACAACAGCGTGATCGACCTTCGCCAAGCCAAGGTCATCCACCGCCGCGCGGTCGGTGCAATCGGCGGCAACGATGTGCGGCAGCCGGCTGGACAGCGCCTGCACCAGCCCCGGATCGCTGTCGATGGCGATCACCTCATGGCCATGACTGACCAGCGTTTCCGCCACCGACAGGCCAAAGCGGCCGAGGCCGATGACCGCGATGAACTCGTTCGTTCCGTTCCTAGCCAACCAGTGGGTCCTCCTTCGCGTAACGATAGGCCAGCGGGCGCTGGCGGAGCAACAGCGCGGCGCCGAGCGTGACCGGCCCGACCCGGCCGACGAACATCAGCGCCATGATCACCCAGCGCGCGTCATCCGGCAGTTGCGCGGTGATGCCGGTCGAAAGGCCGACCGTCGCGAACGCTGACACCGCCTCGAACGCGATGTCGCGCGTCGGCAGCGCGGTCATTGCCGAAAGCAGCAGCACGGCCCCGACGATGAGGGCGATGGCAATCAGGATCACAGCTACCGCGCGCCGCTGTACCTCATGGCCGATACGCCGGCCAAAGGCGTTGACGTCCGGCTGCCCGCGCAGTTCGGCGAGCACAATCAGCACCAGCAGCGCCGCCGTGGTCAGCTTGATGCCGCCCGCTGTGCCCGCAACGCCGCCGCCGATCAGCATCAGCACAGAGGATATGACCAGCATCGCATCGCTCTGCCCTGCCATGTCGATGGCATTGAAGCCCGCGGTGCGCAGCGCAGCCGAATGGAACAGGGCATTGGCCAGGCGGTCGGCATAGCCAAGCGGCGCGAGCACGCCGTGCCATTCGAACAGCAGCACCGCGACAAATCCCGCCACAAGGGCGACGGCGGTCGCGACCAGCGTGATCTTGCTGTGCAGCGACCAGCGGTGCGCCCTGCCCTGCCGCCAGCGTTGCAGCCCATCCCACAGCAGCGGAAAGCCGAGACCGCCGAGGATGATCGCCAGGCCTAGCGGGAAAAGGATCAGCGGATCAGCCGCGTACCGCATCACACTGTCGGGGTGGAGGCCGAAACCGGCGTTATTGTAGGCCGAAACCGCATGGAACAGCCCGCTCCACGCCGCCTCTCCCGGTGCCATGCCATAGCTGCCCCACAGCAGGCTTGCGAGCCATGTGGCGATCAGCAGCTCGACCATCAGGGCGACGCCAAGGATCAGCTTACCCGCCCGACGCACGTCACTGACGCTGCCGACACCTGCCACCTCGGTCCCGGCTAGGCGCTTCTGTCCGATCGGCAGCGTATCGGTGAGCGCGCCGACCAGCAGCGTCGCGACCAGCATCAGGCCAAGCCCGCCCAGCTGGATCAGGCCGAGGATCACCGCCTGCCCGAATGTTGACCAGTGTGACCCGGTATCCAGCGTGACCAGGCCAGTCACACAGACCGCCGAAATGGCGGTGAACAGCGCATCGATAAAGCGGGTGGATTCCCCCGAAGCCGACGCGGCCGGGAGCATCAGCAGGCCCGCGCCGATCAGGCTGGCAAGCGCAAACGCCGCCGGCACCATCCGCACGGGATGGACGATCATGCGATCAACAAAGACGACCGGCGTCGGCAGCAATATGGGTTTTCCCTGGCCCCTCTGCCTCAAAGCATCAGGGCGCGAGGATCAGACGTCAATAGCCCATCAGGCTCATGACTTCCTTGCGGCTGCGCGAATCTTCAAGGAAACAGCCGAGCAGGCGGCTCGTCACCATGCCGACGCCGGGCGTGCGCACGCCGCGCCCGGTCATGCAGCCGTGCTGCGCCTCGATCACCACCGCAACGCCATGCGGCTGCAGATTGTCCCAGATGCACTGGGCCACCTCTGCCGTCAGCCGTTCCTGCACCTGCAGGCGGCGGGCATAGCCGTTGAGCACGCGCGCGAGCTTGGAAATGCCGACAACGCGATCCTTGGGCATATAGGCGATAGACGCCTTGCCGGTGATCGGCGCCATATGATGTTCGCAATGCGACTGGAACGGGATGTCCTTCAGCAGCACCAGCTCGTCATAGCCGCCGACTTCCTCGAACGTGCGCGACAAGTGGATCGCAGGATCTTCCTGATAGCCGGAACAATATTCCAGCCAGGCGCGGGCGACGCGCTTGGGGGTGTCGATCAGGCCTTCTCGGGCAGGATCATCGCCCGACCAGCGGATCAGGGTGCGGATCGCGTCCGCCACTTCATCCGGCACCTGTGGCTTGCCATCTGGGCCCATTGTCCGTGCAAATCTGTTCCCGTTCGGAAACACGGGGTCCGCATCTGCCATGACTGAAGACTTTCCATATGGCGACAGCATAGCGACGTCGCCTTCAACCCCTCCAAGGTAGGAGTTTAGTTTCGCCGCACAATAGCATCTTTGGGCGGTATCTTGCGCTGGAACGAAAGAGGGGCCGGCCCGCGCTGTGCGGACCGGCCCCTCCCTTAGCTCTCAGCCCTGGGATCAGAAGCGGTACTTGGCGCTCACACCATAGGTCCGCGGCTGGTTGCGGTAACCCGACAGGGTGCCGGCCTGTGCCACGCCCGGGAACAGGGTGGTGATGTACCGGTCATTGGTGAGGTTACGGCCCCACAGCGTGACCTGCAGGCCCGAGTCAAACTCGACCGTCATCGATGCCGACAGATTGTCCACATCGCGCTTATACTGAGGCAGACCCTGGGCAATCTGGACGGCGCCTTCATGCTTGAAATCGGTCGCCAGGACCAGGTTGGTCTGATCATCAAGCGCGAAGGTGTAGTTACCACCGATCGACAGCGCCCAGTCCGGAATGCCAGCCGGGCGTTCACCCGACAGATCGACCGGAACCGTGGCAAAGCTGCCCGGAACCAGCGCGGAGCCGCCCGGATAGCTGTCAAATTCCGGCTTCAGGTAGGTCACGGCACCGAAGAAGTTGAGGCCAGGGGCCGGGCTGATGCTCGCATCAAGCTCGACGCCGAAGGTCGACTGCTGGTCGGCGTTAGACAGAACGAAGCCGGTGCCGGTGAAGACGTTGCCCTGGAAGTCGTTCAGCGTCTGCTGGAACACCGCGAGGTTGAACGCAAAGCCCTGGAACTGGCCCTTCAGACCAACTTCATAGACTTCCGACTTTTCAGGTTCGGCAAAGCGCGTGCCCGAAGTCAGGTTCGGCAATGCCAGACCTGCCGTACGGATCGGCGATGCCGCCGGTGCAGGAACGGCAAACGCCGAACCCGGGATGAAATCGGTCGGGAACGGCCGGCTGTCGGTCGACAGGTTGACCGACGATGCCTTGAAGCCGGTTGCATAGGTCGCATAGGCCGACAGATTGTCGTTCAGCTCATAGGCGAGACGAACGGTGTAGCTGAAATCGCTGTCGCTCGTTTCACCATCCTCGACCGCGTTCGGGTAGTTGAGGAACGGCGGAATGAACTGCAGCGGACGCAGCCCCAGGAACGGGTTGCACGTTCCTGCCGGCGAGGTCGCGCCGCAGGCCGTGGTCCGCGGGAAGATCGTGCCCGACGGCAAGGCGATCGAACCCGGAATGCCGGCACGCGCTGCTGCTTCGACAAAATCGATGCTCGAGAAGAGATCGGTGGAGATGTTGTCGGTCTCTACCTCCTTCTCGTCATGGGTGTAATTGCCGCCCAGCGTCAGGGTCAGCGTTTCGGTGATGTCGAAATCAATCTGACCAAAGATCGAGATCGCATTGTTGGAATAGCCGAACTCTTCAAAGCGGCCCTGACCGCGCGCGCCGAACTGACCTGCCGGCAGGGTCGGGAAGAGCGCACGGATTGTGGGCTCGATGCCACCATAGTTTCCGGCCGAAAGGAAGTTGGCATAGGCGCGGAAGTCACGGCCGAAGGTCAGCGATGACTCAACTTCAATCTCTTCATGGAAGAGGAAGGCACCGACGAGGAAGTTGAACGGACCATCCCAATCGGAAGCGATACGGCCTTCGAAGGTGTAGGTGTCGATCGCGGTGTCGGCGCGGTTGTCACCAATGATGTCGGCGCTGGTGAAGTCCGAATCCTGATTGGTGAAGCTGCGCACAGCGCGATAGGCGCCGATGCCGGTAATTTCGAACGCACCGACATTGGCGGTCGCCTGCGCCGAGAAACCGTAGTTTTCGATTTCGTTGGTCGAATCGAAGTTCACCGCGTTGGTGAGGGCAAACGGGCTGTTGGAAATGATCCGCCCGCCGAGCGCACGCACGGCATTGCCGGTCGGCCCGTCAACGACGTTGATGACCGCGCAGCACACTTCATCGATGCTGTCATAGTCACCGATCAGGCGCAGCTTGAAGCTGTCCGACGGTTCCCACAGCAGATCGCCGCGAACGCCCCAGCGGTCGCGCTCGTTGCTGTCCGCGCCGCGGACGACATCGGTGACATAACCGTCACGCTTGTTGATGTTGCCCGCGATGCTGAATGCGAGCGTTTCGGCGATCGGGCCGGTCACATCACCGCGCAGCAGCATCGCATTGAAATTGCCGTAGCTGGCCTCGACCGAACCGCCGAACTCGAACTGCGGTTCGCGCGTCACGAGCGAGATGATGCCGGCCGAAGCATTCTTGCCGAACAGGGTCGACTGCGGGCCACGCAGAACTTCGACGCGCTGGACATTCGGCAGGTCGCCAATCTGGGCGGCCGAACGCGAACGGTAAACGCCATCGATGAACACGCCGACCGACGGTTCGATACCGGCGTTGTTAGCACCATTGCCGAAACCGCGGATGATGAAGTTGGTGTTGGCGCTGCTCTGCAGCTGGCCGACGCGCAGCGAGGGAACCAACGTCTGCAGGTCGAGAATGTCGCGCACCTGGGCGCGCTCGATCGCTTCAGCCGTCGTCACGGAAACCGCGATCGGCGTATCTTGCAGGGTCGCTTCGCGCTTGGACGCGGTAACGATGATGTCGTTGGATTCGAGGACTTCATCCTCGGCTGCGGGCGAAGCCGCGTCCTGTGCAAAGGCAGGCGTAGTGGCAACCAGCGCGACGAGGCTCGCGCTGACCAAAAGAGTCCGGGAAATCATGGGCAATTCTCCTGAGAATGGCTTTGGGCTATCGTAACCTTGCCACCCAACTTTGCGTGGTGTGCCAAGATCGTGCCTTGTGGCGCCGTTAAGAGTCGAGACTGAGTCAGCGGTCAAGCAAAGCTATTGATTTTTGGGCAGTCAAAAGGGCGAGCGTTGCATTTCCGCCACAGCAGATGCCTCGCACTCTACCGGTAAATTGGCTGGTTGTCGCTACGGAATGCGCGCCTTTTCCTGCTGCTATACCCCTGTTTCGATTTATCGAATTCGCCGCAGAAATCCATTGACCCGGGCCACACTTCATCGCACATTTTCCCCCGCGAAGGCGGCTTGAGACCGCTTCGCTGTGGATCGTGCCAGACCTGGCAGCAATCAGGCGGCACATCGGGAAAGGGTCACCTGCCCCGAACATCCGCAACCCTTCCATCTCCCCGATCGCGTCATCGCTGATGGCGTTGCGAAGGCAGTCCGGCGCGTGCGTCGGCTTTGGGTTTGAGAGGGAGGATTACGAATGCGCATGACCAGATTGATGGGTGCTTCGCTGATTGCGATGGCCGTAGCCACGCCAGCGTGGGCACAGGATGCAGCACCGCAAGCCGAAGACGAGGTGGTTTCGACCGACATCGTCGTGACCGCGCAGCGCGCGTCACAGCGGCTGCAGGATGTTCCGATCGCCGTCAGCGCCTTTTCTGCTGAAAGCCTGGAAGCACAGCAGATTGAAAACACGTCCGACCTTCAGCTGACGCTGCCGAACGTTGTCTTCTCGAAGGGCAACTTCACCGGCGCCAGCTTCACCATCCGCGGCATCGGCGACCTGTGCGTCGGCGTTTCGTGCGACAGCGCGACCGCGATCCACCTCAATGACCAGCCGCTTTATGGCACCCGCATCTTCGAAACCGAATTCTTCGACCTGCAACAGGTCGAAGTGCTGCGCGGCCCGCAGGGCACGCTGTTCGGCCGTAACGCGACCTCGGGCGTGATCAACTTCCGCACCGCCCGCCCCGACCTGTCGGGCTTTGGCGCGTCGGGCGAGCTCGAATATGGCAATTTTGAGAGCATCAAGTTCCGCGGCATGGTCAACATGCCGCTCACCGATACGATCGGCGTCCGCGTCGCTGGCGTCTATCTCAACCGCGACGGCTTCACCCGCAACCTGTTCAACGGTGAAAACCTCGACGGACGCGACCTTTACGGGATCCGCGGCTCGATCCGTTGGGAACCGAGCGACAGCACCTCGCTCGACCTGATGGGCTATTATTTCCACGAGCGCGATAACCGCCTGCGTATCCAGAAGCAGCGCTGCCAGCGTGATGCCACCGGCGTCCTGGGCTGCCTTAACAACCGCCGCGATGCGGGCGTGACCAACACCAACTCGACCTTCGTCGGCGTGCTCACCAGCCGCGAGTTCCTTTCTATTCGCGGTATCCCGGCCTTCTTCGGCCTCGGCAGCCTCTATGGCACCGATGCGCTCGCCGGCGCGGTGAGCCCGGATGATGTGCGCACGGTCAACACCGACAGCCCGTCGAACTATTTCGCCGAGGAAATCATCGGGCAGGCCCACCTCGAACATGAATTCGACAATGGCATCAGCCTGTCGCTTTCCGGTACCTATCAGGAAGTCCGCGTAGATAGCTCGCAGGATTACAACCTGTCGGTCCAGAACCGCGCGACTTTCGCCGGTCCGGCAAGCGCCACCGCTCCGTTTGGAACGGGCCTTAACGCCCTTGCTGCGGCGGCTGCGGGCCAGATCCCCGGCCTTCCGGCAGCCTATTTCTCGCCGATCGCGAGTGCGCTGATCCCGAATGGTCCGGGCGGCACACTGTGCACCTCTGCTGCCGAATTCAGCGGCACGGGCGCCTATGGCGGCAATCGCATCTGTGCGAACACGCCTGTCGACTTCGACCGTTCGAACCAGGATCAGTATAGCTGGAATGTGGAAGCGATCGTCAGCTCCGACTTTGACGGGCCGTTCAACTTCCTGCTCGGCGGTATCTATTCGGACTTCCGGCTCGATGAGAACAGCTATTTCGTCAACAGCTTCGGCATCGACTATCTGACCGGTATCCTCGGCACCTTCACGGCGCTGGGCAATCAGGTCAATGGCGTGGCGGCTCCGCTGACGCCATCCTACCTCGGCACGCCCTTCTTCCGGAACAATACGGACCGGCTGGACGTGACCTCCTACGGCATCTTCGGTGAAGCCTATTACAGCTTCTCTGACGAACTGAAGCTGACCCTCGGCCTTCGTTACAACAATGACGAAAAGTCGATCAGCGCCCGTTCGACGCTGGCCAGCTTCCTCGTGCCCTTCTCGCTCCGCGGTGATGTGTTCTCCTCGCCCTTCGTCGGCAGCTTCGATGCTGACCCGGGCCGCACCCTCAACCAGCCAACGGCCGACCGCGAGGTCGCCTTTGATGAATGGACTGGTCGTGCAGTGCTCGACTGGCAGATCACGCCGGACAATCTGCTCTATGCGTCCTACTCGCGCGGCTACAAGTCAGGCGGCATCAACCCGCCGCTGCAGCCGATCTTCGCGGTGCAGGAAGGGTTCGCGCCTGAAATCGTCAACGCCTTCGAAATCGGGTCAAAGAACCAGTTCGGTGCGCTGACGCTGAATGTCACCGGCTTCTACTACCAGTATCAGGGCCTGCAGCTCAGCCGCATCGTCGCCCGCACCTCGGTCAACGACAATGTAGATGCCAACATCTGGGGCCTCGAAGTCGAAGGCGTGGTCCGCCCGACGCGCGAACTCACCGTCAACTTCGGCTTCAGCTACCTGAACACCGAAGTGTCGTCGGACAAGTTCCTGGGCAATCCGCGTGATCCCTCGGGTGGCCGCGCTGATGCTGTGATCATCAAGGACATCACCAATGGTGCAAACTGCGCTGTGCGCCCGACAACGGCAGGCAACGCAGCGGGCACACAGGGCTATGTGACCGCCGTCAACACCGGCCTCGGCCTGCGCGGCCCGACCGGCTTCGGTGCGGACAGCGGCATTGCGGCTCCGGGTGCATTCGGCATCTGTTCGGCACTGGAGGCAACCGCCGCCAACCCGCCGGCGGCACTGCGTACCCTGTTCGGTGTTCCGACCGGCCCGCTGCCGTTCGTTGTCGAAAACGCCGGTATCCCGGTGAACATCCGTGGCAACAGCCTGCCGCAGGCACCGAATATCAAGGCCTCGATCGGGGTGCAGTATGAAGCAACGGTCGGTCAGGACATGACCCTGACGCCGCGCTTCGACCTCACCTACACCGGGGATAGCTACGGCAACATCTTCAACGGCAACATCAACCGGATCAACGGCTATACTCAGGCCAATGCCCAGATCCAGCTGAACGGCCCGGATCGTCGCTGGTTCGCCCGTGCGTTCGTGCAGAACATCTTCGACTCCGACTCGACCACCGGTCTGTATGTGACCGACCAGTCCTCGGGTCTGTTCACGAACATCTTCACGCTCGATCCGCGCCGCTACGGTGTCGCAGTCGGCTTCAACTTCTAACGGTTGAGGGGGGGAGCGGACGGCCTTTTCTCGGGAAAAGGTCGTCCCGCGCAAAGGGCCCGGTCGCAGCGATGCGGCCGGGCCCTTGTCTTTTGGCGGTAGGCGATGGTGCGGACCATCGCCGCCCCTCAGAAATCGACAGCGATGCCCTTCAGCTCCCAGTCGCCATAGCGCACCGGATCAGGGCGGCCCTTCACCTCCTGCCCTTCAAAAGGGACATCGCGTGGCTCAGGCGGGCCATGGTCCCGCTTCCAGTCAGCGGGCGGGGTGATGCCTTCCGGCCGCTTCGTTGCGCGCGGGGTACCGCCGATGTCGGCGCGGCCATCAAGGGGGTCTTTGCTCATACCGGCCATGTAGGCGTGACGGCTTAATCTTCCAATATTGCAGAGCGCGCGAATATCCCCATATTCGCGGTCGGGAGTGGGGTTCAACGGAGCGGGATGGTCCGATGAATGGTTTCAAGACGACGATGCTGCTGGCGGCGCTCACGGCGCTGTTCATGGCGCTGGGCTTCACGCTGGGCGGCAGCCGGGGCGCGGTAATCGCGCTGGTCATTGCCTTTGGCATGAACATCTTCACCTACTGGAACGCCGACAAGATCGTGCTCAGAATGCATGGCGCACGGCAGGTTGATCGGACCAGCGCACCCGAATTCTACGCCATGGTGGAAAGCCTCGCGCAGCGCGCGGCCCTGCCCATGCCCAAAGTCTATATCGTCGAGGATGATGCGCCCAACGCCTTCGCAACCGGCCGCAATCCTGAAAATGCCGCCGTCGCCGCGACCACCGGCCTGATGCGCATGCTCACCCGCGATGAACTCGCCGGGGTGATGGCGCATGAGCTTGCCCATGTGAAGAACCGCGACACGCTGGTGATGACCATGGTGGCGACGATCGCCGGCGCCATTTCCATGCTCGCCAATTTCGGCCTCCTCTTCCGCGGTGACAGCCGCTCGGCGGGCATCGCCGGCCTGCTTGCGGTGTTTATCGCGCCCTTCGCGGCGATGATCGTGCAGATGGCGATCAGCCGCACCCGCGAATATGGCGCCGATGCGCTCGGCGCAGAAATCAGCGGCAATCCCCGCGCGCTCGCCAGCGCGCTGGCGAAAATCGCCGGCCCGGCCAAGGCCCGCCCGCCACAGGCTGCACTCGCCAACCCCTCGACCGCACAGCTCTACATTGTGCCGGTGGGCGTCTCGGAAATCTTCTCGACCCACCCCGCCACCGAAAAGCGCATCGCCGCGCTGGAGGATATGGCCGGGGATATGGGGCCGCCACCGTCCATTACGGCACCCGCCGCACGGCGCAGCGCCCTAGATCCGCTGGGCTGAACCCCACCCTCGTCATTGCGAGGAGCGCAGCGACGAAGCAATCCAGGGCAAGCGCAAACCGCCCTGGATTGCCTCGCTCCTCGCAATGACCAATGAAGGGGCGCCTTGCCCTCGCCTTCCCGCGCGCCTACCGCCCCCCGCATGCCCGCACCCGATGCCACCCCCGGCCTGCCAGCCCGCCAAGCCGCGCTGAAGCTCCTCGATGCCGTGCTGCGCCGTGGCGAGCCGATGGACGCCGCTGCGCCCAATGCGGTGCGTGGCCTTGCCCCGCCCGACCGCGCGCTCGCCATCGCCATCGCCTCCGAAGTCTGCCGCCACCTCGTTGATCTCGACGCGCTGATCGACAGCGCCACCGCCCAGCGCCTCGCGCCCGACGTGAAGGCAAAGAGCGTGCTCCGCATTGCGCTCGTCCAGACGCTGGTGCTCGGCACGCCGCCCCATGCCGCCATCGCCACTGCTCTGCCGCTGGTGGAGGGCGGCCCGCGTCGGCTCGTCCATGGCGTGTTCGGCACGCTGATGCGCGAAGGCGCTGCCCTGCCCACCACACCGACCCTGCCCGAGACTGTCGCCGCCCGCTGGGGTGAGGCATGGGGCGCTGGGATGTGCGCAGGCGCAAGCGCCGCGCTCGCCGCACCGCCGCCGCTCGATCTCACCTTGCGCGATCCCGCCACCACCGCCGACTGGGCCGAGCGCCTCGGCGGCACCAGCCTGATGCCCGGCCATCTCCGCCTGCCCCGCGCAGGCGATGTCGCGAAACTGCCCGGCTACAGTGAAGGCGCGTGGTGGGTGCAGGATATTTCCGCCGCCCTGCCCGCCCGCTTGCTGGGGAGCGGAGAAGGCCGCAGCGTGCTTGATGTCGGCGCAGCGCCCGGCGGCAAGACGATGCAGCTCGCCGCCGCCGGCTGGCGCGTTACCGCGCTCGATGCCTCGGCCCGGCGGATCGAGCGGCTGGCGCAAAATCTGGCGCGTGTCGGGCTGGAGGCTGAAACCCTGCATGGCGATGGCCGCGCCCTGCCGCCGGAGCGCGAATGGGACGCGGTGCTGCTTGATGCGCCGTGCAGCGCCACCGGCATCTTCCGCCGCCACCCGGACGTGCTCCACCGCGTCGATGATGCCGACATCGCCAACCGCACCCACTATCAGGCGCTGATGCTCGACGCCGCAGCCGGCGCGGTCGCGGAAGGCGGCACGCTCGTCTACGCGGTGTGCAGCCTCGAGCCGGAAGAAGGCGAAGCCCAGACCCGCGCCTTCCTCGACCGCCAACCCTGGTGGCGCATCGACCCCATCGACGCAGACGAACTCCCCGAAGGCATCACGCCCGCAAAAGAAGGCTGGCTCCGCATCATGCCCCCGATGCTAGCCGAGGCCGGCGGCGCGGACGGATTTTTCATGGTGCGTTTGCGGCGGGGATAACTTCCCTCGTCATTGCGAGGAGCGCAGCGACGGAGCCGTCCAGAGCCCCGGAGCACATCAATCAATCATCCTCATAGGCCGCGTACCGATCATCCGCGAGGTCGCTGAACTTCGTCGTCCGCGCTTCGAAGTGCAGGCGCACCTTGCCGGTCGCGCCGTGGCGTTGCTTGGCGACGATCAGTTCGGAGATGCCGGCGACGCGTTCATGCTCCATCGCCCATTTGGCATGGTCATCGAACACCTTGATGTCGTCCCCCTCGACCGGGCGCTTGGGCTCCTTCGCCTGCAGATAATAATCCTCGCGGAACACAAAGAGGACCATGTCCGCATCCTGCTCGATAGAGCCGGATTCGCGCAGGTCGGAGAGTTGCGGCCGCTTGTCGTCGCGGCTTTCGACCGCGCGGCTGAGCTGGGACAGCGCGAGCACCGGCACGTCCAGTTCCTTGGCGAGCGTCTTCAATCCCCGGCTGATTTCGGAGATTTCCTGCACGCGGTTGTCGCCCGATTTGGATGATCCCTGCAACAGCTGCAGATAGTCGACGATGATGACGCCGATGCCATAGCGCCGCTTCAATCGGCGCGCGCGGGTGCGCAGGCCGGCGATGGTCAGCGCGGGCGTATCATCGATATAGAGCGGCAACTGGTTGAGCCGTGCCGCCGCTTCGGAAAGATTGTCGAAATCGGCATGGCTGATGCGGCCCATGCGAAGGCTCTCGGAGCTGATCCCCGATTGTTCGGCGAGGATACGCGTCGCCAGCTGGTCGGCGGACATTTCGAGGCTGAAAAAGGCGGCGGGCGCGCCCATATTCTTCTCGTCGGGGATGCCCGCTTCCTTGTCGCGCTGCCACCGGTCGGCGGCGGCATAAGCGATGTTGGTGGCGAGCGAGGTCTTGCCCATGCCGGGACGCCCGGCGAGGATCAGAAGGTCGGATTTGTGGAGGCCGCCGATCTTGGCGTTGACCGAAGCAAGGCCGGTGGTGACGCCGGACAGGCTGCCGCCCGAATTCAGCGCCTTTTGCACATTCATCAGCGCGATCTTGGAAGCCGCGCCAAAACTCCGCGCCTGCCCCAGCTCGGCATCGCCGCCAGCGACGCGGTAAAGCGCGCCTTCCGCTTCCTCGATCTGGGCGCGCGGATCGAGCGATTCGCTGGTGTCGGTGGCGCGTTCCACCAGCGTGCGGCCGACCGCGACCAGCTCGCGCAGCAGCGCGAGGTCATGGATCTGCCGCGCAAAATCGCGCGCGCCGATCAGGCTCACGCCCGAGCTGGTGAGCTGCGCCAGATAGCCGGGGCCACCCACCGCCTTCATCGCCTCGTCGCTCTCGAAATAGGGCTTCAGCGTGACCGGATTGGCGAGCAGGTTCGCCCCCGTCACATCCAGCAGCTTGGCAAAGATGCGGCCGTGCAGCGGCTCGTAAAAATGCTCCGGGGTCAGCGGAACCGGCAGATCCTCCAGCACGCGATTGTCGATCAGGCACGCGCCCAGAAAAGCGGCCTCCGCCTCGATATTGGCGGGGAGTGCATTGGCTTCGCGCACCGGCGCTGCGGAATCGAATTCGATGATGGTTGCCATGCCGTCACTGTCGCGCAGCAGCGCCGCGACCTCAAGCGGGAGTTATCCACAGATGCTACAAGACTGGGGATGAATGGCATTTTCCTCCCTGCTTGCACAGCCGCGCAACGCTCGGCAAAGGACGAACGACTATGCCCAACCACCGCATCATCGCGATCACGCTCGACGAAGCGACGATCATCCGGCGCAATGCGGATGTGGAGCAGGAACGGCGTATCGCCATCTTCGACCTGCTGGAGGACAACCGCTTTAAGCCGCTGCGCCCGCATGAAGGGGCGGATGGTGCGCCCAATGAAGGGCCGTACCGCATCCATATGTCGGTGGAGGAAGGCCGGCTGGTGCTCGCCATCGCGCGCGAGGATGGGACGCCGCACGAAACGATCATTCTGGGTCTGGGGCGCTTCCGCCGCCCGATCCGCGACTATTTCGGCATCTGCGACAGCTATTATCAGGCCGTCCGCGCTGCCACTGCCGATCAGATCGAAACGGTCGATATGGCGCGCCGCGCGCTCCATAATGAGGCCGCCGACATGCTGATCGAGCGGCTCAATGGCAAGGTCGAGCTCGATTTCGATACCGCCCGCCGCCTCTTCACCCTCATCTGCGTGCTGCACATCAAGGGATGAGCGAAACACCCCGCCTGACGCGCCGCAAGGCCATCACCTATGCGCTGGTCGCGGCCATCGCGGGCCTGACGCTGTGGCTGGGTCATGGCTGGTGGGCAGCCTCATGGAAACCTGATGCGGCGCGCTGGCCGGGCGGCGGCGTTGCCATCGGGCCTGAGGATGTGCCGGTGAATTGGGAAAGGCTGGCGCTGGATGGTGTCGCCTTTGCCTATCTCGATGCCACGGCCGGCGCGCGAACCGCCTTTCCTGCCTATACGGCTGAGCATGACGCGGCCCTCGCTGCGGGGATCCGCACCGGCGCCATCCACCGTTTCGACGTCTGCACCATGGCGAGCGAACAGGCCGCCGCCTTCGTCCGCCTCGTCCCGCGCGAGGCCCCTGCCCTGCCCCCTGCCGTGCTGGTGGAGGCCGACGAAGGGTGCGAGCGCCGCCCGACCCGCGCGCTCCTCCTCAGCGAGCTCACCACCTTCCTCACCCAGGTGGAAACCCACCTCGGCAAGCCCGCCGTGATCGGCGTCAGCGATGATCTGCAAAGCGAATATGATCTCGCCGCCGCTCTCAACCGGCCGCTATGGGTCACATCGCCCCGCACAGAGCCTGATCCGGAACTGACCGATTGGGCAATCTGGCTTGCCAATGACCGGCTGTCGGTGGATGGCGTTGCCGGGCCGGCACGCTGGCTCGTCGCCAATGACCGCACGCCCGCCACGAGGGAGGGACAATGACCCGCGAACAGCTCGTCGCCGCCGCGCGCGCCGCCACCGCGCATAGCCACGCGCCTTATTCCGGCTTTGGCGTGGGCGCGGCGTTGCTGCTGGATGATGGCCGCGTCATCACCGGCTGCAATTTCGAGAATGCGAGCTACGGGCTGACCCTGTGCGCAGAAACGGTCGCGCTCGCCACCGCCAACGCGCAGGGGGATCTGCGCCGCGTGACGGAGATCGCGATCACCGGCGGCCCGATCGGCCCCGATGGCAACATCAGCGGCGATGCGCCCGTCTATCCGTGCGGCCGCTGCCGCCAGATGATCAACGAAGCCGCCAGCCTGACGCGCCGCGACATTGCGGTGCATTGCGCCAGCGCGGACGGCCAGAGCATTGAAACACATCCGCTGTCCGAACTCTTGCCCCACGCCTTCGGGCCGGGCGATCTTGGGCTGGCATGAAGCATATCCGGGGGGCGTGAAGAACTGACATGGCAATCCTGTCCGACAAATGGATCCGCGAAGCCGCTGAAACGCAGGGGATGATTGAACCCTTTGTGGAGAGCCAACGGCGCGAAGGCTGCATCAGCTACGGCCTCTCCTCCTACGGCTATGACGCGCGCGTCGCCCCGGAATTCAAGATTTTCACCAACGTCCATTCGACTGTGGTGGACCCCAAATGCTTCGATCCGCAAAGCTTCGTCGATGTTGAAACGGATGTGTGCATCATCCCGCCAAACAGCTTCGCGCTGGCCCGCACGGTCGAATATTTCCGCGTGCCGCGCGACGTGCTGGTGATCTGCCTGGGCAAGAGCACCTATGCCCGCTGCGGCATCATCGTGAACGTGACCCCGCTGGAACCCGGCTGGGAGGGGCATGTGACGCTGGAATTCTCCAACACCACCCCGCTCCCGGCCAAAATCTACGCCAATGAAGGGGCGTGCCAGTTCCTGTTCCTGAAAGGGAACGAACCGTGCGAGACGAGCTACGCCGACCGCGCCGGCAAATATATGGGCCAACGCGGCGTGACATTGCCGCGCCTCTAAGCACCAACCGCCACCCACTGTCACCCCGGGCTTGACCCGGGGTCTAGCTGCTTCAAGCTAACCGCTATGGCCTCGATCGGCTGGTCTGGGCCGAGCATGGGCCGTCGATCGAAGACTGCATCGCACATGAAAAGCGGCCCAAACGATGGCCGCGCCCTTGGAATTTGCTCTGCCAGAACACGGCAATCCCGATCATTCGGCAAGGCTTCTCAATGGTCCAATACAGGCTCGAGACGTCTTTTAATCCCCGCGCCTGTTATCGGCGTTCTATGTTCGCTTCACCGCAAACGGGATACCGCCTCGCCTGCTGCAACAACCGTCCGCGCAACATCGTCAGCGTTCGTGTTCCAACCGCAGACACTTATCCGCATCACACGCTCCCCATCCCAGCTTCCACCGCTAACGAAGGCTTCGCCACCGGCATTGATGGCCGCGATGACCGCGTCGCTGATGTTTGTGCCATCTACCGCTTCAAAACGGATCAGGCCCTGGTTCATTGTTGGCCGGGCGATACCGGTCGCTCCCGGCAAATCCGCAATACCATCAAATATGGCTGCCGCGTGGTCGCAGCACCGCTCAATCATCGCGGCCAGTCCTTCGCGTCCCAGCTCCATCAGAGCCGCCAGCGCTGGCAGGGCACGGGCGCGGCGTGACCATTCGGGCGTAAAATCCATCGGGTCGCGCACCGGTCCGCCGCTCGTCAGATATTCCGCCGTCATGCGCATTGCTGCGCTGTGTGCAACCGCATCCCTCGTAATTGCCATTCCGCAATCATAAGGCGTGTTCAGCCACTTATGGCCATCGGTGGCCCAGCTGTCGGCAAGCTCTACGCCCTTGACGAGCGGAGCCAGACGAGGACTGGCGTTGGCCCAAAGCCCGAACGCGCCATCGACGTGAACCCACGCACCTGCCGCGTGCGCAATCGGGCATAGCGCCGCGAAATCATCACATGCGCCAATGTTTAGATCGCCCGCATTCAGAACAACGATCGTTGCAGCTTGCGGCTCTTGCGCGAGCGCTTGGCGCAGCACATCTGGCGCCACCATACCTGTTCGGCCTGCATCGAGCGGGATGATGCATTCGCTGCCCAGGCCGAGCAGGCGCAGAGCACGGGTCACCGAAGAATGGTGGTGTGCATTGGCGAGCACGCGAATAACCGGGGCGCCCTGAAGCCCCTTGGCCTCCACGTCCCAACCCTTTCGCGCCAGCACGGCATGACGCGCTGCGGCCAGTGCAGTCGCATGGGCCATCTGGCAGCCGGTTACAAAGGCATAGCTTGCATCGCTTGGCAGTCGCAGGGCATCAAGCAGGAATTGGCCTGCGACTTCCTCAAGCACTGCTCCCGCAGGGCTGGTGGAAGCAAGCACTGCGTTTTGATCCCATCCAGAGCACATGATGTCGGTTGCCAATGCAGCCGGCAAGGCTCCGCCCTTCACCCAAGCGAAAAAGCGTCCTCCGGCACTGCCCGTCAATCCCGGATCAGCCGCCGCGGCAATGGCGCGGACCACATCGCTCGCCGGTATCCCGCGTTCGGGAAACGTAGTTGGCAAGGGCGCACGCATTTCAGCTGGCGTGCCGCGTGACGCGACCGGGCGAGTATCAAGCGAAGCCAGATAGCGGCGGACTTCAGCAAAGGCGATGTCGAGGGTATCCATTCGGGGTGCATATTGAATGGGCCAAATGAAGTCGAGATTGCGTGTTCGGGCGCCCCGCTGTCACCTCCACCGTCACCCCGGGCTTGACCCGGGGTCCAGCTTGTCATCCGTCGCAGCAGAGAGCTCGATCCCAGCTCGGAGGCCGAAGCTTTCTCCCCCCTGTCCTACACACCCCCGCCTGCGTTACCCTCCCGCGCATGACACACCCGGACGCCGCTTTCTTCCCCGTTGATTTCACCCCCGTCCCCCTCGCCCGCGTGCGGCATGATGGGTGGACGGCGGATCGGCAGGGGAAGTTTCTGCAGGTGCTTTCGCTCACCGGCACGGTTGATGCTGCCGCACGCGCCGTCGGCATGTCGCGCGTGTCCGCCTATAAATTGCGCCAGCGCCCCGGCGCGGAAAGCTTTGCCGCGGCGTGGGATCGGGCACTCAGCGAAGGGCGCGATATGCTCTGCGATGCGGCGATGGAACGCGCGCTCTATGGCGTCACCACGGTGCGTATGCGCATCGGCGGCGTGATCGAGGTGGAGCATGGCCCCGACCGGAAACTGCTCGCCAGCTTCCTGCGCCTGCCGCCGACCCGGCCGGGCGCTGCCGCCGCGCCGGGGGAACCGGCTTAAGTTTACAGACGGGGACGCTTGTCGATATAGCTTTGTGAACTTAGACGGCCTC
>CANHQT010000018.1 GCA_947463325.1 Sphingomonadaceae bacterium
AGATGCTGATCCGGAGACGGATGCGATCACCCTGCTCCACATTCTGTTCCAAAATCCGCGCGTTACGATGCAACCATGCCAACGTTCTTCCGTCCCCGGCGGGCAGTACAAGGTCTCGCTCGAGTTCGCTTCCACCAAGGTCTGCCACAATGCGCGTGATCAGTTGATCAACGCCCTCCCCCGTCATAGCTGACAGGGCAATTGCCTTGTCGCGTTCAGAACGGGCAAAGACGAGGGTGCGGTCGTCGGGTGATAGGGCATCGATTTTGTTGTATATCTCGATGATCGGTGGCCCCTCGCCACCTTTTTCTCTTCCGAGGGGGCCCAGGCCCAGTTCGCCGAGAACCGCTAACACGTCAGCATGCTGAGCTTCGGTTTCAGGATGGCTTATGTCGCGAACGTGGAGCAATAGATCAGCAGATTCGACTTCTTCCAGCGTGGCTCGAAATGCGGCGATCAGCTGGGTGGGCAGATCGGACACAAAGCCAACGGTATCGGACAATATGACCTTGCCGAGCCCCGGAACCGGGATTTGGCGCATTGTCGGATCGAGCGTCGCAAAAAGCATGTCCTCGGCTGTGACCGCACTACCGGAAAGGCGGTTGAACAGCGTTGATTTGCCGGCGTTTGTATAACCCACGAGTGCGACAACCGGCCAAGGCGCACGTTTGCGCCGTGTGCGATGGAGCGCCCGGGTGCGCCTGACATCCTCAAGTTGCCGCCTAAGTCTGGCCATACGGTCGCGGATCATGCGACGGTCGGCTTCGATCTGTGTTTCTCCGGGGCCGCCAAGGAAGCCAAAGCCGCCCCGCTGGCGCTCAAGGTGGGTCCAGCTGCGTACCAACCTGCCCTGCTGATAATCGAGGTGGGCAAGTTCGACCTGTAGCCGTCCTTCCGCAGTAACAGCGCGTTCGCCAAATATCTCCAGGATGAGAGCAGTGCGATCGATCACTTTCGCCTTGATCGCGGTTTCCAGATTGCGTTGCTGAATGGGGGTTAGGCTACCATCGACTACAACGAGCTCAATCCTCTCATCCTCAACCAGTGCCGCAAGATCATCGACCTGCCCTTTGCCGATCAAGGTGGCTGGATGGACCTTTCGGACGTTGACCGCTCGCTCTGCGATGACATCAAGTCCGATGGCGAGCGCAAGCCCGCTTGCTTCTGCCATTCGCGCTGAACGGTCTCTCCTGGCATGCGGTTGATCCCGCATGCCGCTCAGGTCCGGAAGCAAAACAGCCGTTCGCGCACCGCGCGTGACTTCTTCCCTGTCGGTGGAAAAGCTCAATCTTCGTCTACCGGCCCGTCCTCGTCCTGGACATGCAGGTTGATCGCCCCATTGGGCTGAACCGTTGAAATGGCATGCTTGTAGACAAGCTGCGCCACATGATCGCGCTCAAGCATTACACAAAACAGATCGTAAGCTGCGATGTCCCCCTGAAGCATCACGCCGTTCACAAGGAACATGGTAACCGGCTGTTCTGAGCGCTGTACGGCGGAAAGAAACACTTCCTGCAAGAGCTTCGACTTTGGCTGGCTATCACCAAATGCATCGCGGATTGCTGCGATATCGAAACCCGGCGCTGGCATGACAGTCGATATCGCATGCTTGTAAACGAGCTGGGACTGGCCATCGCGGCGCAGAAGCACAGAAAAATTGTCAAACCAGGTGATGATGCCCTGAAGCTTGACGCCTTTCACCAGAAACATGGTGACGGGGGTTTTCGTCCGACGCAGCTGGTTTAGGAAAATATCTTGGAGGTTGTTGGCTTTATTGCTCATTTTTATCTCCTGTTATTGGCACGCCAGGGGAGTGGCAGTGCAAGGAATGCGGCGTTTGGCATATCATTCCTAGCCGTGAGGATAGCACGGCACCGGCAGAGCGCAACGCCAGCTATTCGAGACGGTCGTCCGTTAATCCTAGCAGCTTCAGTTTACGATGCAGCGCCGAACGCTCCATCCCTATGAACGTTGCTGTGCGCGAAACATTACCTGCAAAACGACGGATCTGGACACGCAGATATTCACGCTCGAAAGCCTCGCGAGCTTCACGAAGCGAACCGCCCATCAGCATGGCAACATTTTTCGAACCGGTTTGCTCAGCACCCAATATCTCAGGTGGGAGCATATCGATCTCCAGCAGCGATAGCCGGGACTGGGGAGCGAGGATCATGACCCGCTCCATCACATTGCGAAGCTGCCGGACATTGCCGGGCCAATTATGCGCCTGAAGCGCGGCAAGCGCATCCGGCGATACTTCTATATCGTTCATCCGGCGCTCTGCAGCCATGCGCTCAAGAAAATGACGCACAAGAATGACAATATCTGCACGCCTTTCCCGCAAAGGCGGGATGTTCACTGGAACCACATTGAGCCGGTAGAACAGGTCCTCACGGAAACGACCTGAGGCCATTTCTTCGGCAAGGTCACGGGATGTTGCGGATATAATCCGGACATCCACCTTCACCGGACGCGTGCCGCCGACGCGGTTGAAGCTCTGCTCGGTCAGGACCCTCAGCACTTTCCCCTGCGTGGTCAGGGGCATATCCGCCACCTCATCAAGGAACAATGTGCCGCCATGGGCGCGCTCCAGCAGTCCTGGTACGGCAACACCATCCCGCTCTATGCCGAACAGCTCGGCTTCCACCGTCTCCGGCTCCATGCTCGCTGATGCCACGGTAACAAATGGCGCTTGCGCGCGTCCGCTCCAATTATGCAGCAAACGGGCGGCGACCTCCTTGCCTACGCCGGCAGGACCGCTGATCAGCACGCGGCTGCCAGTGGAAGCGACACGCTTTAGCGTGGCCCGCACATTGTTGACCGCCGAACTGATACCGTGGAGCTCATCGCTCTGGCCCAGTTGCGCCTTTAGCGCCTGGTTTTCTTGCCGTAGCCGCTCGGTTTCGGTTGCACGTTGCACAAGGTACAGCAGCCGCTCTGCTTTGAACGGCTTTTCGATGAAGTCGCTGGCGCCGCGGCGGATAGCCGCAACTGCGGTGTCGAGGTTACCGTGGCCGGAAATTACCAGCACGGGGATAGTCGGGTCGCGCCGTTTAATTTCTTCAAGGAGATCAAGGCCATCCAGTCGGGACCCTTCGAGCCAGACATCCAGCAGCACCAAGGAAGGCCTGCGTTCGCTCAACTGATGCAGTGCCTCGTCACTGTTCGCGGCGGTTCGGGCAGTATAGCCGTCGTCCTCCATCACCCCAGCGACCAGTTCGCGAATATCCTGTTCGTCGTCCACGACGAGGATGTCGAGCGCCATCAGACATGCCTTTCATCGACAGCCGGCTTACCGCCGACGGGAATGGTGATCGTGACAATTGTGCCGCCGTCAGGGCGATCGTCGAAGGCGAGTGTGCCCTCATGCTCCTCGACAATTTTCTTGACGATGGCGAGGCCGAGACCGGTGCCCCCCTCACGTCTCGTCACATAGGGTTCGGTCAAAGTATCCCGCTCTGCAGGCAGGCCTACGCCATTATCCGCGATCGAGACTTTTGCTATTCCGGCTTCGATCACGAATGTAGCATCGATTGCTCCGTTACCCTGCCCGCGCTGTTCAATGGCTTCGACGGCATTCTTGAAAAGGTTCGTGAAAGCCTGAGCCAGCAGCCGTCTGTCGCAAATGATCGGTTCGGATTCTTCGGGAAGCTGAACGGAAAAGCGAATTTCGGGCTGTGCGACTTCATGCAGAAATGCGCTTTGCCGGAGGACATCGCCGAGATTTTCTGGCCGGAATGTAGGCCGGGGCATGCGGGCAAAGCTCGAAAACTCATCGACCATTCGCCTGAGGTCACCGACCTGCCGGACAATGGTCGATGTCAGCTTGGCGAAGGTCTCCCCATCTTTGCCCTCAATCGAGCCAAAGCGACGCTGCAGCCGCTCTGCTGCCAATTGGATAGGTGTGAGCGGGTTCTTGATCTCGTGAGCGATACGGCGGGCAACATCCGACCATGCCGCCCGCCGCTGATCGAGCAATTGCTGGGTGATATCCTCGAAGGTGAGCACCGGCCCATGTTCGTCGCTGGCAATTTTCACTGCCCAGGTCCGTGCATCCCCGCTGAGGTCGATGGTCAGGATCGGCTCGCCCTCTCCTTCATCGATCCAGCGGGATAGCTCTGGTGCCACCTCCGAAAGGCTGGTCCCGACCAGATCAGCCGGTGATGTCCTGAGCATTCGTGCCGCCGCGGCATTGACCAGCCGGATACGGCCACTCGCATCCAGCGAAACTACCCCGGATGCCACCGCGGACAACACAGCTTCGATGAATGCGCGGCGATTTTCGATCTGCTCGTTCGCCTCAAGAAGGTCCCGCGTCTGGAGGCCCAGCCGCTCAGTCATCAAGTTGAAGGCTCGTGCTAGGGTGCTAATCTCATCGGGGCGTCCCGGGGGCATCTTCACCCGCACTTCGAGATTACCCTCTGAGACCCTTCGGGCCGCTGTCGCTAGTTCGTCGATTGGACTTACAATTCTATCCGCGACGAGAATGGTAACCCAGATAACCAGTCCGAGCAGAACAAGAGACCCGACATAGAGCGCGAGGATGAAACGGAACTGTAGCTCGCTCGATCGCCGGTACAGGGCATTGTAGTCCGCAAACACTGTCCGGGCGCGCTGCACAGATTCCATGCCGAGCAAGGTCGAACCGCGCGCGGCATAGAGGTACACCGGCCGCTCGGGGAGGAGCCGGACTGTCGCCTCAACGCCATCGCGGGTCTCGTTTGTGACCAATTGTTCGCCTGCGCCAAGCTGGCTCAACGTTTCAGCCGGGATGCGGTTTTCAACGGCACGCGAGTCCGGATCGATCAACGCCATTGTGCGAGCAATGCCGTCTTCACCAACCTCGATAATCGCGGATTCGCTGAGTTCTCTGACCACCACCTGCTGCACGTAAAAGTCGTAAAAGGGCTGGCTGCCTAATTCGGATTGCTGAAGTTCTGCGCGAAGGTCTGTCGCCATTGCGAGCGTGTTTGCGCCGACATCCCGCCGTTCAGTTTCAAAAAAATTCTGTGCGACGCTGACCGCATTTTCGAACATGCCGCGTGACCTGTCCGAAAACCAGAAATCCATCCCGGACTGGAACAGCACCGAAGAAAAGATCACGACCAGCATGGTCGGCACCGCCGCCGTGACGGAAAACAGAGCGACAAGGCGGGTATGTAGGCCAGCCTCGCCATGCCCGCGGGCCCGTGCCCGTTTGAGCGCAATGCGCCGTCCGATCAGCACCATCAAAGCCATCGCCGGCAAGAGATTGGCGACGAGCAGCAAAGCTACGGTCGAAGGCGCCAAAAGCACCTGCTGGCCCAGTTGTGGCGTTACAATGGCTGTTGCCGTCCCGATCAGGACCAGCAGAGCGATGACCCCTGCCTCTGCATAGTCCAGCCAACTGCGTCCGCCTTCCCCATCCCCAAAGGAGGGAGGTACAGAAACGGCCTCAGCAGGCGGACTGACAAGTGACGGTGACGTCATGTGACATCTCTACCGCATCCTGTTGCAAAAGAAACACAGGAATTGATAGGGCGCATCTAGCTCCGGCGCTTGAGCCGAAGGGTATTGCGGTTGATCCCAAGCATGGCCGCCGCCTTGATCTGGTTACCGCTGGTGCGCTCCAGCGCAAAGTCGATCACGACCTGCTCGACATGGCTGATGAGCCGCTGATGTAACTCGCCGGCCTCTGCGGCTGCCAGCGCAGCGTCCGTCCGCAGCCAGCGCTCCAGAGCCTCTATCAAAAGCTCGTCTTCGCCGGCCCCTTCTCCGTCGAGCTTGCTCTGTGAAGGTCCAACCACCCGCTCGACATCTTCAATATCGATCGTGTGACTGCGTGTAAGCAGTGCCAGCCTTTGCATCGCATTGCCTAGTTCCCGGACATTGCCCGGCCAGTCATGCTGCTCCAGAGCGCGAACTGCGGCATCGCTCAATGATCGTGGGGGCAACCCCCGCGAAACGCCCTGCCCTAAAAAATGATTGGCGAGCAGACCGATGTCCGATCGGCGGTCACGCAGCGGCGGCAGTTCCAGTGGAATGACGTTCAACCGATAATAGAGATCCTCCCGGAACCCGCCGGCGTCGACCTGCTCGGGCAGATTCTTGTTGGTTGCCGCGATGATGCGAACATCAGCTCGTACGACCCGGGCAGATCCTACAGGCGAATAGTCGCCAGACTGAAGAACCCGGAGCAGGCGTGTCTGCGCTTCGATCGGCATGTCCCCGATCTCGTCAAGAAACAACGTGCCACCTTCGGCTTGCTCGAAACGACCGGCGGTGCGGGCCACCGCGCCAGTGAAGGCGCCCTTCTCATGACCGAACAGCTCGGATTCGATGAGTTCCCGCGGCAGTGCTGCCATATTCACCGCGACAAATGGCTTTAGGCGCCGCCGGCTGCTGTTGTGAATGGCCGCTGCCACCAGCTCTTTGCCGGTGCCCGACTCTCCTGTGATCAACACTGATAGGTCGGTAGGGGCAACCCTCGCCAGCGTGCGGTAGACGAGCTGCATCGCCGGTGCGCGCCCAATGATCGGGAAATCATCTGTGTCCGCTTCGCTATCCGGCATTTCGGGACCATCGCCGGTGCGATTCACAGCCGACTTTACGGCGCTGAGGAGCTCGTCGAGGTCAAATGGCTTCGGAAGGTAATCAAATGCACCCTCGGCGGAAGCGCGAACCGCAGTGTCCAATGTGTTCTGGGCAGAAAGGACAATTATGGGCGGACTATACCCACCGGCATCTTTAAGCTCCGCAAGCCCCTGCAGACCATTTCCGTCAGGGAGGATGACGTCAGTTATGACAGCGTCATACCTGCCTGCAGCCAATGCGCTGTCGCGCTGGCTGAGCGAGCTTGCAACCTCCAGCTGATACTTCTCGGCCTCCAATGCGACACGGATGACGATCGCGATTGCCGCATCATCTTCTACCAGCAGTATCCTGTGCGCTTTCATGACTGTTCCTCAGTCGCGTTCGCCAACGGAAGGTGAAGCTGGAATCGCGTCCACCCGTTGCGGCGGTCGTGCTGGACGATACCGCCCATGTCCCGAATGAGTTTGTCTACCAGAGCGAGCCCAAGCCCCTGCCCGTCCGGGTTTCCGGATACAAAAGGGTCGAACAAATTGTCGGCAAGCGCCTCGGGAATACCGGGACCATCATCGGCAACGATGATTTCAACGGGCAGCGGTTGCGGTCCTCGCCCGTCCCCAGCGTCCCAAGAAAGGCCGTGCCGGAAAGCGGTGGAAAGCCGGATCTGAGGTGCTGAACCGGTTGGTGCTGCCTCCACCGCATTCTTGATGAGATTGAGCAGTATCTGGACGAGGGCATCGTGATTGCCCAAAACGCGCGGCAGCGAGGGGTCGAAGTCCTCAATGAAAATCGCGCGGGCGGCAAAGCCCTGCACCGCAACCCCGCGAGCCTGACCGATTGCCGGATAAATGTTGATTGATGTGCGTGCCAAGCCGCCATCACGTGTAAACCCCTGCATTCGGTCAATCAGACCTGCAATGCGATCAACCTCGCCGCAAATGAGCCGAGAGAGCGCCGAGGCATTGCTGTCTCCCCCCTTCCCTAGCAGCTGCGCCGCACCGCGGATGCCGGAAAGCGGGTTCTTTACCTCATGCGCCAACATGGCGGCGGCAGCGCCTGCTGATCTCGCTGCTGAACCGGGCTTGCGAAAGGGCATCCTCCCGCTTCGCGGAACAGGGTGGATGGCGAGAACACGCCAGCCATTGGCTGGGTGGCAAGAACCCAGCGCGATATCCGCCGCAACATTCTCATGCTGGCCATCTGCCACATCGACGCTGTAGGCCCAGGCAGATTTCGCAGGATCTGCGAGAACGCGTTCCAGCCCGACATTCCATCCCGCCAGCAGCTGCCGTGCGCTGCGGCCTACCAAAGTAACGCTTGCACGGTTGAGAAGACTTTCGGCCGCCTGATTGACGCCAACAATGGTCCCGTCAGCATCAAGCAGAATGGTGGCAACGGGATGTGCCTGCAGCAGTTCGAGGTCGGATAGCGCAGCCATCTGCTGGTGGTCAGAGGGATCCGCGCGCGCTGTCATGCTGCCTGACGCGCAAGCCAGGGATCATAAAAACGGGCCAATGCATCCAGCACAGCCTGCGGATCAGCAATCTGATTGACCATGTTTCGGAATTCGGCCGACCCGTGCAAGCCGCGCGTATACCAACCGAGATGCTTGCGCGCGATGGGTACGGCGGTGTGGGCACCATAATGATCGATCATCGCCCGATAATGTTCGACGATCAGGGCATATTGCTCATCGATGCCGGGATCGGGACGCGCCTCTCCCGTTTCCAGTGCATGCATCACCTGACCCAGCAGCCAGGGTTTGCCGTAGCAGCCGCGTCCGATCATCACGCCATCGGCACCGCTCTGGTCGAGCGCTGTATGGGCATCTTCGACCGAACAAATGTCGCCATTGACGATAACGGGGACGGACACCGCCTGCTTGACGCGCGCAACGAACCCCCAGTCAGCCGAGCCCTTGTACATCTGGTTGCGGGTGCGGCCGTGAACGGTGATGAGTTTCGCGCCGAGATCCTCGGCAATATGGGCCAGTTCCGGGGCGTTCAGGCTGGAATGGTCCCAGCCCATGCGCATCTTGACGGTTACGGGTACGGACACGGCTTTGACCGTTGCCGCGATCAGCGATGCGGCCAGTGGCAAATCGCGCATCAGTGCGGATCCGGCATCGCCGTTGACCACCTTTTTGACAGGGCAGCCCATGTTGATGTCGATGATCGCCGCCCCGCGGTCCTCATTGAGTTTCGCGGCTTCCGCCATTTCCGTGGGAGAACAGCCGGCGAGCTGCATCGACACCGGTTCTTCGACCGGGTGCCATGCCGCTTTCTGGAGGGACTGGCGCGTTTCGCGGATCATCGCAGCGCTGGCGATCATTTCCGTGACGTTGAGGCCTGAGCCATAGCGTCGGACAAGGGTGCGGAACGGCATGTCAGTCACGCCGGTCATGGGTGCAAGGATCACGGGACGATCAATCGTCAGCGGGCCGATGGAGATGGGCTTCAGACGGGACATCGGGAACCTTGGCAGGATGAAGGTGGGTTGCCGTCTAACTCGGCTGCCCAAAAATCAGGCAATCAATACCCCAACATGCCGCACTGCACAAGAACGGCAGTTCCGCAGCACAACTCTGCCGCTGGCGTGCGAGCAAATTTCAGCCTAGATCGCCCGCGAATGATCAGCCAACCGACCTTTGTTGCGATTATCGTTGCTGGCGGGCGTGGATTGCGTGCGGGCCTTCCTATCCCAAAGCAATTCGCGACACTGGGCAATCGGGCCGTGCTCCGTTGGAGTGTGGACGCTTTTGCCACGCATCCGGCATGCGAGCGGATCATTGTCGTGGCTCCTGATGAAGATGCCGGCTTTGCGCTCGCCGAACAGATTTGTGCCGGATCCGGAGCGCTTGTCATTCGCGGCGGTATTGAGCGTATTGATTCGGTGAAGGCAGGCATGGCCGCAGCCGGCGACGCAACGGTCATCCTGATCCATGATGCAGCCAGACCGGGTCTTGAAGGTTGCCAGATCGACCATTTGCTGGCGGCCTTTAGGGATCCGGACATCGCCGGCGTGGTGCCTGTCCTGCCAGTTGCAGATACGCTGGCGCGCATCGAAGGTGGGTATGTCTCGGGTGATATCGATCGCAGCGGTGCCGTGAGGGTCCAAACGCCGCAGGCCTTCCGGCATGCCGCCCTGCTGGCCGCCCATGCAAGTTGGAATGGCCCGGCGACTGATGATGCCTCTATGGTGCGGGCTAATGGCGGCATTATCGCCATAGTTGAAGGTCACCGGCGACTTAACAAGATCACGAAGGAAGGCGATCTGGAGGCTATGCAATCCATTCTGGCTGGCGGACTCCCCCAGTGGCGGACCGCCATTGGCAATGGCTATGACGTCCATCGGCTGATCCCTGGTGAAGGGTTGTGGCTCGGGGGCCATTTCATAAACCATGACCGTCGGCTGGAAGGGCATAGTGATGCTGACGTATTGCTTCACGCCATCACCGACGCGGTACTTGGCGCAATAGGTGCTGGCGATATTGGCCAGCATTTCCCCCCGAGCGATGAGCGCTGGCGGGGGGCTTCCTCCGATGCGTTTCTGGCGCATGCTTGCACCCTGGCGAGCAAACGAGGTGCGGTGATTGATCATGTCGACACCACCGTGATTTGTGAGGCCCCGAAGATCGGGCCCCATCGCGAGATGATCCGCGCGCGTATCGCCGCGATCATGGGGGTCGCTATCGATCAGGTATCGGTGAAGGCGACGACAACCGAAAAGCTCGGCTTTACCGGCAGGGGAGAGGGCATCGCGGCCATGGCCAGTGTTTCACTGATGCTTCCCCGCCACCGCGCGCAAGGAGACTGACTTGTCCGGTACCATTCTCGCCGATGAAGATGGCGCTTTGCACTTGCTTGCGGAACGCGTTGTTAACGCAAACCGTGAGGCCGGGCGCATGGTTGCTTTGGCAGAAAGTTGCACTGGCGGACTCGTCTGTGCTGCAATTACCGATATTGCAGGCAGCTCAGATGTGTTGAGCGCAGGGTTCGTCACCTATTCCAATGCGTCAAAAGTGGCGCTGCTCGGCGTTGCCGAAGATATTCTGGCGACGTTTGGGGCCGTCTCTCCCGCTTGTGCTTGGGCCATGGCCCAAGGTGCGCTCAAATATGCCGGCGCAGACGTCGCCGTCGCCATAACCGGCATCGCCGGTCCCGGTGGCGGGAGCGAGGAAAAGCCTCTCGGAATGGTGGTGTTTTCCCGCAAATTGCGGGGGCAGAGCGATGAAGATGCTTATACCGTGATCCGCCATTTTGATCCGGCCCTCGGTCGAGTTGGGATCAGGCGTCAGGCCGCACTGTTCGCGCTGGAATTGCTGTTGCCCGAATCCGACTGCCTTAAAGGCTGCGGGTAAAGGTCGGCGGCCCGCTCCTCGAAAGCCTGCGTCATTTTCCGCAAGGCGCGGTCAAACACCTGCCCTGCCAAACGCTCGAACAGACTGTTGCGGAACGCAAAGTCGACCTTGAATTCGACGATACTGCCGCCATGCGAAGTCGGCTCGAAATGCCATTCGTTGGACAGGTGCTTCAATGGCCCATCCAGATAGTCGACATGAATGTGCCCTGGGCGGCGCTTGTTGACGCGCGAGGTGAACCGCTCGCGCAGTCCCTTGAACCCGACAATAAGGTCGGCAACCATTTCATGGTCACTGTCGGAACGGACCCGTACCCCGGCCACCCAAGGCAGAAATTCGCCGTAGCGTGCGACATCCGCAACCAGATCGAACATCTGTTCCGGCGAGTAGGGAAGTTCGCGCCGCTCGTGGTGACTGGGCACGCGGGGGTCAGGCTTTCGCTAGCTGCGCTTCGCGCGTTGCGCGCATTGCGGCGAAATCATCGCCTGCATGGTAGCTCGAACGCGTGAGAGGAGACGCCGCAACCTGGAGGAAGCCTTTTGCTCGCGCGATTTGGCCATAGGCATCGAACGCCTGCGGCGTCACGAAATCGACGACCTTCGAATGACGGGGCGTCGGTTGGAGATACTGGCCCATCGTTAGAAAATCGATCTCGGCCGAACGCATGTCATCCATCACCTGATGGACCTCCATCCGCTCTTCCCCGAGGCCCAGCATGATGCCCGACTTTGTGAAGATGGTGGGGTCAAGGCGCTTCACCTTCTCGAGCAGGCGCAATGAGGCATAGTAGCGCGCGCCTGGGCGGATGGTTGGGTAAAGCCTCGGGACGGTTTCCAGATTGTGGTTATAGACGTCTGGCCGCGCCGCAACGATCGCTTCCAGAGCGCTGTCGGGCTTATTGCGGAAATCCGGTGTCAAAATCTCGATCGTGGTTTCCGGTACGCGACGACGCAGCGCTTCGATCACCTTCACGAACTGGCCCGCGCCGCCATCAGGCAGATCGTCCCGATCAACAGAGGTAATGACGATATGCTCCAACCGCATTGTTTCGGCGACAGTTGCCACATGCTCTGGCTCAAGCGGATCGACCGCGCGGGGCATGCCAGTCTTGACGTTGCAGAAGGCACAGGCCCGGGTGCAGGTGTCGCCAAGAATCATTACGGTGGCGTGCTTCTTCGTCCAGCACTCCCCGATATTCGGGCACGCTGCTTCCTCACACACCGTGTTAAGATTGAGTTCGCGCATCAGCTTGCGCGTTTCGGCAAAACCCGGGCTGGTGGGTGCCTTGACCCTGATCCAGTCAGGCTTGCGACGGCGTTCAGTGGCGATAGGCGCGTTCATGCGGCGCAGATAGCGCTCCGCCCTGCCCTTGCCAATGCCCCGCCCGATGCTATGCGAAGCGCATTCGGTTTACCAAGGGGGGCAGCATGATTGTCGAGACACTAACCTCGCCAGTCATTCTCTTTTTTGTGCTCGGCTTCATCGCCGCGCTCATCAAGTCGGACCTCTCTATCCCCGAAGCCTTCGCCAAGGCGATGTCTATTTATTTGATGGCGGCGATTGGTCTCAAAGGCGGGATCGAAGTTGCGGATTCAGGCTTCACGCCTGATCTGGCCGCTGCGGCCATAGCTGGCCTGGTATTGAGTTTCGCCCTGCCCTTCTTGGCGTTCGCATTGCTGAAGTCCTTCGGCAGACTGGGTCAGGTGGATGCCGGTGCTGTTGCCGCACATTACGGATCAGTCAGTGTCGTCACGTTCGTTACGGCGAAGGAGATACTCACCGCCAGTGGTCTTGAACCGCAGGGCTATATGGTGGCGGTCCTCGCGCTGATGGAAACGCCAGCCATTATTTCCGGTTTGCTGCTGGCGCGCTGGGGCATGACGCAAACGGACCGCAACGGCGATGGCGGCGGTGGCTTGTGGCATGAGGTGCTGGCGAACGCATCGGTGGTGTTGCTGGTTGGTAGCTTCATCATCGGAATGATCGCCGGCAAGGAAGGGTTCGAAGCGGTGCGCCCCCTGTTCGATACCGGCTTCCGCGGGGTATTGTGCCTATTCTTGCTCGACATGGGGTTGATCGCCGCACGCCGCCTGACCCAATCCCGCAAGCTTACTGTTCGGCTTGCCATCCTCGCTGTGGCATTGCCAATCATCAATGGAACGATAGGCACCGTCACAGGCAGCCTCATTGGTCTGGACGTGGCATCAGCAGCGGCACTTGGCGTGCTAACCGCAAGCGCAAGCTATATTGCGGTACCGGCTGCTATGCGCCTGGCATTGCCGGAAGCGGACCCAGGCATTTATCTTTCCATGTCACTCGGGATCAGTTTCCCGTTCAATATCATTTTTGGCATATCGATCTTCGCCGCGCTCGCCCGCGCATTGGGATAAAGCCTCATGGTTTCCACCGTTTCTGCCAAGCGCATTGAAATCCTCTGCGATACGCCGCTGGTGCCCCGCATTGTCGGCATCCTCCGCGCCAGCGGTATCAAGGGCTGGAGCGTGCTGCATGTAGAGTCCGGTGGCGGACGCGATGGTGAATGGCGGCAGGATGAATTCACAGGAGCCGCTGCCAAGACGATCGTCCTCGCCATTGCCAAAGCGGATACAGCGGCGGCATTCACCGATGCGTTGGCACCAATGCTCGACAGCTACGGGTTGCTGCTGATTGTTGGTGATGTTCAGGTCGTCCGCGCGGATCGGTTCTAGTGCCCGAATTTGCCGCCTTGGTAGACGGTTATCGGCGCTTCCGTTCAGACTCCTACATAGCGCAGAAGGCCCGGTTCGACGCTCTGTCGAGTGAAGGGCAAGCGCCTCCGGTTATGATTATCAGCTGCTGTGATAGCCGCGTTGATCCGGCGACTGTCTTCGACACAGTGCCCGGACAGGTATTTGCGTTGCGCAACGTTGCCAATCTGGTCCCGCCGTACGAACCGGGCGGTGGCCTGCATGGCGCCTCAGCTGCGATTGAGTTTGGGGTGGTCGGCCTCGGCGTGCGGCATATTGTCGTGCTTGGTCATGGCCAGTGCGGCGGCATCAAGGCGGCACTTGAAGGCGGGGATCTCGGGGCACCCGGACGCAGCTTTATTGACGACTGGATGGGCATAGTCAGCGAGGCGCGAGACGCGGTGTTAGAACATCAGCATGATGATCCTCAGCTTGCTCTCGAACAGGAAGCCATCAAGGTCAGTCTCTCTAACCTGAGGACGTTCCCGTTTATTGCTGAAAGCGAAACATCCGGAAGCTTGAAGCTCCATGGCGCATGGTTCGCCATCTCTTCCGGCGCACTCCATGTTCTTGATGAGGAGGCCGGCCGTTTCGGGCCGGTTGCCTAAGTTGATGGATAGTGATCAGCAGGCGGCGCTGGAACAGGCATGGGCGTTACTGGCCGACGGTGCCGCAAAGCGCAGACATGCCATGCACACGCCGGTCCTTGCGGGTGTGACAGCAGAAGGGCTGCCGGACCAGCGGATCATGGTGTTACGTGAAGCTGCCGCCGATCTGGCGCTGCTGCGACTGCATACCGATGCTCGCTCGCCGAAGGTGACGCAGCTGGATCGGCGTCCGGTTCACGTCCTGGCTTATGATGCCGGTGCCGCGATCCAGTTGCGGATCGAAGGCAAGGGGCGGATCGAGAGAGCCGGGCGGCGGGTGGAGGCCATTTGGGCGGAAGCGACTTGTTTTGCACGACGCTGCTATCTGGCGGAAGCGGCGCCGGGAACTGTTCGGGTGACGCCGGGTTCAGGTCTGCCGCCCGAAGTTGAGGGGCACCAGCCGAACGAGGAACAACTTGTCCCCGCGCGCGCGAACTTTGCTATCCTGTTGGTAGAAGTCAGCGCGATAGACTGGCTGCACCTCGCCAACATCGGCCACCGCCGGTGCCGGTTCGAACGGAACGGCACCGATTGGTCTGCCAGCTGGCTCCAGCCCTGAGCAGTCCTCAGCGGGTCAGGCGTTTGTAGGTCGACTTTGCGGGTTTGAGTGCATCCTCGCCCATCCTCCGCAACTTGTCTTCCTCATAAGATTCGAAATTGCCTTCGAACCATTCGACATGGCCGTCGCCTTCGAAAGCGAGGATGTGGGTCGCGAGGCGATCGAGGAAGAAGCGGTCGTGGCTGATGACGACCGCGCAACCGGCGAAGCTTTCCAGTGCCTCTTCGAGCGCAGCAAGGGTTTCGGTGTCGAGGTCGTTGGTGGGTTCGTCGAGCAGGAGGACGTTGCCGCCTTCCTTGAGCATCTTGGCCATATGTACGCGATTGCGTTCGCCTCCGGAGAGCAGGCCGACCTTTTTTTGCTGGTCGCCGCCCTTGAAGTTGAACGCGCCGACATAGGCGCGCGTCTGCATCTCGTGCTTGCCGATGGTCATCAGCTCATGCTTGCCCGAGATTTCTTCCCAAACATTATTGTTGGGATCGAGCGCGTCGCGGCTCTGGTCGACATAACCTAGTCGCACTGTCGGACCGATGTCGATCGAGCCGCTATCCGGGGTTTCCTTGCCGGTGATCAGCTTAAACAGGGTTGTCTTGCCCGCGCCATTGGGGCCGATGACGCCAACGATGCCGCCCGGCGGTAGAGTGAACGACAGGTCGTTGAACAGCACCTTTTCGCCATATGCCTTGCTTAGATTGCGCGCCTCGATCACCTTTCCGCCGAGGCGTTCTGGGATCTGGATCATAATCTGCGCCTTGCCCGGCGCTCGGCTTTCCTGTGCCGCGACCAGCTCATCAAACGCACGGATACGCGCCTTTGACTTGGCCTGACGCGCCTTGGGGCTCTGCCGGATCCACTCCAGCTCGTCCTTGATGGCCTTTTGACGCCCCTGATCCTCGCGCGCTTCCTGTTCGAGGCGCTTGGCTTTCTTCTCGAGGTAGGTCGAGTAGTTGCCTTCATAGGGATAGTAGCGGCCGCGATCGAGCTCGAGGATCCAGTTCACGACATTGTCGAGGAAATAGCGGTCGTGGGTGATCATCAGGACGTTGCCCGGATAATCGACCAAGTGTCGTTCCAGCCAGGCGACACTTTCGGCGTCGAGGTGGTTGGTTGGCTCATCGAGCAACAGGATGTCCGGTTTCTCGAGCAGCAGACGGGTGAGCGCGATACGCCGCTTTTCACCGCCAGAAAGGTCGGAGACCGGCCAGTCACCCGGCGGGCAGTTCAGCGCTTCCATCGCGATTTCGAGTTGGTTGTCGAGCGTCCAGCCGTCGACCGCGTCGATCTTGTCCTGAAGCTCGGCCATTTCTGCGCCGAGCGCATCGAAATCGGCATCTTCCTCTGCCATTTCCATGCCGATCTGGTTGAACCGATCGACCATGTCGGCGACGGCGCGCACCCCATCCATGACGTTTTCTTTCACCGTCTTGTTGGGATCGAGCTCCGGCTCCTGCGCGAGATATCCGACACGAATCCCCTCACCCGGCCAGGCTTCGCCGGTGAAATCGGTATCCATCCCCGCCATAATCTTCATCAACGTCGATTTGCCGACGCCGTTGGGTCCGACGATGCCGATCTTCGCATCGGAATAGAATTGGAGGTTGATGTTGCTGAGCACCGGCTTCGGGGCACCGGGGAATGTTTTCGTCATCCCCTTCATTACGAAGCTGTACTGGGCGGCCATGGGAAAGTCTCCGGTTCGCGGGATGCTCGCTGCACGTGTGGCGGGCTGAGGTCGGGCGCCGGTTAGCCGAGGGGGGAAGTCAGTGCAACGGGTGGCTATCAATCACCGCTGTTATCTGTTGGCTTAAGAATGGGCTCGCGCAGCCGATTTCAGGCGACCGGCCGGAAATCTTCAGGGATCCGCAATCCTCAAAGCATGGGCGGACGGAACCACAAGAGTCTCCGCCCGCCCCGCCCTCTCGCGTCAAGGCGCCAAAGCTTGAGCTAATGTTGTGACAAGGAGGATCGCCGTGAGGATGGCCGCAGCCCCGAACCCGGACCCAGGCGATTTGCCCACCTCCCGCTCAAGCGCGATGAGCTGCGGTCCCAAGCCCCTGCTAACAAACATCCGGCGCATTGGTTTTACCCCGGTGCGACGGGCGAATTCGAAAAGCAGTTCTCGCTCGCGTGCTTGGATGTTGGGGAAGCGGGCAAGGAGCTTTCCTGCCTCTAGTTCACCGATGAGTCGTTCCGAACCGTTTGCACTTGGCGTAACGGCACTATTGCTGTCCCGCACGTCGAGGACGCGCGCCATCTTCATGGTCATGGCAACCTCCCTCAGGCGAAGCGCAGCAGGAGCAGCAGCGGCACGAGCGCGATGAGCCCGAGCAGCGGCAACAACATGCGATACCCGGAGCGAAACTCCCGTGGGTGATCGCTTTTGAAGGCGGTCACATAGGGCTCCATCCCGTCCATATAGGTCGCGTTGGCGACCTCGTCCGGATGGCCGGACCGGAGGAAATCCAGCAGTGCAAGACGGTCATCCTCGCCAATGTTGGGATACGCTTTTAGCAAAGGGATCATCGCAGATGCCTTGGCTCGGCTAGGGTGCTGGGTACGCGATTGGGCTGGTGCGCCGGAGAGCGGCGCAGTTGATTGTGCAGACATTGGAAACTCCACGATTCCGCAGCGCGAGAAAATGCGCGGCGGGGAATGATGTGATGGAAACAGCCGCGCGGATGGCGGCGTAACTCACATGCGTGGAGGTGCGCGGGCCTGGTAGGGGGCAGCCGAAAGGCCGCCAAGAAACACGGTCGCGGCAGGAGCAACGGAGCTAGAACCGGCGAACGCTGTGGCAAGCAGGATCGCCTGCGGGATGGCAGTGTCCGGGGCGGGACCGGAACGGTCGTCCTCCCGATCTGCGGCGACTGTGCGCACGCTTTCTGTGACCAGCGCATGATTGCTGCCGGACGCTGCCTGCTGGGTTTCAGCAAACGATGTGGAAAGTTCGGACCGGGCCTCGACCGCAGCCGGAAGCACCGCCGCGAAGGCGAGCAGAAGCCCAGACAGCATTGCTGCCAGATGCTTCATTCCGGTTTCAGCCTTGTGCAAGAACGGCCCCTCTTACCCTTCAACGACGGATGTTAATGCGCGCAAACGAACAAATCATCAATGGCGATGACGCGTGCGCAACCGATAGCGTCCACCGCTGAAGCCCTCGAACAATTCCTCAATGCCCGGATGTTCAACCGGACCGGCCCCTGAATCCCCGACCAGATTCTGCTGGCTGACATAGGCGACGTATGTCGACTCCTCATTTTCCGCGAGCAGGTGATAGAAGGGCTGGTTGCGCGGTGGGCGAATATCTTCCGGGATGGCTTCATACCATTCCTCGCTATTTGCGAAGACCGGATCGATATCGAAGATGACGCCGCGAAAGTCGAAAAGGCGGTGGCGTACCACTTCGCCGACGCCGAACCGGGCTTCGACGATAGGTGGAGCTTCACCGGATTTGCGGACGGACTCGGGAAGAAGGCTTCTGTTCACACATCGTCAGATAGGCGATGCCAATCATGAGTCCAAGTGCCTGCGCGACAGGAAACGCGAAGCGCTTGGCAAGGGTGCAAGTCTTCGCTACAGCGCGCGCTCCCCGACCCCGCCTTGGCCCTGTGCCCGGGCCGCGTCCTCTGCGGAGAGGTGGCTGAGAGGTCGAAAGCACCGCACTCGAAATGCGGCGTGGGCGCAAGCTCACCGTGGGTTCGAATCCCACCCTCTCCGCCAGTTACTGCCGTTCATCGTCATTTTTTCGCGACCGAGTGGTCAGCCACGGCTGCGGCCGCGTGGGGCCGCAGCCTTATCAATCGACTCACTTATATCGGCGCAACTCGTTGATACGGTTTGCTGTTTCCCGCGCCAGGCATCGGGATTCAACAATTGCGATTTCAGTGGGGTCAGCCGAATACTGCTGACCTTCGACTGCGCATCGAGCATTGCGCAGACGGATCCACTGCCGCTGTTGCTGCTGGAGGGAATTGCGGGTCGGTTCAGTTAGACGTTCCCAAGTGGCATTAAGTTCCGCGTCCATTCGAGAGTTGGAAAGCCGAGCCTCGCCAAGGCTGGCGTCCGCGAGACGCGACTGTGCAGCCTCCAGTTCGCGTTCGCGCCGTTCCTTAGCCTGTTCCGCAGCTTCGAAAGGCGCAACAAAGGTGGGCGCAATCTGAGTGATCTGAGCGATCCCTCTGATCGCCGTTGCTGCGTTGGCAGAGAGATCGGATTCTGAAACAGTCACAGCTTGCGCCGCCCCTGCCGTAAGGGTGTAGAACAGCTCTACCGTGGCCCTCTGATTTAGGGCTTCCCGATCCCACAGAAAAACATCGGTAAGGACGGTGATCATGCGCGAAACTGGTGCGCTACTGTCCGAAGCGATCCCGACATCAACGCGCGCCCAGCACAGCTTGCCAGAATCTTCGGACGCCCCTCTATCAACGAACTCAGACGCCGAAATGGCAAGCTTCTGCCCATCGAGGCGGCCTCCGGCCAGAACCCGTTCCACCTCGGCTAATGCATTGCGGAACGCGGGCTGCAAATCCGTATCAGCTTGATCGGAGCTGTAGCGCAGCAGCGATGTCAGCTGATCCAGCTGCGGGTTCGTGCTCTCTGACGCATCAGCAGCGCTGATCACGTGCCTTTTCAAGGCATCAACCGAGGCTTGCGAGCTGCAACTGAGAGCGGATGAGGCGGAACCCGCACCCTCCCCGCAGCCAGCAAGCAGCATTGCAGCCGGGACCAGAGAGAGTAGCCCCCAAGATCGGCGCGACACCACTTAGCTCTCCTGCCCGATGTTAGTAGGCATATGGGGCATATTTGGCAGGCGCGGCTGCCGGGGCCTCGTAAGCAGGGGCAGCTGCATCCGCTGCAACTTCCGCGTCCACCCATGTCACGTCGAGGGCATTCAATCTGCTGAACATGCTGGGTGGCACGTCGGCAAGCACGCCGACATACTCAAGCATAATCTGCTCGCGCCCACTGGCATTCCGGCCACCCTGAAGGCGGGTATAGTCTCTCGGGAAAACAGTTATGCCGGTAACGGGCATGGTTACGTTTCGCCCGTCCATTTCCGTCTGAAACCCGAGACGAAAAAACAGGCTCTGGGTTTTGTCTACAGCGGACTCGATCGCATTGGCATCCGCGGAGACCAGATTGCCTTCCTCATCGCGGCGGATCGACGAGGTAATCTTGTAGTAGATGGAGCCGTTCCGATAATAGGCTGCGACATCAAAGTGCAGGTTCTCCGCCGTTGCAGTGAAGAATTTTTGAGCATTGCTCTCGCTCAGATCATCCGACAGCGGGATCCGCACATATTCCTCATTGCCAATCAGCCGGTAAACATCGAGGTCGCGCACCAGGACAGCAGGAGCAGCGTCGGCGCTACCATAACGACCATCGGGACCGAGGTTCTCTGTGCCACCACAGGACGCAAGCGACACTGACACCGACATCACGGCAAGACTTGCAAGAAACTTCTTGGATTGCATTTTCGCCCCCCCCCGGCGCTGATGAGCTAACGCATCCCACAATCTGAACTGTCGCGAGAGGCGAAGTCGCAGGAATAAACTGCGCAGCCAAGGAGTTGCGATTATAACCTAAGCTTGGTCAACCAAAGATGCTGCCAAACAGGCAGCAATGGGGTGGGCTGCAGGCAGCGTCAGGGCTTCAGTTTCCAGCCTGATTTCAGAAGCAGATAGCAGCACATCCCGAGGGCAATATTGACCGCGAGGAGAAGGCCGGCGCCGAACAAGACTGGCGAATCCGCAGCGCCGATAAACCCGTAGCGGAAACCGGAAATCACATAGAAAAACGGGTTGGCGTGGCTGATCGTCTGAAACAACGGCGCCATTCTATCGACGGCATAGAAGGTGCCCGACAGCAGCGTGAGCGGCAAAACCACAAAGTTTGTGACGGCCGCGGCATGATCGAACTTCTCTGCCCAGATTGACGCCATGACACCCAGAAAACCAAGCATAGAAGCGCCAAGCAGTCCAAATACTATGACCGCCAGAGGATGGCGTATGGTGACATGAACGTCCGGCCACAGCACCATCGCGCCCCACACCGCCAGCCCGACGAGCACTGCGCGAGTCACCGCAGCACCGACCATCGCCATCAAAAGCTCAAACTCCGAGAGGGGTGGCATCAGATAATCGATGATTGTTCCCTGAATCTTGCCGACGAGCAGAGAAAAGGATGCGTTCGCAAAGCTGTTCTGGATCATCGCCATGGCGATGAGGCCGGGCGCAAGGAAATCAACGAAGGGAACGCCGAGCACCGTTCCTTTCGCACCGCCCAGCGCGACCGTGAAAATCACCATATAGAGAAGAGTCGTAACCGCAGGCGCCCATATCGTTTGCGTCTGCACCTTGAAGAAACGGCGGACCTCCTTCACATAGAGAGCGCTGAGACCTCCCCAGTTGACGCGCTGGATTGTCGCCTGACCAGGCTCGTGAAGGATCGCGCGCTGTTTGGCGTCACCTAGGCTTTTGGGCTGGTCGTTCATGAGGCTTTCGACTATCGGCTTCGCCACGATGGCGCAAGCCGCGTACTCCATATCCATGCGTCTGCTTTGACAGCGCAATTTTGACCGGAACGATTGGACCTGCATGTCCTGGACTGACGAACGCATCGAAACCCTGCGCAAGCTATGGGAAAACGGACTGACTGCGAGCCAGATTGCCGATGAACTCGGCGGCGTGAGCCGCAATGCCGTGATCGGCAAGGCGCATCGCCTCGGCCTAAAATCGCGCCCGTCACCGGTTAAATCGGGGGACGACGGATCCGCTCCGGCAAAGCCCGCGCCAAAGGCGCCGCCGCCTGAACGTGCAGCGCCGGCACGCGCTCCTGCACCAAAGCCGGCACCGCGTGTAGCAGAGCCGCCGGCGCCGCGCCCCCAGCCGCGCGTTGCTCCGCCAGCCCCCGTAGCCGACGATGCAGATGAAGAGGCTGCCCTGCCCGCGGCGCCGAAGCCGGAAGCGCCGAAGATGGTGTCGATCGGGCCTGGTGGGTTCATCCGCCAGGGGCCTGGCGATCAGCAGGCGCCCATCCCCCCTGCCCCACCGCGTCGCCGGGTGCCAGCGAAGCCGAGCGCCGAGATTGCCGGCAAAACCAGCTTGCTCGATCTGAACGACCGCATTTGCCGTTGGCCAATGGGGCATCCCGGTGAGCCTGACTTCCATTTCTGTGGCGAAGCCATAAACCCGGGCTATCCGTATTGCGTGGAACATTGCGGACGCGCTTTCCAGGCGCAATTGCCGCGTGGGACGCGCCGTCCACCGCCGCCGCCGCCGTTCGGCGGGCCGCGGGTACGTTGAACCCGCATTGAGCGGCCACCCGTTCGCTGACCTCCTGGGTTTTGCCGTTCATATGGACGCGCCCGGGATAGCCAGCGCGACGATAGTGGTAGACCCGGCGCGGCATTTCAATCCGCAGGGCGTGGCCCACGGAGGCCTGCTATATGCCCTCGCCGACACAGCCATGGGAGCGGCGCTGTACTCCGATCTGGGGGATGGCGAACTGTGTGCGACAATCGAGCTCAAAATCAGCTACTTCGCGCCTGTTCGTGAAGGCGAGCTGCGCTGTACGGCGCGCGTGGTCAACCGTGGCAAGCGGGTCGCGCATCTGGCGGCTACCCTGCTTGATGATAAGCGGGAAGTGGCCCAAGCGAACGGCAGTTTCGCGATTTTCCGTCCGGGCCTTTGAAACGGGCTATCTTGTGGTGAGCGGTCTTGCGCCCCTGACTCCCCGGCCACTATAGCAAGATTATGTCAGACGATCTTTTTGCAGCACTTCCCAAGGGCGGGCAGGACTATGACGCTTCGGCGATCGAAGTTCTGGAGGGGTTAGAACCGGTCAGGCGTCGACCGGGCATGTATGTCGGCGGAACCGACGAGCGCGCGCTGCACCATTTGGCTGCTGAAGTGCTCGACAACAGCATGGATGAGGCTGTTGCAGGGCATGCCACCCGCATTGAGGTTGTTCTGGAACCGGGCAATCGGCTGACCATCACCGATAATGGCCGTGGCATTCCGGTTGATCCGCACCCCAAGTTTCCCGGCAAGTCCGCGCTCGAAGTTATTCTGACCACCCTCCATTCGGGCGGCAAGTTCGAGGGTAAGGCCTATGCCACCAGCGGCGGATTGCATGGCGTGGGCGTCTCGGTCGTCAACGCGCTGTCCAGCGATACAATGGTCGAGGTGGCGCGCGCGCGGCAGCTGTTCCGCCAGCGTTTTTCCAAGGGCAAGGCCCTTGGACCAGTCGAGCCGCTAGGGCCGACCCCGAACCGTCGTGGAACGACAGTCAGCTTTGTTCCGGATGTCGAGATTTTCGGAGAGCATCTTCGTTTCAAGCCGCAGCGGCTGTACCGGCTCGCGCGGTCAAAGGCCTATCTGTTCGCCGGCGTCGAGATCCGCTGGAGATGCGCTCCAGAGCTGATCGGTGACGATACACCTGCGGAGGCGGTCTTTCAGTTCCCGGGCGGTCTCGCCGACCATCTGAAAGAGCAGATCGGGACCCGCGAATGCGCAACCGCTGATCCTTTCACCGGAAACCAGGACTTTGCCGACGGACAAGGGCGGGTTGAGTGGGCCGTTGCTTGGCCACTGTGGAGTGATGGCAGCTATAGCTGGTATTGCAACACTATCCCGACGCCCGATGGCGGGACACATGAGGCGGGCCTGCGGGCGGCGCTGACCAAGGGTCTACGCGCGTTTGGCGAGTTGGTTGGGCAAAAGAAAGCTAAGGATCTCACTGCTGATGACGTGCTCAACGGCTGCGAGTCCATGCTGTCAGTATTCATCCGCGATCCGCAGTTTCAGAGCCAGACCAAGGATCGGCTGACCTCTCCCGAGGCAGCACGGCTGGTCGAAGCAGCCGTGCGCGATCATTTCGATCATTTCCTGACCGCCAACATGGAGCGCGGACGCGCTTTGCTCAGCCTTGTCCTTGAACGGATGGATGAGCGGCTGAAGCGGCGCGAAGAGAAGGAGATCAAGCGCAAGACTGCAACCAGCGGTCGCAAGCTGCGCCTTCCCGGCAAGCTAACGGACTGTGCCAATAATGGGCCAGAAGGCACTGAATTATTTATCGTTGAAGGGGATAGCGCGGGTGGTAGCGCCAAGCAGGCACGTAACCGCAAGACCCAGGCGATCCTCCCCATTCGCGGCAAGATATTGAACGTCGCCTCTGCCAGTGCCGACAAAATTCGCGCCAATACTGAGATCGCTGATCTGGCGCTCGCGCTTGGCTGCGGTATCCGCAAGGACTGTGATCCAGACCGGCTGCGCTACGAACGCATCATCATCATGACCGACGCCGACGTCGATGGCGCGCATATCGCAACGCTGTTGATGACGTTCTTTTTTCAGGAAATGCCGGAAATCGTGCGGCGCGGGCACCTCTATCTGGCGCAACCGCCGCTCTATCGCCTGAGCGCCGGAGGTAAATCCGCCTATGCGTCGACAGACGCGCACCGGGCCGAACTTGAATCGACACTTTTCAAGGGCAAGAAGGTGGAAGTGTCCCGTTTCAAAGGGCTCGGCGAAATGATGCCGGCCCAGCTTCGTGAAACGACGATGGACCCAGGGTCGCGCTCGTTGCTTCGGGTAACCTTGCCTCAGGAGTATGAGGAGCGCGCCAGCGTCAAGGATTTGGTTGACCGGTTGATGGGCAAGAACCCCGAACACCGTTTCCAGTTCATTCAGGCCAACGCCGCGAATGTCGACGAGGATGTCATTGATGCGTGAGACAATCGGAGCGGTCGCCATTGTGGCCGCAGCGATTGTGACACCAGTCGGGGCCGCAGGGCAGCCTGCCTCAGCGGCTGTGCCTGTATCGGTGGCCGAAGCGGCAGACAGGCTTATTCCTGTCCTGGCAGGGGCCAATGCGCCAGACGCGGTGTTTACCTCTGCCTTTCTGGGCCAGGTGCCACCCGAACAATTCAACGCCATCTCAGCACAGCTGAGGGCGCGCCATGGCGTGCCGCAGTCAGTGGAGAGCATCAGCGGTGGAGTTGAGGGAGGCGGCTATGTGGTGCGCTTCGCTTATGAGCGCGCCATAGTTTCGATGCAGATCTATGTCGCGCCTGACGGCCGTGTTGCGGGGCTACTGATCACTGGGATTGCCCCGCGCGGGGATTCGCTGGCCGCGGTCGGATCGGATTTTGCCGCCCTCCCGGGTTCACTCAGCTGGGGCGTCTATCGCTTGAACAACCGCACACTGACGCGGATGGCGGGAGCGGATGACGCGACACCCCGCGCGATCGCTTCCAGCTTCAAGCTAATCGTGCTGGGCGCGCTGGATGAGGATGTACGCGCAGGGCGCAGGCGCTGGGACGAGGTCGTGCCGCTGGGCCCCGATGTGCAAGGTAGCGCCACCAATGGCTGGCCAGACGGACTTCCCATGACCGTCCACAGTCTCGCCGTGCTGATGATCGAACAGAGCGACAATCGGACGACCGATACGTTGCTCCACCTGTTGGGGCGGGAGCGGGTTGAGCGGTTCGCTCGGGCGCGCGATGCACTTGGCGGACGCTATGCCTATCCGCTGCTGTCGACGATTGAGGTTACGGCGCTGAAGGCTCCGGCACAGGCCGATCTGCGCGCGCGCTGGGAAACGGGCAATGAGAGTGAGCGGCGGCTGCTGCTTCGCGACCAAGCCGACCGATTGACCGGCCGAACGGTTGACTATGGTGCACTGGGTGATGGGCCGCAGAGCATCGAAACGGTTGAATGGTTTGCCTCGCCGCGTCAAATGGCGGGGTTGCTCGGCTGGTTCGCGAACGAAGCGAGCGCCACAGCGCGCGGGATCCTATCCATCAATCCGGGCATATCACCAGCCACCGCAGGCCGCTTTGCCGAAGTCGGCTACAAGGGCGGTTCAGAGCCGGGCGTGATCGCCATGAACGTGATGATGCAAGACAGCATGGGTGGATGGACGATCGTCACGGCGGCTTGGAACAATCCGATTGCGCCGGTGGACGAGCAGCGCTTTGTCGAACTGGTCGACCGCGCAGTCGCCCTCAGCGCATCAATGCCTCCACCAGCGCCCTGACTTTTTTCTGCCGCCATTGCGGCGTGGGCGCGACGATCCAGTAGCGGTAAGCACCATCATGACGGGCGACCTCCCGCACGTGGCCGCTGGCAATGTCTCCCGCTGCGAGCAATGCTGGGACACGCGCGTGGCCAATGCCTCCGGCCACGGCATCGATCGCTAGCCCGGCATCGGCGACGGAGAACACGGCTCCCCCATCCTCAGTGCTGCTTCCGGCCTGCCAACTGACCGTAACGTTGGTCCTGCCCAAAGGCGGTTCAATCTCGACCAGTCCGCCCTCACCCAGCGCGACTGCTTCCAGATCGTCGAACCCTTCACCCCAACGGATTGCGCAATCGAGATTGGCCTCCGTGAAATCCAGAGGCTGGTCGGCGGCGATCAGGGTGAAGCGAAGTTCGGGATCGGCAGCGGCGATGGCTGCAAGCCGGGGGGCGAGCCAGCGCCCTGTGATGTCGCGCGGGGCAGCGATGGTGAGTGATTTGGACGATTGCCCGGCGCGCATCGCCTCCACCGACTCCTCGAATTTAAGGAAACCGGCGCGCAGAGCTTCGAGCCCGGCTTCAGCCTCGTGCGTGAGTTCGAGCCCTTTGGGCGTGCGGCGGAACAGCACGACGCCGAGCACATCTTCCAGCGCTCGGATCTGCTGGCCGACAGCGGCGGGCGTTACGGCAAGTTCGTCTGCGGCGCGCGTGAAGCTGAGATGCCGAGCAGCAGCGTCAAGCACGCGCAGGGCGTTCAGGGGCAGGTGTGTGCGCTTCATTGGCTAACAGCGGAGCCGAGCAGCGGGAAGGCAGGTATAGCGACGGCAAAGCGGCGGCCGCTGGCATCCATCATTCCATAATGCCCTTTCATCCGCCCCGAAGGTGTCGTGAGCGGGCAGCCCGAGACATAGTCAAACGATCCACCGGGCGCGATCACCGGCTGTTCCCCGACTACGCCGTCGCCTTCGACGACATGGATGGCGCCGCGACCATCTGTAATTTCCCACATCCGATCAATTAGTTGAACATCGTTATTGCCATGGTTCTCGAGCCGGATGTGATAAATCCAGAACCATCGCCCCGCGCCAGGGTCACTATTTCCCGGCTGGAAACTGACCGATACGCGCACGGTAACGCCCTCGGTTGTTTCAAAATAGGGGAAGAGCGCTTCGATCATCAGGCTAAAGTGGGCCTAAAGCCCCGCAGCGGTCAATGCCTGGTCAAGATCCTCGATGAGATCATCGGGGTCCTCAAGGCCAACATTGATGCGGAGCATCCCTTCGGTCACGCCCATTTCGGCCCGCACTTCAGGGCCGACGCTGTGATGCGTGGTGGATGCCGGGTGAGTCATCAGGGAGCGTGAGTCCCCGATATTGTTGGAGATATCGACAAGCTGGAGCGCATCGAGCAAGGCGTGGGCTTGTTGCCGCCCACCGGACACCTCGAAGGCGAAGATTCCGCCACATGCCTTCATCTGGCGCATCGCCAGATCATGCTGCGGGTGGCTGGGAAGGCCGGGATGGAGCATGCGCGCAACGCGCGATTCCAGGAAGCGGCCGACTTTGAGCGCATTCTCAGACTGGCGGTGGGCGCGCAGATCAAGCGTTTCGAGCCCCTTCATCACCACCCATGCATTGAATGGCGAGAGATTCGGACCCGTGTTGCGCTGGAATGGCAGCAGCTTTTCTTCGATGAATTGATTGCTGGCGCACACCGCCCCGGCGAGAACGCGGCCCTGCCCGTCCATCATTTTGGTGGCGGAGTAAGCGACGACATCTGCCCCAAAATCCAGCGGTCGCTGCAGGACCGAGGTGGCGAAGGCATTATCCACCACCGTGGTGATGCCATGCGCGCGGGCGAGCCCGCAAACGAAGGCCATATCGACGATATCCATCGTCGGGTTGGCTGGCGTTTCGAAGAAGAAAACCTTCGTGTTCGGCTGAATCGCGGCTTCCCACGCGGCATTGTCGCGGCTGTCGATGGTCGTGGTGGTGATACCCCAGCGCGGCAACAGATTATCGGTCAGCCAGCGGCAAGAGCCGAAGGCGGCGCGAGCTGCGACGACATGGTCACCCTGATCGAGCTGGCAGAGAAGAGCCGTGGTCATGGCTGCCATCCCGCTGGCCTGCGCACGACAGGCCTCCGCGCCCTCCATCAGAGCAATGCGTTCCTCCAGCATCTCGACAGTCGGGTTCTGGAGCCGCGAATAGGTCATACCCGGTTCTTCACCGGCAAAGCGGGCGGCGACGGTAGCCGCATCGTCGTACGTGTAGCCCGAGGAGAGGAACAGGGCCTCGCTCGTCTCGCCATGTTCGCTGCGCCATGTGCCGCCGCGTATCGCCTGAGTCGCGGGGCGCCAGCGGCTGGTGGTGCTGCGGTCGAGGCCGGTAGTGCGCTTCATGCCGCAAGGCTCCCCTGTTGTTCCAATGCCGCGAGCACGGCATCGCCCATCGCCTCTGTCTCCAGCGTCCCGCCAAGATCGCGGGTGCGAGCACCATGATCGAGCGCAGTGGCCACAGCGGCCTCGATGCGGTCTGCTGCTGCCCCGGAGTCGAGGCTGTGGCGGAGCATCATTGCGGCGGAGAGGATCGTGGCCAGCGGGTTAGCAACGCCCTGCCCCGCGATGTCCGGCGCGCTGCCGTGAATGGGCTCATATAGACCCTGTCCGCCTTCATTGAGCGAGGCGGATGCAAGCAGGCCGATGGAGCCAACGCACATGCTGGCTTGATCCGACAGGATGTCGCCGAAGAGATTGCCCGTGACGATGACGTCGAAGGCACCGGGTGCGCGGACCAGCTGCATCGCAGCATTGTCCACATACATGTGTTCCAGCTCGACCTCTGGATAATCAGCGGCAACTTCGATCACCACATCGCGCCACAGCTGCGAGGTTTCGAGGACATTGGCCTTGTCGACGGAGCAGAGCCGACCCTGACGACGCCGCGCCGCCTCGAACGCTGTCCGCGCGATGCGGCTTACTTCAGCTTCATCATAGGCCATGAGGTCATAGCCCTGGCGTAGGCCGGCGGACGTGGCGCGGCGGCCCTTTTCTCCGAAATAAACGTCGCCATTGAGCTCCCGAACGATCAGCAGATCAATAGCTGCGGCAACCTCGGGGCGCAGTGCGCTATTGCCGACCAGAGCGGGGATTGCCTTAGCCGGCCGCAGATTGGCAAACAGGCCGAGTTCCCGGCGCAAGCCGAGGATAGCCTGTTCAGGACGAAGGTGACGTTCCAAATGATCGCAGCCGAAATCGCCCACGGCGCCGAACAGGATGGCGTCGCTAGCACGTGCAATGGCGAGTGTTTCATTCGGCAGAGGATGGCCAGTGGCACGCCAAGCAGCGGCGCCGACCAGCCCTTCGGTTAGTGAAAGGCCAGGCAAATCGAGTGCGCGCAGCACGCGCACCGCTTGTGCAATGACTTCGGGGCCGATGCCGTCTCCGGCGAAAAGCGCGATCTTCATGGCTTAGCGCCTAGGGGAAGCGCGCAAATCAGGCAAGGATCGCTCAGCCGAAGGCGCGAGTGAGCCGTTCGACCAGCCGCTCACGGACAGCGGATATGCCTGCGGCACGCGGACCGGCCAACAGATGGTCGTCGATGGCATTGCCGTTACGGCGCAGAGCTGTCGCAAGATCATGCGTCGGATCCAGGCCGCCATAGCCGAGCGACGTTAGAAGCAGCGTTTCATAGCGCACCAGTGCGGGCGCCCATCCGCTGGCCGCCGGTGCGAGCTCGATAGCTTGGAGCAGCCCATCCAACGCGCTGTGCACCGACGGATAGGGCTGGCCTTCGGGAAGCGTTGCTGCCGTCAGCGTGGTCACCCAGTCGATGGCCGCGGCCGCGAGTGGTTCCCCCAACAATGGCGCCCGGCTGTGTGAAAGCTCGACCGTCAACGCGGCGAGTTGATCCACTGTCCGTGCTCGGAAATCGGCCGCAACTATGTTCCCCGGTACCAATACTGGACGTAGCCGCCGGGACCGACCGCCGCGTACATAGCCAGCCAGCAGCCCCACCTCTGCTGTGAGCAACCGAGCGATCGCGCCATGCTCGCCATGCTGGCGGAGCGAACAGACAATGGCGGTGGTGGCGAGATGCAACGGCGTTTACCCGTGGTAGAAATCATAGACCGCCTGGGCGGTGGCGGCATTGACCCCCGGGGTGCGTTTCAGATCTTCGAGGCTGGCGTTGCGCACGGCTCGGGCGGTGCCGAAGTGCATCAGCAGCGCCTTTTTGCGCGCAGGGCCAATTCCGGGAACTTCGTCGAGCGGGGAGGCGGTTAGCGCCTTGGCCCGTTTCTGCCGATGCGCGCCGATGGCGAAGCGGTGTGCCTCATCACGCAGACGCTGGATGTGAAACAACGCTGGGTGATTGGGCGGGAGCGTAAACTCGCGGCCGTCGGGCAGGTGAAATGTCTCGCGCCCAGCGTTGCGATCCGGACCCTTGGCAACGCCGATCAGCGGGACATCCTCTATACCAAGTTCCTCCAATGAGTCGCGAGCGGCGGAAAGCTGCCCCTTGCCACCATCGACCAGCACCAAATCGGGCCATTCACCGGTCGAGCGGTCCGGATCCTCTGCCTGTGCACGGGCGAAGCGGCGCGAGAAAACTTCCCGCATCATCGCGAAATCATCCCCGGGCACAGTCTCGGGGCGTCGGATGGTCCATTTGCGGTAGGCGCCCTTGATGAAGCCTTCCGGCCCCGAGACGATCATAGCGCCGACCGAATTGGTCCCTTGAATGTGGCTATTGTCATAGACTTCAATCCGGCGGGGTGGATCCGGCAGATCGAACAGCTCCGCGATGTCCCGCAGCGCCTTGGCTTGCGTGCCCGTCTCGGCAAGACGCCTGTCGAGCGACTCCACAGCATTGCGCGTAGCCTGCGCGAGCAGGCGGGCACGATCGCCGCGTTGCGGAACGCTTATCGCAACCTTGCGCCCGGCAAGCTCACCCAGCGCCTCTGCCAGTACGGTGCAGTCAAGCGGTTCGCGGTCGACAAGGACAAGGCGAGGCGGTGTCACCCCTTCATAGAATTGGATGAGGAAGCTCGCCAAAACCTCCTCCATCGGCACATCGAGCGTATGCGACGGAAAGAAACTACGGTGGCCCCAGTTCTGGCCTCCGCGGATGAAGAAGGCTTCAATGCCGATAACGCCGCCCTTGGCGGCCATGGCGAATACATCGACATCGCCGAGGCCCTCGGCGTTGATGGCCTGTGTGCCCTGAATAAAGGTTAGCGCCTTCAGCCGGTCCCGATAGATGGCGGCCATCTCGTAATCCATGCGCTCGGCAGCCTCGGCCATAGCAGCCCCAAGTTTTGCCTGCGTTCCGGTCGAGCGGCCGGCAAGGAAAGCTTTGGTATCATTGACCAATTCGGCATAGTCACCCGGTTCGATACGACCCGCGCAAGGCGCGCTGCATCGCTTGATCTGGTAAAGGAGGCAGGGCCGGTCCCGGTTAGCAAAAAAGCTGTCGGTGCAACTCCTCAACAGGAAGAGCTTCTGAAGGGCGTTGAGCGTACGGTTGACCGATCCGGCGCTGGCAAAGGGACCGAAATACTGACCCTTTGCCCGCCGGGCACCGCGATGCTTCTGGATCCGGGGGAAGGAATGATCCTCCCGCAACAGGATGTAGGGAAAGCTTTTGTCGTCTCTCAGCAGAACATTGTAAGGTGGGCGGAAGCGTTTGATGAGCTGCGCTTCGAGGAGGAGTGCCTCCGCCTCGCTGGCGGTGATGACGATCTCCATGCTGCGCGTTTGCGCCACCATGCGTTGTAGCCGCTGCGTCAGGCGTCCAGCCTGTGTGTAGGCTGTGACGCGGCTTTTAAGTGCGCGTGCCTTCCCGATGTAAAGGACGTCGCCGCGAGCATCGATCATCCGGTAGACGCCGGGGACAGCCTTGAGTGACTTCAGCGTTGTACGAATGCAAGCGACACCCGTCTCGAAATCGGGACGAGCGCCAGATTCATCATCGCCGCGAACGGTATAGGTGGCGCGTTCTTCGTTGAAACGGTCAGGTGCGCCAGGGGTGGAGCTCATGCCCCCATGTAGAAAGGGCCGGGCAATATGCCCAGCCCTTCTCATGCCATTTGGGTAGAAGCTTTAAAGGCGGCCGAGATCTGAAATCGCGCGCTCTACCAGCGATTTGTCCGCCTTGCCGTCATGGCGCTCAGCGATCAGTGTCCGGGCTGCAGCGATTGAAGCTTTCGAGGCGGCTTCACGCACTTCGGCAACAGCGCTGCGTTCCGCCGCAGCGATCCGGTCTTCCGCCATGCGCTTGCGACGCGCGACCAGAGCCGTGGCGTCTTCCTTCGCCTTGGCGACGAGCTGGGCGGCTTCACCCTCTGCACGTTCCCGCATGGCGGCGGCTTCGGCATCGAGTGCGGCAAGCTTTGCCTGATATTCGCTGCGCAATGCCTCGGCATCGGCTCGCAGGGCTGCGGCCTCGTCGAGCTGGGCGCGGATCTGGGCGATGCGGCTATCCAGGATACCGCCGATCATCGCCGGCACCTTCTTCCACACCATGATGCCGACCAGCACCATCATGGCGATCGACACGATCACGGTCGAATCGAAGATTCCGGCAATCGCCGGTTTTGCGTAGGCGGCAGCTTCTGCACCGTCAGCAAGGATGATCAGACTGTCAGACATTGAGACCGGCCTTCACCGCACGGGCTGCGTCCGCCGCATTGACCTTGGCGCCGCTGAGGCGGGTGACCAGATCTTGTGTGACTTCGACAGCGACGGATTCGATTTCGGCCAGCGCGGAGTTGCGGGCCTGCGAGATTTCCGCCTCGGCAGACGCGAGGCGGGCTTCTGCATCGCTATTGGCTTTGGCCAGACGCTTTTCGGCGTCCTTAGCAGCCTTGGCCTTAGCGGTAGCGACGACGCCCTGCGCATCCGCGCGGGCGGCGTTGACGCGAGCGCGCCAATCAGCCTCAATCGCGTCGGATGCGTCCCGGGCAGCCTTTGCCGCTGCCAAATCATTCGCAATCTTGCGATCGCGCGCCTCTACCGTCGCCTCGACCTTTGGCAGCATGCCGCGGCCTATGAACAGGAAGATGGCTCCGAACACGAGGGCGAGCCAGAATATCTGGGATACCAGATACCAGTCGAGACTGAGTTGGCCGATCTGAGGCATGCGCGTGGGCGCTCCGCTGAAAATGAATGGATCAACGTGCTGGCGGTGGTGACGTCATGCCACCACAGCCAGCGCGCGGAAACCGGTTCAGACGACGAAAAGCAGAATCATGGCGACGACGAACGCCAGCAGGCCGAGAAGTTCGGCCGCGGCGAAGCCGATGAACAGACGACCCTGCTGGCCGTCGGCGGCCGCAGGATTGCGCAGAGCGCCTTCGAGGAACTTCGCGAACACATTGCCCACGCCCAGCGAGGCAAGGCCCGCACCGACAGCAGCGAGGCCAGCACCGATCATCTTTGCGGCTTCAGCGTCCATTTTTGTAACTCCTTTGAATAATCCGGGTATCGGGTTGGTTTGAACGAAACTCAGTGAAGGTTCTCTGCATCGTTGATGTAGAGCGAGGTAAGCAGGGCAAAAACGTAAGCCTGAATGCCCGCAACCAGAATCTCCAGCGCGCTGATGCCGACCATCAGCACGAAGCTGGCCAGTCCGACTGTCAGACCGTAGCCGACGCCGGCATTACTCGCGTTGATAACGAAGCCAGCCAAAACCTTCAGCAGCACGTGGCCGGCCGTCATCGCAACGAAGAGCCGAAGACCAAGGCTGAACGGACGCACCATGAAGGAGACGAACTCGATCGGTGCGATCACAGGGATCATGGGCAAGGGCGTGCCGTGCGGGACGAAAAGGCTGAAGAAATGGAGCCCGTGGCGCCAGAAGCCCACCACAAGCACAATCGAAAAGCTGACCAAGGCAAGGATGCCGGTGAAGGCCAAATGGCTGGTGATGGTGAAGGGGGAAATGCCAATCAAGCCCAGCGGCAGGAGGCCGAGCAGATTGGCGAACAAAATGAACATGAACAGCGAGAAGACGTAGGGCGTATATTTGCGCCCTTCCGGCCCGATGTTCTGGGTCAACATGCTCGAGATAAAGCCGGTCAAGCTCTCAACAGCGACCTGCCAGCGGCCGGGAACGAGCTGTTGCTTCATCCCGCCGAGCATGAACAGCCACAGGGCCAGCCCAGTAACGAGCATCCAGACAGCGCTGTTGGTCAACATCACGGGCAGACCCGCAATGTCAAAGAGGTGCGCGATCGGCTGCACCTCAAACTGGTACATCGGATCGATCTTGCCCGGTTCCGCCACGTGACTAACCCTCGATCACTCTTCGCTTGCGGGGTCTTGCGCCTTTGGTTGCGCGCCACCCGCCAGCCGGAAAACATTTCTGAAGGCCACCACAATCCCCAAAAACAGGAGGATCAGGAAACCCCAGGGAGACGTTCCGAACACCCTGTCCACCAGCCAGCCTATAAGGGCACCGCCGGCGATTCCGCCAATCAGGTCAGCCAGCACGCGATTGGCCATGCGGGAATTGGGATCGGCCTCAGGCCTGCCCCGCCCCGTACGCTTCGCTTCACTGGTCTCCAGCCGCTGCAGCCGCTCATCGAGGCTGCCGAGACGGTGATCCTGATCGACCGGTTCGAAACCACCCCCGCCGTCCGTGTTACCCGTCATGTCCGCTTCCTTTGTCTGCAAGCCGCCAGCCTTGTTAGGCGAGGCGCGAAAAGCTGAGGAAATGCGGGCAGGAATGAGCGCCCCGACCGGAAAGGCGCGGCCCCTTTAGAAACCGCCTATGGCCAAGTCAACAGGCCGCGCTGCATTGCAGCAGGCCAGTGCCAGCAAGAGCGGAAATCCCGTCTCAGATACAACGGGCATCGCGCATCGGCGGTTCTGCCGTACGGGTACGCCAACTGCCGTCTGGCGCCATATAACGTTCGCCGGCCACAGTGCGCGCAATCAAGTTGCAACCAGTGGTGAAAGCAACCTGTTCCACGGTGGCGCCAGCCGGGCTGGTCTGCGCAAGGCGGGTATATTCGGCGCGACGACGAATGTTGATGTCATCAACCAGTCGGCGCACCTCCGCACTGGGCGTCGAAGGGAAGCCGAGATAGCCGTCCGGCATTTCACCCACCTGTCCTGCAGTACGGGCGGCGGCGTAGGCCGGGTCACGCTGCGCTGAGGCAGGCGTTGCCACGAGCAGTAAACCAAACGCGGCGGCAACAAGGGCAAAAGGGGCGCGCATCAGAAAATCTCCGAATTCTGTTCGATGAGCTCGCGGGTTTCGCCGTCGAGCCGGTAGACGATTTCCTGCCGGATGTTGATGGTGAGAACGATCTCGATCGGCTTATCAGGGGCATTCACTTGAACGCATCCACTGAGCACCGCCGCCGCAAGGGGCAGCGCCGACAATCGTCCGGTCATCATCCACCGGCTGGCTCTCGCCTGTTTCATCGCGTCCCTCATGGCTGATCCTCGCTTTCGGTAGGCTGAACGTTGGTTGTGCCGTTCTCTCGCGCCCTGCGTGCCGCTTCGGCAGCGCGCTGTTCGCGGAGCAGAGCGGGTAGATTCTGCTCGACCACCACGGAAGGGTCGTAAAGCCCCCGGGCAGAAGTGAGCAACTGGCGGAAGGGTGCGGCGATCCGAATTCGGAAAGTGAAGGGCAAGCCGGCAATCGCGCGCGTGAAGAAATTGCGCACCGCGCCCTCGCCCTGCGCGAGGCCGCTGAACTCGACATCAGTCAGCATTTCGCCATCAATGGCGCCGTTCAATCCCACTGCCAGATTGTCGTATCGCAGGGATCGCAAGGCACCATAGGCCATATTGCCGAACGTACCGAGATCGCGGTTTGAAAGTTCGCCAACATAGGCGAGCGTGCCGCCGCCATCGCGGGAGACAAGGCGACCGCCCTCCACCCTGCCCCCACTTACGTCAAACACTGTGGGGAGGACGCCATCGAAAACGCCCGTCGCGCTAACATTCTCGAACTCGTAGCGCTGCAAGAACAGCGCTGCGTCAACACCATTCACCTCAAAGGTGAGGTGACGCTGCTTATCTGCGGCAAAATCGAGCAGGGTTGGTTGCAGCAACAGCTCCCCACCGGCAAACGGCCAGCGACCGCCTTCGATGCGCATCTGCGTATCGGGCAGCAGCTGGTAGGTCAGGCGCCCGTCGAGCACCTCGATGCCGGGGTTGATGGAAGCGAAGCGGACAGTCTGTCCGGGCGGTGTGCGCATGGCGATAAGGTCATCGAAGTGGATCGTCCCGCTCAAACCCTGCACTGGTCCGAAGGCCGCTGCGAAATCGAGGCCTGTCGTGGTGAAGCGCCCGTTACTTCTCACCGAATTGGCGGCCCAGCGTACCTCTCCATTGCCGTCAACACGGCCTTCGACATTGGCGGCAAGGCCCTGAACCAGCGGCGAGATATCGAAGGGCTGCAGACCATCTAGCGCAAAGGTCAGGCCATCGACATCCAAGCGCGCGCGCCCTGATCCTGTATCAAAGTCATGCAGCAGATCGATCTCCGCGACCCGCGCCCCGCCATCCTCGACCAGCAAGCTACCCGTGCCAGTGAGCCGTGACCCGGCAAAACTCAAAGCAACATCGTTGCTGCGTAGCCTATTGAACCGCCTTTCCGGAGCGGCATCGGCGACATCAAGCGAGCCATCGAAACTAAGCCCGCTTCCCGCAAACAGCCAGTCACCGCGTGCTTCATTGATTAAGAAGGGTATCGACGCGATCTGCCCTTCTCCGCCGGTCAGGGAGCCGGCGAACCCTGTGCCGGTTACCGCACCATTGATGATTGTCGCGGCGAAACGGGTAGCGGCGTCATGTTCCGGGCCAAGCCTCACGCTGCTGCCAGCGATCATGAAGAGGCCGCTGGAGAGGTCGACCCCCGCGCCGGCTGCCCGGACATCGAGCGGGCTTGCTCCGCTGGATCCGCTCAGCCTGAAAGGCGGAATCACCACTCTTCCCGACATGCTACCGTTGGCTGTCCACACGAGCGGATCGTGAGGGGATGTGCACAGGTCCATTGTATTGCGGCCCAGAAAAGTTGTCCCCACCCGAACAGCTTTCCAGGAAAGCGTTCGACAACCGCTCGCCAGGGCAATCGAGCCGGACGGGCCAATTCGAACGGCAATGGGCAGCGCGAGACCGTCCACTACGCCACCAGCCAAAGGTCCGCTGACAGTGACGCCAGTCCCGATGGACACTTCGCCGCCGAGATGTCCGGCAAGGCGCAGAGGAGCGAGCGCTAAGCGCGCATTGCTGGCAGCCAGGGGGGCGACCCTCGCTTCTCCCGACCAGCTCCCCGCCGGGGTCAGATTGAGTGCGATGTTGGCGCCGGGGATACCGCCGCCGCCGGCAGTCAGACTGCCGGCGAAAGCTGCTCCCCTATCGGAATCCCAAGTGAACTCTGAACCCGGCGACAATTCGACACGCGCACCGGTGGCCGCTGAGAGGGATGCACGCGCGACCGAAAGCGAAAGCTCGCCGCCAGAGATTGTTCGTAGCTGCCAGTCGGCATCCCCCCGCCAGTTACGCCCTGCCCGTCCCAGAGATGCTGTTACGGTCCGGACAATCGGGTTCCAAGGCAGGCTGTTATCCAAAGAAGAAAAGGAGCTCAGGGCAGACAGGCTTTCCCGCCCAAGCCGTCCATTGACAGCGCGGAGGCTGCCGTCCGCGGACAGTGATCCGTCGCGGGCGCGCTGCCCTTCCCCGGCAAAAACGATCTGACCCATTTCAACGCCGGACCCAGAGACATCCGATGCAATTGCCCGCCAGTTGGCACGAATGGCGCCCTCGCGGACATGAGTCTCGACCTCGCTGGAAAGTCGGGCCGCATTACCGAAGCTTGTTGTCACCGGAGCGGTGCGAAGGCCGGAACGCAATGTCCAGATGCCCAGCGTTTCGCCAGACTGGCCATTGATTCCGAGTTGCAAGGACGAGGCAGCCACTTGACGGTCTGGACAGTCGGCTCGATCGATATTCACGGGCCCGCGCACGATCAATCGCCCGCCTTGGCTCGAAAGGCGCAAATGCCCCCCTGCTCGCTCGAGCGCGCAGTCCGCGATAGCGAGCTGCGGCGCCGTGAATGCGGCGGCGCCCGTGAAGCCGCTGGCAAGATTGCCGCGACCAGACACCCCAATGCCTACCAAACCCCATGGCGTTTCGATGCGGGCCGAGCTGCGTTCCAGGGCCACGACGATATCCGGCAGTGTTGGGAAAGACCCGTCGCCTTCCGGAATTAGCGAATCAAAGGCTCCAAATGAGAGTTTTTCGCCATCCCATTGCCCGCGTAACCGCACGCCCTCGGCTTCGACGGCAGCTATTCTAGGCCCGGCAATGCCGGCAGTAATGAAGAGATCAACCCGTTCGGCGGTCAGGTCGGGATCAACTGGATCTCCGATGACGATATCGGTCAGGCGATGGCGACCGATACCGATCTCCTTCAACTGGTAGGTCGCTGTAATACCGCGATTTTCGAGCTCACGTTCAATGAAATGCGTTACGATTGGCGTGCGGTAGATCCAGGTGACACCACCCACCAGACCGACAAATCCGGCCGCAGCAAGCGTCAAAGCGTAACGCTTACGCACGCCGGACACCGCTGTGAGCGAAGAGACTGGTCATCAAGGTCCTTTTGGCGCAGCCGTTCACATGCGCAAAGACATATCGCGGCCGCACCTCATTTGCGCTCAGACGGGCGCTGCCTTTTGCTGGTCCATCATGCTATGCGGAGCCATGGCCGAAGAGAGTGAATTGCCCGAAGCACAGCCCGCAGGCGGCGATAACGCAGGCCACCGTGCGCGGTTGCGCGCCCGGCTTTTGGGCGCAGGCGGCGAAGCGCTCGGCGATCATGAAATTCTTGAGTATCTGCTTGCGCTGACAAGGCCCCGGATCGACACCAAGCCGATCGCCAAGGCGTTGCTGCGCGAATTCGGCGGCCTGGGACCGGTACTGGAGGCCGACCCCGAAACGCTGGCACGTTTTCCGGACATGGGCGAAGCGAGCGTCGCGGCAATCAAGCTGGTCAAGGCCGCGATCCAGCGAACGCTTTATGGAGAGGTTGCCGATCGCCCGATCCTTGGCAGTTGGCAGGGGCTGCTTGACTATCTGCGCGCCGACATGGCGTTCCGGCTCAACGAATGCGTGCATGTTCTGCATCTCGATTCCCGCAATCAGTTGATCCGCGATGAACTTATGAGCGAAGGATCCATCGATCAGTCGGCCATTTATGTCCGTGAAGTGGTGCGACGTGCGCTTGTATTGGGCTCAGCCGCGGTGATCATTGCCCACAACCATCCAAGCGGTGATCCGACCCCGAGTCGGCAAGATATCGCCATCACCCGTGATCTCGCCAACGCCCTCAAAAGCATCGGTATTGTTCTGCATGATCATGTGATCATTGCCCGGGATGGACATGTCAGCTTCCGCACCAAGGGGCTGCTCTGATTAAGCGTTGGGCTCTGGCCAGTCCGGCCTTCGCCTGTTAGTGGCGCGCCTCTTCCTTTCTCCCGCCATCATCGGAGCCGAACGACATGGTCCCCCGCTACGCCCGCCCGCAAATGACCGCGATCTGGGAAGCGGAGAACCGTTTTCGTATCTGGTTCGAGATTGAGGCGCATGCGACCGAAGCTTTGGGGGAATTGGGTGTTGTGCCCAAATCGGCCGCTGAAGCGCTCTGGGCCTGGTGGGCGACCAACCCCGTTATCGACGTAGCGGCGATCGACGCCATCGAGGCCGTTACCAAGCATGATGTGATCGCCTTCCTTACTTGGGTCGCGGAACAGGTTGGAGACGAAGCGCGCTTCATGCACCAAGGCATGACCAGCAGCGACGTGCTCGATACCTGCCTCGCGGTTCAACTGACCCAAGCCGCCGACCTTTTAATCGAGGACATGGATGCGCTGCTGGAGGCCATTCGGCGCCGTGCGTTCGAACACAAGCTTACGCCGACCATCGGCCGCAGCCACGGCATCCATGCCGAACCAACCACTTTCGGGCTGAAACTGGCGCAGGCCTATGCTGAGTTCGATCGCTGTCGGGCGCGGCTGCTGGCCGCAAGGGCCGAAGTCGCGACCTGCGCGATTTCGGGCGCGGTCGGCACCTTTGCCAACATCGATCCACGCGTCGAGGCGCATGTTGCCGCTAAACTGGGCCTCGCGGTCGAGCCGGTTTCGACGCAGGTCATCCCGCGCGATAGGCATGCGATGTTCTTTGCGACGCTCGGCGTTGTCGCCAGCGCGATTGAGCGCCTCGCTACCGAGGTCCGCCATCTTCAGCGCACCGAGGTATTGGAGGCCGAGGAATATTTCTCACCGGGCCAAAAAGGCAGCTCTGCGATGCCGCACAAGCGCAATCCGGTGCTGACGGAAAATCTCACCGGCCTTGCCCGCATGGTACGAAGTGCAGTGACCCCTGCACTGGAGAATGTTGCGCTCTGGCATGAGCGGGATATATCACACTCATCCGTGGAACGCTTCATCGGACCAGATGCGACAATCACGCTCGACTTTGCACTCGCACGCCTCACTGGCGTGGTCGACAAGCTGCTCGTTTATCCGGTGCGTATGCAACGCAACCTCGACCGCATGGGCGGCCTTGTCCACTCGCAGCGCGTGTTGTTGGCGCTGACGCAAGCTGGCGTCAGCCGCGAGGACAGTTATCGCTTTGTCCAGCGGAACGCGATGCGCGTTTGGGAATCGGATGGCGCCCTCTCGTTGCTCGATCTGCTTAAGGCGGATGCAGAGGTAAGCGAGCGGTTGCCCTCGGCTGAACTCGATGCGCTTTTTGACCTCGATTATCACTTCAAGGCGGTCGACCTGATTTTTGATCGCGTTTTCGGCAAGGGCTGAACTGCGCGCCGGGGGTTCAATCCTCTGGGGAAAGCCTCTAGGCTGCCGTCAGCGGGATATTGGAGAGGGCGTGCCATGCAGATCTTTCGGACGACCATTTGGGTCATCGTCGCGGTTTTGCTGACAGTGTTTGCATTGGCCAATTACACGCCGGTCGAGGTGCAGGTTTGGCCGGGATGGTCCGCCGACACCAACCTGTCCTTCGTTATCCTAGTATCGTTCCTGGCCGGGTTCGTACCGCCGTTCTTTATCGCGCTCGGTAATCGGTGGCGGTTGGGGCGCCGGTTGAAGCAACAGGAACAGACGATCGAGATGCTGCGTACACCGGTTGCACCAGCATCGCCTGCAGCATCCGGAGCCACGGCGGACGCGCCAGCAAGCGGAACGGCAGCGGCATGAGTTCGCGCATCTATCTGGCAATCGACACAATCGATCTCGACCATGCAAAGGTGCTCGCTACCAGGGTAAAGACGCATATCGGCGGACTGAAACTCGGCCTCGAATTCTTTTGCGCCAATGGCCATCACGGCGTGCACGAAATGGCCAAGATCGGCCTGCCACTGTTCCTAGACCTCAAACTGCACGACATTCCAAACACCGTTGCCAAGGCGGTGCAGGCGCTGCGGCCGCTCGAGCCGGCGGTGCTAACTGTCCATGCCTCCGGTGGCCGTGCGATGCTGGAGGACGCCAAAGCTGCGGCAAGCGATCACACCAAGGTCGTCGCGGTAACCGTGCTCACTAGCCTCGACACCGACGATCTCTCTGCCATCGGCATCAACGGCGATCCCGAGGCACAGGTGAGCCGGCTCGGCGCGCTCGCACACGAAGCAGGGCTCGACGGCATTGTCTGTTCGGGGCACGAAGTGAAGGCCGCACACAAGGCATGGCGCGACGGGTTCTTCGTGGTTCCCGGGGTTCGCCCCGCGGGCGCCAATGTCGCCGACCAGAAGCGCATCGTGACGCCGGCGCAGGCGGTCTCCGATGGTGCCTCGATCCTCGTCATCGGTCGCCCGATCAGCAAGGCAGAGGATCCGCTCGAGGCGGTCCGGGCGATCGAGGCCACGCTTTAGGCATCCTATATGCCCGCACAGATCAAAATCTGCGGGATTTCGACGCCCGACACACTCAATGCCGCCGTCGGCAGCGGGGCGAGCCATGTCGGGTTCAACTTCTATCCACCGAGCCCGCGCCATGTGACATTGGAGCTCGCGCAGGCACTGGCCGCGCACGCGAAGGGGCGGGTGCAGCGCGTCGGTGTGTTCGTCGATCCGGATGATGCGACGCTGGCCGCGGCCATCGGCGCCGGCACGCTCGACGCACTCCAGCTGAACAAGGTCACGGTGGAGCGCCGCGCAGATGTGAAGGCTCGGTTCGGCCTGCCGGTCTGGGCGGTGGTGCCAGTGCGGGTGCCGGGCGACCTCGCCCTCCGCAACCAGATCGACAGCAGCAGCGCCGATTTCGTGCTCTATGATGCCGCCACTCCAGCAGGCGCCGCGTTGCCCGGTGGTATGGGCCTCAGGATCGACTGGCAGATGATGCAGGGGCTTTCTCATCCGTGGCCCTGGGGCCTCGCCGGCGGGCTTGATCCCGTAAATGTGGCAGAGGCAATCCGCATAACCGGCGCGCCGTTGGTCGATGTCGCATCGGGTGTCGAAAGCGCGCCGGGCATCAAGGATGTGGACAAGATTGCCGCATTCTGTAGGGCGGTGCAGCAGTAACGCCCTTCTGAACATAAGAGATTTTGGCGCAATGAACGCTCCCAATTCCCTGCGCACCCAGCCTGATGAACGCGGGCATTTCGGAGATTTCGGTGGCCGCTATGTCGCCGAAACGCTGATGCCGCTGGTGCTGGATCTGGAGCGCGAGTATCGCGCGGCTAAGGCCGATCCGGCATTTCACGCCGAGTTCGACGACCTGCTCGAACATTATGTCGGGCGCCCTTCCCCGCTTTATTTCGCGCCGCGTCTGACGGCCGAGTTGGGCGGCGCCCAGGTCTGGTTCAAGCGCGACGAGCTCAATCACACCGGCGCGCACAAGATCAACAATTGCATCGGCCAAATTCTGCTCGCCATCCGCATGGGCAAGAAGAAGATCATCGCCGAAACCGGCGCGGGCCAGCATGGCGTTGCAACCGCCACCGTCTGCGCCCGCTTTGGTTTGCCCTGCACCATCTTCATGGGCGCGCGCGATATCGAACGGCAGCAGCCCAATGTGTTCCGCATGCGGCTGCTCGGCGCGGATGTGCGCGCGGTCGAAAGCGGCGCGCGCACGCTCAAGGATGCGATGAACGAGGCGCTGCGCCACTGGGTCGCGAACGTCCACGACACATTCTACATCATCGGCACGGCAGCCGGTCCGCACCCCTACCCCGAGCTAGTCCGCGACTTCCAGAGCGTGATCGGGCGTGAGGCGCGCGCCCAGATGCTCGCCCGCACGGGCCGGCTGCCCGACCTGCTCGTCGCGGCGATCGGCGGGGGCAGCAATGCCATCGGTCTCTTCCACCCCTTCCTCGACGACAGTGACGTAAAGATGCTCGGGGTCGAGGCAGCGGGCTACGGCCTCGATGCCGAACATGCTGCCAGCCTTGCGGGCGGTTCGCCCGGTATCCTCCACGGCAACAAGACCTATCTGTTGCAGGACGAGGACGGCCAGATCACCGAGGGGCATTCGATCAGCGCCGGCCTCGACTATCCCGGCATCGGCCCCGAACATGCCTGGCTCAAAGACATCGGTCGTGTGGACTATACCTCCGTGACCGACGCAGAGGCGCTCGACGCCTTTCAGCTTCTTTGCCGCACCGAAGGCATCATCCCCGCGCTCGAACCCAGCCACGCCATCGCCGCCGTCGCCAAGGTCGCCCCGACGATGGACAAGAGCGCGATCATCCTTGCCAACCTATGCGGCCGTGGGGACAAGGACATCTTCACCGTGGCAGAGGCGCTGGGAGTGGAGATGTGAGGCGGTACAGCATAGCCAAGCAGGAATGGTACGGACTGAGATGAACCGTTTTTCCTCAGCCTTCTCCAAACCCAGCCCCGCCCTCGTTACCTTTGTCACTGCCGGCGACGGGCCAACCGATGCGATCCTCGATGCCCTCGTCGCGGGTGGGGCGGATGTGATCGAGCTGGGGATGCCCTTTACCGATCCGATGGCCGATGGGCCGGCGATCCAGAGCGCCAACCTGCGCTCGCTGGGCGCGGGGACAACCACCGCCGATGTGCTGCGCATCGCTACCGATTTTCGCGCACGGCACCCGGAGGTGCCGCTTGTGCTGATGGGCTATGCCAATCCGATGGTGCGGCGCGGGGCGGAATGGTTCGCGGCGGCATGTGCGCAGGCTGGCGTCGACGGCGTGATCTGTGTCGACATGCCCCCGGAAGAGGATGATGGCCTGGGCGTTGCGCTGCGATCCGCAGGCGTGGCGCCTATCCGGCTGGCGACGCCGACGACCGATGCGGCGCGCCTGCCCGCGGTGCTCGATGGCGCACAGGGCTTCCTCTATTATGTCTCGGTTGCCGGCATCACTGGCCTGCAGCAGGCTAGCCAGCAATCCATTGCGGATGCGGTTGCGGCGCTGAAACAGGCGACCGATCTGCCAGTCGCGGTCGGTTTTGGTATCCGCACGCCAGAACAGGCGGCAGCTGTGGCAGAAGTTGCTGATGGTGTCGTGGTGGGATCGGCAATCGTGGAGATTGTGGGGGCGCAAGGGGCCAATGCGCCCGTACATGTCCGCGACTATGTTGCCTCGCTGAAATCGGCTATCGCCGCGTCCAGAAAATGATTGCAGAAGTCCGCTTGCCCGCTGTGGGCGGACCTAGGGGTTTTGATCGATGAGCTGGCTTAACCGCGTCCGCAACGCCCTTCCCTTCGTCGCGAAGCGCGAGACAGCGGACAATCTGTGGCACAAGTGCAAGGCCTGCCACACCATGGTTTTCTGCAAGGAGTGGGAAGACAATCTCAATGTCTGCCCACGCTGCAATCACCATGACCGTATCGGTGCGGCGGAGCGGTTTGCGCAGCTGTTCGACCAAGGCAGTATGGTTTCTATCGCCCTGCCCAAGGCCCCTGAAGACCCGCTGAAGTTCCGCG
>CANHQT010000019.1 GCA_947463325.1 Sphingomonadaceae bacterium
CGCCGCTTTGCCGGTGGTGGCACCACCGATCCGCAGGACGTGGCGAACGCCATCGTAGAGATCGTCGCCATGCCGCTAGGTCGTCGCCCCTTGCGCCGGCCGGTGCACCCGAACACGCGGGCGACCGATGCGCTCAATGCCGCACATTCGCAGGTTCAGGCGATGGCGCTCGGTAACGGGCCGTTCGCCCCTTGGCACGCCGCGGTGACCGATTGAGCGAGGCCGTGGCAGACCGCAGCCGCTCTATCGCTGGCCGGGTCGCGCTGATCACCGGCGCGGCCTCCGGCATGGGCCGGGCAACCGCCCTCCTCTTCGCCGGTGAAGGCGCCGTCGTGGCGGTGGCAGACCGCGACGGCGATGGTTGCGCCGCAGTTGTCGCAGAAATCGAGGCAGCAGGCGGACAAGCGCGGGCCTACCCGATCGACGTCGCGGACCATGACGCGATCCGCAGCATGATAGCGGCCATCGGTGCGGACTTCGGCCGGCTGGACATCATCGTCAACAATGCCGGGGTGTCGAGCTTTGCGGCGCTCGATGCGGGCAACGAGTACGACGCAATATGGGACCGGGCCCTGGTCGTGATGCTGACCGCGCACCAGCGCATTATCCGTGCCGCCCTGCCCCTGCTGCGGCAGAGCGATGCGCCGCGCATCGTCAACATCGCCTCGACCGAGGGGCTGGGTGCGACGCCGGGGGACACGCCCTATGTCGCGGCTAAGACCGGCGTCACCGGCCTAACCCGCGGCATGGCGGTCGACCTCGGACCGGAAGGCATTACCGTCAACTGCATCTGCCCCGGCCCGATCAACACGGCGATGACCGACAAGGTCGCCGCAGATCACAAGGTGATCTTTGCCAAGCGCCGTACTGCGCTGCGCCGCTATGGCGAGCCGGAGGAAGTGGCGCATATCACGCTGAGCCTGTGCCTGCCGGCCGCAAGCTATATCACCGGTGCGGTGATCCCGGTCGATGGCGGGCTGATGGCCCGGAATGCGTGACCCATAGCCACCATCACCATCCGCAGCTCCGGCCTTCATTCTGTTCCTTGAGCCAATCCAGCAGCGGCTGGAAATAGGCGACCATCGCACGGCCGCTCATTTCGCGGCTGCCGGTGAAGGCTTCGAGCGCATCAGGCCAAGGGCGGCTGGCGCCCATTTCCAGCATCGCGTTGAGGCGGGTGCCGACTTCCTCATTGCCATAGAAGGAGCAGCGGTGGAGCGGCCCTTCCCAGGCGGCGGCCTTGCACGCGGCCTCAAAGAACTGGAACTGGAGGATACGCGCGAGGAAATAGCGGGTGTAAGGGACACTCGCCGGGATATGATATTTGGCGCCCGGATCGAAGGCATTGGCGGGCCGGTCACCCGGCGGCACGATCCCCTGATACTGAAGGCGCAGTGCATTCCACGCGCCATTATATCCCGCCGGGCGGATCTGGCCGGAGAAGACACCCCAGCGCCAGCGGTCCATCAGCAGGCCGAAGGGCAGGAAAGCGACCTTGTCCATCGCCTGCCGCAACAGCAGGCCGATGTCCCGGTCCGCGCCCGGCACCGCCGATTGTTCAAGCAAGCCAATCTGCACCAGATATTCGGGCGTCATGGAGAGGGCCACCATGTCCCCGATCGCTTCGTGGAACCCGTCATTCGCGCCGTTCAGGTGCAGGAAGCTCTGCCGGTTATAGGCGCGCTGGTAATAGTTATGGCCGAGCTCATGGTGGATGGTGACAAAATCGTCGCCATTGACCTGGATGCACATTTTGATGCGCAGGTCATCGACATTGTCGATATTCCAGGCCGAGGCATGGCAGATCACTTCGCGGTCACGCGGGCGGGTGAACTGGCTGCGCTGCCAGAAAGTCTCCGGCAGCGGTTCGAACCCCAATGAGGAGAAGAAACCTTCGCCTGCGCGCACCATGCGCAGCGCGTCAAAATTTTGCGCCTGCAACAGCTGGGTCACATCATAGCCAATGTCACCGACGCCCGGCGGCGCGACGAGATCATAGATGCCGCCCCATTCCTGCGCCCACATGTTACCAAGGAGGTCGGCTCTGATCGGGCCGGTCGCGGCCTGCACCTCATCACCATAATGGCGATTGAGACCGGCACGCACGTAGCAATGCAGCTCGTCATAGAGCGGCTTTACCTCGGCCCAGAGCCGATCCGTGAGGCGCGCGAATTCATCCGCCGGCATGTCATAGTTGGACCGCCATAGCGCGCCGGCATCGGCAAAGCCGAGCTCGCGCGCGCCGCGATTGGCGATCTCGACCAGCCGGGCATAATCCTCGCCCATGCCGCCGCCGACATTATTGTGCCAGCTGGTCCACATTTCCTCGAGTTCGTCAGGATTGCGGTTGGTACCCATCGCGGCTTCGATATCCGACCCGCCGATCTCCTCACCGCGCAGCGTCCCGCGGCCCGCGCCGTAGCGGGACTGCATGCTGGTAGCGATGCGGGCGAGTTCATCCGCTGCACCTTCGGTGGTGGGGGCCGGCAGGACAATGCCGGTGCGCAACATGATGAGCTTGCGCCGCGTATCCTCACTCAACCCTTCGACATTGGCATAACGGGCAGCTTCGAGCGCCAAACGGACGATGAGTTCCGTGCCCTGCGCGCTGGTTTCGGCATTCACCGTTTCAGTGTCGACCGTGATGTTGGTTTCATAGATCCAGGCCACCCGACCGGCGCGGTTCGAATAAGCGAGCAGCTGCGCCTCGGCATCGGCGACGAACCGCTCCGCGTCAGCAACGGTCGGCGCGGCGGCGCGCGATGCCGATTGCATCAGAGAGGCCGAGACAACGGCCGGTGCGGCATCCGCGATAGCCGGGGCCTCCTCGGCATGAGCGGCAGACGCAAGCGCCAGTGCCGACGCGGCAAGCGTCAGGCGAATCGGAAAGCGGCGAAAACGGGTGGGCATGAAAGCGTCCTCACATCGAGTCTCGGATTGGCCGGGACAGTGCGAGCACGCCCGCGACGGGTCAAGCGCTGCGCACCAATTGGCAGCAGTTGCAACCGTGGCGCTTGCGGCTAGTGTCGCCGCAACGCCCCGAAATTCGGAGAAGATTGCTCATGCTCACTCGCCGCCTCACCTCGCTGATCCTCGCTTCGACCGCGTTCGTCAGCTGCGCTTCCGCCAGCGCATCGACCACCACTGTGGCGGTGCCGGAGATTTCGCTCACGACCATGCAGGATGTGACGACGCAGCTCGCCTCTGATGAGTTTGAGGGACGCGCGCCGGGCACCCGCGGCGAACAGTTGACGGTTGATCTCCTGATCGATCGGTTCCGCGCCGCAGGCCTCCAGCCCGGCAACAATGGCAGCTGGGTGCAGGATGTGCCGCTGGTTGAGATGAGCGCGACCAACATGTCTCACCTGGTGTTCAACACGCCGCAAGGCGAGCAGCGCCTGACCGTGGGCGATGACTTTACCGCCAACAGCTATCGCCACGTCCCGCGGACTGAGATCAGCAACAGCGAACTGGTGTTCGTCGGCTACGGCATCAACGCGCCTGAGCGCGGGTGGAACGACTATGCCGGCATCGATGTGCGCGGCAAGACGGTGGTGGTGCTGGTCAATGACCCGGATTGGGCAACGCCGACGGTCGGCGGCCAGTTCAACGGGCGGGCGATGACCTATTATGGCCGCTGGACCTACAAATATGAGGAAGCCGCGCGGCAGGGTGCGGCAGCCGTTCTGATCGTCCACGATACCGAGCCGGCGGCCTATGGCTGGAATGTGGTGCGGTCGAGCTGGACCGGCCCGCAGTTCAGCGCAGCTGCCGAGAATAACCATATGGACCAGACGCAGGCCAATGGCTGGATCCAGCTGGAGCGCGCGCGGGCGCTGTTTGCCGCGGCAGGTCAGGATTTCGATGCCCTGCGCGCGCGTGCAGGCCAGCCCGGTTTCCAAGCCGTGCCCCTGGGCGGCGTCACCGCTTCGATCAGCTTCGACAATGAGATGCGCCGTTTCTCCTCACGTAATGTCATCGCCCGTCTGCCGGGTCGCACGCGCCCGGATGAGGTGGTGCTCTACACAGCGCACTGGGACCATCTCGGCCGGTGCGAGGCGAATGCCGCAGGTGACGACATCTGCAACGGCGCTATCGACAATGCCACCGGCACCGCCGGCCTTGTTGCGCTGGCCGAAGCACATGTCCGTGCCGGCGCGCCCGATCGCAGCCTCGTCTTCCTCGCTGTGACGGCGGAGGAAAGCGGCCTTCTGGGTTCCGCCTATTATGCCGCCAACCCCGTATTCCCGCTTTCGCAGACAGTCGGCGGGGTGAATATGGATGCCCTGACCGGCACCGGCCCGTCGCGCGACGTGATCGTCATTGGCAATGGCAAGAGCGAGCTTGAAACCTATCTCGAACAGGCAGCAACGGCCGATGGCCGCGTACTGACCAACGAACCCACGCCTGAGAAGGGCTTCTACTACCGCTCCGACCATTTCAGCCTGGCAAAGCTGGGCGTGCCGATGATCTATTTCGACGGTGGCGAGGATCTGTTGAACGGTGGCCCTGAGGCAGGGCGGGCTTGGTCAGAGCAATATACGCGTGACTGGTACCATGGGCCGGAGGACGAGATTTCGATCATCACCGACTGGAGCGGGATGATGGCCGATCTCCGCCTTTACTATGTCGTGGGCCGATCGCTGGCGATGAGCAATGAATGGCCCAACTGGAACGAAGGCGACGAATTCCGCGCCATCCGTGACCGCAGCCGCGCAAGCCGCTGAACCATGCCCTCCCCCCTACCCGAATGGGCGCCGCATGAGCGGCTGTGGATCGGCTATCCGGCGCTGCGCCATGAATGGGGCGCGGCGTTTGACCGCGCGCGCGAGCAGATCGCGGCATTCGCCTCCGCCGTGGCCGATGGCGGCGCGGGCGAAACGGTAACGCTGGTCTGCAACAGCGAAGGTGATGCGGCGCTGGCACGCGACCAAGTGGAAAGCACGGTCGAGGTCATCGTTGAACCGCTGGGCGACGTTTGGCTGCGCGATACAGCGCCGGTCATCACCGGAACGGGTGCTGACCGGCGTGCAGCGGATTTCGCCTTCAACGGGTGGGGCGGCAAATATCTGATGCCCGGTGATGTCGACATCGGCGCGCGGCTAGCGGCGCGCTATGGCTTCCCGCGTGATGCGCACAGCCTGGTGCTCGAAGGCGGTGCAATCGACTGGGACGGCGCGGGTCTCCTCGTCACCACCGAACAGTGTTTGCTCAACCCCAACCGCAACGCGGGGCTGGGACATGGCGAGGCGGAGCGCATTCTCCATGACGCCCTCGGCTTTACGCGCACTTTGTGGCTCGGTGACGGCTTGCTCAATGACCATACCGACGGGCACGTCGACAATCTGGCGCGCTGGGTGGCACCGGGCCTGCTGCTGCTGCCCGAACCGAGCGGGTCTGACGATCCCAATGCCGACGTCTATCGCGATGCCCTGAACCGCGCCGAAGGCTTCGGCGTCGACATCGTCACCATCCCCTCGCCCGGCCGGATCGAAATGGACGGCGAGCCGGCGCCGGCAAGCTACATGAACTTCCTCATCGCCAACCGCATTATCGCCATGCCCGCCTATGGCAGCACATGGGACGATGCCGCTGCGGATGTGCTGGCCGGGCTATTCCCCGACCGGCGCATCATTCCCCTGCCCTCTGACGCGATCCTGGCGGGCGGCGGCAGCTTCCATTGCACCAGCCAGCAGGTGCCTGCATAACCTCCCCGAAAAACGGGGAGATGACCATGGCCAACTGGTGGGACCGGCATGTCGCGCCGCGGATGATCCGCCTGTGCTGCGCGCAGCCGCAGGTGATGAAGGCACGCAGCCATGTCGTCCCGCTCGCGCAAGGGCGCGTGTTCGAACTCGGCTGCGGCGGGGGCATCAATCTGGACTTCTATGATCTGGCCAAGGTCACGCACCTCTCCGGCATAGACCCGACGCCGCTGCTGCTGGAGGACAGCCGCCGTAAAGTGGCAGAGCGCGGCATTGCGTCCGATATCCGCGAGGGGGTGGGAGAAGATATCCCCTTCGCAAGCGACAGTTTTGATACCGTCGTCACCACCTTCACCCTCTGTTCGGTCGCCGAGCCGGAGCGGGTGCTCGCAGAACTCAAGCGCGTCCTGAAACCCGGCGGCACTGCCATATTTCTGGAGCATGGCCGGGCGCCGGACGAAGGCGTACGCCGCTGGCAGAACCGCATCGACCCCATCTGGTCGCGCCTGTCAGGGGGATGTCACCTTACCCGCCCGATAGCGGACGCTTATGAAGGCGCAGGCTTTGCCACAAACCGCATGGGCAGCCGCTACATGCCGGGCACGCCGCGCCCGGTCGGCTGGATCGAATGGGGCGTGGCGACCAGCTGATCGGATCAACCGTCAGGAATCCGGTTCGCCGTCCTCTTCGGAAATCAGACGATTATCGCCTTCCACCCGCCAGTGACCCGGGTCGAGGCCATGGGCGACGCTGACGCGTTCATCGAACACGAAACATTCGCCCAGCCAGCGGCTCTGCTCCGGGGGAACCTGTTCGAGATAGGCGAGGATGCCGCCATCGAGGTGGAGCACATCTTGCACGCCCTGTGACTTGAGGAAGGCGGTCGATTTCTCGCAGCGGATGCCGCCGGTGCAGAACATGGCGATGCGCTTGCCGGCAAATGCATCGGCATGATCGCGCCACCAGTCGGGAAATTCCCCAAAGCTGCGGGTGCCGGGGTCGATCGCGCCGGCAAAGCTGCCGATCGCGACCTCATAGGCATTGCGCGTATCGATAAGGACAGTGTCCGGATCATCGACCAACGTGTTCCAGTCGGCCGGGGCAACGCGGGTGCCTGCATTACTGGCAGGATCAAGGCCGGGAACGCCGAGGGTGACGATCTCCCGCTTCAACCGCAGTTTCAGCCGCTCAAAGGGATGGTCTTCCGCACGGGCGAATTTGACCGACAGCTGGCCACAGCCGGGCAGCGCACGAATGTGGCCAACAACCGCATCGATAGCGGCATCGCTGCCGGAAATGGTGCCGTTGATACCTTCTGGCGCGAACAAGAGCGTGCCGCGCACGCCGCCGTCCGCACATAAGGGGCGAAGTCCATCACGCACCGTTGCCGGATCGTCGAACGGCGCGAAGCAATAGAGCGCCGCGATGCGCAGGCTCATCGGGCGTCCTTTGCCCCTTCAGCGACGGCAGCTTCAGCAGCGGCGGCTTCGGCAGCGGCAGCTTCGCGTGCTTCCTTTTCGGCCTGCACCGCCTTTTTCATTTCCGCGCGCGGCCCTGCATTGATCACGCCGCCCCAGCCCGCGAGCACGGCGAGGATCACGGCAATGACGATGCCAACGCGAACGAGAAGCTGCCTTTTTTCCATCACCCCGCCGCTTTGGCCTTTTGCCGCCAGGCATGCAACAGCGGTTCGGTGTAACCCGACGGCTGCCCAACACCCTTGAAGATAAGATCGCGCGCTGCGTTCATGGCAATGCTGTCAGGGTCGAGCTTGCGATAGAGCGGGTCACCGGCGTTCTGCGCGTCGACCTTTGCCGCCATCCGCGCGAGCGCTGCATCCACCTGTTCAGGCGTGCAGACCCCGTGGAGGAGCCAGTTGGCCAGCGCCTGCGAACTGATACGCAGCGTCGCCCGGTCCTCCATCAGGCCGATGTCATTGATATCCGGCACCTTGGAACAGCCAACGCCCTGATCGATCCAGCGCACGACATAGCCCAATATGCCCTGGCAATTATTGTCGAGCTCACGCCGGACTTCCTCTTCGGTCCAGTTGCGGCCCTGCGCCACCGGAATGGCGAGCAGGCGGTCGAGCGCTGGCGGGGCTTCTCCGGCAAGCTCGCGCTGGCGGGCGAACACGTCCACCGCATGATAGTGCATGGCGTGCAGCGTCGCGGCGGTCGGGCTTGGAACCCATGCGGTGTTGGCGCCGCTTTTCGGATGGCCGATCTTCTGCTCGATCATCGCGCGCATCAGATCCGGCATCGCCCACATGCCCTTGCCGATCTGCGCCCGGCCCGAAAGACCGCAGGCCAACCCGATGCGGACATTGCGATCCTCATAAGAGGCGATCCAATCGCTGGCCTTCATCTCGCCCTTGGGGATCATCGCCCCGGCCTGCATCGAGGTGTGGATTTCATCCCCGGTGCGGTCGAGGAAGCCTGTGTTGATGAACGCCACCCGATGGCGGACCGCATGAATACAGGCGGCCAGGTTGGCAGAGGTGCGCCGTTCTTCATCCATCACGCCTACCTTGATGGTGTGGCGGCTTAGTCCGAGCATATCCTCCACCGCATCGAACAGTCGGTTGGTCAGCGCGGCCTCCTCCGGCCCATGCATCTTCGGCTTGACGATGTAGATGCTGCCGGTGCGGCTGTTGCGATACTTGCCCAGTCCCTTGAGATCATGGAGCGCGATGGTTGACGTCATGACGGCATCGAGCAGGCCTTCGTGCGCCTCGCCCCCGCCCGGCAGCAGCACGGCGGGGTTGGTCATGAGATGGCCGACATTGCGCACGAACATCACGCTGCGGCCCGGCAGGGTCAGCGTACCGCCATCAGCGAGCGGGTAACGGCGGTCGGGATTGAGCGTGCGGGTGACAGTGCGCCCGCCCTTGTCGAAGCTGTCGGCAAGATCGCCCTTCATCAGGCCAAGCCAGTTGCGCCAGCCGGCGACCTTATCTTCGCCGTCGACCGCAGCGACCGAATCTTCAAGGTCGATGATCGTCGTCAGCGCGGATTCGAGGATGATGTCCGCGATTCCGGCAGGATCGCTCGCCCCGACCGGATGCTGGCGATCGATACGAAGTTCAATATGCAGACCATTGTTTTCAATAAGAATAACATTGTCACCATGCGCCACGATACGACCTGTGCCGCCGAGCGTGACTTCTGGCCCGGCCCAGTCAGCCCATGACCCTGACGCCAGCGGTACCGTGCGGTCGAGCCACGCCTTTGCCCAGGCAACCACAGCGGCTCCGCGTGCCTCGTCATAGCCGCCGGGGCGAGCTGCGGGCGCATCAAGCACATCGGTTCCATAGAGCGCGTCATAGAGGCTGCCCCAGCGGGCATTGGCAGCGTTGAGTGCGAAGCGGGCGTTGAGCGCGGGCACCACAAGCTGCGGGCCGGCCGTGCTTGCAATCTCGGCATCAACATTTGCGGTATCGACGGTGAAGGGCGCCGGTTCCGGCACCAGATATCCGATATCGCGCAGGAAAGCCTGATATTCAGCCATGTTGACCGGCTGGCCAGCGCGGGCGCGGTGCCAGTCATCGATCGCCGCCTGAATGGTCTCGCGCTTGGCGACCAGAGCATCATTCTCCGGTTCGAAACGGTCGAGAATGGCGGAAAGTCCGTCCCAGAAATGCGCCGGCTCGATCCCCGTTCCGGGGAGCATTTCCTGCTCCACGAAAGCCGTCATCCGGGCATCGACCGAGAGGCCGGCGCGTGTTTCGTACGTCGTCATGGGCAAACCGCTTCCCTCTTTACGCCATCGTCCTCGCCGTTGCCGACGCATGACTGGCAATTTGTTGCAACTGGGGAGGAAGCAAAGCGGCTATGGCAAGCAGGCGGACGGGTTGCAAGCGCGGAACGTCAGGGGTGGAGGAACGGTGACGTTACGGCTAGAGGGCTTGGCATGAACAGTCTTTCCGCCATCGAGCGCGACGCCATCGCACAGCCCGATCAAGGCGCGATGCTGGCCCGGGTGCTGGACTGGGCAGCAGTGAACAGCGGTTCCCGCAATCTCGACGGACTGGCGCAGATGGGTAGCCTGCTGGCCGATGCTTTTGCATCACTGCCAGGTGAAGTGACGCTGGTGGAACCGGCACCGGTAACTGCGGTGCGCACAGATGGCAGCCATGAGCAGATTGCCCACGGCCGGCATCTGGTGGTGCGTGTGCGGCCTCAAGCCCGACTAAGGCTGTTGTTCACCGGGCACATGGACACGGTGTTCCCGGCTGATCACACGTTTCAGGCCTGCCGCTGGCTTGACGAGGGCACCCTCAACGGGCCCGGCGTTGCCGACATGAAGGGCGGAATTGCGGTCATGCTTGCTGCACTGGAGGCAGTCGAAGCGGCGGGCGTGAGCCCGGAGTTCGGTTATGACGTTCTGATCAACAGCGATGAGGAAGTGGGTTCGCTCTCCTCCTCTTCCCTGATTGCAGAGCTTGCAGCGGGCAAGGTGGCGGCCCTGACCTACGAACCATCCGCCCTGCCCGATGGAACACTGGCCGGCGCGCGGCCCGGGAGCGGGAATTTTTCGATCACCATTCGCGGGCGCGCGGCTCATGCCGGGCGAAACCCGGAGGACGGGCGCAACGCCATCGTCGCGGCGGCAGACCTTGCGCTGCGGCTCAAGGCGGCAGTGCGCCCCGGCCTTGCGATCAATCCCGCCAAGATCGACGGAGGGAGCGGCAACAATGTGGTTCCTGACCTTGCGATCCTGCGGGTCAATATCCGGCCGAAGACGCTGGAAGACCAGCAGGCTGCGACAACATTGCTGCATGATCTGACCTTCGACATAGCCATGGCACATGACGTGACGGTGGAGATGCACGGGGCCTTCGCCCGCCCGCCTAAGCCGGTCGACGCGGCGGCGGCGCGGCTGTTCGCTCTGGTCGAACAGGCGGGGGCCGACCTCGGCCTTGCTATCACCCGCAAGGACAGCGGCGGGGTATGCGATGGGAACAACATCGCAGCCTGCGGTGTGCCGGTCATCGACACAATGGGCGTTCGCGGTGGCAGCATCCATTCGGCGAACGAGTATATGTTTATAGACAGCCTCGCCGAACGGGCTCGGTTATCCGCGCTCTCGATCCTCAGGATCGTCGAGCGGGGAGCGGTCTGACGCAAGACCATCAGGGCAGTTGGCGATTTCATCGGGCTCCGCAACGGAGCCGTTAGAGGGGGTTATGGGGTTCATTATCCGGCCGGCGACCAGTGCCGACCTGCAACCGATGTACGAGATGGCAAAGCTGACCGGGGGCGGGTTCACCAACCTCCCGCCGGATCGCGGCGCGCTCATGGCCAAACTCGAACGCGCCGAAGCCGCCTTCGATGCCTCCTCGACCGAGGAGGACCGACTGTTCGTGCTGATGCTGGAAAACCGCGAAACCGGAGAAATCCGGGGCACTTGTCAGATCTTCACCCGGGTGGGAGTGCGCTGGCCCTTCTACAGCTATCGTATGGGCACCCTCTCCAAACGCAGCGAGGAACTCGACCGCACGTTCCGCGCGGAAATCCTCAACCTGGTATCGGACCTTGAAGGATCGAGCGAGGTGGGTGGCCTGTTCCTTCACCCCCACGAGCGGGCCGGTGGGCTGGGCCTGCTGCTCGCGCGTTCGCGCTATTTGTTCATCCGCGCGCACCGCGAGCTGTTTGCCGACCGCATCCTGGCCGAATTGCGCGGGGTGATCGACGATGCGGGGGGATCGCCATTCTGGGATGGAGTCGCCGGCAAATTTTTCGGCATGAGCTTTCAGGAAGCCGACCAGTTCAATGCCCTGCACGGCAACCAGTTCATTGCAGACCTGATGCCCAAGCACCCCGTCTATGTCGCCATGCTGTCAGAGAGCGCCAAGCATGTGATCGGCGTTCCGCACCCGAGCGGCCGAGCAGCGATGCGGATGCTCGAAAATGAAGGCTTCGCCTTCGAAAACTATATCGACATTTTCGACGGTGGGCCGACCATGACCGCACGCACCGATCAGGTGCGCACTATCCGCGATGCGCGCACGCACAGGCTGGACAGCATTGCCGAGGGCGGCGAGCGGGCTTTGGTCGCAGCGGGGCGCTGGAGAGACTTCCGCTGTGCACTGGGCAGCGTCAGCACCAGTGGCGACGGCATCGCCATGCCGAAAAGCGTGGCTCGGCTGATCAATGTCGCACCGGGCGATACGGTAGATTGGATTGGCGGCTGATCCATGATCGTGGAGATCAATTTCGACGGCATCGTCGGGCCGAGCCATAATTATGCCGGCATGTCCCCCGGCAATATCGCGTCGGCGACCAATGCCGGTGCCGTAAGCCGACCGCGCGATGCTGCGCTGCAGGGCATAGCCAAAATGCGCCACAATCTGAGCCAGGGTTTGGCGCAGGGCTGGTTCATGCCGCTCGACCGGCCGAATGCGGAATGGCTCTCGCAACTGGGCACGGATACCGGTGGTGCCGAGCCGCACATCCTCGCTGCAGCCATGTCAGCGTCGGCCATGTGGGCGGCCAATGCCGCCACTGTTTCCCCCGCCCCTGACACAGCGGACGGACGCTGCCACCTGTCTGTCGCCAACCTTTCGACCATGGCGCACCGCAGCCATGAATGGACTGGCACATTGGCGCAGCTGCGCCTCGCATTTGCCGCACCTGCCTTTGCTGTCCACCCGCCGGTGCTGGCTCCTTTTGGTGACGAGGGTGCGGCCAACCACATGCGCCTTGCGCCGCAGCATGGCGAGCCGGGCCTGGAGATATTTGTCTATGGCGTATCGGGCGGCGGTTTCCCCGCCCGCCAGCATATCGAGGCATCGAAAGCTGTCGCGCGGCGGCACGGCCTGACGCCGGAACGCACGCTGTTCATTGAACAGGCGCCGCGCGCCATTGCCGGTGGCGCGTTCCATAATGATGTCGTGGCGGTCGCCAACGAACGGCTGCTGTTTGTCCATGAAAGCGCCTTTGCCGACCGTGACAGCGCCTATGCCGCGATCCGCGCAGCAGCGCCCTGGTGCGAGATCGTCGAGGTTGCCGAGAATGACGTGAGCCTGGCCGACGCAGTGGCAAGCTATTTGTTCAACGCCCAGCTCGTCACTCTGCCATCGGGCGAACAGGCGCTGGTGGTGCCGACCGAGGCGCTGGCAACGCCATCGGTCAAGGCATGGCTTGACGCACATATTGCCGGCAATGGCCCGATCCGGCGGGTGCTACCGGTGGATGTGCGGCAATCGATGGCCAATGGCGGCGGCCCCGCATGCCTGAGGCTGCGCGTCGCGTGTGACCCTGCCGATGTCGATCCCCGGTTCCTGTGCACCGAAGCGAGCCTTGACGCCGCAGAAAAGGCCATAGCAGACCATTGGCCAGAGAGTATCGCGACCGCCGACCTCGCATCACCTGCCCTGATCGCGGACATCCGTTCGGCGCGGCTGGCACTCCTTTCGGCGCTCAATCTCGATGCGCTTGGTTAACGCCCCTCGCCACCTGTCGGATTAACTGACAGGTAACCATGATGAGTCGGCCTCCACCCGCGAAATTGCGGGATTGGCACGCGCATTGCGTGGGACATGGTCATGTGGGGCAAAATAAAACGCCTGTTTGTCATCAAGACCCGCTTCGAAGCGAGCTTGATCATTTATGCGCTCGCCCTTGGCTGTATCGAGCGCGGCTTGGCCTATGTGGACCGCTTCCCCGGCTCCGGCGGCTATGTGCTGATGGCGGCCTGCACCGGGGCTGTTTTCCTTGGCGGCGCAAAGATATTCGATGCCTTGCGCTATGAACGGGAAATGGCTGCCGCTCAGGCGATTGACAACACCGCAACGACAGACTGATCATGCCCGGAGCAGGAACCGATGCGAGAGGGAGACTTGCGGGTGTCGAAAAAGCCAAAGCTTGAACTGACCGGAGAGCCCGAAGGCGGTGCGGCACTGAGCCCGCTGGTGGGTTTGGCACGCGAGGATCTGATCGGCGCTGTCGGCGCGCTTTTGCGCGAAACCGCGATGAAGCCCGACAAGACGCTCAAACATATGCAGTCGCTTGGCGAGGAAACGGTCAAGATCATGACCGGCAAGAGCGAACTGGCGCCAGCCGCGCGGGACAAGCGCTTTGCTGACCCGGCATGGACCTACAATCCCTTCTACCGTGCGGGTGTCCAATATTATCTTGCCGTGCAGAAGACGACGCAGGAATGGATCGACGATCTCGAATTTGACGAGCTGGAGCGCAATCGCGCCCGTTTCGTCTCCGCCATGATCCTTGACGCATTGTCGCCAGCGAACACGCTCGCCGGTAATCCATCCGCCATCAAACGGGCGATCGACAGCGGCGGCCTCAGCCTCGTGAAAGGGCTGAAGAATGCCTATGAGGATATCGCGCATAATGACGGTATCGTCAGTCAGGTCGATAAGCGCCCGTTCAAGGTCGGCGAGAATCTCGCCGTCTCCAAGGGATCGGTGGTTTGGCGCACCGAGATGATGGAGCTGATCCAATATGCTCCCACGACAGACAAGGTGCATGCGATCCCGCAGCTGACCGTCCCGCCACAGATCAACAAGGCCTATATCAACGATCTCTCACCCGGAAAGTCGGTGATCGAGCTTCAGCTCGCCGCCGGAATCCAGCCCTTCCTGATCAGTTGGCGCAACCCCGGGCCGGAACATGGCGGATGGGGTCTCGGCGATTATGTCGATGCGGTGATCGAGGCGATCGGCGTCATCTGTGCCATCACCGGATCGGACAAGGTCAACCTGTCCGGCGGTTGTTCGGGGGGCATCACCCTCGCCACCATCCTTTCCAAGATGGCGGCGACCGGGGATGATCGCGCCAATGCCGCCACGCTGATGGTGTGCGTCCTCCAGCCCGAGGCGACCGACAGCGAGGTTGGCGCGCTGGTTTCCAAACATGGCATCGAACTGGCGCGACAGCGCAGCGCGAAAAAGGGCATCCTTGATGGCGCATCGCTCAGTCGCGCCTTTGCCTGGCTGAGGCCGAATGACCTCGTCTGGAATTATGTCATCAACAATTATCTGCACGGCGAAGATCCACCGGCGTTCGATATTCTTTATTGGAACAATGACGCCACCAACCTGCCGGCGCAGCTGCACAGCGACTATCTCGATTTTTACGAGACACAGCCTTTCGCCAATCCGGGCAAGGTCGAGCTGGCAGGCCATACGGTCGACCTCACCAAATTCACCGGCGACCTGTTCATTCTCGCCGGCGTCACCGACCATATCACGCCATGGAAGGCCTGTTACCGTTCGACCCAGCTGTTCGGATCGAAGAATATCGAATTCATCCTGTCCCAGTCGGGCCATATCCAGGCGATCCTCAACCCGCCAGGCAACCCCAAGGCCAAATATTTCCGTTCGGGCAAAAAGCCCCCGGCAAATGTCGAAAAATGGCTCGAACAGGCCGAAGAAGTGGCTGGAAGCTGGTGGCCTTTCTGGGCGGAATGGGTCAAGGCACGCGGCGGCGCATTGAAGGATGCGCCCAAGGCACTGGGGTCAAAGGCCTATCCGCCGCTCGATTCCGCGCCCGGCAGCTACGCGCATGGGTGAGCCCCGCTCGCCTTCGAAAGGACGAGAATGACAGCAGCAGCCGACAGCCTGGACGAGGTGCAGCCCGGCGAATTCGCTACCGACGAAACAGCGATCCCGCATGAGCATGATCCGCTGCACGGTGCCGAGGTCAGCATGATAACCGCCGGCGGCCGGTCTCTGCGCGTCGCGCGGTGGAAAGCGGCGCGGGACGAAGGCCATCTGCCGCTGCTGTTCTTCAACGGCATTGGCGCAAACATCGAACTGGTCGCCCCATTCGCGCGTCATTTCGTGAACCGCGATTTCATCATTTACGACATGCCGGGCATCGGCGGGTCACCCGACCCGGTGCTGCCATATACGGCCGTCACCATGTCCATGGTTGCCGCCGATCTGATGACGCAGCTCGGCTATGACCGGATGGACGTGATGGGCGTCAGCTGGGGCGGCGCGATGGCGCAGCATTTCGCAATGCAGCACCCGGGCCGCGTGCGGCGCGTTATCCTCGCCGCCACATCCGCCGGATGGTTCATGGTGCCGGGGAAGATCTCCGCCCTTTCCAAGATGGCCAATCCGCGCCGCTACATCGACCCTGATTTCATGGCCAAGAATTTCGCCACCCTCTACGGCGGCGACCTCACCGGCGCCAAAGGGCATGTTTCGCGGGTGAAGCCGCCCAGCGGAACCGGCTATTTCTATCAACTTCTCGCCTTCATGGGCTGGACGAGCGCGCCTTTCCTTCCCTTCCTGATGAAAGCGGAAACGCTGATCATGATGGGCGAGGAGGACAATATCGTGCCGATCGCCAACGGAAAAATCCTGAAATCGCTGATCCCGGGCGCCGAGCTGGAGGTGATCCCGGCTGGCGGACATTTGTTCCTCGTCAGCCATGCCGAAGAAACGCTGGCGATGATCAACCGTTTCCTCGACCGGCCGGGCGAAGGCAAGCGCGCGGCATAAGCCACCCTTGCCAAAGCGTGCCCCCGCCGCTATGCGCGCGCCCTTCCCGTCATGGTCATCCCTGGAGGCGTGGCGGGAAAGATTGTATCTGATCTTTGGAGAAACAAAATGAGCGAGCAGCTGACGCTGTCGGCCGAATCGCGCGACCGGGCTGGCAAGGGAGCCTCCCGTGCACTGCGCAATGCGGGCCGAGTCCCCGCCGTGATCTACGGCGGCAACAAGGAACCGGTTTCGATCCACGTCGAAGAAAAGGCGCTGGTAAAGGCGCTGATGACCGGCCACTTCTTCAATTCGGTGATTGCCCTTGAAGTGGGCGGCGCCAGCCACACGACGCTCGCCAAGGACGTCGCATTCCATCCGGTCACCGACCGCCCGATGCATGTCGATTTCTATCGCGTATCGGCGGACACCAAGGTGACAGTTGAAGTGCCGGTGGTGTTCATCAACGAGGAAAAGTCGCCCGGCCTCAAGAAGGGCGGCGTGCTCAACATCGTCCGCCACGAAGTGGAACTGGCCTGCGACGCAAGCCACATCCCTGAAGAGCTGACCGTTGACCTGTCCGGTTTCGACGTCGGCGATTCGATCCACATTTCCGCGGTCACCCTGCCGGCCGGTGCGACCCCGACCATCACCGACCGCGATTTCACCATCGCAACCGTGGTGGCTCCGTCTGGCCTGCGTTCGGCCGAAGCCGAAGCGGCTGCCGAGGGCGAATAATTCGTCTATAACCCCTCTCCTCACGGGGAGGGGTTTTGCTTTGCAATGCAGATCTGGGCTGGCCTGGGCAATCCCGGCGCGAGTTATGCGCTGCACCGGCACAATGTCGGCTTCATGGCTGTGGACGCCATCGCCGAACGCTGGTCGTTCGGGCCATGGACACGCAAGTTCCAGGCACTGGCGGCAGAAGGCCGCATTGGCAGCGCCAAGGTGCTGCTCCTCAAACCCCAGACATTCATGAACGAGAGCGGCCGCAGCGTCGGCGAGGCACTGCGCTTCTACAAGGGCGAGGTGGCAGACGTGACTGCGCTCTATGACGAGCTCGACCTCGATCCCTTTCGCGTGAAGGTGAAGATTGGCGGCGGCGCGGCCGGCCATAACGGCATTCGTTCCATCACCGCGCATATCGGCGCGGATTTCCGCCGTGTGCGCATCGGCATCGGCCACCCTGGTCACAAGGACCGGGTGACGCCGCATGTGCTTGGCAATTTCGCGAAAGTGGAGATGGACGATCTCGCCGACTGTCTCGGCGCGATTGCGGCAGAAGCGGAATGGCTCGCCAATGGCGACGATGTGCGCTTCATGAGCGACGTCGCAACGAGGTTGGCACCATGACCATTCGCAGCCTGTTCCACACGCCGGTTTATGAAGGCGATCTCGGCGATGCAGCGCTGGTTGAGGCGCTGCTCGGGATGGCGCACACCCTCGCCCACGACGACCGCGCCGGTGCGCGCTGGTCACGCGAGCACCGCTACAAGGGCTACACCAGCTATGCGAGCCTCAATGACCTGCCGCTGCGCGATCCCGATGCCGCGGCGCTGGTGAAAAAGCTCGACCGGCATGTCGCGGCCTTTGCCAAGGCCTGCGCCTTCGACCTGCCCAAGCGCCTCAAATGCGACAGCCTGTGGGTCAACATCCTCAAATCCGGCGGCATGCATTCGGGCCATATCCACCCGCACAGCGTGGTTTCCGGCACGCTCTACCTCGATGTGCCCGAAGGGGCCGGCGGCCTGAGGTTCGAAGATCCGCGTCTGCCGTTGATGATGGCCGCACCCATGCGCAGCGGCGATGCGCCCGAAGCATTGCGTCCGCACGTCACCATCACTCCCCGCCCCGGCATGATCCTGCTGTGGGAAAGCTGGCTCAGGCACGAAGTCGAGGCCCATGGCGGGAAATCGGAACGCGTTTCGATCAGTTTCAACTATAGCTGATGACAAGGCGCTCCCGCCCGCGCAGGTTGGAAACAAGCGACCTGCCGTTCCTTATCGGGCGACCGACTTGGGCCGCGTGCCTCACATTCGCTGTCGGGCTGCTGCTTGGCGCCGGTGCTTTCGCGATATTGTGGCTCCTGACGGACGGGCTTGCTGCCGATCTCCACTGGTACCAGCTGGTATTCTATACGGTCGCAGTGACATTATTCGGCATGGGGGCAGTGATCGGTTTTGACCGGAGCTTCGGCTTTCAACTCACGCTCGACATAGAAGGGGTGCGTATCAGCGGGCTGTTCACACGGCGGCTCCTCACCTGGCAGGAGATCACCGATATCCGCTTTCGCAGGGGACGTTGGTACGGCTCGGTTGATGTCTACAGGGTCGGTCACATCGCGATCCATGTCGATGGATCAAACAACCCGCGCCGACACTGGTCGAGCCTGTGGTTCGGCTATTACGATATCCCCCGGTTGATGAAACTCAGCGCGAAAGAGTTGACCGCGCTGCTCCGCCACGCCAAGCGGCGCGCCGATGCGGGGTGGCCGGACGCTGCCCCACGAACCAGACAGAAAGCAGGATAATGGGTTTCAAATGCGGTATCGTCGGGCTGCCGAATGTCGGCAAGTCCACGCTGTTCAACGCGCTGACCGAAACACAGGCGGCGCAGGCAGCCAATTACCCCTTCTGCACCATCGAACCCAATGTCGGGCAGGTGGCTGTGCCGGATCCGCGTCTGCAAAAGCTGGCAGGAATCGCGAACAGCCAGAAGATCATCGAAACGCAGCTTGCCTTCGTCGATATCGCAGGGCTGGTGCGCGGGGCGAGCAAGGGCGAAGGCCTCGGCAACCAGTTCCTCGGCAACATCCGCGAGGTGGACGCGGTCGTCCATGTGCTGCGCTGTTTCGAGAATGACGACATCCAGCATGTCGACAACCGCGTCGATCCCATCGCCGATGCCGAAACGGTCGAAACCGAACTGCTGCTCGCCGACCTCGAGAGCCTCGAAAAGCGTGTTCCTGCCTTCCAGAAAAAGGCCGCGCAGGGCGACAAGGAAGCCAAGGCGGCGGCTGCCGTGCTCGGCCAGGCGCTCGATCTGCTGCGTGATGGCAAGCCGGCGCGGCTGACTCAGCCCGGCGACGACGACCAGGCACGCATTTTCGCGCAAGCACAGCTGCTGACGTCCAAGCCCGTGCTCTATGTTTGCAATGTCGAGGAAGGCTCAGCCGCTGAAGGCAATGCGTTCAGCGCGCGCGTATTCGAGAAGGCCAAGGCCGAGGGCGCACAGGCCGTGGTCGTATCCGCCGCGATCGAGAGCGAGCTGGTCGGCATGGACGCCGACGAACGCATGCTGTTCCTTGAGGAACTGGGCCTGCATGAAACCGGCCTCGCCCGCGTCGTGCGCGCCGGATATGATCTCCTCCACCTCATAACATTCTTCACCGTGGGCCCGAAGGAAGCGCGCGCCTGGACGGTCGAGCGCGGAGCAACCGCGCCCGAAGCCGCAGGCGTCATCCACAGCGATTTCCAGAAGGGCTTTATCCGTGCTGAAACCGTCGCCTACGACGATTTCGTGACGCTGGGCGGTGAAGCCCGTGCACGTGAGGCCGGCAAGCTCCGCGCCGAAGGCAAGGCCTATGTGGTGCAGGACGGGGACGTCATGCACTTCCTGCACAGCTGATTGCGCCCACCAACCCGGTTGCACGGCGCCCGCGCCGCGATAAACTAGTTCTGATTTAAGATTGTGGAGTTTCGACCGATGCTGTTGCGTAGCCTCACTCTTGTAGCCTGTGTCGCCACCATCGGTTCCGCGTCGGCAATCGCGCAGACGGCAAACACGTCTGCAACGCCCGCACCCGCTGCGGCACAGGCCGGCCCTCCGTTCGTCATCCCCTTCACGCGTGGCGGAACCAGCATCAACACGGAGATGGAAACCGCGCTCGACCGCGCTGTCGCCTATGCACAGAGCAACCGCACCATGGGCGTCGTCATCACCGGTATCGCCGATGCACGAGGCAGCGATTCGTCACGAGCAAGCCGCGCGCGCGCAATGGCCAACAATGTGCGCATCTATTTCCGCGAAAATGGCGTGCCGGAAACGCGCACCAGCACCGCAGCAGAGGGTGATGCATCGCCGACGGCTGTGAACCGCGTGGAAATCACCTTCGTCGCACGCTGACAAAGCACAACAGGATCAATGGCCAATCGGTCATTGCACTGTCGCCACGGGCGTCTAGGAAAGCAGCATCCATCCGCAAGCGGAGCTGTGTCGCCTATGTTCTCCCGCCGCCTGTTCCTTGCCACCGGCACCGCTGCCGCGCTCACCGCCCCCGCGATTGTGAGCGCGCGCAGCCTGTGGCGCGACTATCCCTTCAGCCTGGGCGTGGCATCCGGCGATCCGGCCAGCGACGGCTTTGTGATCTGGACCAAGCTCGCACCCGAACCGCTTGCGCCGCACGGCGGGATGGCTCTGGCCAATGCCAGCGTCGACTGGGAAGTCGCTGAGGATAGCGGTTTCCGCACTGTTGTTCAGCGCGGCACTTTTCTCGCCCGTCCGGAACTCGGCCATACGGTGCATGTCGAAGTTTCAGGTTTGCGACCCGACCGGCCCTATTTCTACCGCTTCACCTGCATGGGCGAGCAGAGCCTGCGCGGGCGGGCGCGGACGCTGCCGGCCGCCGGCACGCGTCCCGACAGCCTGAAGTTCGGCGTTGCCGGGTGCCAGAATTACGAGGATGGCTTCTACGGCGCCTTCCGCCATTTGGCGAATGAGGCCGACCTCGCCTTCGTCTATCATTACGGCGACTTCATCTACGAATATCGCCAGCCTTTCGAGATTGTCGGCGGACTGCCGGCAGCGCCGGTCCGCCAGCATGCATTCCGCAATCTCATCGACGTGGCCGACTATCGCCTTGCCTATGCGCAAGTCCTGTCGGACATGGACATGCAGGCGGCACGCGTTTCACACCCCTTCCTGTCCAGTTTCGATGACCATGAGGTCAACAACAACTGGGTGTCGATGATCGACAATTGGACGATGGAAAATGGCAGCAGCCCTGATGCCGCCCCGGCTGAGGTCTTTGCTTTCCGCCGTGCGGCTGCGTTCCAGGCCTGGTACGAGCACATGCCGGTACGCCGCTCGCTGTTGCCGCGCGGGCCGGATATCGCGCTCAACCGCGAGCTGCGCTATGGCGATCTCCTGTCGCTGCAGCTGCTCGACACACGCCAATATCGCAGCGACCAGCCGTGTGGTGACGGGTTTAAGACCGAATGTGCCGATGTGCGCGCAGAAGACCGCACTGTGCTCGGGCGCGAGCAGGAGGCATGGCTCGCCCGCAATCTTGAAAATCAGGCGCAATGGTATGGCCTTGCCCAGCAGATCATGATGATGAGCCTCGACCGCAGGCGGCGGCCGGAAGAGCCGCAAAAAATCCTCAACCTCGACAGTTGGGCGGGTTACGAGGCGGCACGGCAACGGATGCTCAGCCGCATCGCAGGCCTGGGCAACACCATCGTGCTGACCGGTGACGAGCATCAGAATTTTGCGGGCGATCTCGTCCACCGCGACCGTGTGGTGGGCAGCGAATTTGTTGCCACCTCAATCTCCAGTGGCGGTGACGGCAGCAACCTCCGGCAAGGCAGCGACGTCTTCCTCGCCAACAACCCCGAAGTGAAATTCGTCAACGACCAACGCGGCTATGTCACCTGTGAAGTGAACCGCGAGGCGTGGCGCACAAACTACATGGTCATGGATCGGGTGACGGTGCCCGGCGGCACAATCAGCCGCCGCGCGACTGCCGAAGTCGCACATGGCACCCCCGGCGTGAGGATGGCCTGATGGCGATGCGCTATTTCGAGGATCTTGAAGTCGGAACGGTCGAGCGTTTTGGTGCCTATCCAGTGACACGCGAAGAAGTGATCGACTTTGCGTCCAGATATGACCCGCAGCCCTTTCACCTCTCTGATGAAGCGGCAGCGCAGACCTATTTCGGCCGGCTGTCCGCGAGCGGATGGCACACTGGCGCGATGATGATGGCCATGCTGGTTTCGCACATGAAGGAAGGCGAACCACTGGCATCGCTAGGATCGCCGGGGCTCGATCGGCTGGAATGGCTGAAACCTGTCTATCCAGGCGATACGCTCAGCATCGAAAGCAAGCTTATCGACAAGCGCCGTTCCAAGAATCGTCCAGAAATGGGCATCACCAAGTCCGAAACAATGGTGTTGAACCAACATGGTGAGGCAGTCATGCGCATCATCTCCAACGGACTGGTGCGGGTGCGCAATCCGGAAGCCGACGCATGAGCGTGCTCGCAACGCCCATCACATTGCCATGCGGTGCCACTCTGCCCAACCGGCTTACCAAGGCGGCAATGACCGAGGGGCTGGCCGACCCGCGCGGGCGGCCGACTGCCGAGCTCGAACGCCTATATGGCGTGTGGGGCGCTGGTGGCTGCGGGCTGCTGATTTCCGGCAATGTCATCATTGACCGCGCCCACCTCGAACGGCCGGGCAATGTCATTTGCGAAGACGGTTTTGCCGATGATGCCACAGCGATGGAGGCGATGCGCCACTGGACGGCTGCCGCGACTGCCAAAGGCGCGCATTTCTGGGCACAGATCAGCCACGCGGGCCGCCAGACGCAGGCCAAGGTCAACCCTCACCCCAAGGCACCGTCCGCAGTCAAGCTCGGGTTGCCAGGCGGCCAGTTCGGCGAACCGGTGGCGATGGACGAAGATGATATTGCAGATGTGATTGCTGGCTTTGCGCGAACCGCAACCACCTGTATTGCCGGCGGCTTCACTGGGGTCCAGGTGCACGCCGCGCACGGTTATCTCCTCTCGCAATTCCTCAGCTCCCGCAGCAACCAGCGCACCGACCGTTGGGGCGGCAGCCTCGACAACCGGGCTCGGCTGCTGCTGGACGTGGTCAAGGCGGTGCGCGCTGCTGTCGGGCCGGATGTGGCTGTTGCGGTCAAGCTCAACAGCGCTGATTTCCAGCGCGGTGGCTTTGCCTTTGACGAAAGCCTTCAGGTTGCGCGCTGGCTGGAATCGGCCGGAGTGGATTGCATTGAGATCAGCGGCGGCACCTATGAACAGCCCAAGCTGCTCGGCATTGCCGGAATGGAACCAGAGGAAGCACAGCAGGTCGCGGCATCCACCCTCGCACGCGAGGCCTATTTCGTGGATTTTGCCAAGGCGATGCGCGAACAGCTGTCGATCCCGCTGATGGCAACCGGCGGTTTCCGAACGCGGGCGGCTATGGAACAGGCCGTTGAGGCGGGCGCGGCCGATATCATCGGGCTGGCGCGCCCATTATGTGTCGATCCGGCGGGCGCCGCACATCTATTGGCAGGCAGCGAATCCTTGCCACGGCCGGAGCGTGAATTGGCCCTGCTTCCGGCATGGCTGGCGCCTTTGCGGGCCATTCCAATGGTGCGAGCGATTGACAGTTTTGCGGTGCAATACTGGTATTACAGCCAGATCACCGCCTTGGGAAAAACTGGCCATACAAACCCCGGATGCAGCGTGTTCGCGGCATTTCGTGAGGTCGAAGGCCACGCTGGCCGCTGGCTGAAGGCCCATCGCAATTCGGCAGTGGCAAACGCAGACGACAGTCGCAGACAAGCAGGATAGTCACGACAGATCATGAGCCATCCCGTCACCATCACCGAATTGTTCCTGGTCGCCATGCTGCTGGTGTTCACCCTGCCTTGGCTGGTGTGGCGGCTGGGGCGGACTCCATTATACGGTGGGAGCATTCCTGGCCGGCGCCATCCTCGATCCGGGTTGGTTTAACCGGGAGACGCTCGATCGGGTGCGCGCCACTCTGTTGCTGACGATCGTGCGCGTCTATTTTCTGTCGACCGTCCTGCTGGATCGCGGCGTCATCTCCAGCGCGACCTTCACAGCGCTGCTGCTGATGGCTGTGGCATCGACGATGCTGACTGTGCCGATGGTCACGCCGCGCCTTGCAAAGCTGCGCGCCTTGGTCGGGAAGCGGGGGTAGGCGCCTATCCCCGCACAGCGCCGTCGCCTCAGGCGGCGGCAGCCTTTTCGGCAGCAATACGGCGCAGCGCGCGTTCGAATACTTCTGCGGTCTGTCCGCCCGAAATCAGGTAGCGACCATCAATGACCAGCGTTGGCACGGCCTGCACACCCTGCCGGCGCCAGAAATCCTCCGCAGCCCGAACATCCGCGGCATAGCGGTCGGAGGCGAGGATAGCTGCGGCCTCCGGGCCATCAAGCCCTGCGGCGTCGACGACCTCCACCAACACGCCATGATCGGCAATGTTGCGACCATCGGTGAAATGGGCAGTGAACAACGCATGCTTCAGGGTTCGCTGCGCATTGCCGCCTAGCGATCCGCTCCAATGGAGCAGCCGGTGCGCGTCGAACGTATTCCAGATCCGGCTGTCCGGCCCCGTTTTCATCGCAAAGCCGATGTCCGCAGCCCGCCCCCGTATGGCATCACGCGATGCAGCGGACTGCTCCGGGCTCGCGCCATATTTGCGGGTGATATGCTCGGCGACATTCTCGCCTTCGGGCGGCATCGCCGGATTGAGCTCGAACGGATGGAACCGGATGTCGGCGGAAACGCCCTCGATCCGCTGCAGCGCCTCTTCAAGCCCGCCAAGCCCGATAATGCACCAGGGGCAGACGATGTCCGAAACGAAATCGATGTCCAGTGTGACGGTCATCAGCGCCCCCTTACCTCTCAACGCCGGCCAAACAGTTTTTCAATATCGCCATGACCCAGTTTCACCCAAGTCGGGCGACCATGGTTGCACTGGCCGGAATGGGGCGTTGCCTCCATCTCGCGCAGCAGCGCGTTCATTTCGGCGACGCTCAATGTCCGCCCTGCCCTCACGCTGCCGTGGCAGGCCATGGTCGCGGCGACATGATCGATGCGCTCGGGCAGGCTCAGGGGCGCATCATGTGCGGCGAGATCATCGGCAATGTCAGTGAGAAGCCGGATGGCATCGACCTGACCCAGCGGCGCAGGCGTTGCGCGCACCAGAATGGCCGCGGGTCCGAAACGCTCAATCTCCAGGCCGAAAGCGGCCAATTCCGCGGCGCGCGCTTCAAGCCGGTCACAGGCCGGCTCATCGAGTTCGACGACATCGGGGAGGAGGAGGCGCTGAGAGGCTACACCCCCCTCACCCACGCCCGCCCGTATGCGTTCGAGCACCAGCCGTTCATGCGCGGCATGCTGATCGACGAGAACGAGGCCATCAGCTGCCTCTGCCACAATATAGGTCGCTGCAACCTGCCCACGCGCGACACCGAGCGGGGCTTCGGCTGGGACAGCGATAGCGGCGGGCTCTGCACGCGCAGAAGGCGGCGCAAAAGCCGCGAAACCATCGAAACGGCGGGACGCATCCTGGATATATGCTCCTGCGCTGCCTTCCATCCCGCTCAGGCGAAAGCCGGATTCCCCTGCCGGCAACAGATCCTGCCTTTCACCGGGATACGGATATTCCGGAGCCGGATTCTCACCCTCCCGCTGCCACAGGCGCATTGCTGCATCATTGGCGGGCTGGGCGCTGCGCTGGCTGGCGCTATCTATGGCGCGACGCAGGCCGGAGACGATCAGGCCACGCACCAGCTGCGGGTCGCGAAAGCGGACTTCCGTCTTGGCCGGATGGACGTTGACGTCGACCAGTTCGGGCGGGACATCGAGGAACAGCGCCACGACAGCATGCCGATCCCGCGCCATCAGGTCGGCATAGGCTCCACGCACAGCCCCTGCGAGCAACCGGTCCTTCACCGGCCGGCCATTGACGAACAGATATTGATGATCGGCGGTACCGCGGTGAAATGTCGGCAGTCCGGCAATGCCGCCGAGCCGCACACCTTCGCGTTCAAAGTCGATGGCGATGCTGTTGGCAATCAGCGCCCGGTCGGTCAGCGCCGCGACCCGCGCCGGACCGTCTTGCCCCGGCGGCACGGCGATCACCTGCCGCCCGTCATGTTCCAGCGCAAAGCCGATGTCCGGACGCGCCATGGAAAGACGGCGCACGACATCGAGGCAGGCGGCATATTCGCTGCGGGCAGAGCGCAGGAACTTGCGCCGCGCCGGAACGGCTTCGAACAGCCCGGACACTGTGACCCGCGACCCCGGAGGTATCGCCGCCGGCTCGACAGCGCCAATCCGGCCATTGTCGACTGTGATCGCCCAACCATCCGCCGCTGCAACACGGCTTTCGAAACGGACGCGCGCGACACTGGCAATGGAGGGCAAAGCCTCGCCCCGGAAACCCAGCGTCATCACCCGCTCGATCGCCTCATCCGGCAGCTTTGACGTGGCGTGCCGCTCAAAGGCCAGCGACAGTTGGTCGCGCGGGATGCCGCAACCATCGTCGGTAACGACGATGCCGGAGATGCCTCCTTCGGAGAGGGCGACCGAAATCCGCGATGCACCTGCATCGATTGCGTTCTCAATCAATTCCTTGAGCGCGCTGGCGGGCCGTTCGACAACTTCGCCCGCAGCGATGCGATTCACCAGATTTTCGGGTAGCCGCCGTATTGACATGGACAGCCTCCTAGCGCAGTCGCGAGGCTACTGCGACCCGTTCCCCTCGGTATTTTCTGCAGTCCGCCAGCCATCTCGAAAAAGGGCTGTGATGCGGGCGCCAGAAGCCTTTATTCTCGTGGGGTGCGGGGCTAAACGCAACAGCAGCCCGAGCCAAAGGACCGGCCGGGCCAGAGGGAAGCAGAGACGCGCGCCATGGGCCTTTTTTCGAACCTGTTCAAATTCTCGTCGAACGACATGGCAATCGACCTCGGCACGGCCAACACCTTGGTCTATGTGCGCGGCAAGGGGATTGTGCTCGACGAACCATCGGTGGTCGCCGTCGAAACCATCAACGGTATTCGCACCACCAAGGCGGTGGGCAATGATGCCAAGATGATGATGGGCAAAACGCCCGAGAATATCGAAGCCATCCGCCCGCTGCGTGATGGCGTTATCGCCGACATCGACGTCGCCGAAAAGATGATCAAGGAATTCATCCGGAAGGTTTCCGGCGGTAATCCGCGTCCCTGGAGCTATCCTGAAATCGTCATCTGCGTTCCTTCAGGATCGACCAGTGTCGAACGGCGCGCCATCCGTGACGCAGCGCTGAATGCCGGCGCGCGACAGGTGTTCCTGATCGAAGAACCGATGGCCGCAGCCATCGGCGCCAATATGCCCGTGACAGAGCCGGTGGGATCGATGGTGGTCGACATCGGCGGCGGCACAACCGAAGTCGCCGTCCTCTCACTGCGTGGCCTCGCTTACACCAGCTCGGTGCGCGTTGGCGGGGACAAGATGGACGAAGCGATCGTCAACTATGTCCGTCGCCACCACAATCTGCTGATTGGTGAATCAACTGCAGAGCGGATCAAGAAGGATTTCGGCATTGCGCGCCGCCCTGAGGACGGCAAGGGCCAAGCCATCTTCATCAAGGGCCGCGACCTCGTGAATGGTGTGCCCAAGGAAATCGAGATCAACCAGTCGCAGATCGCCGATGCCCTGGCCGAACCGATTGGCGCGATTGTCGCAGGCGTACGCAACGTGCTGGAGAATATCCCGCCGGAACTTGCTGCTGACATCGTTGACCAGGGCATTGTGCTGACTGGCGGCGGCGCTTTGGTGCGTGACCTTGACGTGGTCCTGCGCAACGAAACCGGCCTGCCCGTTTCCATCGCCGACACTCCGCTGACCTGCGTTGCCATAGGCACCGGCCGTGCCATGGAAGACCCGGTCTATCGCGGCGTGTTGATGACCGCCTGAGGCTCGGAGGATCGCCGATGGCGCCGCCGCAAGCCGGACGCCACAATTATGCGAGGCGCGCACAATATGGCGCATTCGCCGGCTATGTAGCCGCACTGACAGGCATTATTGCCGGTCTGCTGATGGCGCTTGCCTGGGCGGTTGATCCGGTTGGATTTGGCAATCTGCGGCTAGTTGTGGCGGAGGCTGTTGCGCCGGCGGGCCGGGCGATCAACTGGGCCGGTGGCGGTATCGGGGGCATTCCCCAGAGCATCGGCAACTGGTGGAACGCAGGATCACAGAATAGCGAACTTAAGGCGCAAGTGGCAGCACAGCGGCGGGAGATTGTGCGCGCCCGCTCTCTTGAGGCTGAAAACCGGGAACTGCGCCGATTGCTCGGCATCGCGCGCGGTGAAGTGCGCCCGATTGCAACTGCCACGATCCTCTCATCCTCCGCGAGCAGCGTCCGGCGCTATGTCATCATCGATGCCGGCCATTCAGACGGTGTACGCACCGGCCAGCCTATCCGCGCGGCAGACGGGCTTATCGGCCGCACACTTGAAGTGGGGCCAAGCGTCGCGCGCGTCCTGCTGATCACTGACCGGCGCAGCATCGTGCCTGCGCGACGCGCGAGCGATGGCCTCGCGCTTATCGTCAATGGGCGCGGGGATGACCTCCTCGACGTCCGCACGCTCCAGAATGCGACCGTGACGCTCAAGGTCGGGGATATCGTGATAGCCTCAGGCAGCGGTGGCCTATACCAGCCACGCACGCCGATCGGTCGGATCGTCCGGGTAACGCGGGATGGTGCACTGGCGATAGCCTTCGCCAGCCCCGGATCGGCCAGCGCGGTGATCGTCGAGCCGCCTTCGGTCGGCGAAATCGTCGAACCACCGCTGACGCTCACCCCGGCCGCGAGCGGCGACGGCACCCAATGAACGGGCCGATCCACGATGTCCGGCCCGAACGGACGCCGATCCGTTTTGCGGCAGCCCCCATTGCATCAGTGATGCTCGCATCGGCTGTGCCGCTGTTGCCTTTCGCAGCCAATGCGCCTCTGCTCCCGCCTCTCGGTTTCCTGTTGTTCATCGCTTGGCGCATGCTCCGTTCCGATCTGTGGCCCGTGTGGATCGGCCTGCCGCTCGGCGCGTGGGATGATCTTGCCTCGGGCCAGCCGATCGGCAGCGCCATGGCGCTGTGGACAATCGTCATGCTGGCGATGGATGCCCTCGATCGCCGTCTGGTTTGGCGTGATCACTGGATCGACTGGGTGGTTGGCGGAACAGCATTGCTGTTCGTTCTGATCGTTGGGGCGCTGCTCGCTCATGCAGGCAGTCTCGCCGATGCAATTGTGCTGGTTGGCCCGCAATTCCTGTGGTCGCTGTTCCTCCTGCCCGCTGCGATGCTGATCGTGGCGCGGCTTGACCGCTGGCGGCTCACGCGATGAAAATGCCCTGGCGCAAGGCGCGGCCGAGCCAGCCGGTACCGCTGATCACAGAAGGCATGCAGCGCATGACCTTTAACCGGCGGGCACTGTTCATCACCGGGGCACAAACCGCTTTGGGCGCGGTTCTGGTCGGGCGCATGGCCTATATCTCGGTGGTCGACAATGAACGCTACAAGCTTCTGTCCGAAAGCAACCGGGTCAACCTGACGCTCATCCCGCCGCGGCGCGGATGGATCGTTGACCGTTATGGCAAGGCGCTCGCGGACAATCGCGTTGCCCTTCGCGTAGACATCATTCCCGACCGCCTGAGAGACCGGCCGCGAGTCATCGCCCGCCTCGCGAGCTTGCTCTCGCTCGACGCGGACGCCCTTGATCGCCTCAACCGTGATCTCGACTCTGGCGGTGGCGCCCAGCCTATCGAGGTCGCATCAGATCTCAGCGAGGAGGCCTTTGCCGCCGTTTCGGTCAATCTGCCCGAATTGCCTGGCATCGCGCCGACCCGCGGTTTCGTGCGCAACTATCCTGCGGGCCCCTCGGTCGCCCACCTGATCGGCTATGTCGGCGCGGCCAGCGCAGAGGAGTATCAGGCAAGCCGCGATCCGTTGATGCTGACGCCGGGTTTCAAGGTCGGAAAAGACGGGTTCGAAAAGGATTTCGACGCGTCGCTGCGTGGGCGGCCCGGCGCGCGCCGGGCGGAGGTGACTGCTCGCGGACAGTTGGTACGGGAACTCAGCACCCAGCCCGATGTGCCCGGCGAAGCGCTGCAGCTGACCATCGATGCCGATTTGCAGGATTATGCGGCGCGGCGCCTCGGCCTCGAATCCGGAGCGATGGTGGTCATCGATTGCCGCACCGGCGGCATATTGGCTCAGGTTTCCATGCCTGCCTTTGATCCCAACAGCTTTACCGACGGGATCGGGCGGCTCGAATGGAAGATGCTGAACGAGGACGAGCGTATTCCGCTGCTCAACAAGGCAGTGCGCGGCCTCTATCCGCCAGGGTCGACCTTGAAGCCGATGGTGGCCATCGCCCTGCAGGCGCAAGGGGTGGACCCCGAAGAACGGGTCAGCTGCCCTGGCGGTTACCGTCTGGGCAACCGGCTGTTCCGTTGTCTCGGTGTGCATGGCCCGGTCAACATGGCGGAGGCGATCGAAAAGAGCTGTAATACCTATTTCTACGCGATGGGCCGTCGGGTCGGGTTCGATGCCATCGCACCGGTCGCCAAGGCGCTGGGGCTGGGACAGGAATTTGACATCCCCGGTACCAACCAGCGGTATGGCACCATTCCAGACAGCGCCTGGAAGCGGCGGCGCTTCAATCAGGAATGGACACAGTCTGACACGCTCAATGCCACCATCGGGCAAGGCTATGTCTCGGTGAACCCGCTTCAGCTGGCGGTGATGACGGCCCGGATGGCCAGTGGCCGCAATCTCATCCCGCAACTTGAGCTTGGCCGTGCGACAGCCGAAGCTGACCCTCTACCCTTTCCGGTCGAGCATCTCGATGCCGTCCGGCTCGGCATGGATATGGTGGTCAATGCCAATGGCACTGCGGTGCGCAGTAGGCTCGATGTTCCGAATGTGAAGCTGGCCGGCAAGACCGGCACTGCCCAGGTGCGCGCGCTCGATGCCACGCGCGGCAGGGGCGGCAGCTGGCGGTCACGCGATCATGGTCTCTTCATCTGCTATGCGCCGGTCGAAAACCCGACCTACGCGGCCGCCGTGATTATCGAACATGGCATGGGCGGCAGCCGGGCCGCGGCCCCGGTGGCCAAGGATGTCTTCACCTTCCTCTATGACCGCGAACAGGCACTGGCATCGCTCGCCGCGCTCGAGGCAGGCTGGGGCGGCACGCCCACCGAACGGCTCGCACGGCGCTATGCGGCAGTGAAAGCAGCATCGGACGGCGTCTCTTCCGCCCCTGTGCCACCGGCTGATCCGACGGCGGAGGACCAGCAGTGAGCCGCGCCCTCGTCCCCAGCCTCATCGCCAACCTGCTGCCATGGCGGCTGATCGCAGTGCTTATCGCATTGGTGGGTTTCGGCGTCATCGTCCTCTATTCCTCCGCTGGAGGCAGCATGACGCCGTGGGCGGCGATGCATGGTGTGCGTTTCAGCATCCTCCTCGTGATGGCGATCGGCATCAGCTTTCTGCCGGAAACATGGCTGCGCCCGTTGCTCATCCCCGCCTACATCACGGTGCTGATCGGCCTCATCGGGGTGGAGTTACTCGGTTTCGTTGGTGGCGGCAGCCAACGCTGGCTCGACCTCGGCGTCATGCGGCTGCAGCCGTCTGAGCTCATGAAGCCAGCTGTCGTGCTTTTGCTCGCCCATTTCTATGCGATGCTGCCGCCGGGCCATTTGCGCAGCTGGCAGGCGCTATGGCCTGCGCTGGTGGTGATCGGGATCCCGGTTTCCTTTGTGTTGCTGCAACCGGATCTCGGCACCTCTGTCGCCATAGCGGTCGGGGGCCTGACCGTCATGTTCCTTGCCGGTCTGCCGATGCGGCTGTTCATCGGTGCGGGACTGGCCGGGCTGGCGGCTCTGCCCGTCTTCTATTCCATGCTCCACGATTATCAGCGCAATCGCGTGCTTGTTTTCCTCAATCCGGAACTGGACCCGCTCGGCGCTGGCTATCACATCAGCCAGTCGAAGATCGCGATCGGTTCAGGCGGGATTTTCGGCAAAGGCTTCCTCAACGGATCGCAAAGCCACCTCGACTATCTTCCCGAAGGGCACACCGATTTCATCTTCTCCACGATGGCGGAGGAATGGGGCCTGATCGGCGGCATTTTCGTGATCGGGGCGTTCGTGATGATCCTGCGCTGGGGCTATCGCGTCGCGATGCGCAGCCCCAGCCGTTTCGGGCGGCTGGCAGCCGGCGGCCTTACCACCACCATCTTCTTCTATTTCGCGATCAACCTGCTCATGGTCATGGGCATGGCACCGGCCAAGGGCATCCCCCTGCCCTTCATGAGCCATGGCGGCTCATCAATGCTCACGGTGATGATCTGCATCGGATTCCTGATAGGCATTGACCGCGAAACCAAAGCGAGCGGCCGCAGTCCCTATTGAACCGCGCGACATGGGGCGCGAAAGCCTTGCGGTGGCAAACGACTCATGCTAGCGGCCCGCTCTCCCAGCGACCCCGGGCCACCAAAGCCCGCCTCGCCATGGTCATGGGGACGCATAGCTCAGTTGGTAGAGCAGCTGACTCTTAATCAGCGGGTCCTAGGTTCGAGCCCTAGTGCGTCCACCATTTTTAAATGACTTACCTGCCAGCAGAGACCGCAGCATGGGGATCAATCCCTATCCAGCGCGCATCGCCCGGGCGCGCCATGTCATGGTGCAGGCCATATCGAACCCGTTGATCAGGGGATTTACGAAGGGCGCAGATCGGGCGCGCGGACCACAATGGTGCCTGCTTGTTCGCTAAGCCGATGATGGCGAGGCGATTTGGAGGCTATGGTCATGGTCAAAGTTCGTGAAGTGATGCACCCCAACGCCAGTTGGATCGAACCCGACACACCCTTGGCCGCTGTTGCAGCCCAAATGGATCAGGAAGACATCGGCGCGCTACCCGTGGGCGAGAATGATCGCCTGATCGGGATGATCACGGACCGCGACATCGCGATCCGTGCCTTTGCGGACAATTCCGATCCTTTAAAGCGCACCGCACGCGATGTGATGAGCCAGCCCATCATCTTTTGCACCGCCAACGAAGACCTTGATGATGCGGTCCGGATCATGGAGCGCAAACAGGTCCGCAGGCTTCCCGTGATCGACGAAAATCGAAGGATGATCGGGATGCTCTCACTCGGCGATGTTGCCGCCCGGGCACCAGCCTCGCTGGCGGGTGAAACCCTGCGGGCCGTGTCAGCCCATCATCCCTGACAAGGGCCTGCGGCATTGCATGACAAGGACTGGCCATGATCCTACCCCACAATGTGGTCGTGCTGGTGGTCGATGGTGCGCGCATGATCTTGATGCGTAACGATGGCGACGCCACCGACCCACAGCTGACGGTGATCGAGCATCGCGAATATCACCCCCTGCCCAACAGGGATTTGTTCACCGATGCGGCCGGAAGGGAGTTTTCCAGTTCTGGCTCTCACCATAACTCCTATGACAATGGCGATCCGCACGCTGCGCAAGAGCGCGCCTTCGTCACATCAGCCTTGGCGGTGCTTGCGGACCGTATCGATGACGATGTGCCGGGCATCATTATTGCGGCCGATCCGGTTTCGCTCGGCCACCTGCGGGCTCATTACCCCACCAAGGTCGCGGCCAGATTGCTGGCCGAATTCGACAAGGACCTTACCGGAATGCCCGTGGAGGCAATGTGCCGCCGACTGCGCGAGTGGTGAGCTGAAGGCTCCGCTTACGCCACGCTCGTCCGCCGTGGGCGAGGCGCAGGAATGGCAATATTCCGGGGACGATGATTGGCTGCGGTCATTGCACTGCCGCCTTACCTTCAAGGGCGATCTCGACCGCTTCCTCGATCTGGTTGAGCCGGAAGGGGCCATGGTAGCTGCTGGTCTGCGCCAGCTGCCGTGATGCCCGTACCGGATCGCCGCTGACCATCAGCACAGGAATGGTTCCGTCAGCCGAAATGTTACGCGCCGCCCGCATCGCGCACCCAATCTCGATGTCGTCTCCGATCACAATGATATCGGGAGAGCGTTGCCGGGCCGCGACCATCGCTTGCCGTTCGGTCCAGGCGTGATCGAAGGTGCCAAAACCAAGCATCCCCAGATACTGGCGCACCGCGCGGCAGATTGCGATATTCTCGTTGATGATGAGCGCGTGAGGCATGGTCGTCTTCCCGTCCCTGATTCCATTGCTGATGGCCGAACTTGCCTGCCGCACAGGATCAGCGCGCCTCGGAATTTCCCGGGTCTTGCCTGCATTGCATCATGGCCGCCGGGGTCGGATGCGTGCCCCCTGGCGCATGGATTTGGCCGGTGGGCGTCGATGCGCCACGCCATTAGGCAATGGCGAAACCGCGGTACTCTGTCGCGCGGAGTTATCCTTAGGGAACATTACCGATAATCGAAGCTCGATAAGCGCGGTATTTCAGAACCGTCGGACAGGAGTAGCAGCTTCGTTTTGAACCGGATCGATAAGAGAAGGTTCTGGTCCAGAACTGCGCGATGATCGTTCGACCGTGGCTCGCGGGCGTTCCCAAAACGAGATACCTTGCGTATCACGGGCCAGGGAACCCCGCGGGTTTCGTGACGCCTACCCCCCCTGCACCGCAGATCCGAAGCTTGGTCGTTTCCAAGGCACATAGCTGGGCCAATAGACGCAAGATCCGCAATCACGCGCCGGGCGCCATAGGCACGCGGATCATCGGCAGTCACAACCGGCTGACGCTGCGCCTTTTGCGAACAGATCGACCCCTCAAATGCAACAGATTGTTAATAGCTGCCCCATACCCCCGATATTACGGGGAAATTCCCATTTTTAGCACAGTCGAAAGGCGAACAGTCGCAACGCCTGCTCACTCATAACCCATTCATTTGAAAATATAATTTATCTCGATTCCGTATAAAGGCCGAACACTCAGTATAATTACGGATGCCGACAACAGAAATGTCTGGCTCTCTGGTGGGTGTTCAGACATTCGTTAATGGAGCACTTCGGAGAGGGGAATGGTGCAGGGGGCAATCTCCAGGGAGTCCGGGCGGACACGCCTGACACAGTTGGCCGATTTAATGATGGATCAGCTGCCGGCCCCTATTGCCATGTTCGATACCAATCTGCGGTGTGTCCGGGTGAACGCTCGCTGGCTTGAACAGCCGCCATTCTCCGCTGAAAATCCCGTCGGCCACACCAGTGAAGAAGTGTTCACCAAAGCCCGCCGACACATGCGGACCTACCTTAAGCGCGCGATTTCCGGCGAGACTTTCTCGAGCGAGCCTCAACGCATTCTCACCGACGATGGCAGAGAAATATGGCTTCGTTCGCATTTGTCACCTTGGCACGATACCAAGATGAACATCAAAGGCGCCATGCTGGTATGTGAAAACGTCACAGCAGGTATGGAGCAAAAGATTAATTCAAAAATCCTTCACGAAGAACTCTCTCTCTATGTAGAAAATGCCGAAGGATTTGCTCTATTTTTACTCAATGATGATGGTCGCGTCACCCTTTGGAATCAGGCAGCGGAGCGACTGACCGGATGGAGCGAATTGGAGGTGCTCGGTCAGACCACCGAATTTCTGCTCCTATCCAAAGACCGGAATGATGGACTGCTCGACCGGCAGCTTGATGCTGCGCGACGTGAGGGGTTTTTCCGTGACCGCGGGTGGCGCGTTCGCAAGGATGGCACGCGCTTGCGTGCCGAAGTGACGATCTCGCGGATTGAAGGCGACGATCTGTTGCCGAGCGGCTTTGGCCAAATCCTTCGCGACGTTACTAGCGAGGAACTCCAGACGCGCTCGCTGGAAGCGAATGCGGTGCTGCTGCGATCGATCCTTGAGACGATCCCCGATGCGCTGGTGGTTATCGACATCGATGGGCGGATCTTGATGTTCAGCAAGGCGGCCGAAGCCATGTTTGGCTATGCGGGGAGCGAAGTCCTCGGCCTCGATGTTTCGATCCTCATGCCTGAGCGCGACCGTGAAGGCCACGATACCCAATTGTCACATTATCGGCTGACGGGTGAGAAAAGACTGATAGGCAAGCGGCGCCGGCTGATCGGGCGGCGCAAGGACGGAACGGAATTCCCCCATACGCTCCAGCTTGCCGAAGCATTCGGCGGCGGCCGACGCATGATCGCGGGCTTCGTACATGACCTCACCGCCGAAGAGGCCTCGGCCGCGCAGCTTGAGCAAGTGCAGCGGGAATTGGCGCACATTGCGCGACTGCATGAAATGGGAACGCTGGCCACCACCATCGCTCATGAACTCAATCAGCCCTTGATGGCGGTAGCGAACATCGTCCAGACCGCCGCCGACATCCTGTCAAAAGGCGATCCTCCCAACCGGAAGGTTCTGGCCGAAGCCCTGACAGAGGCAGGACGGGAGTCCATACGGGCCGGTGAGATATTGCGGCGCCTGCGCCTGTTCCTGTCGCGAGGGGACCTGGAAAAGACGCTCGAAGATCCGTGCAAATTGGCTGAGGATGCGATCTATTTCGAGGCCGCCGCCGCACGGTACAGGAACGTCGCCTGCAAGGTGGACTGTCAGCCCGAGATCCAGAAAATCCTCGTCGACCGGGTGCAGATCCAGCAGGTCATTCTCAACCTCGTCAAAAACGCGATCCAGTCTGTCGGTGCAAATGGCAAGGTTACGGTCGCTATCACTGCCGAGCGGGATCATCTGCGCTTCACAGTGAGCGATACGGGCACTGGCGTGCCGCTGGACCGGGTCGGCCGTCTATTCATCCCCTTCAGCACCACCAAAACTGATGGGATGGGCCTGGGCCTGCCCATTTGCCGGTCCATCATCGAAGCTCATGGCGGCTCCATTTGGTACGATCCCCCCAATGGGGGAGGGGCCGCCTTTGTCTTTACCCTTCCGAAAACCCTCGAGGAGATTGAAGATGCCTAGCAAGCATAAGCTGGTGCACGTGGTCGACGATGATGAGGGCGTGCGTCGTTCACTCGACTTTCTTCTCACCAACGCTGGCTATGACGTGATGCGTTGGGACAGTGCCGAGGCCTTTTTGAAGGGGGCCGATAAGTCGCTGGCCGCCTGCGCATTGCTCGATATCAGGATGCCGGGGATGGACGGGCTCGAGCTGCAACATGAAATGCAGCGCCAAGGTCTCAATTTTCCCGTGATTGTCCTTTCGGGTCATGGCGACATTGCCATGGCGGTGGAGGCCATGCAGGCAGGTGCGGTGGATTTCCTGCAAAAGCCGGCGGAAAGAGAGCATGTGCTGGGCGCTGTCGCCCGGGCTTTCGACAGCATCACGGACTGCGAAGAGCAGCGGAAACGCGAAGATTGGGCGAAAACCCAGATCGGACGTCTCACCATCCGCGAGCAGGAGGTGCTCGATGGACTTGCCTGTGGCTATCCCAACAAGACTATCGCCTATGATCTCGGGATAAGTGCGCGCACAGTTGAGGTCTACCGGGCCAATTTGATGGAGAAGCTGGGCGTTAGCAGCTTCGCCGACGCGCTCCGGATTGCCTTTGCTGCCGGCCTTGGCTCGAAGAAGAACTGGCTCAGCGCCCATACCTTGCTCATTCACCAAGTGCAGAGCTGACTGCCTGTCTCCGGATAATACCGCATCGCCGCCAGTGCCGCTGGATCCCAGAAGCGAACTGCAGGCAGACGCTCGCATGACATTTGTGCCGAGGGTCTTCCCCATGTTCCAGTTAGGGAGACAGGCAATGAAAAAGAGTGATGCTGACCTTCAGCGTGACGTGCAGGACGAACTCGAATGGGAACCGCGCGTGGACCACGCCGACATCGGCGTATCCGTGACCGATGGGGTGGTTGCCCTCAACGGCTATGTCAAAAGCTATGCTGAGAAAATGGCGGCCGAACACGCCGCGATGCGGGTCGAAGGGGTCCAGGCGGTCGCCGATGAGATCAACGTGCGCCTGTCCTCCGACGGCAAGCTGGCCGACCATGAAATCGCCAAGCGAATTCTCGACATCTTCGAATATAATGTGCTGATTCCTGACGATGGCATTCATGTCACCGTCGACGGGGGATGGGTGAAACTGTCGGGCGAGGTGGAGTGGCGGTACCAAAGCGATGAAGCCGCACGCGCCGCCGGCAAGATTTCAGGCGTCACGCGTGTATCGAACGGCATCGTAATCAGATCCAAGTCCAGCATTTCGGACATCAGACGGCGCATTGAAGATGCGTTCGAAAGACAGGCAGGTCTTGATGCGGCGTCAGTCACAATTGCCACCAGTGGTCACAAGGTAACGCTCGGTGGCAAGGTCAAGGCGTGGCACGAGCGCAGACTGGCCGAACAGGCAGCATGGTCTGCCCCGGGAGTGACCCAAGTCGAGGACCGGATTGTCATCGGTTAGATCGCCATCTCATGCCGACGGCGGCATTGCAGCAGCCGTCGGCCTGAAAGCCTGCCCCTTTAATGCGCCGCCAGTCAGGGAATGGGGCGCATAGCCGGCGCTGTTCGAATGACCCCGCCACAAATCACTCCTATTGGTGGCGAATGGCTATCGCCGCCGACCACGCGCAATCCCGAGGCGGTCGCACGATCTGATCGACCAATCAGCCAACAGCGATCTTGCGGACGCTCTGCAGACGCTCCTTGTCCTTTCCGATGGTAACCTTGAGGACACCGCGCCGATACTTCGCCTCGATCCGATCGGGATCGGCATCAGAAGGAAGGGTCATGCGCCGCTGAAACCTTCCATAGCTGCGCTCGCTGATCAGGCAGTCGGCGGACTTCTCTTCCGTTTCTTTCTGCTTCTCGCCGGAAATCTTGAGTATATCGTCGGCCAACTCAACCTCGATATCCTTGTCCTCAAGCCCGGGCAGCTCGATCGCCAGTTCATAATGATCGCCCTTGTCCTTGAGCTCTGCCAAGGGGCTGAAATCGACCCCGTCAGGCACAGAGAACATCCGGGGCATTTGAACCGGAATCGAAAAATCGTCTAACAATTGATCGATTTCATTACGCAGCCGCGCAAAAACCGTTTCAATACCGCTTTCCGGTGCTGAACTGGTTGATACTATCGCTTGCTTGTTCATCGCGCTCCTCCATTGGATTGGAATGGCGTCTGCTCATAAAATAAGGGAGCAATCGGCCTGCAATGACACAATATGGGTACATCATCCGAATGTGATCGGTTAAGATACGGATCGCCGACTGGGGGAGATCGCCGGATGATCTGGCAACCTGGCCGCCCGCCATTCCCGCGCCAGCAGAAAAGTAGCGGGCTTTGCCAGCATCAGCGATGGCCCAAGCTGCCGGTTCTCAGAACCGGAACGGCAGGCGGATCGCGATCGACATATCGGGGCTGTCGTCAGTCAGCCCGATCCCGACATTCGTGACCAGGGCCAGTCTTGGCGAGAGAGAGAAGGTCGCGCCGAAATTCGCAATAGCGACATTCGCCTGACTGCCGACCACCACGCGCTGGTCCTGCCCGTCAGGCGTCAACCGCGTACGCTCGACCAATCTTTGGCTGTAGGACATCGAGATACTCGATTTGTCGTTGAGCGCGAAAGCAAGGCCGACCCCGAATTGCCATGCGTCGCCGATATCAACGCGCCCGGGGAGGTCTCCCACATTCTCGTCAATGTCGCTGAAGTCGCGAGAGAAGTTACGGAAATAGCTTAGGTTTCCGAAAACCACCAACGGATCGAGGGTCTTCAACACCGCCACGCCCAGCGACGCGCCATAGACGCCGTTACCGGTGGCAAGGCTTTCCGGCACCTGGAGGTTGCCTTCGCTATTCTCGACCTCCACGAATTCAACGCCAAAGGGGTGGCGTCCGGTCGGGAACTTGACCCGCGCGCTGACGACCACATCGGGTTGGCGCGTCGTTTCGGCGAGCAAGCGGTAACTTGCCCCGATGCTGAAATCACCGAAGCCCTCGTCGTGGACAGTGCTCTCGACCAATGCCGAAGCCGAACCGCCAGCGCCGCCCGAGCGAAAGTTCGAGGCGCGGTAGAGGAACGGCAGGTTGGCATCTACGAACAGGCGGTCCGATACGCCGTAACGGATGGTCGGATCGGCAGTGAAGACATCCGACTTGATCTGGTCGATGCTGATCGTGCCGAGGAAGATCGCATCAAGCGCCAGAAACCCGTTGAGCGAGATCCGCGCGTTATCGAAATGCGAGTATCCCAGACCGAGATCGAAACCGAGCCGGTCACCGAAGCGCCCTCGCTGTTCCTGCGCGACTTCGACCACTGCATCGCTGGGCGCCGGAGAACGGCGTTCCGGCTCGTCGCTCGCTCGTCCGGCAACCGGCGACGATTGATCCTGGCCGGTGCGCGCGAATGCCTGGGCAAGGTCCTGATTGCGGAAGAAAGCAAGCGCTGGATCGTCCGGGATCGCAAGCTGAGACGGCGCAGCATAGGCACCACGCAGCTCGGACGCCTCGTCCGCCTCAATCGAGAAGAGTGGCGGGACTTCAATTCGTTCGATCAACGCAATGCGCGCTTCGAGTTCCGCCAGCCTGCGGTGATAGGCAGCTTCACGTTGCTGGAGGCTCTCGACCTCTGCGCGAAGCGCGCCGAGTTCGTCCGGATCATCAGGCAATTCTTCTGCGGCCGCCCCTGTCGGGCAGCAGGTCAGAACACTGACAATTGCGATCATTGCAGTCATAGGCAGCGACACGATTTTCGACATGGTCCTTCTCCCGAGCGTTATGGATTGAGCAGTTTCCAAAGGGTGGCAGGGTCAGGCACACCGGTCGGATCGAGTCCCACGCTGCGCTGGAAACCGCGAAAGGCATCGCGCAGGGCCGGGGTGTAGGTGCCGTCTTCGGGGCCGGAATAATGCCCGCGCAATATCAGGGCAGCCTGGGCCCGGCGCAGGATTGCCTCATAGACAAAGGCGCGATTCTGCCCGTCGCCGACCTCAAGCATCGGCGAAAAGCGGGCGACCCTGAACGGCCGCAGCCCGCCGACCATGCTCTGGATAACACCGACGAGGCGGTCGTCGGGATGCTGCGCACAATGGTTTTCGACAATCATGTCGAGCGCAGCGGCATTATGCCAAGGTGTCAGATCGAAAGTATCAGGCTCATAGAGATTGGCTGCACTCAGATAGCCCTCGATGAAGCCGATCATGCGCTGGTAGTCGGGCGATGTGGTATCGGCGCGCGCTTCCACGAACCGTGCGCAGGTCAGCATACCAGCGCCTTCGACCGCGAACTGGCGCGGATTCTCCTGTGCGAGGGCGGCAGATAGCGGCGCGGCGGCCACCAGGCCTAGCGCAAGAATATGCCTTATCATCATCGCTTCTCCCCGATTACGCCCCCGAGCTCTGCTCAGAAGCCGTGACCCTTCATTGCGCTCAGCGCTTCCTGCGCGCGCACGATCTGCTGGCTCTGCAAGGCATCGACGCCGAAAATCACGGCGGCGTGGTTCTCGATCATGTTGCTGTTACTCGCGAGGATGGTTTGCTGGAGCAGTTGGCCGATATCGCCGCCCGCCAATTGGCTGGCGCTGTCCTGACCGCCATTGCCGGTCATGATGATCCCGATCTGGTTGTCGGCCATCCGGAAATGCAGCGTGTCGCCATCGGCAAAGGCGATGTCTGCGGGGCCGCTGGCCGGGCTGAGCCCGCCTTGTGACAAGGCCGGAACCGCCGAAGACGGCACAATCATGACCTGCATCCCGTTGAGCGCGCGGTTATCTGCCCCGGCGATGACATGGGCCTGCGCGGCCCCGGAAAAGGCACCGAGCCCGCCCACGCCCAGCGCATCCTGCGGCGGGATATAAGCCACATAACCTTCGTGCATGTCGGTTACGTCCATCGCCGGATCGCCTTCGCGCGACCAACCGATCATCAGCTGCGGCACAGGCCGTCCGCCATCACCGCGCGGCAGAAAATCGACGCTGAAAACAAGGCGCGCGAGCGTGGTGACACCGCTGGAATCCTGCCAGCTGGTCAGCATCGTGATCCCGAAGAACGAGACCGATTGCGGGGTGACAAACTTGCCGCGCAGTTCCGCCAGATCCTCGTCAGGAACGGGCTTTGCCGATGCCAACGCCGACAAATCCGGGGTGGAAGCCATCACCGGCACCGTGATGGCGAAAGGCAGCATCAGTGCGAAAGCAAACGAACCAGCCAGGCGCATTGGCACGCGGCGATTGATTGTGCGGTGAGAGGACATTGGTAACTCCTTCAAAAGGCGATGCGTGGGCCGAAGCCGAATTCAGAGAGCTCGGCGCCCGGCACTGTCGCGGTCAGCTCGAGCAGGCGCCGGGCCGAAAGGGGCTCCGGCGGGTCGAGCAAAGGATTGTCGGGGATGTAGCCTTCGCCGGAGACGACGAAGAGGACGCCGTTCCAGGCAGCTTCAAAGGCCGGGCGGGTCATGGTGAGATTGCCGAGCGCCGGATCGCCAATCGCGACACGATCACCAAAGGTGCGGCGCACCACTACGAAGTGCTTGTATCCGCGGATATCGAGCAGAGCGATCGCAGGGACGTTGAGCCGTTCAAGCGTCGCGTAATCGACCCTGTACCCCTCAGCCTGATAGCCGACAGACTGAGCATAGGTCTTCATATCGAGCAGCGAGAAGCCCCTCTGCCGGACCACATCGGGATCGGCGATCCGCAGCATGTTGACCAGCACCTGCTGTTCGGTGGTGGAGCGGCCAAAAGCGTAATTGAAGATGGTCGCGAGGGCGGCTGCGCCGCAGCTGAAATCGGTCCGCTGGCGGATCAGATTTTCGAACCTGCGCTCTTTCCAACTGGTCAGGGACACCGCCAATGTCGGCGAACCACCATTGACTGCGCCGAGCCAAAGCGGGGTTGGCGTGCCAGCTGGAACAGTCGAGCAGCCCCCGGCGAGACCGCAGGCCGTTACAGCGACGAGCATGGCTGGAATGCCTCGCGTCGAACGGGACACCGAAATCATCTGCTTTTCCCTTAATGGTGGCTATCCCCCGCCGATCAGGGGAAGGGCTTTCGGCCCTTCCCCGTCTCGTTCGGCAGATCCCGGCTCGGGGGGACTTGGATCTACCGAGGGCCTCCCGCGGTCGGGTCGCAGACTGCGGGACGCCCAAGGCGGACGGCGTTAGCTGCCGTCGCCGCCGCCGTTGCCGCCGCCATTGCCGGGGGTACCGCCAGCCGAAGCTGCGATAGTCAGCGAATTGAGCTGCTGGTTACCCACGCCAGAGGCGAAGTTGACACCGACATTACCCGAGGCGCCATCGATGATCAGACCGGTCACCAGATTCTGGCTGTCCTGCTGCTCGACATAGCTGAGGGTCGCAGCCTGGATCAGACCGCTGTTGGCTTCGGCGAGTGTGGTGTCGTTGGCCACTGCCAACGTCATCAGGTTCGCCTGCTGGTTGAGGCTGCCCGCGGCCGCATTGATCCCGATATTGCCAGAGCCGGAGATTGTGCCACCGAGCACCGAGTTGCGATCGCGGAAGTTGTTGTTGTCACCGCCCTGTTCCGGATCGTCTTCCGGCGCTGCAAAGCCGGGAGTCGAATGCTGCGTGACACCCAGCAGCGACTGGAACGCGGTCGTCGACGCTTCAGACCATCCGCCAACCGCATCATCGGAGGCGTTGCTCGACGTCGCGAGAGTCGTCGAGTTCATCTGCATGTTGAAGTAGCCGGCCGACAGGTTGACCCCGGTGTTGCCGGAGGAATCGACGGTGAAATCGTCAACCGTGTTGATGACCGGAGCAAAATAGCCGGCGCGAATCCGGCCTTCGAGCACCCCATTGGTGAGCTGATCGTTCGGATCATTGCCCGACTCGCTCCAGCCCGGGCCAAACACCGGATCGACATAGCC
>CANHQT010000020.1 GCA_947463325.1 Sphingomonadaceae bacterium
CCGGTTGTCACCATCCAGTTCAACAGTGCCGGGGCCACCACATTCAGCCGCGTGACCCGCGATGGTGTGGGCAAGCGCTTTGCCATGCTGGTCGACGGTAAGGTGCTTTCCGCGCCGGTCATCAATGAACCGATCAATGGCGGCAGCGCCCAGATTTCCGGCGGTTTCACGGTCGAAAGCGCCAACCAGCTGGCGATTGCGCTGAATTCCGGCGCGCTCCCCATCGAATTGCAGGTGGTCGAGGAACGCACGGTTTCACCTGAACTCGGTGCAGACTCGGTGCGGCGCGGGGCGATTGCCTGCGTCATCGCGCTGCTCGTGGTCATGGCCTATATGATCATGACCTACGGGTCGTTCGGCATGCTCGCCAATATCGCGGTGATCCTCAACGTGCTGATCATCATTGGCATCATGTCTTTCCTCGGCCTCACCCTGTCGTTGCCGGGTATTGCCGGCATGGTGCTGACGGTGGGTGCGGCGGTTGACGCCAACGTGCTGATCAATGAGCGTATCCGCGAAGAGTTGAGGCGTGGGCGCAATGTGCTCTCCGCGCTCGATCACGGGTTCAAGGAAGCATCGACCGCGATCTTTGACGCCAACGTGACCAACGTGATCGCCGGCGCTCTCATGTTCACCTTCGGCTCCGGGCCGGTCCAGGGGTTCGCAGTGGTGCTGATGATCGGCATCATCACCTCATATTTCACTGCCGTCACGGCGACCCGAATGTGGGTGAGCCACTGGTACGCCCGCAAGCGTCCCACCGAGCTCGTGCTTTAGGAATTCGCCATGCGTCCGCTGTTCAAGATCGTCCCCGACAATACGAACATCGATTTCATGCGCTGGCGGTTGCCCGCCATCGTTTTCTCGGCGTTGCTGGTGCTCGGATCGCTGACCGCGATTTTTGTGCAGGGCTTCAACTGGGGCGTCGATTTCGTCGGCGGCAAGAGCTTTCACGTCGTGCTCGAAGAGCCGGTGCCGATCGATCAGCTGCGTGCGCGGGTGGATTCCCTGAATCTGGGCGATGCGACGATCCAGGAATTTGGCGCGCCGAACGAGTTTTCAGTGCGCCTGCCGCTGCCGCCGGGTGACGATAGCCAATCGTCCGCGCAGGTCGAACAGGTGCGTGCTGCCATTGTCGCGGCCTATCCCGGCGCACGGCTCGATTCAGTTGAGACGGTATCCGGCAAGGTTTCGCAGGAGCTGGCGACCGACGGGGCACTCGCGCTCCTGATCGCGATGCTCGGCATCTCGCTCTACATCTGGTTCCGTTTCGAATGGCAGTTCGGTGTGGGCGCGCTGGTTTCACTGGTGCATGACCTTATCATCACGCTCGGCTTCTTTGCGGTGACGCAGATCGAATTCAGCCTGAATGCGGTCGCGGCGTTGCTGACGCTGATCGGCTATTCATTGAACGACACGGTCGTCGTGTATGACCGTATCCGCGAAAATCTGCGCAAATACCGCAAGATGGAAATCGAGCCTTTGCTCAACCTTTCGGTCAACGAGACGCTGTCGCGTACCGTGGCCACCAACGGTGCGGTGTTGCTGGCGGTGATCGGCATGGTCATTATCGGCCCGCCGAGCATCTTTGCGCTGACCGCCGGCATCCTGTTCGGTGTGGTGATCGGTACCTATTCGTCGATCTATGTCGCGCGCTTCCTGCTGGTGCCGCTCGGCGTCGGGCCGGACAGCTTCATCCCGCTTGAAGAAGACGGCAAGCCGAAGAAGGCGATTGACGAGAATGCCGGCGCGGTCGTCTGACCGCTGACCGCTGACTGCTGAGCGTGCCTCGCCGGGTCAGTCGATCCGGCGACCGCCCTTCCAGATTGACCTGACACGGCCCTGAACCGGCAGCCCATCGAACGGGGTGTTGCCGGCGCGTGCCGACATGCGCCGGGTGTCGATCTGCCAAGGCGTATCCGGATCGACGAGGATGAGGTCGGCCTCTGCGCCCACGGCCAGTGTTCCAGCCTCGACCCCGAGCAGGCGCGCCGGATTGGCAGCGAGCAGGGCGAACAGGCGGGCAAGGGAGATCGTGCCGTCATGGACAAGGCCGAGGCCCAATGCGAGCAGGGTTTCCGCGCCGGCCATGCCGGGCGCTGCATCGGCGAAGGGCAGGCGCTTATCCTCCGGCCCGCGCGGATCATGGGCAGAGCAGAGGACATCGATGGTGCCATCGGCCAGTGCGGCGAGCGCGGCCTGCCGGTCGTCCTCGCCCCTTAGCGGCGGGGACAGGCGGGCGAAGGTGCGCCATTCGCCAAGCGCGACATCATTGAGCAGCAGATGGGCGGGCGTGATGCCGCAGGTAACGGGGAGGCCCCGACGCTTGGCCGCGCGCACCAGATCAAAGGCGGCGGCAGTGGTCAGCTGGCGGAAATGCAGCGGTGCGCCGGTCACTTCGACCAGCGCGATGTCCCGCGCGACCGCCATCGCTTCGGCCATGGCAGGCGCGGAGGGAAGGCCAAGGCGAAACGCCATCTCGCTTGTCGTTGCCACCGCGCCGCGGGTGAGCCCTTCATCCTCGGCATGGGTGACGGTGACGAGACCGAGCCCCCCGGCATAGGCAAGCACGCGCGCCATGACGCCGGCATCGGCGACGCGGGTGCGACCAGTGGCGACGCCGCGCGCGCCTGCGGCCTGCATCAGCCCGGTTTCCGCGAGTGTCTGCCCTTCCAAAGCGCGCGTTGCGGCGGCGAGCGGGTGGATCCACAGATCGGGCTTGCCTGCCTTGGCCGCGCGTTCGATCAGGCCAGGCTGGTCGAGCGGGTGGGCGCCATCAGGCATCAGCGCAACGCGGGTGATCCCGCCGAACCGGCAGGCGCGGGGCTCCGCTGCGAACACACCGAAATCGACGATGCCGGGGGCAAGCAGCATGCCCTGAGCATCGACTGTGATTGCGTCGGCGGGCGTCTCTGCCGGATTGATGGCGGCAATGCGCCCATCGATCGCGAGCAGGCTGGCATCGCGTGGTTCGCTGGCCAAGGGATCGACGAGGCGGGCGTTCCGGATGAGGAGCGGTGCGGCGATCATGCCCAGCCCTCCACACCGCGACGCTGACGGGTCAGCACGTCGAGACACGCCATGCGCACCGCGACGCCCATGGCCACTTGTTCCGTTATGGCCGAGCGTTCCGGGTCATCAGCAATCGCGCTGTCGATTTCCACCCCGCGGTTCATCGGGCCTGGGTGCATCACCAGCGCATCAGGCTTGGCGAGAGCGAGACGTTCGGCCGTGAGGCCGTAAAGCGCGTGAAATTCGCGCGGGGAGGGGATCATGGCACCGTCCATCCGTTCGCTCTGGAGGCGCAGCATCATCACCACATCGGCGCCGTCGAGCGCATCCTCAACGCGGGTGAAGCGGTCCGCCCCCAAGGCTTCGGCCTCGCGCGGGACAAGTGTAGGCGGGCCGGCAACGCGGACCTTGGCGCCGAGCGTTGCCAGCCCGATCATGTTCGAACGGGCGACACGGCTGTGGCGGATGTCCCCGCAGATAGCGACCGTCAGCCCATCGATCCGGCCCTTGCGGCGGCGGATAGTCAGCGCATCGAGCAGGCCTTGCGTCGGATGTTCGTGCAACCCGTCTCCGGCATTGAGAACGGGGCAGTCGACCTTGTCAGCGATCAACGCGACGGCGCCGGAGCTGGCGTGGCGGATGACGATGGCGTCGGCGCGCATGGCGTTGAGCGTCATCGCCGTGTCGATCAGCGTTTCGCCCTTTTTGACGCTGGATTGCGCCACCGCCATGTTGACGACGTCCGCCCCAAGCCGTTTTCCGGCGATCTCGAACGAGAGGAGGGTGCGGGTGCTGTTTTCGAAGAAGGCGTTGATGATCGTGAGGCCAGCGAGGAGGCTGCGCCCGGCATCATCGCGCGCCTGATCGACCCAGCGTTCCGCTTCGTCGAGAAGGAAGGAGAGTTCCCACGGCTGCAACCCGGCGAGGCCGAGCAGGTGCCTGTGCGGAAAGGCCGCGTGGCCGTTGGGCGTACGCGGATCGAGCGGGCGGGGTGACGATGTCATTAAAGCCGAGCCTCTAGGCGGGCACGGCGATCTGCGCAAGTCAGAGACGAACCAGCCCGTCGATCGCGCCCTGAAGGATGTAGCTGGCAGCCGCATTGTCGATGCGTTCGGCGCGTTTGCCGCGGCTCATGTCTGCCGCGATCATCGCGCGTTCGACAGCGGCGGTCGACCAGCGTTCATCCCACAACAGGATGGGGAGGGCGAATTCCTCCACATTGCGTGCAAAGGCCCGCACCGACTGGGTGCGTGGCGAATCGCTGCCATCCATGTTGAGCGGCAGGCCGATGACCAGGCCGGCGACCCCTTCGCGGGCGATGATCGCCGCCAGTGCCGCCTTGTCCGCAGTGAATTTTGTGCGGCGGACGAGTTCGGCCGGCGAGGCGAAATACCAGCCAGCATCGCACAAGGCGGTGCCGATGGTCTGCGTGCCGACATCAAGACCGAGCAACCGCCCGCCGTCGGGGAGGGCGGCCGCGTAAGTGGCGGGGTCAGTGGCGATCACCGCTTGCCCTCAAACGCCGCCAGCCGGCGGATCGCATCGGCCCGGACATTGCGCCAGAACAGCGGGTAATCGAACACATGATAGTTGTTGCCGGGCAGGAGGTAGCCACCCATGTCCGGCCCTTGGCCGATAAGCAGGAGCCCGCGTCCGCCAGCGGCCGGATCATCGCAGCGTGCTCCGACCGCACCGGAAAGCAGCGTGCCATCGGCAAAGTCATTATCGGCGCGCACTGTGCCCAAATTGGCCGAGCGCGGGGCTGCACCGTCGCGTTCGCCGGAGACGGGATTTACGCACAGCATGCGGCTGCCGCGCCGGCTCTGGCCATCAAAGCCGATGGTGGCATCGAACACCTCCAGCACCATCTCCGGCTCGGCGGGTTCGGCAAAACTCTGCCAGGCGAGGATGCAGTTGGCGCTTTCCGCCGTTTCGCAAGCGGGCAGGCCCATCAGCGGCAGATCCCGTTCCACGGAGATGGGCCAGCCGACGATATAGGCTGCGGCAACACGCTCGGCGACCGGGCGACCCGCGACCCGCTCGCGCATCAGGCGGGCGAGGTGGAGCGACCCCTGGCTGTGCCCGGCGAGGATGATCGGCCGATCCGGCCCAACATCGATCAGGAACTGGTCAAAGGCTGCGATAACGTCCCGATAAGCGGCGTTGAGGGCGCGGTTGGCGGTATCGACGTCCTGCGTCAGGAAAGCGCCCATCGCTGCCTGATGGTAACGCGGCACCCACAGTTCGCCCGATCCGGCAAGGCTGCTCGCCATGCCGCGCACGAACAGCAATGCGCGCCAGTTTGCCTCCTCATCATCGAGCGGGGCGTTCCAATGGTCGCGCTTGAGGTAGCTGGTCGGGTGGACGAAGAAGATAGCGGCATTGCCGCGCGTGTCCTCTGCCGCGAGGCGCGGTGCAGCGGCCTTGGCGGCCTTGTCCATATCCGCCGGATCGACGCCGGGCTGGGGCAGGCGCGGCATCCACAATGTGGGATCATCGCCATCCTTGCCCGGCCGCGCGATCCACATCGCGTTGTCGGCATAGTCATGCCCGTCGGGCGTGGGCTCGCTGAATTGTTCAGTCGGGACCAGCGCCATGCGCATGAAGCTCGCCGGAAACAGGCGGTAGGCAAAGGCGCCGACAATGACGAGCGCGATGATGAGGGCGACAATGTAGAGGAAAATGCGGGCCACGGGCGTTGGGTTTACCTGAAAAGCGGCGCGGGAGAGCAGCGCGGGGGCTGAAATAGTTTGCCGGAGACGCAGGGGCAATGGCACAAGCTGTCCTCAACCATGGGGAGAGGGTGTGATGCAGCCGATGCGTCTTGATCTGCGCGATGAGCCTTGGCCCGCCCGACCGTGGGTCATGGCGGCCATCTGTGCGGCCGCGGGTTTAGCCTTTTGGTTGCTGGTGGAGGGTGTTGACGACAGCCGCGCGACGAGCTGGCGCGTGGTCGGCGCGAGCTTTGTTGCGGTTGCCAGCCTGTCTTTCGTCCTGACTGTCGAGAAGCGGCGCTGGCTGTGGTCGCTGGGCTTTGCGCTGGCCTGGGGCCTGATCGTCGGCCTGGTCGGGTGGAATACCCACGATTATAATCGCGGCGGCGAAGTGATCGAATTTCCCTTCCTCGCGGCGATTTTCGCTGTGCTGCTCGCCTGCCCCTTGTTCCAAAATGCCCGTGATGAGGGCGGCTGGCGCTTTTCCTCGGGCAATGTCCACATCCATGTATGGACCGATGCGGTGATCGGCGCCGCGAGCATCGCCTTTGTCGGTATCGTCTGGCTGCTCGCCTGGCTGATTGCCGGCCTGTTCGATGTGATCGGTATCGATGCTCTGAGGCAACTTTTGCTGGAGCCTGATTTCGGCTGGCCGTTGGCGGGCTTCGCCTTTGGTGCGGCAGTCGGCATTTTGCGCGAGCGCGATGCGCTGGTGGGGACGATGCAGCGACTGGTGATGGTCGTGCTGGCCGTGCTTTCGCCAGTGCTCGCGACGGCGCTGGTCCTGTTCCTGCTGTCGCTGCCTGTGTCCGGCCTGTCGGGCCTGTGGACAAGCTGGGCGTCCGCTGCGGCGCTGACCATGGTCGCGGCCGGGGGCGCGTGGGTGCTGCTCAACGCCGCGATTGGCATGGGTGACGAGGAGCAGCCCGCCAATCGCGCCCTGCGCTGGTCGGCACTGGCGCTCGCACTGGTGGTGCTGCCGCTGGCGGGCCTCGCCATCACCGCGCTGGCGCTGAGGGTGGGTCAATATGGCTGGACGCCTGACCGGCTGTGGGCGGTGGTCTGTGCGTGCGTTGCTCTGGCCTTTGGCGTGGCCGGCTGGTGGTCAGTATGGCGCGGGCGGGGCGGGTTCGCGCCGGTGGTGCGCACGGTGCAAACGCGCCTCGCGCTGGGGGTGTGTGGCGTGGCGTTGTTCCTTGCGCTGCCTATCCTTGATTTCGGCGCAATCTCCGCACGTGATCAGGTGGCGCGACTGGCGAGCGGGCAGGTGCAGCCCGAACAGTTCGACTGGCAGGCCATGGCTTTCGATTTCGGTCCTGCGGGGCGGGCTGCACTGCAGCGCATCGCCAATGACGGGCCGGAGCCGCAGCGGGCCTACGCCGCCAACGCGCTTGCAGCCCCTGAACGCTATGATGTGCCGTCTGCGGGAGAGATCGTCAGGCCGCTGCGCCCGCTGGCTGAACGGCTGCGGGTGCTGCCGGCCGGCCGCCCGCTGCCGCCCGAGGTGCCGGCGCTGATCGAAGGCTCGCAATGGATGTGCGCGACAGGGCCTTGTGTCGCGATGTGGCTGGATGACGGGCGGATCGCCATCGTCAGTCAGCCGCGTATCGAGCGGGAGATCAATGTCAGCTATATTTCCACGGATGAGGGAGGGCGCTGGATCGTGGGCGACCGCGCTGCTGTGGACCGCGCTGCTGTGGCGCGCGACGTGCCGCCGCCGCCTGACCTTGCAGAGGCCGAGGTGACGATCGGCGAGCATCGCCAGCGGGCGATATTCGTGAACGGCGAGATGCTGCGCACCATCGAGGAGTTACCGGCGGCGCCACCGCGCCCGCGTTAGGGTGGTTCCACTCCGGCCAGAAATGCTCTAGCGGGCGGAGGAACGTGCTTTTGACAAGAAAGGCTCTCCCCGCCCGTGTCCGTTGATTCCGCCACCGTGACCAAGATCGCCAAGCTTGCCCGCATCGCCGTCAGCGATGCCGAGGTGGAGGCGCTGGTGCCCGAGCTCAACAATATCCTCGGCTGGGTCGAGCAATTGGGCGAGGTGGATGTGAGCGGGGTCGAGCCGATGACGGCAGTGATCCCCAATCATTTGCGGCTGCGTGACGATGTGATCGATGCCGATCCATTGACCGGCGGCGGCGTGCGCGATGCGGTGCTCGCCAACGCGCCGGCAGCGCAACATGGCTTTTTCGGCGTGCCCAAGGTGATCGAGTAGGATCGCTTTTTCGGGCCGTCACCCCGGACTTGATCCGGGGTCCAGAACGGCATCCAACGGGCCTACCGCCCTGGATGCTGAAACAAGTTCAGCATGACGAGTATCACTGTGTCAGACCTAACCAACCTAACCGTCGCCCAGATCCGTGATGGCCACCGCGCCGGGGATTTCAGCGCTGTCGATGTTGCCGAAGCCTTTGTGGCGGCGGTGGACGCGGCAGACGCCCTCAACGCCTTCATCGTCAAGACGCCGGAGCATGCACTGGCCGCCGCCAAGCAGGCCGATGCCGACCGTGCGGCGGGGAGCCTGAAGCCCCTTTCCGGCGTGCCTATTGGCATGAAGGATTTGTTCGCCACCAAGGGCGTGCAGACGACCGCGGCGAGCCACATGCTGGAGGGGTTCGTGCCCCAGTATGAATCGAGCGTATCTCAGCGCCTGTGGGATGCGGGCGCGGGCATGCTGGGCAAGCTCAACCTTGACCAGTTCGCCATGGGCTCCTCCAACGAGACCAGCTATTTCGGCAATGTCATTTCGCCATGGAAGCGGAAGGGCGGGGACAATGCGGCGCTCGCGCCGGGCGGTTCCTCTGGTGGCTCCTCCTCCGCGATCGCGGCGCGGCTGTGCCCGGCGGCGACCGGCACTGACACCGGCGGTTCGATCCGCCAGCCCGCCGCCTTCACCGGCATTTCCGGCATCAAGCCGACCTATGGCCGCTGCTCGCGCTGGGGCATTGTCGCGTTCGCCTCCAGCCTCGATCAGGCGGGGCCGATGGCGCGCGACGTGCGCGACTGTGCGATTATGCTGGAGGCGATGTCGGGTTTCGATCCCAAGGATGCGACCAGCCTCGATCTGCCCGTACCGCAGTGGGAAGCAGGGCTGAACGCCGACATGCGGGGCAAGCGGGTCGGTGTGCCGCGCGAATATCGCGTTGACGGCATCGATGCCGACATTGCCCGGGTGTGGGATGAGGGCATCCGGTGGATGAAGGATGCCGGGGCGGAGATTGTCGACATCTCCCTGCCGCACACCAAATATGCGCTGCCGACCTATTATATCATCGCGCCGGCGGAGGCCTCCTCCAACCTCGCGCGCTATGATGGTGTGCGTTACGGCCTGCGCGACCTGCCCGAAGGGTCGGGTCTGCAGGACATGTATGCCGCGACCCGCGCCGCCGGTTTCGGCCCTGAGGTGAAGCGGCGCATCATGATCGGCACCTATGTGCTGTCGGCCGGTTTCTACGATGCCTATTACACACAGGCGCAGAAGGTCCGCACGCTGATCGCCCGCGATTTCGAGGCAGCCTGGGCGCATTGCGACGTCATCCTGACGCCGACGGCGCCAAGTGCGGCCTTCGCGCTGGGGGACAAGAGCGCCGATCCGCTGGCGATGTATCTCAATGACGTGTTCGCCGTACCCGCGAGCCTTGCCGGCCTGCCCGCCATGTCGGTGCCCGGCGGCCTCGACCGTGATGGTCTGCCGCTCGGCCTGCAGATCATCGGCAAGGCATTCGACGAACAGGGCGTGCTCAACGCCGGGCTGGCGATCGAGCAGCGCAGCGGCTTTGCCGCGCGGCCGGACAAGTGGTGGTGATGATGACTGATTACCGTATCAAGGGCGAAACTGGCGAGTGGGAGGTCGTGATCGGCCTCGAGGTCCATGCGCAGGTGACGTCGAACGCCAAGCTTTTCTCGGGCGCGGCGACCGCGTTCGGGGCTGAGCCGAACACGCAGGTCTCCCTCGTCGACGCGGCGATGCCGGGCATGCTGCCGGTGCCGAACCGCGAGTGCATCCGCCAGGCGGTGCGCACGGGCATGGCGATCGAGGCGCAGATCAACCGCTGGAGCCGGTTTGACCGCAAGAATTATTTCTATGCGGATTTGCCGCAGGGATACCAGATTTCCCAGCTTTATCATCCGCTTGTCGGCGAAGGCGCGCTGACCATCGAAGCCGACGACAAGGCCGGGATCGCCGCTGACAAGGTGATCGGCATCGAGCGTATCCATGTCGAGCAGGATGCGGGCAAGCTGATGCATGATCAGCATCCGACAATGTCCTATGTCGACTTGAACCGCTCCGGCGTCGCGCTGATGGAAATCGTCAGCCGGCCGGACATGCGCTCGCCGGCAGAGGCCGGGGCGTATTTGAGGAAGCTGCGCGCCATCCTGCGCTATGTCGGCAGCTGCGACGGCAATATGGAGGAAGGCTCCATGCGCGCCGACGTCAACGTCAGCGTGCGCAAGCCGGGCGACGAATTCGGCACCCGTACCGAGACGAAGAATGTCAATTCGGTGCGCTTTGTCATGCAGGCCATCGAATATGAGGCACGCCGCCAGGTCGAGGTGCTGGAGAGCGGCGGGGCGATCGTCCAGGAAACGCGGCTGTTCAACCCGGACAGCGGCACGACGCGGACCATGCGATCAAAGGAAGATGCGCATGATTACCGCTACTTCCCCGATCCCGATCTGCTGCCGCTCGAGCTCGATGATGCCTTCCTCGAGGAATGCCGCGCAAGCCTGCCCGAGCTGCCGGACGCCAAGCGCGCCCGCTACGAAGGACTGGGGATCAGCGCCTATAATGCCGCTGTATTGACCGCCGAGGTGGAAAGCGCGCGCTGGTTCGATGCGCTGCTCGATGCCGGCGTGGAGGCCAAGGCAGCGGCCAATTGGGTGACGTCCGAGCTGTTCGGCGCGCTCAATCGCATGGGGCGCGACATCACGGATTCGCCGGTCAGCCCGGCGCAGGCCGCTGAACTGCTGGCCTTGATCGCCGACGGCACAATTTCTGGCAGCATCGCCAAGCAGGTGTTCGAAAAGATGCTGGAGAGCGGCGATGGCGCCGCCGCCATCGTCGAGCGCGAAGGCCTGAAACAGGAGAGCGATACCGGCGCGATCGAGGCTGCGGTTGATGCCGTGCTCGCCGCCAATGCCGACAAGGTCGCGGAATATCGCGGCGGCAAGGAAGCGCTGTTCGGATTCTTTGTCGGCCAGACGATGAAAGCCATGGCCGGCAAGGGCAATCCCAAGCTGGTCAATGAGGTTCTGCGGGCGCGACTTGGCTGATTTCTGCGGCTGCGTGTCGAGCAGCCGTTAATTCAGGTCAGGTGGCACTTCGTCCGGCGATTGGCCCGGCTCGTCATAATCGCCGTTGTCAGGGTTGACCGTCGGCTCTGGCGGCACGGGCGTTTCCATGGGATCGCTGGGCAAACGTTCGGGCGGCGATTGCGGCTGGATGATGTCCGGACTGACCGGTGGCGTGGTGGCCATGGCGCTTCTCCTTATGGCACAGAATGGCAGAGCAGCGCATGAAGCGGGCAGGGGTTCCGTCATGCCCGTTGCTTGCGCGGGGCTTCGCCCCTTGCCCTTGGGGCCTTCGCTGTTATAGAGCCGCCCGACCGGCGGACCGCCGAGGCCTCGCAAGGGGCGCAGGGCGGGCGTGGCGGAATTGGTAGACGCGCTGGATTTAGGTTCCAGTATCGCAAGATGTGGGGGTTCGAGTCCCTTCGCCCGCACCATCCGTCCTTCGGCCCGCCTGCCATGTTCGGCAGCGTCCCGGCCGGTTGAAACGCATTTCCCCTGCAAATTTTGCAGATCCGAACGAAGAAGGCGCTGTCAAAGCCATGAAGCATGTCGAGACGTTGAATGAGGGCCTGAAGCGTGCCTACACGCTGACCATCACGGCCAAGGATATCGATGCGCGCATCGATACCGAGCTCAAGGCCATTGCCCCTACTGTCCGCATGCCCGGTTTCCGCCCCGGAAAGGTGCCGCCGAACCTTGTCCGCAAGATGCACGGCCCCGCGCTCGCGCAGGAAGCGCTGCAGAAGAGCGTGCAGGAAGGCGTCGACACGCTGATGCGCAAGGAAAAGCTGCGCCCCGCGATGCAGCCTTCGGTCGCGCTGGCCGACGGCTATGAGCCGGGCAAGGATGCCGAAGTCAGTGTCGAGGTCGAAATCCTTCCCGAAATCGAACTGCCCTCGCTCGATGGCCTGAAGCTTGAGCGCCTGACCGCGCCGGTTGCCGACGCCGATGTCGAGGACCAGGTCAATCGCCTGCTCGGCCAGTCGCAGCGTTTCGATGATGCCCCCGCCAAGCATAAGGCCGAAACCGGTGATCAGCTGATCATCGATTTCGTCGGCAGCGTTGACGGCGTCGAGTTCGACGGTGGCAAGGGCGAGGACATGGCCGTCACCATCGGTTCGGGCATGCTGATCCCCGGATTCGAAGACCAGCTGGTCGGCGCCAAGACCGGTGAAGAGCGCACGATCAACGTGACCTTCCCCGAAGATTATCAGGCCGAGAATCTGAAGGGCAAGCCGGCCCAGTTCGCGATCACCGTAAAGCAGGTGAAGCGCCCCGCCGCTGCCAAGGCTGATGACGAGTTCGCCAAGCAGCTTGGCCTGCAGAGCATCGATCAGCTGCGCGAGATCCTGAAAGGTCAGGTCGAGCAGGAGCATAACGGGCTGACCCGTACCTACATGAAGCGCAAGCTGCTCGATCAGCTCGCCGCCGCGCATGACTTCCCCGTGCCACCGACCATGGTTGAAGCCGAATTCAACCAGATCTGGCAGCAGCTGGAAGCCGAAGCCGCGCGCGAGCCCGATCCCGCTGCCGCGCGCGAGGAAATCGAGCGCGACCGTGACGATTACCGCGCCATCGCCGAGCGCCGCGTGCGTCTGGGCCTGCTGCTCTCGGAAATCGGCCAGGCCAACGGCGTCGTCGTCAACAGCCAGGAAATGAACCGGCTGATCGCGCAGGCCGCACAGCAATATCGCCCGGAAGACCGCCAGCGCTTTGCGGAATATATCCAGAATGAGCCGCTCGCCGCTGCCCAGCTGCGCGCACCGCTGTTCGAAGACAAGGTTGTCGACTTCCTGTTCGAGAAGGCGGCAATCACCGAGCGCGAAGTGACCCGCGCCGAGCTGGAAGCCGCGATCGAGGCCGATGATGATCATGTCCATGGCCCGGGCTGTGGCCATGACCATGACCATGCCCCCGCCAAGGCGAAGAAGCCGGCGGCGAAGAAGGCCGCGGCCAAGGCCGAGGATGCGCCTGCGGCCAAGGCTCCTGCCAAGAAGGCCGCGCCGAAGAAGGCTGCAGCCGAACCGGCCGCCGAAGCCGCGCCGGCAAAGAAGCCTGCTGCCAAGAAGGCCCCGGCGAAAAAGGCTGCCAAGGCTGACTGATTTGGGACGAGGGGGTGGACACGCACCCCCTTGAACCCGCGGGCTGCTGGCCCGATGTAGTCGGGCGAGGGCAACAACAAGGATATCGCCGCACCATGCACGACCCATTTGACACTATCACCAACGCGCTGGTGCCGATCGTCATCGAACAGTCGAGCCGCGGCGAGCGTAGCTTCGACATTTTCTCGCGCCTGCTGCGTGAGCGAATCGTGTTCGTGACCGGCGAGGTCGAAGACCAGATGGCTTCGTTGATCGTCGCCCAGCTGCTGTTCCTCGAGTCGGAAAACCCGACCAAGGATATCTTCATGTACATCAACTCGCCGGGCGGGGTGGTGACGGCCGGCATGGCGATCCACGATACCATGCAATATATCCGCCCGCGCGTCGGCACGGTGTGCATTGGTCAGGCAGCGTCGATGGGCAGCTTCCTCCTCGCCAGCGGTGAGCCGGGCATGCGCGTCGCGCTTTCGAACGCGCGGATCATGGTCCACCAGCCTTCGGGCGGGGCCCGCGGCATGGCTTCCGACATCGAGATCCAGGCCAAGGAAATTCTGCGAATTCGCCGCCGGATGAATGACTTGTACGCCAAGTATACCGGGCAGCCGCTCGACAAGATCGAAAAGGCGATGGACCGCGACACCTTCCTCGAAGCCGAGGAGGCCAAGGAATTTGGCCTGGTCGATCAGGTCTTTGAAAAGCGGCCTGCCGGAACCGAGACAGCGGCTGGTTGATTGCCGGTTGGCCCAAAGTAGCGGAGCATTGGGGCGAAGCAGGGCGCGACAACTGTCCCGTTTAACCCCGAATGTTCACCCAATTGTCTTGTTGTAATATGCCCGACCGCCCTTAGGATGGGCGGTTGACGGCCTATTTGCCCAACTGCGGACGAAAATCGATCATGGCGAAGCTCGGTGCTCCCGACTCCAAATCCACGCTCTACTGCAGCTTCTGCGGCAAATCCCAGCATGAGGTACGCAAGCTGATCGCCGGCCCGACGGTGTTCATCTGTGACGAATGCGTCGAGCTGTGCAACGACATCATCCGCGAGGAAGCGAAGGGCGCGGCCCCGGCTCGCAAGGGCGGGGGCGTGCCTTCACCCCGCGAAATCTGTGACGTGCTCGACGATTATGTGATCGGCCAGTTCGCGGCCAAGCGCGTCCTCTCGGTCGCGGTACACAACCATTATAAGCGCCTCAACCATTCGGGTAAGGGCGAGGATGTCGAACTGGCGAAGTCGAACATCCTGCTCGTCGGCCCGACCGGTTGCGGCAAGACGCTGCTGGCCCAGACGCTGGCGCGCACCTTTGACGTGCCCTTCACCATGGCCGATGCCACGACGCTGACCGAGGCCGGCTATGTGGGTGAGGATGTCGAGAACATCATCCTCAAGCTGCTCCAAGCGGCTGATTATAATGTCGAAAAGGCACAGCGCGGCATCGTTTACATCGACGAGATCGATAAGATTTCGCGGAAAGCCGAGAATCCGTCGATCACCCGTGACGTTTCGGGCGAGGGCGTGCAGCAGGCGCTGCTCAAGATGATGGAAGGCACCATCGCCAGCGTGCCGCCGCAGGGTGGCCGCAAGCATCCCCAGCAGGAATTCCTGCAGGTGGACACGACCAACATCCTGTTCATCTGCGGCGGCGCCTTTGCCGGTCTGGAAAAGATCATCGGTGACCGGTTGCAGGGCAAATCGATCGGCTTTGGCGCGCATGTCTCCAACCCGGAGGAGCGCCGCACCGGCGAAGTGCTCAAGAATGTCGAGCCTGAGGATCTGCTGAAGTTCGGCCTCATCCCCGAATTCGTCGGCCGTTTGCCGGTCATCGCGACGCTCGAGGATCTCGACGAACCGGCGCTGGTCAAGATTCTCGCCGAGCCCAAGAATGCCTTGGTGAAACAGTATCGTAAGCTGTTCGAGCTCGAGGATGTCGGCCTGACTTTCACCGACGATGCGTTGAGCGCGATTGCGCGTAAGGCGATCAGCCGCAAGACTGGCGCACGCGGTCTGCGTTCGATTGTCGAGGCGATCCTGCTCGACACGATGTTCGATTTGCCCCAGCTCGATGGGGTGAGCGAAGTGGTGATCGATCGTGATGTCGTCGAAGGTCGAAAAGAGCCGATTCGGGTCTTTGCCGAGAGCAAGCGGGCGGAGACTGGCGACGCGGCCTGAGTGCCCGCGCTGAATCTTTGAAACTGTGACATTTTTGCACCGCAACAAAGCGGCGGAATCGTGCGGGATTCCGTCGCTTTCTGCCTTATGGCTTGCGACTACGGACCAGCAGGCCGGATGACGTGCGTTGAAAGGCGCGCTAGGGGCCGCGCTGTAAAAATTCGGACACAATGCAACGGCATTGCGCCCGGGTTACCGGATATCCGCACGACGAGAGGGTGAGTTCACCGACGCGGAACCGGGCAGTTCGATACCGGACAGGCTTTGCCTCCCCGCAAGGAGGCATGGTCGGGCCGGCTTTTAGCTATCAGTTGCATTCAGCCGATCAGGGGTGACCAACATGAACTTCCGTTACTATCTCGCCGCCAGCGTTGCCGGCCTGTCGATGGCAACCGCCATCGCAACGCCCGCCGCTGCGCAGGAAACGACCTCGGCCGTCCGCGGCACCGTCGAAGCCGATGGTGCTTCGGTTGCTGGTGCTCAGGTCGTTGTTGTTCATGAGCCTTCGGGTACAACCTTCACGACCACCACGGGTTCCGACGGCACCTTTGCCGCCAACGGCCTCCGCGTGGGCGGCCCCTACTCCGTGACGGTTGATGCTGCAGGTTATGAAACGTCAACGGTCACCGATCTGTTCCTGCAGGCTGGTCAGCCGTTCCGCCTGCCGATCACGCTTCAGGTCACCAGCGACATCGTTGTGACCGCTGCGAATCTGGGCGGTGCGCTTGAAACTTCGAACGGCCCGATCACCGCGCTCGGCCGTGCAGAGATTGACGGCGTTGCCTCGATCAACCGCGACATCCGCGACCTTGCCCGCCGCGATCCGCTGGTCACCATGGACCTTTCGAACTCGCGCACCATCGAAGTTGCCGGCAATAACGGCCGCCTCAACCGTTTCTCGGTCGACGGCGTTCAGTTCTCCGACGATTTCGGCCTGAACAACGGCGGTCTGCCGACCTCGCGCGGCCCTGTGCCGTTCGACGCGATCGAGCAGTTCTCGGTCAAGACCGCTCCGTTCGACATTTCGGAAGGTGATTTCCAGGGCGGCGCGATCAACGTCGTGCTCGGTTCGGGTACCAACCGCTTCCGCGGCCGTGCCTTCTATACCTACACCGACGACAGCCTGACGGGTAACCTGACCCGCGGTGTGCCGGTGAACCTCGAGTTCGACAGCACGCAATATGGTGCGACGCTCTCTGGCCCGATCCTTCGTGACCGTCTATTCTTCATGGTGAGCTATGAGCGCACGAATGAAACCGATCCGTTTGACGATGGTGTCGGCGCCGGTTTCGCCAACCAGATCCCCAACCTGACGCAGGCGCAGATCGATAACGTCAGCAGTATCGCGCGCACCATCTATGGTTATGACACGCTGGGCCAGATCCAGAATGCCACCGAGCAGGACGAAAAGCTGGTCGTCAAGCTGGACGCCAACCTGACCGACGATCACCGTGCGTCGCTGACCTACATCCGCAACGTCGGCAACCAGCAGTTCCAGCAGAACACCTCCAACTCGCTGAACTCGCCGGGTCTCGGCCTGTTCTCGAACGGTTACGAGCTGACCGAAGAGGTCAATTCGGGCGTGTTCCAGCTGAACTCGACCTGGTCGGACAATTTCTCGACCGAATTGCGCGTTTCCTATCGCGACTATAACCGCGGTCAGGATCCGTTCGGCGGTCGCGCTTTCGGCCAGTTCCAGGTCTGCCTCGACGCGGTGCAGGTTGGCAGCTTTACAGCATGTTCGGCTGGCGTTCCGACCATCACCTTTGGTCCGGACGTTTCGCGTCATTCCAACAAGCTGAACACCGAGAACCTGTCGGCGGACTTCACTGCCCGTCTTGAAGTCGGCGATCACAGCCTGCGCTTCATCCTCGGCTATACCGACATCAACGTGTTCAACCTGTTCCTCCAGCGTTCGCTCGGCGACTGGTATTTTGACTCGGTCGCTGATTTCCAGGCCCGCCGGGCCGGCCGTCTGCGTTACGGCAATGCTGTTCCGAGCCTGAATCCGAACAATGCAGGCGCAAGCTTCGGAACGCAGAACTGGACCGTCGGCATTCAGGACGACTGGCAGGTAACGGATGACCTTCAGCTCTCGTTGGGTCTGCGTTACGACCTGTTCAACAACGACAATTATCCGCCGCTCAACCAGAACTTCGTGGACCGTTATGGCTTCTCGAACCGCAACACCTTCTCGGGTGTGGGCGTGTTCCAGCCGCGCTTCGGCTTCAACTGGCAGGCGACTGACCGGTTGATCGTCCGCGGCGGCGTCGGCGTCTTCGCTGGCGGTACGCCGGACGTGTTCGTTTCGAACAGCTTCTCGAACACCGGTCTGCTGACCAACGCCATCGACCTGCAGCGCAACACCACAGCATCGGGTTGTAACGCCCCGACCACCAGCCTGTCCGCCGCACAGCAGCTCGCGCTGTGCAACGCGGCACTGGTTGGCGTTGCCGGATCGAGCATTGCTGGCGAAGTGAACAGCTTCCTTGCAACGAACATTGCGGCGCTGGCACAGGCCCCGACCAACGCGATCGACCCGAACCTCGACATCGCCCACCGTCTGCGTGCGGCCCTGTCGTTCGACTATGATGCCGATCTCGGCTTCCTGGGTGATGGCTGGCTGTTCGGCGCGCAGATCCTCTATGACGAGAATATGCGCGGTTACACCTGGACCGACATCCGTTCGGTTGCGGTTGGCACGCTGCCTGACGGTCGTACTCGCTACGGCCCGTTCGCTGGTACAGCGACCACCAACCAGGACCTGTTGATGACCAACTCGACGCGCGGCCGCGGCTATTTCGCCTCGGTTCGTTTCGAGCGTCGTTTCGACTTCGGCCTGACCATCGACGGCAGCTACACCCGTTCGAACGTGCGTGACGAAGGCGGCCTGACTTCGGCCACCGCCGGCTCGCTCTATTCGAACAACGCGTTCCTTGACCCGAACTTCGCCGCTTACGGCCGCTCGATCTACGAGATCCGTGACCAGTGGAAGTTCGGCATCGATCAGCGTTTTGCCCTGTTCGGTGACTATGACACGCGCGTGACCCTGTTCGGTGAATATCGTTCGGGCCGTCCGTTCAGCTTCACCATGACTGACAATGGCGCTGGCCGTTCAAGCGTGTTTGGCACCGTCGGCAACCTCAGCCGCCAGCTGCTCTATGTTCCGACGCTGAATGACACCCGCGTCAGCTTCGATAGCGCGACGACGGAAGCTGCGTTCAACGCTCTGGTTGCCAACAATGGTCTGGAGCGGTTCCGTGGCCGCATCGTGCCGAAGAACAGCAACAAGTCGCCGGACGTCTTCCGCATCGACCTGCGTCTGTCGCAGGAAGTTCCGGCTTTCTTCGGCAATGGCCGCTTCACCGTGTTTGCGGACATCGAAAATGTGCTGAACCTGATCGATCGTGATTGGGGTGCGCTGCGTCAGGTCGGCTTCCCGCAGACGGCTTCGGCAGTTCTGGTCCAGTGCCTGAGCGCGGCGGTTCCGACCGGTACCGCTCCGACCTCGGCGCAGATCGCAACCTCGACCGCTCAGCCCTGCGCTCAGTATCGCTTCAGCAGCGTTCGCGAGCCGCAGTTCAACCTGGTGACCCGCCAGTCGCTGTACGGCATCCGCGTCGGCGTACGCTTCAGCTTCTGATCGGACGGTTAGCCAAAGAAAGGGGCGCGGCGACTGCGGTCGCCGCGCCCTTTTTCTTTGTGCGGTCCGTTACCGGTAGATGCAGGCGTCGAGGCCGTCGCGCTGCACCTGACGGATGCGGGCGGCGATGCGGTTGCCATAGCGGCGGGTGAAGCCCGAAGGGGACACCGCCTCACGCTTCTTGGGGAGCGGCAGGATCGCGGCGATGCGCGCGGCCTCCGTGCGGGTCAGGTTCGATGCATCCTTGCCGAAATAGCGCTCCGCACCAGCGTTGACGCCATAGGTGCCGAGGCCGGTTTCGGCGATGTTGAGATAGACTTCCATGATCCGGCGCTTGCCCCACAGCTGCTCGATCAGGAATGTGAACCAGGCCTCCGGCAGCTTGCGGATCGTGCGGCTGACGACGCCGCTGCCCTGCCAGAGAAAGGCATTCTTTGCCGTCTGCTGGCTGATGGTGGAACCACCGCGCAGGCGCCGCCCCTCTGCATTGGCCTCTATCGCTTCGCTGATGGCGTCGAGGTCAAAGCCCGAATGGCTGCAGAAGCGCCCATCCTCCGCCGCGATGACCGCGCGGACCATATCCCGGTCAATATCCTCAATCGCCATCCAGTCGCGGGTGGCACCGCGGCTGTCGAGCAGCATCGTCAGCGTGGTCGGGGGCGGGACCAGAGCGTAGAGCAGCACCCAAGCGACCGAGATCGCGACGAACCAGAGCAGGGCTTTTGCAGCCCAGACAAGCATTCTCACCATGCGCGAAACATTGCCGCGCGATAGCAATCTTGCAAGCTCAAGTGTCCGTCAGACGGCCGCGAGCAGCCTGCGTTCACCAGCGATCTGGAGCATGGCCTTCTGCAGCTTTTCGAAAGCGCGCACCTCTATCTGGCGGACGCGTTCGCGGCTGACATTGTAGACCTGGCTCAGTTCCTCGAGCGTTTCAGGCTCATCAGACAGGCGGCGACGGGTGAGGATGTCACGCTCGCGATCATTGAGGCGTTCCATCGCCTCTACGAGCAGGGCGCTGCGCATCTGGCGTTCCTGCGCATCGGCGACCCGCTCATCCTGGAGCTCGGCGTCGTCGTGCAGCATATCCTGCCACTGGCCTTCGCCATCCTCGCGCATCGGCACGTTGAGGCTGGTATCGCCGCCCAGCGCCATGCGCCGGTTCATGCTGACCACTTCCTCTTCGGTCACGCCGAGGTCGGTCGCGATCTTGGCGACATGTTCGGGGCTGAGATCGCCATCCTCGAAAGCGGCGAGGTTATTCTTCATCCGGCGCAGGTTGAAGAACAGCTTTTTCTGCGCGGCGGTGGTGCCGAGTTTTACGAGGCTCCAGCTGCGCAGGATGAATTCCTGGATCGAGGCACGGATCCACCACATCGCATAGGTGGCGAGGCGGAAACCACGGTCGGGATCGAATTTCTTCACGCCCTGCATCAGGCCGATATTGCCCTCCGCAATCAGTTCGCTGACCGGCAGGCCATAGCCGCGGTATCCCATGGCGATCTTGGCCACGAGGCGCAGGTGCGAGGTAACCAGCTGGGCCGCGGCGTCGCTGTCCTGATGTTCCTGATACCGCTTGGCGAGCATATATTCCTGCTCGGGCGTCAGCAGCGGAAATTTGCGGATTTCCGACAAATAGCGGTTAAGCCCCGCCTCTCCACCGAGAGCGGGCATCGTTGCGGGAACATTGCTGCCATTGGTCATGGGTCGAGTGTCTTTCCCTGGGCGGTTGTGGACCGGATCGGTGACCAAGCCGGTCATGTCCTCAACCTGGTAAACAGTTCCTGCATATCCTCCGGCAGCACACTGTCGAAGGCGACGCTCTTTCCCCGGACCGGATGAATAAACCCCAGTCGCGTTGCATGCAACGCCTGACGGGCAAAACCGATGCTTTTAAGCGTTGAAGTAAGGCTTGCGCGCGACCGGCCGTAAACCGGATCGCCCAGCAGCGGGTGGCCGATATGCGCCATGTGCACGCGCACCTGATGGGTGCGCCCCGTTTCCAGCCGGCATTCGACAAGCGACGCCCCTGAAAGCGCCTCAAGGGTGCGGAAATGCGTCACTGCACGCTTGCCGCGGCCCTCGCCAACCACAGCGATTTTCTTGCGGTTGGTGGTCGATCGGGCGAGCGGCGCGTCTATGGTTCCGGCAGGCGGAATAGGGTGGCCAGCGACGATCGCGTGATAGATGCGGTCGATACTGTGATCGAAGAATTGCCGCGCCAACCCCTCATGCGCGACGTCTGTCTTGGCGACGACGATCAGGCCGGAGGTGTCCTTGTCTATGCGGTGGACAATGCCCGGGCGCGCGACTCCGCCAATGCCAGACAATTGCCCGGCGCAATGATGCAGCAGCGCATTGACCAATGTGCCGTCCGGATTGCCGCTGGCGGGATGGACGACCATGCCGGCTGGCTTGTCCACGACGATCAGATGCTCATCCTCATAGGCGATGACGAGCGGGAGTGCCTGGGCCTCATTTTCGAGCGGAAGCGGCGGGGGCAGAGCGATATGCAACACGGCGGGCGCCAGCACCTTGGCCGAAGCATTGCCGACTGGAGCGCCATCGGCACGGGTAACGGCCCCTTCGGCCAGCAGGGCCTTGATCCGTTCGCGTGAAAGATCGGGCGCAGCATCCGCCAGCGCGCGGTCCAGCCGCGTGCCGACGTGGCTCTCGTCGAGCGTAACAGTGACGATTGAGACCCCCCGGTTCATGCCCTAGGCAGGTGGTGATGATCCTCGTGATATCAAGGTCGCTGCTCGATACTATCGTTGCGGATTGCGCGCGTGATCCGCATCGCGAGCGTTGCGGCTTGTTGCTGGGGAGCGATGCGCATGTGCTCGCTGTCCGCCCTGCCGCTAATGTCGCCCCCGATCCGGCGACAGAGTTTGAGATTGCGCCCGGTGCGCTGATTGAGGCGGTCCGCGCTGCACGCGGGGGGGATTTGGCCGTGATTGGCCATTATCATTCGCATCCGAACGGACTGGCACAGCCTTCAGCTAGGGACGCGGTAGCAGCAGTGGGCGACGGCGGCCGTTACTGGCTGATCGTGACCGATACCCATGCTTCAGCCTGGCACTTTACCGGTGAAGGCGCCGTCGAAGGCTTTGACGCGGTGGCGCTTGCCATCACTGGCGACGAGACTTAGGTGCCGGCTCACTGACGCGATTTCGCTGCGGGAGGACCAGAGTGACGGACGAAACGGTCGAGTTTGCGAGTCTGATGTGTTCGCGGCTGTGCCATGATTTGCTGTCGCCGGTCGGTTCATTCGGCAACGGCCTGGAACTTCTGGCCGACGAAAATGACCCCGCGATGCGCCAAAACTTCTTCGATCTTCTCGACACAAGCTCAAGAAGCGCCATCAACAAATTGAAATTCTTTCGTTTATCCTTCGGTTCTGCCGGGGGCTATGGTGACGATATCGCGCCTGACGAGATAGCATCTGCGCTGCAGGGGCTGGTGGCTGACGGCAAGACTGTGGCCATCGGTTGGGTGGGGGATGTCGGGCCGCTGGCGAAACCTGCTGCCCGCACGCTGCTGTTGCTGGCGCAGGTGGTGGTTGAGGCGCTGGTTCGCGGCGGGCGCATCGACATGGCTGCAGAGCAACGCGATGGCCGGATCGAGATTGCCGTGCGCGGTGCCGGGGACCGTGTGGTGATCGACTCCGCCAGCGAGGCAGCCTTTGCCGACGCATCGCATGAGCCGACACCCAAGACGGTCGGTATCGCGCTGGCCCGCCGGATCGCTGGGAACCGTGGTGGCGAGGTCATGCTGTCGCGCCCCGGAGACGGCGAAATCGTCGTGGGCGCGATCGTACCGCTGTGAGACGCGGTAGACCCGCTTCAACCCGGCATTAACCACAATCAGTGCATGGCTGCTGGCCTGTTCAACAGGCTGGCATCTTCATGGACGATCTGCTGCGCGAATTCGTCGGCGAAACGCTCGACATGATGGAATCGGTAGCCGGCGATCTGGTCGTCTGGGAAGCCGATCCCACTGACAGGTCGGGCCTCGACCGGATTTTCCGGACTGTTCACACGGTCAAGGGAAGCAGCAGCTTTTTCGATCTGCCACGCATTACCGCGGTAGCCCATGCTGCCGAGGAATTGCTTGATGCGTTGCGCGCACGGCGCAGCGTTCCTGCCGCGCCCGCTGTCGCTGCCATCCTGGAAGCCTTTGAACGGATCCGGCAGCTCACAGTGGCGATTGCAGCCGATGGGGCGGAACCGGAAGGGGATGATGCGGCACTGATCGGACAAATTCTCTCCAACCTTCGCGGCGGCCTTGCGTTGGCGGCGGGTGAGAGAGGCGTTGAAGAACAGCCTGCAATACCCGGCGCCCATGACCAGGTTGGGCCGGTAACGGTGGTGCCCCAGAATTGGCGGTCCGTGCGTCTGCCAGTGGCGTTGCTCGACCAACTGATGAACGGCGTGTCCGATCTGGTGCTCGGGCGTAACGAAGTGGCCGCGCAACTGCGTGCCGCGGGCATTGACCCTGCCGAACTGTCCGCATTCGAGCGGCTGTCCACAACGCTGGCGCAGGTGCGCGCTGCGGTTGGGCAGATGCGCATGGTGCCGCTGCGCCAGCTGTTCGCCCCGCTGCCGCGCCTCGTGCGGCAATTGTCGAGCGAACTCGGCAAGGATGTGCGGCTGGAAATCGAGGGCGGCGAAGTGGAGATCGACCGCGAGGTCGCTGAATCGCTGCGTGATCCGATTGTTCATGTGCTGCGCAACGCCATCGATCATGGCATCGAGAGCAGTGAGCGCCGGATCGCCGCGGGCAAGCCTGCCCAAGGGACGTTGCGGGTATCCGCGCGGCAGGCCCACAACCGTATCCTGATCGCCCTGGAGGATGATGGCGGCGGGCTCCCCCTCGAGAGTCTTGTCAGCCGGGCGATCGCAGACGGCCATGTGGCTGAGGATGAAGCGCCGAAGCTGACGCCTGATCGCATTGCCGAATTCGTCTTTCTGCCGGGGGTTTCAACGGCTGCTGCTGTAACCGGGGTGTCGGGTCGCGGTGTCGGCATGGATGTGGTCAAGGCCAATATCGAGAAGCTGGGCGGTCAGACCCATGTGCGCAACCGCCCCGGCGCGGGCGTGACGGTCGAGTTCGATGTGCCGATGACATTGACCATCATCTCCGCTCTCGCCGTCGATGCCGGCGGGCAGAGTTTTGCTATCCCGCGTAGCGTGGTTCTCGAGGTCCTGCTGGCATCGAGCGATGCAGTGCAGCGCCAGAGCGCCGGTGGAGCCGGCCTGTTGCGGGTGCGCGGCCGGATGCTGCCGCTGCTGGTGCTTGAAGAGCTATTGGGCCTTTCCAAAACAGGGGAGGAGGCCGACCGGGCGATCATTCTGTGCCGGGTTGGCGGCAATGCGACGGTGGCCATTGATGTGCCCGATGTCCGCGATCATGAGGAGCTGGTGATCAAGCCGCTGCCGCCGCTGTTGCTAACGCTCGGCATCTATTCGGGGATGAGCCTGCCCGACAGCGGCCAGCCGATGCTTGTGCTTGATGTTGATGCCATTGCGGCCGGTTCCATCCTTTCCGATCAAGGGGAGGAGATACCAGCCGCGAGCATGGCCGAACGCGATTCAGAGCTTTGGCTGACCTGCACTGTCCATCATGACGACCGGTGCCTTGCGGTTCCGATGACGTGGATCGAGCGGCTGCATGATTTGCCTGTCGCCGCGCTGTCACGCATCGGTGAACGCCATGTCGCGATGATCGACGGGCAATTGGTTCCGATGGTCGTAACTGGCGCGATTCCCGAGCAAGGCACGATCCGGGTGGTTCGCATTGGTGATGGCGTGCGCCGCCTTGCCATACCGATTGTCGATGTTGGGCAGATGCTTCCCTTGGACGTCGAGATTCCGGCGGAGGATGCGCTGCTGCCGCTGATTGGCCTGGCCCAGCATGATGGAGCAATCATCCAATTGCTTGATGCCCCTGCGCTGCTCGCGGAAACCGAGCGGGCATGGCCGCGGCGGGAAAAGGGAGTCACGGTATGAGCTCCGGACTTTATCTCGTCGCCGGTGTCGGCGGCACGACCATCGCGCTCCCTGCGGAAACGGTCGAGGCAGTGGTGCGCATCACTGCTCTGGTGCCGGTGCCATGTGCGCCGCCGACGATCATCGGCCTTGCGACAATCCGGAGCCGAGTTTTCACGCTGCTCGACACCGCGCTGATTGCGGGGGAGGGGACGGCGCAGAGTCAATTGATGGCGATCAGCTCGATCGAAGGCCATGGCTATGGCCTCGCGCTCGAACGGGTCGAAGATGTGATTGCCATTGATCGTTTCGGCCCCGCGCCGGCGGGTCTGACCAGCGCCTGGGCGCAGCTTGTGGACGGCATGGCGGATCATCAGGGGCGCGCGATCCTGCTGGTGCGACCGGAAGCGATTGTTGCCTCTGCCGGGACCCCGCTCGGCGCGGCAGCTTAACCTCTCGGCTACCTATTTGGGCTACGCCTGAAAGTCTCGGATTCCATAAGGATAGGGGCACCATGGCGCACTGCCTGATCGTCGATGACAGCAAGGTTATCCGCAAAGTGGCACGCCACATCATCGAAGGCCTCGGCCTTTCGGTGGAGGAAGCCGAGGATGGCAGCGTCGCACTCGAAGCCTGCCGTGCGCGCAGCTTCGACCTCATCCTGCTCGACTGGAACATGCCGGTGATGAGCGGGATGGAGTTCCTGTCCGCGCTCAATGACACTGAATTGGCACACCGGCCCAAGGTGATGTTCTGCACGACGGAAAATGGCACCGCGCATATCCGGGCGGCTATCGAGAATGGCGCCGACGAATATGTCATGAAGCCGTTCGACCGCGAAACGCTCGAGCGTAAGCTGCAACTCATCGGTCTCGTCTGAGCGAGCGCAATGTCCACGCAGTCGGCTCCGGCACCAAGGCATGCGGCACCGGAGCGGCCGGCGCGGATCATGCTGGTCGACGACAGCATTGTCGTCCGGTCGATCACCGAGCGGATCATCGACAGCGCTGGTGGTTTCGACATCGTCGGATCCTTTGCCAATGCGCGCGATGCGATTGAGGCATTGGCCTGCCAGCCGGTCGATCTGATCCTGCTTGATATCGAAATGCCCGGAATGAACGGGCTGACAGCGCTGCCCCACCTGATCGAGCGATCCGCTGGCGCACGGGTGCTGATCCTCTCTGCCAACTGCCCGGAGGACGGCCCAGCGGCGATTGAGGCATTGGCGCGGGGGGCAGCCGATACCATGCTGAAGCCCGGGCGAGGCACATTTGCGGGGCGTTTCGGCGAGCTGCTGGTCGCGCGCCTGCGCGCTCTGGCAGACCGGGGGCGGGCACTGCCCTTGGCTGATGGTGCGCCGCGTGCGCCCGAACCGGTCCTGCTTCCCGCTGCACGGCCGATTGAAGCCATCGGTATCGGTGCCTCCACCGGCGGGATCATGGCGATCAACGCCTTTCTCTGGTCGCTGCACCCTGCGTTTGACCTGCCGCTGTTCGTTACCCAGCATCTGCCGGGCGGTTTCATGCCTTTCTTGGCCGACCAACTGCGTCATATCGGCGTGCAGCGCACGATCATGGTGGCGGAGGATGGGATGCCGGTGCTTCCCCGCCATGTCTATCTCGCGCCGGGAGAGGCGCATGTGCGGGTGAGCGCATCGCCAGCCGGGCCGCGGATCATGCTCGATCATTCGCCGAGCCCCACCGGCGCCTGCCCTGCGGTTGATCCGATGATGGCCTCTCTGGCCGATGTCTATGGTGCCGGGGCATGTGCGGTGATCCTGTCGGGCATGGGCCGCGATGGTCTGGACGGCGTCCGCCGGATTAAACGCGCAGGTGGCCTGGTGATGGCCCAGGATTGCGAAAGCAGCGTCGTCTGGGGAATGCCGGGCGCAGTTGTCCGCGAAGGGCTGGCAGATCTGGTGATGACCCCCGACGAGCTGGCCAGCGCGCTGGCCCATATCGGCCAGAGGTCGGCCGCATGATCGATCGGGAGCCCGGCGCGCCGGAACGCATCCTGGCCGCGCTCCTCGAAGCGCGCGCGGGCCACGCGATCACGATCGACCGGATGTGGCGTATCGAGACAGTCCTTCAACCGATATTGAAGGCACGGCGCTATCCCTCGCTAGAAGCCTTGGTGGTGGCGCTGGCAAGCGACGCCGACCGCCAGCTGGTGGACGAGGTGGTTGACGCGCTGATCAATCATGAGACCTATTTCTTCCGCGATCCGAAGCTGTACGAGGATCTTGACCAGGTTGCGCTGGAACAATTGCGCGAGCGCCGCGCCGCGCCGCCAGCCGTCGCCTGTCGATCTGGTCGGTCGGGTGCAGCACGGGGCAGGAGCCTTATTCACTGGCGATGATGATCGCCGAGCAGCCTGCGCGCTGGGCCGGCTGGGACATCACGATCCTGGGCACCGACATCAGCCCTTCGGTTCTTCAGGTGGCACAGGCCGGTCGCTATTCCCACTTCGAAATCCAGCGCGGGCTGCCGGCGCGGTCGATGCTGGAATGGTTCGAGGCGGACGGTAGCGACTGGCTGCTCCGCGGCACGATCCGTGACCGGGTGCGCTTCCTCGAGCATAACCTCCTCGTCGATGCTTTGCCGCCGGGGCCGTTCGATGTGATCCTGTGCCGGAACCTCCTCTTCTACCTCACGCCACAGCACCGCGAGCGGGCGGTGGCGCGCCTCTCCGACGCGTTGGCGCCTGATGGGCTGTTCATGCCCGGCGCGTTCGAAACGATGCTGGCGAAGGGGAGCCCGTTGGTCCGAGACCCGGATTGCCGGGGATTCTACCGATGCGCCGCAACGGCAAAGCCGCTGGGGCATCTGTCGACCGGCTGAGTGCTTGCGCCGATGGTGACGCAATGGCATGGCTGAAGCCTTGAGACGCGGGGGCAAAGGACACGCGCTGGCATGACGCGAATGATCGAACGCTGGTCTCCCAATTTCGATGAACGTCGCGCGCCGGTTTCGATGATTGTGCTGCATTATACCGGCATGCCTGACGGGCCGGGTGCAATCGACTGGCTGGCGAACCCCGAAAGCCGGGTTTCTTCCCACTATGTGGTGAGCGAGGACGGCACGATCACCTATATGGTGCCGGAGGATAAGCGCGCCTGGCATGCAGGGCGCAGCTATTGGCGCGGCGTGGTGGACATTAATTCGGCCAGCGTCGGCATCGAGATCGTCAATCCCGGTCATGAATGGGGATACCGTCCCTTTCCCGACGAACAGGTCGACGCGATCATCCGCCTGGTCCACGGGATCAAGGACCGGCACCAGATCACCCGCGGCAATATCGTCGGCCATTCGGACATTGCGCCAGCGCGCAAGCAGGATCCGGGCGAGCTTTTCCCATGGGGCCGGCTGGCGCGTTTGCGCCTTGCGCTGCCGCGGCCGACGCGCAACCTCACCGACCCCTTATGGTCCGATGCCGGGTTTCTGCTGGCGCTTGAACGCTTTGGCTATGATGTGACTGATCCGCTTGCTGCAACGGTCGCGTTCCAGCGGCGGTTCCGGCCCGAGCTGATTGACGGGACCATCGATGGCGAGTGTCGGGCGATCCTGCTCGCGCTGCTCCTGCCGCAGCCGCAAGGGGATTGAGGCGGGTCTGGTGAAGACGGCGCCGTTCAGCTATGAACGGTGCCACCAGAGGGCCGGGCGGCCGCCGGTTGGAGCAATGCCTTCGGGCAACGCACCAGCGGGAGGAAAGTCCGGGCTCCGCTCAACCACGGTGCCGGGTAACACCCGGCGGACCCGGCAACGGGTTCAGGGACAGTGCCACAGAGAGCAGACCGCCTATGGCTGTCGTCCGCTTGCGGATACGCAGCCAGGCAAGGGTGAAAGGGTGCGGTAAGAGCGCACCGCGCGACCGGCAACGGAAGCGGCATGGCAAACCCCACCGGGAGCAAGACCGAATAGGGACGGCGCGCCCTTGTGATGAGCAAGGGCAGGGCATGGTTGATGCCCCGACCGTCCGGGTTGGTTGCTTGAGCGTGTCGGCAACGGCACGCCTAGAGGAATGGTCGCCCAGTTCCCGCAAGGGGATGGACAGAACCCGGCTTACAGGCCCTCTGGCATTTTCTTGCGGCAGCGAAGCGCGCTTCGGGTGGCGCTTTTCAGCGATCCCCGCTACATGGGCGCCATGCCGCGCTCCACACGGTCCGACAATTGGGGCTTCCCCCGTTGGGGAAGCTATGGCGCCTCGCGTGAGGCGGTGAAGGTGCGCCTGTGCGATCGCCATGGATGCACCGAGCCGGGAACATGCCCGGCACCGAAATCACCCAACAGCCCTGAGCGCTGGATGTTTTGTCAGGACCATGCCGCCGAATATAATCGCGGCTGGAATTATTTCGAAGGATTGAGCGCCGAGGATGCCGCTGCGCGCGAAGCGCAGGAGCGGCGCGAGGCGGCGGGATACACAACATCGAAGCACCAGCAATGGGCCTCGCGCGGGGACGAAGGGCGCAGCGCGGACGAGATGCGCGCGCTGGACCTGTTCGACCTCTCGCCCGATTGTGCGTTCGACGATGTCCGCAAGGCCTGGCGCGCGCTCGCCAAGGAAACGCACCCGGACGTGAAGCCGGGTGACGAGGAAGCGGCCAAGCGGTTCCATGCCGGGCAAGCGGCATTCGAAATATTGCGCATCGCCGAGGAACGGCGGAGCTGGAAGGGCCCTCAGCCCGCGGCGTAGCGTTCCGCAGTTTCGCGGATCAGCGCGATCATATTGGGGATGCCCTGTGTGCGGTTGGACGATAGCTGTCGTTCCAGCGCGAAGGGCGCCAGCGCCCCGGCAATGTCGGTAGCGAGGATGGTGGCAGGATCGCGGTCCTGCACGCTCAGCAGCACCAGCGCGATGATGCCCTTGGTGATCGCGGCGTTGCTGTCCGCGAGGAAGTGCAGCGTGCCATTCTCTTGCTTGACCGGATAGACCCACACGCTCGCCGAACAGCCGCGTACCAGTGTCGCGTCGGTCTTGAGCGGATCGGGCATGGATTCCAGCTCCCGCCCGAGATCGATCAACAGGCGGTAGCGGTCATCAGCTTCGAGGAATTCATATTCCTCAGCAATATCGGCAAGGCTGGGCATGGCCGCGCGCTAGCAGGGGTAGGGCGCGGGTGAAACCCTCAAAGCTCGCGCATGATCGCGTAATAGGCGACGTAGAACCAGCCGAAGAAGCCGTGAATCGCCGCCCAGATGATCGACTGGTGCAGGCTCCAGGAAATGGCGACAGCGATGGCGCTGCCCAGCCCGATGCCGGCCTTGGCGACTTCATGACGTTCGATGATGCGGACCTCTGCCATCGCCTTAGAGATCCACGCCGGCGGCAATCGCTTCGAGCTTGCGGACCCGCTCACGCAGGTCGGCAATATCGATGCGGCTTGCGGTGTTGCTGGGCAGGGCATCGTCATGCGGCCCTGATGCTACGGCATGGCGGTCAAGCTCATGCCGCCGCAGCGCGACCCATTGGCCCCAGCCGCGCAGCGCGGCGAGCGCAACGATGGCGATAGCCGCAAGCGCGGTCGCGCCGGATACCAGAGTGATGGAAAGTTCAGACATGGCTTACCTCCATTGTCCCTTGCTCATGTGGCCCGGATGGTCGCGTCAGCGATCACGCAGCCGGGCAATTTCCTGATCGATGCGCAAAGCGTCATGCGCGTCAGTGGCGATGCGTTCGAGCACCTGAACGCGCTCCTTCAGAGCCTGCATTTCTTCACGCAATGCTTTGTCCTCGGCGCTGCTGCGGGCAATCCGCTCGCTGCGTGCGGCAGATCTGTAACGCGTGATGAGCACGACCGAGGTCATGACGATGAAGACGATCGCAACGACCATCGAGAACGGATTGTCGAACATGCGGCTATTTCCCCCACTTCAGCTCAATGGTCGCGCTGATCGCGCAGCGCTTCGATTTCATCGGCAACCGCGATGCCGCGATCGGTGATGATCCGTTCGAGCACGCGCACCCGCTGTTCCAGCCGTTCGGTGTGAGCGGCATATTGCGCCGCCTTTTCCGCGGTCTGGTTGCCAAGCAGTTCGAGCTCGCGTTCGCGGACTTTCATGCGGCGCTTGTACATGTCGCCCAGAACGCCGGCGATGACGGGAATTCCTACCACGATCATGAAGAAGCCGAGAACGAACAATCCTCTGTCAAATTCCATTGTCTCGCCCCTCAGTTCGAAATGCGCTTGAGCGCATCGATTTCATCGGACAGGCGCAGGCTGCCGTCGGTGACAATCCGCTCGACATTGGCGAGGCGATCCTTGACCGAACCGAGCTCTGCCCGCAGCTGCGCATTCTCTTGGCTGAGCAGCTTCACGCGTTCGATCGTCTCGTCATCGCGCTTCGGGTAAACGGCCTTGCCCCAGCTGCTTTCGAGCGGGTAGCCATGCTTGACCCTCAGCCAAGTCGTAATCACCCATCCGATGACGCCGAGCGAGCCTACCAGCGCCAACACCGGCACCATGGCTTCAGAAAAAAATCCGCCTTCCATTGCGATCAATCTCCCGTTGCGCCTTAGCGTAGTTTTTCGATTTCGTCGGACAGGCGGCCGGCCTTGTCGGTGGCGATGCGTTCGAGCACGGCGACCCGTTCCTCGATGCGCAGCAGCTTGCCCTTGAGGTCGGCATTTTCGGTTGTCAGCAGAGCCAGCTGGCGTTCGCTGTCGACCGAGATCTGACGGTTTTCGGTCGTGCCGCCCCATTCATTTTCGACCGGGTAGCCATGGCGTGCCCTGATCCAGGTGTTCAGGATCCAGCCGCCATAAGCGATGGCGAAGATGGCAATGACGAAGGCTGGTCCACCCCAAGACATATCCATGTTTCCCTCTGGTCGCTGCGCTTCAGCGCAGGGCACTTCTCTGTCGCCTCGCGCTCAGCGCAGGGCAGTTCTCTGTCGCCCCGCGCTCAGCGCAGGCTTTCGATCTCGTCTTCCAGGCGCTTGTTGCGGCTGGTGTAGTAGAGTTCGATGTCGGCGAGGCGACGGTCGAGCTCGCGGAAGGAGGCGCGGACATCACGGGCCGAGCGGGCCGGATTGGCGCGGACGCCTTGCCAGAATTTCTGCTCTTCGCGGGAGGCGTAGAGATCAACCGGCTTCACCGGGGCGAGCCAGGCGATCACGAAATAGGCGATCAGCGGCCAGCCGAAGGCGATGGTGAGGAGGATAACGCCGAGGCGGATCCAGAGCGTTTCGATGCCGGTGTAGTCTGCCAGGCCCGAGCAGACGCCCGCCAGCTTGCCATTCTGCTTGTCGCGATAATAGCGTGTGCGGATTCCGCTCATCTTAGTTGCTCCTCTCCGAACGATAGGTCAGGCGCGGCTCTTCCTCGCGCTCGTGGCGGACGGCAGGGCGCCAGTCCGGATTGTCGGCGGACACAATCCGCTCGACAGTATGAACGCGATCTTCCAGCCGGCGGGCGAGGTCATAGAGCTCGTCGAGCAGCCGCTCATCGCCTTCGGGCAGGGTGGCTGTTGCCTTCCACTTGGTGACATAGTGGAGGATGAGCCACGGCAGACCGATGAACAGCACGATTACAGGGATGATAATCTCTGCCACGGCTTAGCCCTCCGACTTGTTGAGGCGCGCCTTCATGGCGGCGAGTTCGGCATCCACGGTGTCGGACGAACGCAGATTGGCGAACTCGTCCTCCAGACTGCGCTGGTTTGTGCCAATGGTCAGCGCGTCGGCGCGGCCTTCGGCAAAATCGACCCGACGTTCCAGTTCCTCGAAGCGGCTGAAGGCGTCCGCGGTGCGCTCGCCATGGGTCAGCTCGCGCAACTTGAACTTATTCTCCGCGCTTTCGAGGCGGGTGTTGATGTTCGACTGGCGGCTGCGGGCTTCGCGCAGCTTGGCCTGGAGCTTGGCGATGTCCGCCTCGTAACCGGTCAGTGCGTCATCAAGGACAGCGATCTCGGCCTTGAGCTGGTCGGCCATGTCGGCGGCCTTCTGCTTTTCGAGGAGGGCGGCCTTGGCGAGATCCTCACGGTCCTTGGACAGGGCGAGTTCGGCCTTTTCCAGCCAGCTTTCCTGCAGCCCTTCGAGCTTGGTGACGTGCCGGCGCATTTCCTTTTGGTCGGCGATCGTCCGGGCGGCAGAGGCGCGGACTTCGACCAGCGTCTCTTCCATCTCGAAGATGATCATGCGGATCATCTTCGCGGGGTCTTCCGACTTGTCGAGCAGGTCGGTGACGTTCGCGGCGATAATGTCGCGGGTGCGGGAAAAGATACCCATTAGTGTGAACTCCTGTGCGCGCTTGGGTTCGTAAGAAAAGGCCGCGTCCGGCCGGTGGTGAAAAGAAGAGCGGTGCCGGGGCTGGGCAAGGGGGGAAGATGCCCCGGCACCGCAGTCGGTCAGACGGGTCAAGCCCGACCGGCGGAGACCCCGGTCGTGGCTGATGCCGTAACCGGAGCCGGAAGGCTGGTATGGGACAAGAGCCCCTGCACGAGGATCAGCGGGACCAGTATCGATGCCAGCGCCGAAAACGCCTGCGCTCTGATGCGATGCCGAACCATGATCGTCCTCATGATGGTGCAGATTGTCCATGCCGGATACTCTGCACAGGGCGTGCCAAACTCGGTGAAGCCCAGTTTTGCGTGGGTTAGTGGGCGATGATGGTGCGAGTTCGCACTTTTCACTTGCCCCTGCGTGGGAATTCTCACCATATATTGGCGTGGATCGCGAAACACGCTTTGTCGGCCAGTCCGGGGCCTTCCTCGACAGTGTCGAGCGCGCGCTTGAGGCAGCAGCGCTCAACCGCCCCGTGCTGGTGATCGGCGAGCGCGGCACCGGCAAGGAGCTGATTGCCGAACGTCTCCACCGCCACAGCAACCGTTGGGACGGACCGTTGGTGGTGATGAACTGCGCAGCGCTGCCGGAAACGCTTATTGAAGCCGAGCTGTTTGGGCACGAGGCCGGCGCCTTTACCGGCGCGACCAAGGCGCGGCCCGGGCGTTTCGAGGAGGCGGATGGGGGGACGCTGTTCCTCGACGAGCTGGCCACATTGTCGATGGCGGCGCAGGAACGGCTGCTGCGCGCGGTGGAATATGGCGAGGTAACGCGGATCGGCTCCTCGCGGCCGTTGCGGGTCGATTGCCGGATCGTTGCGGCAACCAATGAGCATCTGCCTGCGCTGGTGGACAAGGGGCAGTTCCGCGCCGATTTGCTCGACCGCTTGTCGTTCGAAGTGATCACGCTGCCGCCGCTGCGCGCGCGTGAAGGCGACATCATGGTGCTCGCCGAACATTTCGGCCAGCGCATGGCGACCGAATTGTCATGGCCGACATGGCCGGGATGGGGGCCGCGCGCGACCGCGCTGCTCGAAGCGCATAGCTGGCCGGGCAATGTGCGCGAGCTGCGCAATGTGGTGGAACGATCGGTCTATCGCTGGCCGGAACCGGGCAAGCCGGTCGATGCGATCGCGCTCGACCCCTTTGTGAGCCCATGGGCGCCGCAGGCGGATGCGATGGCAGGATCGCCTAACGGAGCAGGGCAGAGCAGTGAGGCGTCCGTTGCAGGGCAATCGCCGCAATCAGGAGCCATGCCGGCTGAGCTGACCACCACCGACCTCAAGGCGACGGTTGATGCCTATGAAAAGGCATTGATCGAGGCGGCCTATGCCCGGCATCGTTACAACCAGCGGGCGACGGCGGCGGCACTTGGCCTCACCTACGACCAGCTGCGCCACTGCCTCAAGAAACACGGTATTTCCGCATAGAAAAACCCCTCCCCCGCGACGGGCGGGAGAGGGGCTTTTCGATGTGACGCGATTAGCCGCCGTTGAAGGCGATCATCGCATAGAGCATCGGGATCGACAGCAGCGTGTTGGTGCGGCTGAAGATCATCGCGCGGGTCGCGGCTGCGGCCTTGGTGGCATCGTCAGCTTCGACCAAGCCCAGCGCCTTTTGCTGTGCCGGCCAGATCACGAACCAGACGTTGAACGCCATGATGAGCGCCAGCCACATGCCGATGCCGATCAGACGATAGGTTTCCTCCAGCATCATTGCTTCGGCGAAATAACCGGCGCGCATCGCGATGATGAGGCCGAAGAGCACGGTCAGCGCCGCGCCCCAGCGGAAGAAGAACAGCGCCTTCGGGGCGATATACTTGGAGACGCCCGGTTTCAGTTCTGCCGGGACGGTCGGCATGGTCGGGATCTGCACGAAGTTGAAATAGTAGAGCAGACCGATCCACAGGATGCCGAAGAAGGTGTGCAGCCAGCGGATGACCTGCTGCTCAAGATCGCCCGCTGACTGAGTGCCGAAAATCAGCGCCAGCGCGAGAATGAATCCGACCCCGAGAACGGCGTGCAGATTGCCGAAGAATTTCGCCATGTTAGCTCCCCTTGTTGGCGGCCGCCGCTCCCCCTCCGGCAGGACGACCAAGCACCGGCTGGCTTATGGCATCGCCAACTTGAAGCGGCAAGGCGGGCCGGTTGTTGCGGCGCGGTATCGCAACCATATGATGCCTGGGGGGTTCAACGGGGGCCAATTCTTCCAAAAAACGGGACTCACATGACCTTCACACTTCCCCCGCTTCCCTATGCCGCCGATGCCTTTGGTGACACGCTCTCCGCCGAAAGCTTTTCATTCCACCACGGCAAGCACCACAAGGCTTATGTCGACAAGACCAACGAACTGGTCGGCGTGACAGTGGACCTGGCCGGGGCATCGTTGAGCGAGGTGATCCGTGCGGCAAGCGATCGCGGCAACCGGGTGCTGTTCAACAATGCGGCGCAGCTGTGGAACCATAGCTTTTTCTGGCAGTGCCTGACGCCCGATCCGGTCAAGCCTTCTGGCAAGCTTGCGGGGTTGATTGACGATTTCGGCGGGCAGGACGCGCTGGTTTCCGCATTGAAGCAGGAAGCGGTCGGCCATTTCGCCAGCGGCTGGGCGTGGCTGGTGCTGGATGGTGGCGCGCTCAAAGTGACATCGCTGCATGATGCCGACAGCCCGGTGGTGCAGGACGGGATCAAGCCGCTGCTGACCATCGATGTATGGGAACATGCCTATTACATCGATTATCGCAACGCGCGGCCATCCTATCTCGACGCGCTGCTTGCCAAGGCGATCAACTGGGATTTTGTCGCGCAGAATCTCGACGGAGAGGGCATCGCCCGCGCCGATCAGGCGGGGTGACGCACGTCAGGGGGCGTCAGCGTCCTTTTCTTCGAGCACCAGCCCGTGCCGCATCATCAGTGGCAGCTGGGTCAGCGCGAAGATGAAGGAAAGGATGCTGAGGCCCCACGTCTTGATGGTCAGCCACAGGTCGAAATCGAAGGCGAGACGCAGGCCTTCATTGATCAGCGCCATGGCAATGAAAAACAGGCCCCAGTTCCGAGAAAGCTTCATCCAGCCTTCATCCGACAGACCGTCGTAAGCGGCCTGCAGCACATATTTGAGCAGGGGCTTGCCCCGCAGCCAGCCGCCCAGCAGCAACAGGCCGAGGCCGGCGTAGATGATCGTCGGCTTGATCTGGATAAAGCGGGGATCATTGAGCCAGATGGTGAGGCCGCCAAAGCCGATCACCAGCACGGCCGAAAGCCACAGCATCGGCGAGACTTTCTTGAGCTTCCACTGCGAAACCGCGACCGCGATCATGATGGCGATCATAAAGGCGATGGTGCCTTTGATTGCGCCGGCCGTTGCGCCGAACGGGCCTTCGCCCTTGGTCAGCTGATAGGTCAGGAAAAAGATCAGCAGCGGCCCGAAATCGATGGCGAAGGGCAGCCAGCCGGGATGTGCCGGTTCGCTCTTGTCCTTGAGGCCCGCGATCTCCGCCGTATCCTGCGGCAATTCCTCGCTCATTTCATGCGTCCTGCAATTGCTGCGGCCATTTGTGCGGCGTCGAATGGCCGCAAATCATCGATCCGTTCGCCGACGCCGATGGCGTGGACGGGAAGGCCGAATTGTTCCGCCGCTGCGACGAGCACACCGCCGCGCGCCGTGCCGTCGAGCTTGGTCATGACAAGGCCGGTGATCCCGGCGACATCGCGGAAAGTCTCTATCTGCGACAGCGCGTTCTGCCCGGTGGTCGCATCGAGCACGAGCACAACGTCGTGCGGCGCGGCAGGATTGAGGCGACCGAGCACACGGCGGATCTTCGCCAGTTCGTCCATCAGCTCGCGCCGGTTGTGAAGGCGGCCGGCGGTGTCGACGATGAGGACATCAATACCCTCCGCCGTCGCCCGCTTGACCGCATCATAGACAAGGCCTGCCGCGTCGCCGCCCTCTGGGCCGGTGACGATGGGCACGCCCACCCGCTCCGCCCAGGTGGCGAGCTGGCCGATGGCTGCGGCGCGGAATGTATCCCCCGCCGCCAGCATCACGCCATAATCCTGTTCGGTGAACCAGTGGGCGAGCTTGGCGATGGTCGTCGTCTTGCCCGATCCGTTGACCCCGACGACAAGGATGACCTGCGGGCGAGGAAAGGCGACGATTTCCAGCGGCTTCGCGACCGGGGTTAGCGCCTTTTCGATTTCCTCGGCGATGGCGGCACGGACGGCATCCTCCGTCACCGGGCCGTCGATGCGGCCTTCGGCGAGGCGGGCACGGATGCGCGCGGCCATGCGCGGGCCGAGATCGGAGACGATCAGCGCCTCCTCGATCCGGTCGAGCGTCTCCGCATCAAGCTTGCCGCTGCCGAACAAGCCGCCGAGATTGTCGCTGAGCCGGTCGGATGTGCGCCGGAGGCCGCCGAACAGTCGTTCGGTCCAGCTCGGGGCAGAGGTGTCTTCGCTCATGCCGCCCTCTTGCCGATCAGATGGCCGCCGTCCACCCCGATGATGGTGACGGCGATCACCGATCCCGGTTCGACCCCGCCCGTTTCCAGCCGGACGCGCGCGAAATTGTCTGCATGGCCGCTTTGGCCGTCCCGTTCGACGAGCATCGTCTGGCGTGAATTGACCAGACCGCCAAGCCAGCGTGACTGCCATTGGCTGGCTGCTGCCCGCAATGCCGCCGCACGCGCCTTGATGGTCGCCCGGTCAAGCTGTGGCATGCGCGCGGCGGGCGTTCCTTCGCGTGGGCTGTAAGGGAACACATGGGCGAAAGCGATGCCGCAGTCGGCAATCAGGCTGTGGTTGGCATCGGCAGCGGCTTCGCTTTCGGTCGGGAAGCCGGCGATAAGATCCGCACCGATCGCGATGTCGGGGCGGGCCGTGCGCAGACGGTCAGTCATCGCCAGTGCCTGTGCCCGGCTGTGGCGCCGTTTCATCCGCTTGAGCATCAGATCGTCGCCATGCTGAAGCGACAGATGGACGTGCGGCATCATCCGCGGTTCGTGCGTCAGCAGATCGAACAGCGCGTCATCGATTTCCGCAACATCGAGCGATCCGAGCCGCAAGCGCGCGATGCCGGGCACGGCATCGAGCAGACTCCGGATCAGGGTTGCGAGGGCAGGGCGGCCGGGCAGATCCTGGCCCCAGCTGGTCAGATCAACACCGGTCAGCACCAGCTCGTGGTGGCCGCCGGCAACCAGCGATTGTGCAGCTTCGATCGCGCGCGCCACCGGCACGGACCGTGAAGGCCCGCGCCCGAAAGGAATGACGCAGAATGTGCAGCGATGGTCACAGCCATTCTGGACCTCGAGAAAACCACGTGCGTGGGCGGCGAAGCTGCCGACCAGCTGCGGCGCGGTGCGGGTGAGGGCCAGCGCATCGCCGACAATGACGCGATCGGCGCTGCGCCACGCGGCGGCATCAAATTTCTCGCCATTGCCGAGCACACGGTCGACCTCCGGCATGGCGGCAAAGCGCGGGGCATCAACCTGCGCTGCACAGCCGGTGACGATCACTTCGGCATCAGGATCCGCCCGTCGCGCGCGCCTGGCGGCAACCGCTGTTTCGCGCATGGCATTGCCGGTCACAGCGCAGCCGTTGATCACCACCCGGCGGCGGTTGGCGGGGAGGCCGGTGAGCAAAGTGCGCACGGCCTCGCCTTCGGCGATGTTGAGGCGGCAACCGAAATTGACGATTTCGGGCGCAGCGGCCGCGTTGCTCATCCGAAGACCGCCCAGTCCGCCGTGCCGCGGAACACCTCTGTCGCCGGCCCGTGCATGGTGATCGGCCCTTCACCCTGCCAGTCGATCAGCAATTCTCCGCCCGGCAAGGAGACAGTCACCGGTCCGGTCACCAGCTTGCGCTTGAGTGCGGCGACGGCGGTGGCGCAGGCGCCGGTGCCGCAGGCGAGAGTCAGCCCGGCGCCGCGTTCCCATACCCTGAGGTCCAGCGAGCTGGGGCCGGTGACGCTCGCCACATTCACATTGATGCGTTCCGGGAACAGGCTGTCATGCTCAATCTCCGGGCCAAGGCGGGCGAGATCGACGGCACTGGCATCATCGACAAGAAAGATGAGGTGGGGATTGCCGACATTGACGGCGACCGGATCGGCCAGGCCTTCCCAAGCAACGGGCAGGTTCATCGTGTCCATCGCATAAGCGAGGGGTATGCGATCCCAGCTGAAGCTGGGTGCTGGCAATTCGACCGCAACGAGGCCCGAGGCGCTGCGCGTGGAGAGCAGGCCGCCTGCGGTTTCGATGGTCGCACGCTCGCCGAGCAGGCTGGCAACGCAGCGGGTGGCGTTGCCGCAGGCCTCCACTTCTGCGCCGTCTGCGTTCCAGATGCGCATGCGGACATCCGCCCGGTCGGACGGTTCGAGCATGATCAGCTGGTCACAGCCGATGCCGCGGTGCCGATCCGCGATGGCCCGTGCACGGGCCACGTCCATGGGGACGGGCTGATGGCGCGCGTCTATGACGACAAAGTCGTTCCCCAGTCCGTGCATCTTGATGAAGCGGCCGTCCATGCCCGTGGCATGTAATGCTGCCTGGCGTTGCTGTCCAACCGCAGAGCGGTTCAGGCAGCGTCGGTGGCGAGGGACGGTGGCTGCGGCATGGCGACGTGCGGCGATGCATGACGGGCGAGCACTTCGCTGGCCGACACCGCGCTGCCCCATCGCCGGCCCTGGCCGATGGCGCAGCCCAGCTCTGCAAGCTTGGCTGCAATCGCTTCGCTCTCGATCCCTTCTGCGACGACAGGCAAACCAAGCGACTGGCCGAGGGCAATGACTGCTTTGGTAATCTCGTCCTTGTCCGACCCTTCGGCCATGCGCATCACATATTCGCGGTCGAGTTTCACTGTATCGAACGGCAGGGATCTGAGGCTCGCGATCGAGGAGTAGCCGGTTCCGAAATCGTCGAGGGCAATTCGGATACCCAGATTGCGCAGGCTGGTGAAGACGGCGCTGGTGGCCGCGATATTGTCAATGAGCGCGTTTTCGGTGATTTCGATGATCAACCGTTGCGGCGGCAGCGCGGTTTCCGACAAGAGTTTCAGCATTTTCTGGGCGAACCAGGGGTCGCGCAGCTGCAACGGCGAGACGTTGACCGAAAGCGACAGGTGCGGGGACCAGCGTGTCGCATCCGCGAATGCCAGCCGGAAGAGATGTTCCGACAGGGCGCCGATCAGCTTGCGCTGTTCGGCAGTTTCCACGAACTCGGCGGGAGAGATTTCCCCAAGCACCGGGGACTTCCAGCGCGCGAGCATCTCGTAGCCGATAGGCTGCCCGGTGGTAAGGTCGACCAGCGGTTCGTAAACCGGATAGGGTTCGCCGGCCACAAGAGCCCTTCTGAGGTCGCTCTCGATAATGTCCTGCCGCGCGAGGGCGAGTTCCATCATGCCGTTGAAAAGGGAGTAGCGCGACCGGCCGAGCCGCTTTGCCCGGTTCATCGCCGCATCCGCGTGACGCAGAATATCGGCCAGCGGAACGCCCTGTGTGTCGCTTATTGCGCCACCGATTGAGGCGCTGGTGGATGCGGTAACACCGTCGATCTTTACAGGGAATGCCAGCCTTTCTGCCAGATTTTCGCCAAATTCATCGAACTTTGCGTCGCCGTCTTGGTCTAGCGGGCAAAGGATCGCGAATTCATCGCCGCCCACGCGGGCAATGATGGATTCAGGGGGCGCTTGCTCGAGAATGCACGCGACGCTTTCCTTCAGGACACGGTCGCCCCCGTCATGGCCGAACAGGTCATTGATGTTCTTGAACGTATCAAGGTCGATCAGCATCGCGCCGACACGAAGGCCTTTGCCATGCCAAGCGAGCATCGCCGCCTCTCCCCGATCATTGAACTCCCGGCGGTTGAGAAGGCCGGTGAGGGGATCGAATGAGGCCAGCGCCAGCGCCTCGGCTTCAGCGACTTCCCGGCGTGCCGTTTCATGTTGAAGCTGTTTGAAGCGGCGCCATCCAAAGAGGATGAGTGCGATGTTGAGCAGCAATGTCGAGGCGATGGCCGACTGCGACTGGGCGATCATGTTGGTGAGGCCGCTGATCGACCGAAGCCAGCTCGTGCCAGTCCCCACGAGCAGCACGATAGCGGCAAGCGTGATCCCTCCGATCAGGAAGTCCTGGCGGGCCTCCTTGATCGTTTGTTTGACCGCTGCTCCGGTCCGCCGCTGGTGATCGCCGCTTTTCATCCGCCCTTTGCCAATTGTTTCCGGGGCGTATCGCACGGCAGAGTATAGAGGGGGTTAACGCGGCCGGCTTGCCAAGCGGATAATTCGCAGCTAGTGGCGCTGGCAGAAACCCGGCCCTCGGCCGTGTTTTTCACCACGCTGGCCGGCGAAGATTCGCCCGCCGGCGTTTTTCGCGTTTCGCACGGAATGGTCCGTCAGGGCTGCTCCGTAAGACAGGGCAGACAGGCATGTTCGACAGTCTCAGCGACCGTCTAGGCGATGTGTTCGCCCGTCTGCGCGGGCGCGGTGCGCTCAATGAAGATGATGTCCGCGAAGCGATGCGCGAAGTGCGCGTCGCGCTGCTCGAGGCTGACGTCGCGCTGCCGGTGGTGCGCAGTTTCATCGACCAGGTGACCGAACTGGCGATTGGCCAGAATGTCCTGAAATCGATCACGCCGGGGCAACAGGTCGTCAAGATCGTCTCCGATGCGCTTACCGAAATGCTCGGTTCGACCGCGTCGGAACTGGTGATCGATGTGGTGCCGCCTGCGGTCATCATGATGGTCGGCCTGCAGGGCTCGGGTAAAACGACCACCACTGCCAAGATCGCCAAGCGTTTGAAGGATAAGGACCGGAAAAAGGTCCTGATGGCCTCGCTCGATGTCAACCGGCCGGCGGCGCAGGAACAGTTGGCGACGCTCGGCAAGCAGGTTGATGTCGCGACCCTGCCGATCGTTGCCGGCCAGCAGCCGGTCGAGATCGCGCGCCGCGCCATGCAGGCCGCGAAGCTGCAGGGCTTCGATGTGCTGATGCTCGACACTGCGGGTCGCCTGCATGTCGATCAGCAGCTGATGGACGAGATGCGCGCCATTGAGGCCGAAGCGGCGCCGGCGGAAACGCTGCTCGTTGTCGATGCGCTGACCGGTCAGGATGCGGTGCAGGTCGCGCAGCGTTTCTCGGACGATATCGCGCTCACCGGCGTTGTCCTCACCCGTATGGATGGCGATGCGCGCGGCGGTGCGGCCCTTTCCATGCGCGCCGTTACGGGCAAGCCGATCAAGTTCGCCGGCACCGGCGAAAAGATGGACGCGATCGAGCCGTTCCATCCGGCCCGTGTTGCCCAGCGCATCCTCGGCATGGGCGATGTCGTCAGCCTGGTCGAAAAGGCCGCTGAGACGATCCAGCAGGAAGAGGCGGAAAAGCTCGCCTCGCGCGTCGCCAAGGGCCAGTTCGACCTTGACGATCTGCGCTCACAGCTGGCGCAGATGCGCCGCATGGGCGGCATCGGCGCGATTGCCGGCATGATCCCGGGCCTCAAAAAGGCGCAGGCGCAGATGGCGCAGTCCGGCATGGATGAACGCATCCTGCTGCGTATGGATGCGATCATCACCTCGATGACGCCCAAGGAACGCAGCCGCCCGGGGCTCATCAATGCCAAGCGCAAGATCCGCATCGCCAAGGGCAGCGGGACCACTGTGCAGGACGTGAACAAGCTCCTCAAAATGCACCAGGAAATGGAGGGCGCGATGAAGCGCCTGAAAAAGATGGGCGGCATGAAGGGGCTGGGTGCGATGTTCGGTCGCGGTGGCGGTCTCGGCGGGTTGATGGGCGGCGGTGCTGCCGGCCTTCCCGGCCTTGGCGGCGCCGGCCCCGGCGGCATGGCGGGCCTACCGGCCGACCTCCAGAATCTTCTCAAGAAGAAATAACAAACCATTCATCGAATTA
>CANHQT010000021.1 GCA_947463325.1 Sphingomonadaceae bacterium
AGCCGCTCTCGTCAAGGATTAGCTGCGCCAGTTGCGGATGGCGAAGTGTCGATGCGCTGTCACGCCAGCGGGCGATCAATGTGGCGAAACCGCCGAGCGAACGTCGTGCTTGCGGGGTCCCTTCGTCGCTGTTTGCGATCATGGCCGATGCACCGAGCAGAGGAACACCCGCTGCTCGCGCCAAACGGTGCAGGTTGGCGATTGCCTTATCGCCAAGGCCGCGCTTCGGCTGGTTGATTATGCGCTCGAAGGCGAGATCGTCTGCCGGCTGGTTGACCAGTCTGAGATAGGCGATGGCATCCCGGATTTCAGCGCGCTCGTAAAAGCGGAAGCCACCCACCACACGATAAGGCATGCCGATCTGAATGAAGCGTTCTTCAAACTCACGGGTCTGGAAACCCGCCCGGACAAGGATGGCGCAGGCATCGTGCGCTATGCCCCGCCGTTCCAGCGCCTCGATTTCTTCGCCGACCCGGCGCGCCTCTTCGGGGCCATCCCACACGCCGACAATGCGGACTTTCTCGCCAGCCTCGGCATCCGTCCACAGCGTCTTCCCAAGCCGTTCGCCATTGTGGGCAATGAGGCCTGACGCCGCGCCGAGGATGTGCGGCGTCGAACGGTAATTCTGCTCGAGCCGGATGGTCTTGGCGCCGGGGAAGTCCTTTTCAAAGCGCAGGATGTTGGCCACTTCCGCTCCGCGCCAGCTGTAGATCGACTGGTCATCATCTCCGACCACCGCAATGTTGCGCCGTCCCTGGGCCAAGAGCCTCAGCCAAAGATACTGCGCGGCATTGGTATCCTGATACTCATCAACGAGGATGTAGCGGAACCGCTCCTGATACTGCTCCAGCACGCCACGATGTGCGCGAAAGATGGTCAGCATGTGCAGCAAAAGATCGCCGAAGTCGCAGGCATTCAGCGTCTTCAGCCTGTCTTGATAGAGACGGTAGATCGCCTGACCCTTGCCATGGGCATAGCCATCGTCATCGCCCGGTTTGAGGTCATCAGGGCCACTGCCACGGTTCTTCCAACTATCGAGGAGCCCTGCGAACTGCCGGGCAGGCCAGCGCTTATCGTCGATTCCCTCCGCAGTGAGGATCTGTTTGATCACTCTCAGTTGATCGTCTGGGTCGAGGATGGTGAACTTGGCTTCCAGTCCCACCAACTCAGCATGGCGGCGGAGCATCTTGGCAGCGATGGCGTGGAAAGTGCCCAGCCATGCCATGCCCTCGCTCGCCGGACCGATCAGTCGGGCAATTCGCTCGCGCATTTCGCGCGCCGCTTTATTGGTGAAAGTGACGGCCAGTATCTGCGAAGGCCATGCCAGCCGCTCGGCCACGATATAGGCGAGCCGGGCGGTCAATGCCGATGTCTTGCCTGTACCCGCACCCGCCAGCACCAACACCGGACCCTCAGTGGTCAGCACCGCATCGCGTTGCGCAGGGTTTAGCCCGTCCAGAAACGGATAATTGCGCCGCTCATTGGCGGGCGGGGCAGGGGGAGCGGCCGAGTCCACGCGCGAACGGGTAGGGAACATCATCGCCCCATGCAAGCGGACCCTTGGCCGAATTCAGTGTTTTCCAACTGCAAACCGCGACGCAGGTTAGCGTCAGTTGGACTGTAATGTGCTCACTGATGCGCTACCGCCACTCGCCAGTTCGCGGGGTGCAGCCGGTACACGCGGCCAGCGCCCTTGCGCAAGCTCAGCGCGGCTTGCCGAATGACGCCCCATCTGCGCTTCATAAATCCAGAGGTTGCGCAGCACGATGCCCACATAGGCCCGCGTTTCCCAATAAGGGATGGATTCGATGAACAGTAACGGATCGCCATTGTCGCGCACTTCGGTGTTCCAGCGGGCGACAGGGGCCGGACCGGCGTTGTAGGCGGCGATCACCTTGGGGAGCAGTCCCCCGGTCACGCTGCCGTCGCGCAGATATTCGATATAGGCCTGCCCGAGCGCCAGATTGGTGGCCGGGTCGGTCAGGTTGCCGCCCATGTTGCGCAAGCCCATGTCACCGGCCGTTCCGGGGCGAAGCTGCATCAGGCCAACGGCGCCGGCAGGGCTCACGACATTGCGCCGGAACTGTGACTCCTGAAGCGTGTGGGCAAAGACCAATGCGGGGTCGATACGCCAACCGCCAGCGGGCACCCACTGCGGTGCAGGAAAGCGTGCCGCGACAGCCGGCCGCACGCCGCGTGGAGCGTTGTGCGCAAGAAAGAGCTGGGTTTCAGGAAGCCCTAACTCGCCAGCGAGAGAGGCTAGGGCTGCATGGTCCGATGCGTCGCCAATGCGTGCTTGATGGCGCAGCGTTTCGTCAGCCAACGCATAATCGCCACTGCGTGCCAGCAACTTCGCAGCACGGACATTGGGGTGTGATTCGATCCGCTGACGCGCCGAACGCGAGGTTTCCGGGGTGCGCATGTCCGGCTCGATCCCGAGCATTTCGGCTGCGAGCAGGCCGTAGAATGTTTCGTCGAGGGTGGCGGCACGGCGCAGGGCAGGCTGTGCTTCATGTGCTTCACCGCATGCCGTGGCAGCCCGCGCATACCAGAAATGGCCTTGCGCCTCGATTTCTGGGTCATGCGCGCGCCCTGCCACATTGCGGAACGCCGCCATTGCGCTGCGGCAGTCGTTTTGCCGCCAACTCGCCAATCCCTGGGTCCAGTCAGCCATCGCCACCCAGTCACCGCTCCCCGTCTGAGCAAGTGCGGCGAGGCGTCGGGCATTGATGTCATCATTTTCGATATAATAGGACCAGGCAACGCGTTGGCGCCACTCGGTCAGCGCTTCGTTTGAGAGGCTGGATTCGACACCGCTCAGGATTGCTTCGGCGCCAGCGGGATCATCTTCGGTGATGCGGCGCTGAATGGCCGAACGCACGGGCCCTATCGCACTATCCTGAATGCTGCGGGGGTTACCCCGGCGCGGCGAAGATCCAGCCCAGGTCAGGCGTTGTGCTGCTGGTATCGAAGGAATGTCACTGACCCCGCGGGTCTGGGCGAGGCGCCCCAATTGTGCGGCTTGCGGGATCTGCGGTGCTTCGATGATCAGGCTACGCAGTTCATTGCCGTCAACGCGCGGGCTGCCAGCCGCAAGAAACAGCTCGGCTCGGGCGAAGCTAGCAAGGGTGCGGTCTGCTATCGCATCGATCTGCGCACGAGCGTTATCCCACTGGGCTGCGCGAATAAGAGAAATGGCGCGTTGGAATGCCACATCGGCATTCTCGCCATCCCGCGGCGCAGCATCGCTTGCCACAGGTGCAAAGGCCATACGGGTTTGCGCGTCGGCAAGAGTGCCGAGGGACAGGCCTGAAAGGAGCAAAGCGGCGCAGGAGAGGCGATAAACGCGGACGGAAACGCTCACAAAATTGTCCTCAACTGCTTCAAACTTTCCCATGCCTGACGCTTGAGTAGCGGTCTTTCGATCAACAGGCGGGGGTGATGGATGCCGTGTACCACAACGTTACCGCCATCTTGGTTAAATTGCGGTTTACCTGACGGATTATCGACGGATTCGATTGTGCGCATGGCGTTCTGGCCGAGTATCAACAGGGCCTTTGGCCGAACCAGTTTGATCTGATGACGCGCAATCTGGCCAAGCCGGCCGGAAGAGGACGGGTCAATAAGGCCACCCGGCGGGCGGCAGGCGATGAGCGCGCTGAGGCGGACGTCGCTGCGGGCGAGGCCTATGGCCGCCAGCATGGCGTCCAGTAGATCGCCGGTCCTGCCAGCAAATAACTTGCCAGATTGGACGTCTTCGGCATCCGGGCAATCGGTTAGCACCATGAGTGACGCTTCACCTGCACCAGAGGGGGCGAGGCGGGGGGTGCCGGGAATAGCACCCGGCGCATCATCGCCATGCATCCACCAATGGTCGAATGCCTCAACAGTGGCTGGCAGCGGCCCGGCATGGTCAATGACAATCGGAGCCGCTGCAACGGGGGCAGGGGGGGCTGGTCTGATCCCCTCTACTGCTTTCGGCTTTTCCAGATGCGCTGATGATTCAACCGCCTTGGCTGCGGCTGCAGGCGCCAGCCAATCTCTCCGATCGTTGCTGACCGGCAGCTCGTAGCCAGCCGATTGCCACCAGCCGAGATAGCTCTCGATAGTATCTTTCGCACCGCCGAACATCATTCAACTCAAACAGCCAGTTGACCTTTGCGTCAATTCGCGGGCATCGCCTTCCAAGACCAATGGAGCGGTGAACGCGGCAAAGGGAGCCGTCGGCACCGGAAAAGAGGATAGCGAGCATGAGCGAACGGGAATCGATGCCGTATGACATCGTCATCGTGGGGGCAGGGCCAGCTGGCCTGTCTGCGGCTATCCGCCTCAAACAATTGGCAAATGATGCCGGTCGCGACTTGTCCGTCTGCGTGCTCGAAAAGGGCTCAGAGGTCGGTGCGCATATCCTGTCCGGCGCGGTCATTGATCCGCGTTCGCTAGACGAACTGCTCCCCGAATGGCGGACTATGGGTTGCCCGCTTGCACAGACACCGGTCACGGAAAACCATCATTGGGTCCTGACCGAGCGCAAGAAGATCGATTTCCCGCATTTCCTGCTGCCGCCCTTCATGAACAACAAGGGCACCTATACCGGCAGTCTCGGCAGTCTCACCCGCTGGCTTGCCGAACAGGCGGAAGGGCTGGGCGTGGACATCTTCCCCGGCTTCGCCGCAGCGGAAGTGCTTTATGACGATCAAGGTGCCGTAAAGGGGGTCGCTACCGGCGACATGGGCATCACTCGCGATGGCGAGCAAGGGCCGGACTATGCGCCAGGGCTTGAACTTCATGCTCGCTACACACTCTTTGCCGAAGGCGCGCGAGGCCACCTCACCAAGACAGTCAAGGCGCGCTACGATCTGGAGGCCGACTGCGATCCGCAAATCTATGGCATTGGCATCAAGGAATTGTGGGATATCCCGGCGGATAAGCACGTCCCGGGTCGGGTGATCCACACCCAGGGCTGGCCGTTCAATGACGACAGTTTCGCCAACGGGGGCGGTTTTCTCTATCATCAGGCCAATGGACAGGTCGCCTTGGGTTTTGTGACGTGGCTTTCCTATAAGAACCCGCACCTCTCGCCCTTCCACGAGATGCAGCGCTGGAAAACGCATCCCGCGATCCGCGCGATTCTGGAAGGCGGCAAGCGCGTTTCCTATGGTGCGCGCGCCATCACCGACGGCGGTTTGCAGTCGGTGCCAAAGCTCGCTTTCCCGGGAGGCGCGCTGATTGGTTGTACGGCAGGTTTCCTCAACGTGCCGCGGATCAAGGGCACGCATACCGCCATGAAATCGGGCATGATGGCTGCAGAGGCCGCCTTCGAAGCTGTGGTCGCTGATCGTTCGGGCGATACGCTGGATGCCTATCCTGCTGCCTATAAGGCAAGCTGGGTCTATGAGGAGCTAAGCCGCGTCCGCAACTCCGTGCCGCTGGTCAAGAAGTTCGGGGAAGTGATTGGCACCGTTCTGGCTGGCGTGACGATGTGGGCGGAATATCTCAGGATCCGGATGCCGTTCACGATGCATCATGAGCCTGACCATGTCGGCATGCTGCGCGCTGATATTGCGCCCAAGATCAACTATCCGAAGCCTGATGGTGTGATCAGCTTCGACCGTTTGTCGTCGGTGTTCCTTTCGAACACCAACCATGAGGAAGACCAGCCGGTCCACCTCAAGCTCGCCGATCCGGAACGCCCGATAGCGTATAATCTGCCGCTCTATGACGAACCCGCCCAGCGTTACTGCCCGGCAGGTGTTTACGAAATTGTCGGTGAGGATGACGGCGATCCGAAATTCCAGATCAACGCCCAGAACTGCGTTCACTGTAAAACCTGTGATATCAAGGATATGACGCAGAATATTAACTGGGTGTCTCCGCAAGGTGGCGGCGGACCCAATTATCCGAATATGTGATGGGCTCCGCCTTCAGCGAACCTGCTTTCGCCAAGATCAACCTGGCGCTCCACGTCCGGCGTCGGCGCGAGGATGGTTATCATGACATTGAAAGCCTTTTCGCTTTTGTGGACCGAGGTGACCTGCTTACGGTTGAGGAGGCGGAGGCAGACAGCCTCAGCATAGCCGGCCCGTTCGCTGAAGGACTCTCGGGCGGCTCCGACAATTTGGTGCTTCGGGCGCTCAGCCTATTGCGCACGATAACACCTCCGGGTGCTGCACCGATTCCTCCCCTGGCCATCGCGCTGGAGAAAAACTTGCCAGTGGCCTCCGGAATTGGTGGCGGCTCAGCCGATGCTGCCGCGCTCATCCGTTTGGTTGCGCGCCATTTTGCTGTCTGGGCTGCCGGCGACAATCGCGCGCTCATCTTGGCGTCTCGGGCGCTGGGGGCCGACGTCGGTGCGTGTATCGTCAGCCAGACCAGGATCGGCCTAGGATTAGGCGACGAGCTGTCAGTGCCGGCACAGGATGACGCCACTGGCATAGCTGTATTGCTGGTCAATCCGCTGGTCCCGGTTCCAACAGGACCTGTCTTTGCCGCTTGGGACGGGATCGACCGCGGCCCGCTTGCTGAAGGAAGCGTGCTGACTGCGGCGCGGGCGGGCCGCAACGATCTTGAGGCGCCGGCTCGCGCTCTTTGCCCGGATATTGATGACGTCATGGCGGTGTTGCGTGCTCAACTGCCGCTGCTGGCGCGGATGTCGGGCTCCGGTGCGACGTGTTTTGCGTTGTTCCACGATGAGCAAGCGTGCCTTGCCGCGCAGGAGCGAATAGTCACCGACCACCCGGAATGGTGGACCATGGCGGGACGTCTGCGGTGAATTCAGCAGCAAATATGCTCGGTCGCCCGCTGCCCGGAGGGATATTGCTCGTCGCTGATCATGCCTCTGCCCATGTCCCGAAGGATATCAACCTCGGCATCGCGCCCGCTCTCCTGCAAGACCATATTGCTGTCGACCGCGGCGTTGCTGCGGTAGCGACGCTTCTGGTCGGGCGTGGCGCTGTCGATGCCGCTTGGCTGGGCGCGGTTTCGAGGCTTGTTGTGGATTGCAATCGCGACGTGCAGGCGCCTGGCATCATTCCGATCGCCAGCGATGGTCATGCCATTCCGGGCAATCTTCTGGACCATGACGCGCATGAGCAGCGCCTGGCTCGCTACTACCATCCTTATCACGAAGGACTTGCCTCGCTGATTGCGGAGTGCCGACCGTCGATGATCCTTTCGCTGCACAGCTTTACGTCAAAGCTTGCCAGTCATCCTGACGAACAGCGCCCTTGGGAGATCGGCATTTTATACAATGAGGACAGTCGCCTGGCGCGTTTTGCTATCCCCTGGCTTACCGCCGCAGGGTGGCAGGTTGGTGATCAGCAACCTTATTCGGGCCGGCTGCTTAACCACACGATGAACCTCCACGCAGAGGGAAATGGCATTCCCTATCTAGGCGTGGAGATGCGGCAGGACATTGCCGGTGTGCCGGCGGGCGCAGTGCGTTTCGCCGATACCCTTGCCCCCTTGCTGCAGGAATGTCTGGCGCAGGTGACAGCGGTGGGCTCAACGCGCTAAGGTAAGCGTAACGACAGCGTGGCGGGCAATTGATGCGCGATTTCGAAGACAAGGTACTGCTGTTTTTCGTCGGCGTCGTTTCCGTCGCGGCACTGTGGGTGGCGGCGCCGTTCGCCGGCGCGATCCTGTGGGCGATTGTCGCGGGGATATTGTTCGTGCCGCTCAACCGGCGCATTCATGCCCGGATCCCGAGCTGGCCCAACGCTTCGGCACTCACGACATTGCTCATCATTATTGCCATTGTCATTCTGCCTGCGGTGGCCATCGGATCGCTGCTCGTCGATCAGGCGATCACGACCTATGCACGCTTACAGCGCGATCCACTTGATGTTGGCTTGGCGTTGCAGTCGCTGTGGGATGGGCTTCCCGCTTCAGCGCGTGGTGCGCTGGATCAGATGGGGCTGGTCGATCTTGCGGCGGTTCAGGAGCGTCTCTCCTCCTTCATCGAAAGCGGGCTGTCGCTGGTTGCGCAGCAGGCGCTAAGCGTGGGGCAGGGCGCCTTCACCTTCGTCGTGGCGATCGGCGTCATGCTCTATCTCACCTTCTTTCTGCTACGGGATGGAGAGGAACTGCTTCACGCGATCGGTGAACGAGTTCCCATGAAGCCCCGCCAGCGCCGCGAGCTGTTTGAAAAGTTCGCCACGGTCGTACGCGCGACGATCAAGGGCAGTATCGTCGTAGCCATTGTTCAGGGAGTGATCGGCGGCACGGTTTTCTGGGCGCTCGGGATAGAGGCTGCATTGCTGTGGGGCGTGGTGATGGGGTTCCTTTCGCTTCTGCCGGCTGTTGGCACGGGGCTGGTTTGGATCCCGGTCGCGATCTTCCTGTTTGCTTCAGGCAATTATGGGGATGGCTTGATCCTCGTTTTGTGCGGCATTTTCATCATTGGCATGGTCGACAATGTGCTGCGCCCTATCCTGGTCGGCAAAGACACGCGCATGCCAGACTGGGTTGTGCTGGTCAGCACTTTGGGCGGGATAAGCGTGATGGGAATCAATGGCTTCATTGTCGGCCCTGTCATTGCCGCGATGTTCATTGCGAGCTGGGACATTTTCGGCAAGGCGCGTAGCGGCGCTTTGTAACGTCGTTGCGCTTGAAAGGCGCTGCGCGTCACGGCATAGCCGATGGGCTATGACAGATCGTTTCGACAAATCTCGCCTGCCCAGTCGCCATGTTTCGGTGGGTCCCGCCCGTGCGCCTCACCGCAGCTATTATTATGCGATGGGGCTGACCGAAGAAGAAATTGCCCGGCCCTTTGTCGGGTTGGTCAGCGCTGGTAACGACAGCGCGCCCTGCAACACCGCGCTCGATGCGCAGGCGGAGGCTGCCCGCGCCGGCGTTGAAACAGGCGGTGGGATGCCGCGCCGGTTTAACACCATCACTGTCACTGATGGCATCGCCATGGGCCATCAAGGCATGAAGTCGAGTCTGGTCAGCCGCGAGGTTATTGCAGATTCTATCGAACTCAGCGTGCGCGGCCATTGCTATGATGCACTGGTTGGATTTGCTGGTTGCGACAAATCGCTGCCCGGCATGATGATGGCCATGCTGCGCCTCAATGTGCCATCGATCTTCGTTTATGGCGGGTCGATCCTGCCTGGCCATTTTGATGGTCATGACGTCACTGTGAAGGATGTGTTCGAGGCGGTTGGGCACCATGCAGCGGGGAATTGTCCGCTTAAGGATCTCATCGCTCTCGAAAAGGTCGCCTGCCCCGGGCATGGGGCGTGCGGCGGGCAATATACCGCCAACACCATGGCCTGTGTGGGTGAGGCTATCGGCCTATCGCTGCCGAACAGCAATATGGTGCCAGCCCCTTACCAAAGCCGGGCTGAAATTGCCGTTGCTGCGGGTGAGCAGGTGATGGAACTGCTGGCTCGCAATCTCCGGCCTCGTGATATCTGTACGCGGTCTGCGTTCGAAAACGCTGCGCGGGTGGTTGCTGCAACCGGCGGATCCACGAACGCGGCGCTCCACTTGCCGGCGATGGCCAGCGAGGCGGGGATCGACTTCACGCTCTTCGACGTCGCAGAGATGTTCAAATCAACGCCCTATATTGCCGATCTCCAGCCTGGCGGGCGCTATGTCGCCAAGGATATGTACGAAGCCGGTGGCGTCTACATGCTGATGAAGACTCTGCTTGAGAACGATCTCCTTGACGGGGAGTGCATCACCGTGACCGGGCGGACCTTGGGCGAGAATATTGACCAAGTGACCTGGAACCCCGACCAGAAGGTGATTTATGATGCGCGCACCCCAATTACGCCGACAGGCGGGGTCGTGGGTCTGAAGGGTAGCCTCGCCCCGGAAGGCGCGATCGTAAAGGTCGCCGGCATGGAGCGGTTGGAGTTTACCGGTCCTGCTCAAGTGTTCGATTGCGAGGAAGACGCTTTCGCCGCCGTCGAGGCCCGCACAATCCGTGAAGGCAGCGTTATCGTTATCCGCTATGAAGGTCCGCGTGGCGGGCCTGGTATGCGCGAAATGCTGTCGACCACAGCTGCGCTCTATGGGCAGGGCATGGGCGAGAAGGTGGCCCTGATAACAGATGGCCGGTTCTCTGGCGCGACGCGCGGGTTCTGCATTGGCCATGTGGGCCCGGAAGCGGCTGTCTGCGGGCCCATTGCGCTGATTGAGGATGGCGACATCATCGCGATCGATGCTGTGGCAGGCACGATTGACTTGGTCGTCGACGCAGACGTGCTTGCAGCTCGCAAGGAGCAGTGGAAGCCGCGTGTTCATGACCATCAGTCGGGTGCGCTCTGGCGCTATTCACAGACCGTTGGCCCTGCATGGCAGGGCGCGCTGACTCATCCAGGAGCCAAAGCGGAAACTCATGTCTTTGCGGATATCTAAATCACTGCTCATTGCCGCTGTGGCGGTAGGGATTGCTGGATGCTCAAACGAACAGCCAGACAATTCTGTTCTTGCTGAGGTAGAGGCGGCGCAAGTGCGCGATGCCGCAGCGGACGGCAGGATTCCCTGTGCACTCGCTGGCGCAGAACGTTTCCGTCTTGACTGTACTATGGACCGGATTGCCGGTGCGGAAGGAGAGACGCTCGTGCTCGGTCGCCCTGACGCTGGTTTCCGTCGGTTCCGTGTCGTGACAGACGGGCGTGGTATCGTCGCAGCTGACGGCGCCGAGCCGGCAACAGTTCGGATCATCGAGGACGGTATGATTGAGGTGACGGTAGCGCAGGATCGCTATCGCCTGCCGGCTACGCTCAAGGGAGAATAGCCGGTCAGGCTGTTTCCTTTACTGTCGCCCCGGCGTAGGGGCGAAGGATGACCCTGCCGCTTCCGGTTCTCGATGCCGCTGCGATGCGCGCTGCTGAGCAGGCTGCCGCTGATGCCGGAACATCGCTCGCCATGCTGATGAACAATGCTGGCGAGGCGCTTGGCCAACTTGCGTGGCGGATGGCTGCGGGTCGCCCGGTGCGCATCCTGTGTGGGCCGGGGAACAATGGCGGCGACGGCTATGTCGCAGCAGCTTGGCTTCGGGCCCAGGGTGCGGATGTGGATGTGGTTGCCCTTGCCGCGCCCGCGAGCGCACTATGTCGGGCGGCGGAGGCAGCATTCGAAGGCCCCGTCCTCGGGTTCGGGGCAATGCCGAAAGCCGGTGCAGTCCTGATCGACGCGGGTTTTGGTACCGGTCTTACCCGCCCTCTAGATAGTGGTTTGGCACAGGAAATTACGGCGCACGCCGGCGTTGCCGCGCGGGTATTGGCAGCAGATTTGCCCAGCGGCATTGCCAGCGACAGCGGCGAGGCAACGGGCTGTCCACTCCGTGCTCACATTACGCTGGCCTTCGGGGCACTGAAGCCAGCGCATCTTTTGCAGCCCGCCGCCAGCCATTGTGGCGTCGTTCGTGTAGCGGACATCGGCATTGTGCCCGAACTGCTGGCTTCGGACGTGTCAGCCGCTGAAATGGCTGACCTTGGTGTCCCCGATTATCGATCGCACAAATATAGTCGCGGCTTGGTTGCTGTGGTCGCAGGATCCATGGGCGGTGCAGCCGAACTTGCCGCGCGCGGTGCCTTGCGGGCAGGGGCAGGCTACGTTCGCTTGATCGGTTCGGCCCTGCCACCGTCGCCGCCGCACGCCATAGTTAGACAAGCCTGGCGCGATGGCCATGCTCTTGCTGACCCTCGGATCGGTTCCGTCGTCATCGGACCCGGATACGGCACAGGTCCCCATGCCGCCGAGAGATTTGATGCAGTGGTCGCGGCGAACCGTCCGATAGTGATCGATGCCGATGCTCTGGCATATGTGAATGGAACCACCTTGCCTTTTAACTGCATCCTAACCCCGCATGCCGGCGAGTTTGACCGGCTGGGGGGTGAGACCAGCGGGAACAAGATAGTGCGAACAAAGGCGATGGCAAAACGGCTCGGTGCGGTCGTGGTACACAAGGGCTCGGATACGGTCATCGCTGCTCCTGATGGTCGGGTTGCCATCCATTGTCCTGGCGCGCCTTGCCTGGCGACCGCAGGGACAGGCGATGTCTTGGCGGGGATCGCCGGTGCATTGCTGGCACGGGGAGTACCCGCATTTGAGGCGGCGCAGAGCGCAGTTTTGTTGCATCAACGCGCAGCCGTCCGTGCTGGGCCCGGGTTGGTTGCTGATGATTTAGTCTCTGGTCCGGTGTGGTTATGAGCGCGCTTGATCCGATAGTGCGCATTGCTGCGCGTGGCGATGGCGTGACGGCCTCAGGGCGGCATGTGCCGATGGCTGCCCCTGGCGACAGTCTTGATGCGCAAGGTCATCTGGTCGCCGGCCCCCACCAGCAAGTGCCACCGTGCCGCCATTTCCCGAGATGCGGCGGATGCCAGCTCCAGCACGTCGATGATATGGCCTATCGCCAGTACCTGTCCGATCGTGTTGCAGGAGCGTTGGCTGGGCAGGGGATTGATACACCCATCATCCGGGAACCCTACCTTTCGCCCTCGCGTAGCCGGCGCCGGGCGGTTCTCAAGGCGCAGTCGCTCGGCCGCGAAGCTGTTGTCGGCTTCACCGAAGCGCGCAGCCATCGCATCATCGACATGCGGCAATGCGAAATTTTGCATCCGGCTTTGTTTGCGCTCGTTGCGCCGGTCCGGGCGCTGATGGGAAGGCTCTTGCCGCGCCGGGGCAGCGGCAGTGTCCAGATGACGTTGATCGATGGCGGAGTGGATGTGCTGCTCACTGGCATCGCGGCCGAAGGGCTGGAGGCGCATGAGGCCCTTCTAGCGTTCGCTTCCGATCATCGCCTCGCTCGGCTTGCAATCGACAGTGGTGAGGGCCCCGAAGACCGTTGGGCGCCTGATCCCGCTACAGTCACCTTGTCCGCAGTGCCCGTTTCATTTCCCCATGGCGGCTTTTTGCAGGCGACTGGTGACGGTGAGGCAGCTCTGGTTTCGGCAGTGCAAGAAGCGGTGGGGCAAGCCAAGTCGGTGGCCGACTTGTTCTCTGGCCTTGGAACATTTTCTTTGGCGCTTGCCGGGACGGCGTCCGTGCTGGCTGTCGAGGCAAGCCGTTCAGCAGTGGTGGCACAGCAGGTGGCCGCAAATCGCCACCGCAGTTCGATCCGCTGCGAGCATCGCGACCTGTATCGCCGTCCGCTGACTGCGGTTGAGCTAAGCGGTCATGACGCTGTTGTGCTCGATCCGCCTCGTGCCGGCGCTGAGGAACAAGTGCGCACGCTGGCCGCTTCGCGCGTGCCGGTGATCGCCTATGTCAGTTGCAATCCGGTCAGCTTCGCACGTGACGCGGCTATCTTGGCCGCCGGTGGATATCATATTGATTGGGTGCAGCCCGTGGGCCAGTTCCGCTGGTCAACCCATATGGAACTGGCCGCACGAATTTCCCGATCAGATTAGTTTAACAGGACCGCGATAACGGCGTGCACCACAAGCGCCATGAGGGCGAGGGTGGACAGCACGAACAGCAGGAAGCGGAACAGCACCCGGTTTGACAGGATCTGGAGCAGGCTGTGCGCGATGCGGAAGCCGACATAGGCCCAAGCGAGGGTTGCGTTAAGGCCATCCCCCTGGCCAACCATCGCCAGCACAATGGCAACGGCGTAAAACACGGTCGGCGCCTCATGCAGATGGTTGTAATTGTCTGCAACCCAGGAGGCTTTTTCCTCGCCCTTCTCAACGAGCGCATCCCGGAGGCCGCGGCCCGTTGATCCGACTATCTTTGCACCGTCGATGCCAGCGCGGTTCATGGCCGGTATGCGGGTGGCATACATCCAGAGCCAGATGAGCATGGTCCAGGCCGCGAGCGCGACCACAGGACCGAGAATTTCAGGGTGATGATGCATGTCTTGGTGTTCCTTACGCGAGAGTGAGCATGACAGCGCGGACCGCAAGGACGGTCAGACACAGGGATGAGACTAGGAAGACAAGGAAGCGCACCGGAATGGTGTTGACCAGCACCTGCCAAAGGCTGTGAACGACCCTGAGGCCGACGTAGGCCCATGCCAGCGCAGCATTGGTTGCGTCTGCGCCGCCCCCGCCAACCGTCAAGATAAGCACCACAGCATAGAAGATGGTGGGCTGTTCAAGTAGGTGGGTGTAGTTGTGCGAAGCCCAGCGTGCTCCCTGCGGGAGCATTGGATCGATATCCTGCCCGCGTCCGCCCGGGGGGCTGTTTGACAAATCTGCGCCTGACTTTTTGACCGCAGTCATACGTGCAGCCGCCAACCAGAACAGCATGATGCACGTCCACAGGACCAGCACTGCTGCTGGTGCCAGCAATCCATTGTTATCCATGAAAATACCCTCCCCGCCATCGTCGGTATGGGACCGATCGGATGGTGAGGGAAGGCTATCGCAACGGTTGCGAAACGCAACCCTTGGCGTTCAGGTCAATAGAGTTTGGTAACAGTCGCGCTGCGCTTTTCAGACGCTGTCTGGCCAGTGTAGAGACTGACCATTGGCTCATCGCTGACCACCGCCACATCTTCTGCGCCAAAGCCATTGAAGCGCGTGCGCATGGCGCAGCCATAGGCACCGAGCATACCGATTTCGATATAGTCGCCCGCGTCGATATCGTCGGGCAACAGAAACGGGCCTGCCATGTGGTCGAGATCGTCGCAGGTCGGTCCATAGAAGCTGAACGCGGTCATGCTCCCGGCTTCGCTCTCACGCAGCAGGGCCACGGGAAAGCGCCAGCCGACGTGCGCAGCATCAAACAGGGCACCATAGGCGCCATCATTGATATAGAGCTCGTCCCCCCGCCGCTTTTCGACGCGCACGATCAGCGAGCTGTATTCCGCGCACAGCGCACGGCCCGGCTCGCACCAGAGCTCGGCCGAATAGCTGATCGGCAGGCTTTCGAACCCGCGGTGGATGACGTCAAAGTAAGTGGCCAGCGGGGGCGGTTCCATGCCGGGATAGGAAGACGGAAAACCGCCGCCGACATCAACAATGTCGACCGTAACCGAAGCTTCGACAATCGCCGCGCGGACGCGCTCCAGTGCCGATGAATAGGCGTGCGGGGTCATCGCCTGGCTGCCGACATGGAAGCAGATGCCGAGCGCGTCGGACGCCTGCCGGGCCGCGACGAGCAGCTCGGCGACATCATCGGGCTCTGCACCGAATTTCGCGGCAAGGCTTAGCTTCGAATGGTCGGAAGAAACCCGAATGCGCACCAGCAGGTTGAGGTCGCTCGCGCCTTCAGTGGCACGGACGATCTTCTCCAGCTCGTCCATGGTATCGAGTGAGAAGGTGCGGACACCGTGCTTCCAATAGGCTTCGGAGATTGCCTCTTCAGCCTTTACCGGATGCATGAAGCATAGCACCGCCTCGGGCAGCGTGCGTGCAACAAGGCGCACCTCGGCAATCGAGGCGACGTCATAATGCGTCACACCCGAATCCCAAAGAACACGCAGCAGGTCGGACGACGGATTCGCCTTTACCGCGTACAGTGTTTTTCCCGGAAAATGGTCAGCGAAGAAACGGGCTGCCCTGCGCGCCGCGTGCGGACGCACGAGGGTGACAGGTTCAACTGGCTTCAGGTCGCGTACTAGACCCAGCGCGCTATGATGCTCGTGCAACTCAAGAGACCCCCAAGACGGTTACTGCGGACAAGGCTGCCTTGCGGTTATTGGGAGTCCCCATGGGGCAGCGGGGGCGCATATATGGTCGCCCCCCCCCCTGTAAAGTGTTTTTCTGACCGTGAAAAATCATGGAAATACGATGGCCCGCGGCAGCGGTTCGACGTCGAAAAGGGTCTGCAGGTTCTGCCGGAGGTAAGCCATTGTTACCCCGCCGCCGATGAGGGGGACGTAGCGGGTAAAGCCGACGGTATTCATCGACTGGTCCCACCAAGTGGTGATTGACGCATAGTCTACGTTGGCGCGATTCACATTTTCCAAAGTCACGCGCTTGTCTGAGTCGTACCGGATCTGCATCAGGACGCCTTGGCAGTCGGTCACACCGTCATCAGCGCAGGCCGTGCCGATCAGCACGAACAACAAGCCGTCGGCGGTGCGCCCCTGGACGCTGACATCGCCGTGCGGTCGAGCCATCTCGATTGTGAGGCCCTGCGCCAGAACAATCGCACGCAGATCCGCTTCGGTAACCGAGGTCAGGATCCGGGTTGGAGCCGCAAGCCCGACATTGTCCTTTTGGGCATAGGCCGGAGTGGCCAGGCCAAGCGTTGTGCCTATGAGCGCAATGCCGGCCGCAAACAGTTTCATGTCGAAATCCCCCCTCTTCGCGGATCACAGTTGACGGCTAAACGGAGCTTGTAGCCATGGCAATTCTGCAACTTGCAGGCGGTCAACTCAGCCTGTCGCGGAAATCCGGATAATCAAAGCTGCGGATTTCACGCAGTTCGTCTGTCTCGCTGTCCCACAGCCAGATGGCGGGCAGCGGCACGCCATTGAAGGTGTTTGTTTTGACCATCGAATAATGCGCCTGATCGAGGAAGGCGAAACGCTGTCCCACCGTTGCACCGCCGGGAAGGCGGTAATCGCCGATAACATCCCCCGCGAGGCAGGATGGACCGCCGAGACGAACGGCATCGCCACCGGTTTCCTCCCCCAGCATCGCCGGACGGTAGGGCGCCTCGATCACATCAGGCATGTGGCAGGTCGCGCTGATATCCGTGATACCAATGGTCATTCCGTTGTCGAACAGGTCGAGAATTTCGCCGACCAGGATGCCGGCATCGAGTGCAACTGCTTCGCCCGGCTCGATCATCACGTCGCAGCCGGTTTCCTCGCGCACGCCGCGCAGGAAGTCGATGAGGTCGTCGATCTGGTAGTCGGCTCGGGTAACATGGTGTCCTCCGCCGAAGTTGATCCATCTGAGCTGGCCGAAATAGGGTTCGATGTGCGGCTTCACCGCCGCCCAGGTCCGCGCCAGCGGCGGGAAGTCCTGCTCGCACAGCGTGTGCATGTGGATCCCGTCGATGCCGACCATATGCTCTGCCGTCAGCTGATTGACGGGAAAACCGAGGCGGGAGCAGGGCGCCGCCGGATCATATTTCGGCACCTCGCCTTCGCTGTGGAGCGGATTGATGCGTAGCCCTACATCAAACTGGCTGCCGGCTGCTCGTGCTTCAGCAAGCAAGGGGAGAAAGCGGCTGTGCTGTCCTGGCGAATTGAAGATGATGTGATCAGAGAGGCGCAGGATTTCTGGCAGGTCTGATGCCTTATACCCGGCGCAATAGGTCGCGACCTCGCCGCCATAATGGTCATGGCCCAGCCGCGCCTCGAACAGGCCCGACGCGCACACGCCATCGAGATGTTCGGCAACAGTCGGCCCCAGCGACCACATCGAGAATGCCTTGAGTGCGGCAAGCACCTTTGCGCCCGAACGGTCGCCGATATCCCGCAGCACCCGCAGGTTCGCCCGCACCTTCGCGGCATCGACGACGAAGGCGGGCGAGGGGACTCGGCTAAGATCGAAGCGTGCAAATGCTCCGGGGTCACCGGCTCTGGTTTCCATCAGAAGGTAACCGGCCCGTCGAGAGTCTTCACCTGCCATGGCAGGCCATGCTGGTTCAGCATGTCCATAAAGGGATCAGGGTCCATCTGTTCCATGTTGAATACGCCTTCGCCGGCCCACACACCCTGAACCATCAGCGCGGCGCCAATCATAGCGGGTACGCCCGTCGTGTAACTGACCGCCTGGTTGCCGGTTTCGGCATAGGCGTCCTCATGGTCGCAGATGTTGTTGATGTACATGGTGAGCGGCTGACCGTCCTTGCCGATGCCGGTTGCGATGCAGCCAATATTGGTCTTGCCTTTGGTGGTCGGACCCAATGACGCAGGTTCGGGCAGCACGGCCTTGAGGAACTGAAGCGGCACAATTTCGACGCCTTGGTACATCACCGGGTCAATCCGCGTCATTCCCACATTCTGCAGCACGGTCAGATGCTTGATATACTCGTCGCCGAAGGTCATCCAGAAGCGCGCTCGCTTGAGCTCGGGCAGGTGGGTGGCGAGGCTTTCAAGCTCCTCATGATACATGAGGTACATATTCTTGGGGCCTACGCCTTCGAAATCGAATTCGACCTTGGTCGACATGGCCGGGGTTTCCACCCACTCGCCATTCTCCCAATGCCGGGCAGGCGCGGTCACTTCTCGGATGTTGATTTCCGGATTGAAGTTGGTGGCAAAGGCCTGCCCGTGATCGCCACCATTGCAATCGAGAATGTCGAGCGTGTCGATGCGGGCAAAATGATGCTTCTTCAGCCACATGGTGAAGACACTGGTGACACCGGGATCGAAGCCCGAGCCGAGCAGCGCCATGCGCTTCGCGGCAACAAAGCGGTCCTGATAGGCCCATTGCCACTTATACTCGAACTTCGCCTCGTCGATCGGCTCGTAATTGGCGGTATCGAGATAGTCGGCGCCTGCGGCGAGGCAGGCATCCATGATGGAAAGGTCCTGATAGGGTAGGGCGAGGTTGACCACGAGCTTCGGCTGCACCGACTGGATGAGGGCGGTCGTTGCCGCAACATCGTCCGCATCGATCTGGGCGGTGGCGATAGTGACACAAGTGCGCGCCTTCACCGATTCGGCGATGGCGTCGCACTTGGACTTGGTGCGGCTGGCGAGTGTGATGCCGGTGAAGATGCTCGCATTCATTGCCATCTTGTGCACCGCGACCGATCCGACACCGCCTGCGCCGATCACCAGAACCTTGCTCACTCGTCTTCTCCTGCGGATGCGCCTTTGCGCGCCTGTGGCGGCGGCATATAGGGGCACAATATGACCGAACAAAGCCTTCTCGATCCGGCTCGGGCTCCAAGTCGCGCAGGCGTGCTGCGCGCGGCAGCCAAAGTCGCAGAAATTCTGCCGCCAACTCCGCTATTGCCGCTCGAAATCGACGGTCAGACCATCTGGTGCAAGGCCGAATGCCTGCAGCCGATCGGCGCATTCAAGATTAGGGGGGCCTGGCACCGCCTGTCCGATCTGGATGAAGAACAACGCGGACAGGGCGTGATAGCCGTCTCAAGCGGCAATCATGCGCAGGGGATTGCTTGGGCAGCTAGGCGGCTCGGCATTTCTGCGATCATCGTTATGCCAAATGACGCTCCGGTCGCAAAGTTGGAGGCTACACGCGTGCTGGGCGCCGAAGTCGTTCTATACGACCGGCCCGGTGGCGAGGATCGTGACGAGGTGGCGGCCCGATTGATGGCGAAAAGCCACCGTACGCTTGTTCATCCTTTCGGTGACCCGTGGGTCATTGAAGGGCAGGGCAGCCTTGCGGTCGAGGCAGAGATGCAACTCGCCACTGCGACCGGCCAGAAGTTCGATACCGTTATCGCCTGCTGTGGAGGCGGTGGCTTATCCTCCGGGATTGCCCTGGCGCTGCCTGATACAGAATTGTTCGCGGTCGAGCCTGACGGTTGGGATGATGTGAGGCGCAGTCTGGAAAGCGGAACAATCCAGCGCGTCATCGACCCGCCGGCGACTGCGTGCGATGCTCTTCAAACCCTTGCGACATACCCGATCAATTTCGCGGTACTCAGCGCGCGGAAGGCTACAGCCATTACCGTTAGCGAAGCAGAGGTGAGAGCGGCACAGCGGCTCGCCTTCCGCCGCTTGCGGTTGGTCCTTGAACCCGGCGGCGCTGTCGCACTCGCCGCTGCGATGACCGGAAAGGTACCGCTGGGCCAGCATAGCCTAGTCACGCTGTCGGGGGGCAATACCGACGCCGCGGCTTTTGCAGCAGTGTTGGCTGAAGCCGACTGATAGACCAGCTGACGGCTATTGGTGCTTAGTCCAGCGCGAGGCTGTGGATCAAGGCCGCGCCTCGCAAGCATATGGACCGAGGTCTATCTCGATTTTCCGGCAGTCTGGATCGAGGGATGCGCCATGGAACCTAAAAAACCAGATCGACTGCCGCTCCTTGCCATCCAGCTTGGTTGGGCCGGTATCCTGCCGATGGTGGGAGCGCTCCTTGCCGCTGTCTCGGGGGAACCGCGCTTCCAGTTCGCCGCCTTTGCGCTGGGACATGCTTATGCGGCGCTGATCTTCAGCTTTTTGGGTGGTCTGTGGTGGGGCCTCGCGGCGTGGGCAGAAAATGCGCCGAACTGGCTTTGGTATGCCTCTGTTGCGCCTAGCCTCCTTGCTTTGGCGACCTTCGTGCCATGGGTCTTGGGCTGGCCTTGGCCGGGATACTCGCTGATAGTGCTGGGCCTCGCCATCGCCACATCGTTTGCAGTAGACAAGCGTGCTGATGCGCAGGGCATAGCCCCGACCGACTGGCTGAGGCTGCGTAGACCACTTTCCTATGGGTTAGGTGCAGCTACAGCCCTATTGGGGTTCGCGGCTCTCTGATCCCGGTCAGGCGGCCTTGGCGATCGGCATCTCTAGGCGACCCCAAATTTCCACCAGTGCGGCAACAAGCTCGCGCATCATCGCTTCGCTGTGGCTCGGGCCGGGGGTGAAGCGCAGGCGCTCCGTACCGCGAGGAACTGTCGGGAAATTGATCGGCTGAACATAGACGCCATATTCGGCGAGCAGGATGTCGCTGATGCGCTTGGCGCGCACCGGATCGCCGACCATGAGGGGGACGATATGCGTTTCCGACGCCATCACCGGCAGGCCGGCATCGCGCATCAGCCCTTTGAGCATGGCAGCGGCAGCCTGTTGGCCGTCGCGCTCAATGCTTGATCCCTTGAGGTGGCGGACGCTCGCGAGCGCGCCGGCAACTAGCACCGGCGATAGCGATGTCGTGAAGATGAAGCCCGGGGCATAGCTGCGGATCACATCGACAATCACCTGATCGGCGGCGATGTAGCCGCCCATGACGCCGATCGCCTTTGCGAGCGTACCTTCGATGATGGTCACGCGATCGGCCACGTCGTCCCGGTCGGTGATGCCACCACCGCGCGGGCCGTACATGCCGACAGCATGGACTTCATCACAGTAGGTGAGCGCGCCATATTTGTCGGCAAGGTCACAGATCGCTGCGATCGGCGCCACATCACCGTCCATCGAATAAACGCTTTCGAACGCGATCAGCTTGGGCGCATCAACATCTTCAGCGGCAAGCAATTCTTCGAGGTGGGCGAGATCATTATGCCGCCAAACGCGCTTCTCGCACCCGGAATTGCGTATCCCCGCAATCATGCTGGCGTGGTTGAGCTCGTCGGAGAAAATGATGCAGCCCGGCAAAATCTTGCCAAGCGTCGCCAGCGTCGCCTCGTTCGAAATATAGCCAGAGGTGAACAGGAGCGCGGCTTCCTTGCCGTGCAGGTCTGCAAGCTCGGCCTCGAGCTGAACATGATAATGGGTGTTGCCGCCAATGTTGCGGGTGCCGCCGGAACCGGCACCCACGTCATGCAGCGCTTCTTCCATCGCGGTGATGACATCGGGGTGCTGGCCCATCGCCAGATAGTCGTTGGAACACCAGACCGTAATCGGCTTGGGACCATTGTGGCCGGCAAAGCAGCGGGCGTTAGGATATTGCCCCTTGTTGCGCAGGATATCGATGAAAACACGATAACGGCCCTCCGCATGGAGCCGCTCAATCGCCTTTTCGAAAACATGGTTGTAATTCATGCCCGTTCCCGCGCGTTCCACCATTATCTGGCGTCAGCGGCGCCCATACCGCCGAGATTGCGCCTATGCCAGCGCGAACCGCTCGCAAAAACACCGTCAGTCAGATCGCATATATCGATCAGACGAGATCGATGCTGGTGAAGCCGAGCTCTGCAAAGGCCGGCCAAGCCGCCTCTATTCTGTCGCGCCCGCCATTGCCGATGACCATCCGCTGCGGCACCCCTTCAGGCCAGTCCTGCCCGGCGACCAGATGGGCGACGCGCCGGGCAATGCCGGCATTGCCTTCGACCAATGCGACCCCTGGCCCTGCGGCTGCTGCCAATTCCTGGCTCAGCAGCGGGAAGTGAGTGCAGGCCAGCACCAGCGCGTCCATAGCTTCTCCGCCGGGCTGACTGCGGAGTGCTACAATCGCCTGTTTGATGACTTCCAGATCCACTCTGTTGCCGGCCAGCTTTGCTTCGGCGGCGTCTACAAGTTCGCCTGCGCCGTGGCGAAGGATCAAGCAATCCGCGGCATAGTCCGCAGCTAGCCGGTCGACATAGGGCTGGCGGATCGTCGCGGATGTCCCGAGTAGTCCGATAACCCGGCTCGTGCTTCGCTCCGCTGCTGGCTTGATTGCGGGAACTGTACCGACAAATGGAATGTCGAGTGCGGCGCGGACGTGTGAGAGAGCGATCGTCGAAGCCGTATTGCATGCAATGACTGCCAGCCGAGGACGCACCCTTTCAACTAGCCTGCCGAGCAGCGCTGATACGCGGGTAGCGACCTCAGCCTCGCTCTTCTCCCCATACGGAAGACCCTTATAATCGCAGGCATAGACCAATGGGGCTTGCGGCAGCAGATCAAGGATCGGACGCAGGACGGACAACCCGCCAATCCCGCTATCAAAGACAAGGATCGGGGCATCGGGGTGGGGCGTGGCTGACATGGTTATCCGACTAGCCCGTGCGCACTGCACCGGCAATCCCACTTGCCCCCTGCTCCTTCTGCGCTAAGGGTGTGGAATCGTTGCCAATGGCGGGGAGAAGCATGGCAAATTTTGCTGAATCGACATTTGGCGTGTTGCTGCTTGGCTATCTGCTGGGTTCGATCCCTTTCGGGGTGATCCTTACCAGGCTGGGTGGTGCCGGAGATGTGCGCGCCATTGGTTCGGGCAATATCGGTGCGACGAATGTGTTGCGCACAGGCCGGAAGGGTCTGGCAGTAGCGACCTTGCTTCTCGACCTAGCCAAGGGTTTGGTTGCGGTGTGGATTGCCGCTTCGCTGTCTCCCGGCAATGAACAGCTTGCCGGTGCCGGCGCAATGCTCGGTCATATTTATCCTTTCTGGCTTCGGTTCAAAGGCGGCAAGGGCGTTGCGACGTTCATGGGGGTGGCACTAGGCCTTGACCTGACGACCGGTTTCGAGACGTGGATGGGTGCAGTTTACGCAGGGCTTTGGATCGGCACCATCATGGTCACGCGGCTAAGCTCGCTTGGAGGGCTCGTCGCGGCGGTTAGTGTTCCTGTTAGCGCTTGGGCGTTCGACCGTCCGGACCTCGTACCTCTGATGGCTGCACTCGCGATCATCGTGCTGTGGAAGCATCAGGAAAACATTGGTCGTCTCTTGCGCGGCGAGGAGCCGCGTGTCGGCCGCTCTGCGCCGAAGGTTGCCGATGGTTGAGGCCCAAGGGGTCTCGGGAAAAACCACAGCAACGGATCGACTGCAACTGGCCCGCACGCCGCGGGTCGGGCCTGTCACCTACCGCCAACTGATACGACGGTTCGGAACCGCAGCTGTCGCTTTGCAGGCGCTCCCCGACCTTGTACGCCGCGGTGGAGGCCCGCCTTCCCGTCCCGCCTCGCGCGACCTTGTCTCTGAAGAAATGGCGAAGGTCGAGGCACTAGGGGGCCGTTATCTCTTTGCGGACGAACCTGAATTTCCAGTTCTCCTGAACGAACTGCCTGACGCACCTGTTGCCTTGATCCTGAAGGGGGACGCCACGCTTCTCCGGCGCCCGGCTATCGCCATGGTCGGCGCCCGCAATTCCTCCGCTGCGGCCTGCAGACTTGCGCGGCAGTTTGCCGCAGGATTGGGTGAACAAGGACAGGTTGTTACAAGCGGCCTGGCGCGCGGGATCGACACCGCAGCGCATCAGGGTGCGTTTATGACGGGTACGATCGCCGTCATCGCCTGCGGTATTGACCAGTATTTCCCGCCCGAGAACCGCGACCTCCAAGATCAAATTTCGGCTAAGCATCTGCTGATTACCGAGTATCCGCCAGGCACCCAACCGCTCGCACGGCATTTTCCACACCGAAACCGCATCATTGCTGGGCTGGCTGCCGGCACGGTGGTGGTCGAAGCTGCACCGCGTTCCGGTTCGTTGCTTACCGCGCGGTTGGCCGCGGAAGCCGGCAGGGAAGTGATGGCTATCCCTGGCTCTCCCCTCGATCCGCGGGCTCAGGGGTGCAACAGCCTGATCCGGGAAGGCGCGACCTTGGTTCAATCGGTAGCGGACATCATGGAGGCGGTTAGCCGTATCGACCCCCGTATGTTGCGCGAACCGGCATCGGATTACAGCGCTGGAGCATATGATGAGCCGGAAGCGAGCGAGCGCGAGGTGCTTCTCTCGCTGCTTGGGCCTGTTTCCGTTCCGGTTGATGAGCTTGTTCGCCAGTCCGGCCTTGCTGCCCCGGTCGTGCAATTGATCCTGCTGGAGCTTGAACTGGCGGGAAGGCTAGAACGCCATGCGGGCAGCCGCGTGAGCCTTATCTGACTTGCTGGCGGAGTTCACCTGCAGTTCACGCCAGTCTTGCCAAGCCTTGCCGCAAGTGAACTGGGGGAGGCCGAGCCATGATTGGTCGTGCAGTAGTTTCCGCATTGGCAGTGTCTGCCATACTGATGCCGACTGGTTCGACCGGGGTGGCACTCGCCTATACGACTCCATTGGTTCGCGAGGGATATTGCCGGCTTCCCGCCGCTATGCCCCGCCTACCGGATGAGCGCGTGCGGGAGCAGCAACGGCGCAAGGCGGCAGGCTACAGTAGCCGTGAGGACAGTGACGGCGATGATGGCGACGGGGTTGTTGGGACAGCCACACGGGTTTCGAGGGAAACCGCGGCCGATGCGTCACTGCCACCTCCACCGCCTCCGCCTCCGCCGCCAGCACCACCTCCTCCTCCTCCCCCACCGCCAGTTTCTGCGCCGATGGTGGCCACGCCTGCTCCAGCAGCAGGCTCTGAGCCGTCCGTTCCGGCGGATGCTTCAATCGCGGTGGCGGCTTCGCGGGCCGGCCCGGAACTAGTTTCGCCTGGTCGGCAGTTGCCGCGGCCACAGGCAGGCCTGCTCACCGCCGGCGAGCATGATGATCTTCTCAATCCCGAGCTTTATGCGGATTATGTTCGTCGTTCGGATTTGGCGCAGCTTATCCCGGCGCTGCCGCGCGTCGATACAGAGCGCGTTCTCACGGTAGAGGTGCGGGATCAGCAGGGAAGGGCGGTGCCGTTCGCGCCTGTCATTCTGACCTGCGCCGATGGCAATTCGATCCGCCTCGCGACCCAAGCCGATGGTACGGTTACTTTCTTTCCCGGATTGGATCGGCTGAGCAGCCAAGTGACCGTTAGCCTTGACGGGCGGAGCAACACCCAACGCGCCGTCTCCATCGCCGATGGCCCTGGTAATCAGCGTATCGGTATCACCACACCGTCACCCGCCGGGGCGATACGCGCGCTCGATTTGATGCTGGTGATCGATACGACCGGGTCAATGGGTGACGAGATCTCCTATCTCCAAAGCGAATTGCGCACGATCATTGGATCGCTGCAGCAAAGGCATACGACGGTCGATATCCGTATCGGCTTTGTCTTCTATCGTGACGAGCATGATGATTATGTCACGCGCACAATTCCTCTCGGCGGCGATATTGCTGCTGCACAGTCCGTTCTTGGGGCGCAGTCCGCCAGCGGTGGTGGCGACTATCCCGAGGCGATGGATCAGGCGCTGATCCGCGCCGTCAATCAGGAATGGCGGGACGACGCGGTCAAGACGCTGTTGCTGGTTGCCGATGCTCCGCCGCATAATCGCTGGTTCGGAAGGACGTGGACTGCGGCAGAAAATGCGCGGCATCGTAGGATTCACATTACGTCCGTTGCGGCTTCTGGCGTCGCTGATGAGGCCGAATATGCGATGCGCGCAATGGCCGCGGCTACCCAGTCGCGCTACCTGTTCCTCACGGATGACAGCGGCATTGGCAACCCGCACGCCCCGCCAGCAATCGACTGCTACCTTGTCACCCGGCTGGATGATTTGCTGCGTCGCGTGATCGATAGCCAGATTTCAGGTCGCCGGATTGAACCGGAGGAGAGCGAGATCATTCGTTCAGTCGGGCAGTATGATGCAGGGCGCTGCGTCTTGCCGCCGGATTGGAACAAGTAGGATTGAAACGAAACGGACTGGTCTTTTGGCCCCTTGACGGGCGGGCCTGAGGCTCCCCACCCTCGCGCGTACGTGTAAGGCACAGGGTAGGTCCGTTTTTTCCATGCAGCTTGTCGTTGTTGAATCGCCTGCAAAGGCCAAGACCATCGAGGGATATCTGGGCCGGGATTTCCGGGTTCTGGCCTCTTACGGGCATATCCGGGACCTTCCGCCCAAGGACGGGTCAGTGAACCCCGATGACGGGTTTGCGATGGCCTGGGAAACCTATCCCGACAAGGTCAAGCGGCTCAAGGAAATCGCCGATGCTGCGAAGGGTGCCGAACGGTTGATCCTCGCCACCGACCCTGACCGTGAGGGTGAGGCCATCAGCTGGCATATCCAGGAAGTGCTACGTCAGAAAAAGGCGCTCCCCGCGAAGGTTGACCGCGTCACTTTCAACGCCATCACCAAGGCAGCGGTTACTGATGCGATGGCGCGCCCACGTGCTTTGGATGATGATCTGATTGATGCCTATCGCGCCCGTCGCGCATTGGATTATCTCGTCGGATTCACACTTTCACCGGTTTTGTGGCGGAAGTTGCCCGGTGCAAAATCGGCGGGGCGGGTTCAGTCAGTAGCCCTACGTCTGATCGTGGATCGCGAGCGTGAAATTGAGGCGTTCCGCGCGCAGGAATATTGGTCTGTCACCGCACGGATGGAACAAGGCGGCACAGCCTTCCTCGCTCGCCTCGTCCGGCTCGACGGGCAAAAGATCGACCGGATGTCGCTGGGCAATGAAGGCAGCGCTGCTGCCGCCAAGGCCGCGGTCGAAACGGGGCGCTTCACGGTTGAATCGGTGGAAGTCAAACCCGCCACACGCAATCCACCGCCACCTTTCACCACCAGTTCGCTTCAGCAGGAAGCCGCACGCAAGCTGGGCTTTTCCGCGAGCCACACCATGCGGGTGGCGCAGGGCCTCTATGAGGATGGCCTCATCACTTACATGCGTACTGATGGTGTACAAATGGACGGTAGCGCTATTGCCGCCGCCCGCAAGGCGATCGCCGATAGGTACCGCGATGGCGGTGCCTATCTCCCCGACAGGCCGCGTCAGTATCAGACCAAGGCCAAAAATGCACAGGAAGCGCATGAGGCGATCCGCCCGACTGATTTCGGCCGCGATCGGGCTGGCTCCGGCGATCATGCGCGGCTCTACGACTTGATCTGGAAGCGCGCGCTGGCGAGCCAGATGGCATCCGCACAGCTGGAGCGTACCGCAGTCGAATTGGTCGATGGCACGGGTCGCACAGCGCTGCGCGCTACGGGGCAGGTAGTCCGATTCCCCGGTTATCTCGCGCTTTATGAGGAAGGTCGTGATGAAAGCAGCGCACCTGTGCGTGACGGCGAAGAAGACGATACACGTATCTTGCCGTCGATGGCCCGGGGCGATCTTCCCGCGATGTTGGGTGTCGATGCCGAGCAACATTTCACCCAAGCGCCTCCCCGTTTTTCAGAGGCCAGCCTGGTCAAGCGGCTTGAAGAACTCGGGATTGGCCGTCCTTCGACCTACGCCTCGATCCTGCAGGTCTTAAAGGATCGAGCCTATGTCCGGTTGGAGAAAAATCGCTTTTATCCTGAGGAAAGCGGGCGGTTGCTAACCGCCTTTCTCGAGCGCTTTTTCGAGCGCTATGTGAGCTATGATTTCACTGCCGGCTTGGAAGACGAGTTAGACGATATCTCCGGTGGTCGTGCGCAGTGGCAGGCTGTCCTCGAGGCATTTTGGCGCGATTTCAGGCCGCGCACCGCTGAGGTGATGGAACAGAAACCGTCGGACGTCACAGCGGCACTGGATGCATTTCTTGGGCCTTGGCTGTTCCCAGATAAGGGCGATGGCGGCGATCCGCGCATCTGCCCGAAATGCGGGGAGGGTAGGCTGTCGCTCCGAGGCGGGCGCTTTGGTAGCTTTGTCGCCTGTTCCAACTATCCCGAATGCAAATATACCCGTCGCTTCGGACAGGGGGGAAGTGAGGACAGTGACGGTGGAGACGATGTGCTGGGCACGGATCCCGTGAGCAGCCTCGAAGTCGTGCGCAAGGCAGGCCGATTTGGACCCTATATCCAGCTCGGTGATGGGAAGGACGCGAAACGAAGTTCCATTCCCAGCGATATCGCAGGCGATCTGGATCTTGACCTTGCCCTGCGGTTGCTGGCGCTCCCACGCAGCGTTGGGCATCACCCCGAGACTGGTGAAGAAATTCTAGCTGGTTTAGGGCGTTACGGCCCCTATTTGCTGCACCAGGGCAAGTACACCAAGCTGACTTCGACCGCGGACGTTCTCGAAATCGGCATGAATGCTGCGGTGACGCGCATCGCTGGAGGTGGCGCGCGCGGCGGTCGACAGGCCAAGGCGACAGGGCGTGAACTTGGTGAGCATCCCCAATCCGGCATTATGATCAAGCTGCTCGACGGGCGTTTCGGCCCTTATGTCAGTGACGGCAACACGCATGCGACGCTGCCAAAAAGCGCGGACAAGGATGCCATATCACTCGATGAGGCCGTTGCTTTGATCGACGCCAAGATCGCAAAGGGTGGTGGGAAACCGAAAGCAAAGGCACGGCGCGCAGCGCCGAAACCGAAGGCGAAGCGGCCGACCAAAAAAGCGTAGACGAACGCGCAACCCCGGTTAAACTGCTCTCCGGGAACTGATCCTCCGGCGCGGACCGCAGGACGGTTGGAGGGAGAGTGGTATATGAAGCGCTCTGGCGTGGTCCTGGCGGCATTGATGCTGCTGGCTGGTTGCTCAGGTGGAAATGATGGTCGCGTTGTAGATGATGCGCGGCTGCTCGCTGCGGCTGAGGAGAGCGGCAACTGGCTCACCCACGGCGGCACCTATGAGGAGCAACGCTTCAGCCGGCTCGATGCCATAACTGCTGATAATGTTGATGGCCTCGGTCTGGCATGGAGCCACGAGTTCGACACCAATCGCGGACAGGAAGCCACGCCGATCGTCGTTGACGGAACGCTTTATACCACCAGCGCCTGGAGCAAAGTGTTTGCCTTCGACGCGGCAACTGGGGAGCTCAAGTGGAGCTTTGACCCGGAAGTGCCGGGAGAAGCAGGGTTTAATGCTTGCTGTGACGTGGTGAATCGCGGCGTCGCGGTCTATGAAGGCAAAGTCTATTTCGGCACTCTCGACGGTCGATTGATCGCGCTGGACGCTGACAGCGGAGAGCAGGTCTGGTCGGTCGTCACGGTCGATCAATCCAAACCCTATACGATTACCGGTGCACCACGCGTGGTGAAGGGCCGTGTTCTGATCGGCAATGGTGGTGCGGAATATGGCGTGCGTGGGTATGTTTCGGCCTATGATGCCGATGACGGCAGTTTGGCCTGGCGCTTTTACACAGTACCGCCGGGTCCCGGCGCTCCCCCGGATGGAGCGGCATCCGACAGTGTAATCGAGCGGGCCCGTGCGACCTGGTCAGGCGACTGGAGCCGCTTCGGTGGTGGCGGCACGGTTTGGGACGCGATTGTCTATGACGCTGCTTTTGATCAGGTGCTGATCGGTGTCGGCAATGGCTCGCCCTGGAACCACCAGGTCCGCTCCGAAGGCCGCGGTGACAATCTGTTTATCTCCTCGGTTGTCGCACTCGACGCAGATACAGGTCAGTATAAGTGGCATTATCAAGGAACCCCGGGTGAAACCTGGGATTTCACCCAAACCCAACCGATCATTCTCGCTGATCTCACGATCGGGGGCAGCCCCCGCAAGGTGATGATGCAGGCGCCGAAGAATGGCTTTTTCTACGTCATCGACCGCAGCAACGGCCAACTGGTTTCAGCGGAAAATTTTGTGCCCACGAACTGGGCAACCGGGATCGATATGGCGACCGGGCGACCGATCGAGGCACCGAATGCCCGCTACACCAATGGCCCTTTCCTTGCGATGCCATCAGCGCTTGGAGCGCACAATTGGCATCCGATGGCCTTCAGCCCGGTAACTGGGCTCGTCTACTTGCCCGCGCAGGAAGTGCCGATGGCCTATGCCAATGACGCAAATTTCCAAGGGCGCGAGGGTGGCTGGAACCCGGCAATCGATTTCCTGGCCAACCCAGTACCGGATGACCCCGCACAGTTCCGCGCCATTCGCGCCATGCTGAAGGGGCAGCTGATTGCATGGGATCCTGTTCGCCAGCGAGAGGTGTGGCGCGTTCAATATGACGGTCCGTGGAATGGCGGGGTACTCGCCACTGCGGGCAATCTCGTATTCCAAGGCAATGCACGCGGGCAGTTTCAAGCCTTTGCCGCTGACACAGGGCGAAAGCTGTGGAGCTTTGAGGCCGGAACAGGGATCATCGCGCCGCCGATCAGCTACAGTGTCGATGGCGTCCAATATGTAGCGATTATGGCTGGCTATGGCGGTGCTTATCCACTGTCGTCCTCTTTTGTGGACAATCCTCGCCCGATGCCGAACGGTCGCCTTTTGGTCTTCCGCCTCGGCGGCGATACGCCTTACAGTGTCGAACAGATGCCCAATCCGCCGGCAGTCGAGGTCACTACTCGGTTCACTGCAGCGCAGGTTGAGCGCGGCATGCGCCTTTACGAATCGACCTGCAGCGTTTGCCATGGCCCGGCGGCCATCTCCTCTGGCGTCCTGCCCGATCTGCGTCGGCGGCCGAGCCTCGCTGACGCTGACAGCTGGAACGCGGTCGTGATCGACGGCATACTCAAGGACCGCGGCATGCGCAGTTTCTCGCGGTGGATGACCGCAGAAGATGCCGAGGCCGTGCGTGCCTATGTCGCGGGAAGGGCTGCCGTTTTGCGGCAGCAAGAGGGTGGCGGCAGCGCTGAGAGACGGTGAGGTGGTGAGCCCTGCTGGGTTCGAACCAGCGACCTACTGATTAAAAGTCAGTTGCTCTACCGACTGAGCTAAGGGCCCGCGCGGACGCGATGGCCGCCCGATAAGGCGATGGGCGGGCGCGGTCAACGCTTGCGGAGATACCAGGCTATTTGTCTGACATTTCTGCCCGTCAACGGATCGCGCCAGAGCGGGGCGATAGCCACCAGTGGCTCTGTCACAAACCTTCGTTGGTGCCATGCGCGATGCGGAATAGTCAGTGCCCGTTGGTTTACGCGCCCGCCGCCCCACAGGATGATGTCCAAATCAAGCGGGCGGTCGCCCCAACGGCGCCCTGCCTTTCGACCGAAGTCGCTTTCGATAGCCTTTAATGCGCGCAACAACTCGTTCGGCTCAAGCTCTGTTTCGATGAGTGCCGCCGCATTCCCAAAGCGCCGCCGTGCCGGGCCGATCGGCGCGGTGTTGAGAATAGCGCTGCGTTTGACCAGCGTGATGCCTTGGGTTTGAATAGCTTCCAGCGCAGCGGCGATGATGTCCTCGGCCTTGCGTATTCCGCGAGCGGCCCGGTTGGTCCCTATGGCGAGGGCATAACGATGGCGGGTTGCGTCAGTCACGTCCCCGCGCCTATCGCTGGCGCGCGATGGATGCCAGCCCCCACCACCTTCCTTATCCCGCCGCGGACAGCCCCGTTCCTGAACATGAGCCGCCGCAGGATTGCCAATTGTGCCCGCGGCTCGTGGCCTTCCGCGAGGAATTGCGGGTTGAGCACCCGACGTGGTGGAATGCGCCTGTACCGGCCCTTGGTGATCGTGAAGCTTGGCTAGGCATCATCGGGCTGGCACCCGGCAAGCATGGCGCAAACCGGACTGGTAGGCCGTTCACAGGCGATTTCGCTGGTGACCTCTTGTTTGCAACGCTCGGGAAGTTCGGCCTGACCGATGGGGTTTACCGCGCTGATGCGCGCGATGGTGTCCAGCTAAAAGGCGTGGCCATCATCAACAGTGTCAAATGTCTTCCGCCGGCGAATAAACCTCTTCCGGAGGAAATCCGAAACTGCTCCGTCTTTTTTGAGGCGCAGCGGAAGGAGCTTCGCCAAATGCGCGTGATGATCGCGCTTGGCCAGATCGCGCATAGCGCTGCCATCAGGGCGGTCGGGGGTAAGCAGGCCGATTACAAGTTTGGCCACCTTGCCGAGCATCGCCTACCGGACGGCCGTATCCTCATCGATAGCTATCACTGCTCCCGCTACAACCAGAATACAGGGCGCCTGACCAACGCCATGTTTGAAGCGGTTTTTGCGAGAGCACTCACGTTGCGGGATGCAGACTGACTGGGATTATCCCCGTCCCGGGAAAATCCCCATGGTCTTGGCGATGATGCCCAGCATCACCTCATCTGCCCCTCCACCGATCGAACCCAGCCGTCCGTCTCGATAGGCGCGACTGATGCGGCTTTCGTCCATGAAGCCCATTCCGCCCCAATATTGCAGGCAACTGTCCGCGACTTCTCGTTGGAGCCTTCCAGCCTTGAGCTTGGCCATGGAAGCAAGCCGCGTCACATCCTCGCCAGCGCAATGCGCTTCGACGCATTGCCATGTTAGTGCGCGCAGCGCCTCAACCTCGGTTGCCAGTTCGGCAAGTCGAAAATGGATCACCTGATTTTCGATGAGCGGTTTGCCGAACACCTTACGATCGCGGGTGTAGGCAATGGTGTCCTCAATGATGCGCTCGCACCCAACAACCGAGGAAACTGCCGCATAGAGCCGCTCCTCTTGGAACTGTAGCATCTGATAGGTGAAACCGGCGCCTTCTTCCCCGACGCGATTGCGCACCGGTACACGCACCTCGTCAAACCAGATCTCGGCGGTATCGCTCGAATGCATGCCCATCTTCTTGAGCTTGCGGGCGATGGTGACCCCCTTTGCCCGCTTGCCATTCTCTTTGAGAGGAATGCAGATTAGTGACTTGTTACGGTGCAGGCCTGCGGATGCATCGCCGGTATTGGCCAGGCAGCACATCCAGTCCGCCTGCGTACCGTTGGTGATCCACATTTTACCACCTGAGATGACATAATCGTCACCATCACGCCGTGCGGTTGTCTTGATTGCCGCGACGTCTGAGCCGGCGTGCGGCTCCGAAACCCCGATGCAGGAAACAAGGTCGCCGGCGATTGAGGGGGCCAGAAACTCACGCCGCACCTCATCAGAGCCAAAGCGGGCGAGGGCGGGGGTTGCCATGTCCGTCTGGACACCCAGCGCCATACGCACGCCGCCGGCGTTGATATGACCGGCCGCCTCGTTGAACACCGACTGATAGCTATAGTCGAGGCCGAGCCCGCCATATTCAACCGGTTTGGAAATGCCGAGCAAGCCAAGATTTCCCAAGGCTTTGAAGACCTGACGGGCGGGGAATATCCCCTCTTCCTCCCACTGATCGACAAAGGGGTTGATATGTTCGGCGACGGCCTTCAGCGTCGTTTCGCGCAAGGATTCATGTTCGGGCGTGAGTTTCACCGGCGCAGTTCCTCGATGACGGGCAGGAATTCCGCGACAATAGCGGCATAAAGATCGCGCTTGAAAGGCACGATGAGGTCGACAAGCTCCGCCGGTTCAGCCCATTTCCATGCGTTGAATTCCGGATGTTCGGTAGCGATGTTGATGTCCTCGTCGCGGCCAAGAAAGCTTAAGAGATACCAGTGTTGGCGCTGGCCACGGAACCGCCCGCCCCAGACGGTTGGGATCAGATCTTCGGGCAGGTCATAGTCATAAGGGGACGCACAACGTGCTGCATGACGGACCAAACCGGGTGCGATTCCCGTTTCTTCCTCAAGCTCGCGGAGCACGGCGACATCCGGGTCCTCGCCCTTGTCGACGCCCCCTTGGGGCATCTGCCAAGCATCAAGTCTGGAATCGATGCGCTGGCCAACAAACACGAGACCTGCGGGATTAACCAGCATCGCCCCAACCCCGGGGCGGTATGGCAAATTGCTCATCCGGCGATCTGCCGGTCGACCAGGCCCCGGAATGCGCGCAATAGACGCTCTACATCGTCGTTGGCGGAAGGAATGCCTTTGCGCAGGCAGATGAAGCCATGGATCGTGCCCTTCATCTCCATGAACTCATGATCGATCCCGGAACGGGCTAATGTTTGAGCGTAAAGGCGGCCCTGGTCCCGGATTGGATCGAGGCTTGCGGTAACGACGACTGCGGGTGGCATGCCGTGTTGATCGAACAGCGCGGGGCTGGCCCGGTGGTGCGTAAGGTCAGCCGCATAGTGCATGCCGAACCATTCCATCCCGTCGCGGGTGAGCAGATACCCGTCAGCAAATTCGATGAAACTCGGATGTTCTGTACCCATGTCGGTCGCCGGATAGATGGGCAGCTGGGCGATCACAGGCACAGCTGCTGGTGTGTCGCGCAATGCCATCGCGGTGACGATGGCAAGGTTGCCACCCGCGCTGTCGCCTCCCATGGTCAGCGCAGTGACCTTCCGGCCGAGTTCGGCAGGGCTCGTTGCAACCCAGCGTGCCGCTGCCTCGCAATCGTCGGGAGACGCCGGCCACACATGTTCGGGTGCCATGCGGTAATCGACCGCAATCACGGGCATATCGAGGATGCGTGCGGCTTCGGTACAGAATGGTTCGTGTGTGTCGAGATCGCCAATGACGAACCCGCCGCCATGGAAGAAGACAAATGCTGGGCCGGCTTCACGGGTTTCGCGAGCGTCGTAAAGCCTCAGTGCGATGTCGCCATGCGGGCCCGGACAGCTGAAATCGCGGATGACGGCAAGCGGCGTCGGATCGGCATCGGCGACGCTGCGCATAGCCACCATCATCATACGCGCGGATGCCGGATCGAGCTCATGCATCTTTGGACCCGGTTGGGCATTCAGGAATTCAAGAAACGCGCGCACATCATCACGCACGAGAGGTCCGGCTCCGCTGGTCATTCTTCCCTCCTGCCTTCTTCCGCTTCTGCTGCGCGAATCGCGCAGTCGTGCGGGGCTGTTTTTTGCGTGGCAGAACAAAATCTATTTGGCTCCCTTGCGCAAGCGCGGGTAGGAGACCCCGGACAAGGAAACATGGGTCAGGATCCCGCAATCATGGCTACGGCCGTTACCGAAATCTCCACACCGGAATCACTCGCCAATCCCCCATCGCAGTCGGTGGTCGTTCGCTTTGCCGGGGACTCGGGCGATGGCATGCAGCTAACCGGCGGGCAGTTTACCCTGTCCACTGCGCTTGCCGGCAATGATCTGGCCACTTTTCCCGATTTTCCGGCAGAAATCCGTGCGCCGCAAGGGACGTTGTTCGGAGTATCCGCGTTCCAGATCAATTTTGGTTCGGACGAGATTGATACCGCAGGCGACGCGCCTGACGTGCTGGTCGCAATGAATCCTGCTGCGCTGAAGACCAATGTGTCGGCGCTGAAGCTAGGTGGCCTCATCATCGCTGATGTCGGTGAATTCAACGAGCGCAATCTGGCTAAAGCGAAATATGATGCCAATCCGCTTGAAGACGGCAGCCTCGCTAAATGGCAACTTGTGCCTATCAATATCTCCCAGCTGACGCTCGAAGCCGTGAAGCCTTTTGGTCTCGGCAACAAGGAAGCACTGCGCTGCAAGAACATGTGGACGCTCGGCCTCGCGCTGTGGATGTTTGATCGTGATCGCAAGCCCTTGGTCGATTGGCTGAATGCCAAGTTTGCCAAAAAGCCGGAACTGGCTGAGGCCAATATCGCGGCGCTGAATGCCGGCCATGCCTATGGTGAAACGGTCGAGATCGGCGGGCAGTTGCGCCAGAGCCACGTTGCGCCCGCGCCGGTCTCGCCGGGGCTTTACCGTACCATGACAGGTGCTGAGGCCGTTGCTTACGGTCTCGTTGCAGGCGCACAGCTAGCCGGGCTCAAGATGTTCTTTGGCGGCTATCCGATCACTCCCGCTTCCTCGATCTTGCACTATCTGTCGGGCCTCAAGGAATATGGGGTCACCACGTTTCAGGCCGAGGACGAGATTGCCGCGATCGCGGCGGCGATCGGTGCATCCTATGCCGGTAGCCTGGGGGTCACATCCTCTTCCGGTCCCGGCATCGCATTGAAGACGGAGGCGATCGGGCTAGCGATCATGACCGAACTGCCGCTGGTCATCATCAATTCGCAGCGCGGCGGCCCTTCGACTGGCCTTCCGACCAAGACCGAGCAGTCGGACCTTTATCAGGCGGTCTATGGCCGTAACGGCGATGCGCCCCTGCCGGTGATTGCGGCCCGTTCGCCCGGTGATGCGTTCGAATGCGCCATCGAGGCTTGCCGCATCGCGACCCAGTATATGACCCCGGTCATGCTGCTGACGGACGGTTATATCGCGAATGCTGCGGAGCCTTGGAAAGTGCCGGATATCGTGGATTATGATCCGTTCCCGGTATCGTTCCTCGAGGAGGTGCCGGAGGGCGGCTTCCGTCCCTATGCCCGTGACAATCATCTTGCACGACCCTGGGTGAAACCGGGGACACCGGGATTGATGCACCGCATTGGCGGGATCGAGAAGGCTCAAGGCACCGGCAACATCGATTATTCGCCCGCCAACCATCAGGCGATGACCGATACGCGCAGCAACAAGGTGTTGGGCGTCAATGTTCCCGATCAGGAAGTGCAGCTTGGCGAAGCCGGCGATACTCTGGCCGTCGTTGGCTGGGGTTCAACCTTCGGCCCCATCCATCAGGCGGTTCGCCGGGCCCGTGCCCGCGGCCTGAAGGTTGCGCATGTCCATGTCCGCCACATCTGGCCGACCCCCGCCAACCTCGGAGAGCTGCTCCACAGTTTCGGGAAGGTCATCGTTCCCGAAATGAACACGGGCCAGTTCAAGACGCTGTTGCGTGACCAGTTCCTGGTAGACGCCCGCCCGCTCAACAAAGTGTCGGGCCAGCCATTCACCATCGCTGAAATTGAAGCCGCGATTGCGGAGCATCTCGCATGAACCAGATTACCCCCATCGCCCGCGCAACCACGCCCAAGGATTGGGAAACCGACCAGGAAGTGCGTTGGTGCCCCGGCTGCGGCGACTATGCGATATTGAAAGCGGTGCAGCGCACCATGCCTGAGATTGGCGCGACGCCCGAGAATACCGTGTTCGTCTCCGGTATCGGCTGCTCCAGCCGCTTTCCCTATTATATGGAAACCTACGGGTTCCATACGATTCACGGGCGCGCCCCGGCAGTCGCGACTGGCGTGAAGCTCGCCAATCCCGATCTCGACGTCTGGATCATCACCGGTGACGGTGACGCCTTGTCGATTGGTGGCAACCACACATTCCACCTGATCCGCCGCAATCTCGATTGCCAGGTGCTGCTGTTCAACAACGAGATTTACGGCCTGACGAAGGGGCAGTATTCGCCGACTTCTGCCGTCGGTACGCGCAGCCCCTCAACACCCTATGGGTCGGTCGACCGTCCGGCGCAGGCCTGCGCCTTCGCGCTGGGCGCCGGTGCGCGGTTCGTTGCTCGGGCCTATGATGTCTCGAAGGATCTATCGTCGGTTTTGAAGGCCGCGCATGGGCATCGAGGAACGTCTTTTGTTGAGATTTTTCAAAATTGTATTGTCTATAATGCGGATGTGTTCGCAGGTTTCACTGAGAAGGCCAACGCTCACCACCAGCTCTGGCTTAACAACGGCGAGCCCATGCTGTTCGGCAGTGATAAGTCAGGCGGGGTAAAGGGCATTGCGCTCGACCGCGACCGTCTTGAACTGAAGGTTGTGGATGTCGTCGGCGGCGACTGGCAGGCTGCTGGCGTGCTTGTGCATGACGTCACCAACCGCTCCATCGCGCACATGCTGGTTGAAATGCCGTTCGGCCCGTTCCCGATGGCGCTTGGCGTTCTGTATGAGGATCCGAGCCCGACGTTCGAGGCCGCAGTGATGGCTCAAAATGCCTCCGCCAGCGAGGGTAAGACGCCCGATCTGGGTAAGCTGCTAAAGAAAGGCCAGACTTGGCAGGTGGAAAAGGACGGGCCGTCGCTTTGACATTCTGACCTGCCCGAAGGGCCAGCGGGAATGGACAATCTCACGCACAGCCTGATCGGGGCTGCGATCGGTCAGACGGGCCTCAAACGCTTGTCCGGACTGGGCATGCCGACGCTGGTCATTGCGGCCAACATTCCCGATATCGATACCGCCTGCTTCTTCTGGCTGGAAGGACAGGAGCATCTCGGTTTCCGCCGCGGCATCACCCATGGTCCTATCGCCATGCTTTTGCTGCCGCTGTTGCTGACCGCGATTATGATCGTGTTTGATCGTTGGCAGGAGCGGCGGGGCATGCGGCCTTCCTCGCGCCTGCCGGTTCGCCCGGTTCAGCTTTATCTACTCGCGTTTATCGGTTGCCTGAGCCACCCGGCGTTCGACTGGCTCAACAATTACGGCATCCGCCTGCTCGAGCCATTCTCGCATCGCTGGTTTTACGGGGACAGCATCTTCATCATCGATGTCTGGATGTGGTCGCTACTGATCGGCGGTTACATCTGGACCCGCATCGGCGAGAGTCGCGGCCGCAACTGGACTCGTCGCGGACAGATCATCCTGACTGCTCTCGCGCTTTATGTATTCGCCAATGGTGCGGCTACTGGGGTCGCTGAAGCACGTACAGCCGCATGGGTGAAGGCCAATTACGGTATTGCCCCTGAGCTGGTTGTAGCCAGCCCCGCACCGCTCGCTTTCTGGCAGCGCGAGATGCTTTGGCGAGGTGAAGGCCAATATGGCAGTCGCATCGTCAACCTGTCTGGCGGTATCTTGCCTGACCTGTTCGAGCCGTCGATTAACGCGCCCCAGCCCAACGGCTTGAACGATCCGCGCATCGCAGAGGCAGCACATCGGAGCAGCGAGGTCCGTGCCTTCCTGTTCTGGGCAAGAATGCCGATTCTGGTACGCGAGCCGGACGGGCGACTGGTGCTCCGTGACCAGCGCTTTGCCAATCCTCAGGCCGGCGATCGCTTCCTAGTTGTGGTGGAGTGAGGCGAAAGTCCGTATCGCTGGCCGGTGACATGACCGATAGCGCGGGGGCATGAGTGCACCCGTCCTCCTCTGGTTGCGTCGCGATCTCCGGTTAGCAGATCAGGCCGCTCTGGTCGCCGCCTGTGCCAAAGGCCCAGTCATTCCCGTTTATGTTCTGGATGATGAGACACCCAAGCATCGCCGGATGGGCGGGGCGAGCCGTTGGTGGCTGCATCACAGCCTCGCCAGCTTATCGCTGGAATTGGAGGCAGCGGGATCCCGCCTGATCCTCCGCCGGGGGCGAGCATCTGACGTCATGGCGTCACTCGCTGCGGAGACGGGAGCAGCCGCCGTTCATGCCATCCGCCATTACGAGCCATGGTGGACCAACGCGGAACGGGCGCTGGCAAAGGCGCTGCCCCAAGGTGTCGATTTAACGCTGCATGACGGCAATTTTCTTCTCCCGCCCGGCACTGCGCGCACTGGCAGCGGTGGCATGTTCAAAATCTACACGCCATTCTGGAGGTCACTTTCTGCGCACATGCCGCCGCCGGCCCCCTTGCCGGCTCCATCGGTCATTCCGGCGCCCATGCAATGGCCGGACAGCGAGGCCCTTTCAGACTGGGCATTGCTGCCGACGAAGCCCGACTGGGCAATAGGCTTTGCAGATTGGCAGCCGGGGAGTGCGGGCGCGAAGCGGTGTGTCGAGAACTTCCGGTCCGCTGCCTCGCGATACGATAACCGGCGAAATCTTCCCTCCGTTGAGGGGACTTCCCGTCTTTCTGCGCACCTCCATTTCGGCGAGGTGTCGCCCGCGAGCCTTTGGCAGGCATTTGCCAAAGCGGGTGGTGAAGTGGAAACCTATCTCAAGGAACTTGTCTGGCGTGACTATGCCCAGAATCTGATTGTGATGTTGCCCGATCTTGGCCGCGCCAATGGCAAGGCCCAGTTTGATGAGTTTCCCTGGCGGGACCCCAATGAGCCAGCGGTTGCTGCAGACATTGCCGCATGGCAACAAGGTCGCACCGGTTACCCCATCGTTGATGCGGGGATGCGTCAGCTTTGGGCAACAGGTTGGATGCACAATCGGGTGCGGATGATCGCTGCGTCCTTCTTGATCAAGCACCTGCTTGTCGACTGGCGGATTGGCGAGCAGTGGTTCTGGGATACGCTGGTTGACGCGGACTATGCCAGCAACGCTGCCAATTGGCAGTGGGTTGCGGGGTCCGGGGTGGATGCGAACATGTTTGTGCGGATCATGGCGCCATTATCCCAGTCGGAGAAGTTCGATGCTGGCGATTACATTCGCCGCTGGGTCCCGGAACTGGTTGATGTCCCGGACCCCTGGGTGCA
>CANHQT010000022.1 GCA_947463325.1 Sphingomonadaceae bacterium
AGCTTACCCTTCAGTTCGGGCAGCACCTCACCTACCGCACGAGCAGCGCCGGTGGTGGTCGGGATCATCGACATGCCGGCTGCACGTGCACGGCGCGGATCGCTATGGATCTGGTCAAGGATCTTCTGGTCGTTGGTGTAGGCATGAACCGTGGTCATCAAGCCGCGTTCAATGCCAATCACTTCGTTCATCACCTTAGCTACAGGCGCAAGGCAATTGGTGGTGCAGCTGGCGTTGGAAACGATGGTGTGGTCTGCCGTCAGCTTTTCATGATTGACGCCGTAGACCACGGTCAGATCGACGCCCTTGGCTGGCGCCGAGACCAGCACGCGCTTGGCACCCGCAGTGATATGTTTGCCGGCGCTGTCGCGATCCGTGAATAATCCGGTGCATTCGAGCGCAATGTCGATGCCAAGTTCGGCGTGCGGCAGGTTGGCGGGGTCACGCTCTGCCGTCACACGGATGCGCTTGCCGTTCACGGTCATGATGTCGCCGTCAGCCGAGACCTCCCCGGGGAATGCGCCGTGGACGCTGTCTCGTTTAAACAGCAGGGCGTTGGCCTTGGCGTCGGCAAGGTCATTGATTGCAACCAATTCTAGTCCGCAATCCGGCCGTTCCAAAATGGCGCGGGCGACGAGGCGTCCGATACGACCAAAACCGTTGATGGCGACCTTTGTGGCCATGGGCTTTTCTCCCTTCAGGCGAGACGTTCGAGGATGCGGGGCACGATGGCTTCTGGTGTGAAGCCGAAGTGACGGAAAAGATCGGGTGCGGGCGCTGATGCGCCAAAGCTGTCGATGCCGATGGTGAGGCCCTGCCCCACATATTTCTGCCAGCCGAGGGTAACACCGGCTTCGATCGAAACGAGCAGTGCATCCGTGGGCAAAATGTCCGCGCGGTAAGCGGCATTCTGTTGGTCGAATAGCTCGGTACAGGGCATGGAAACGACATCGGCACCAATGCCCTGCGCCTCCAGCGCGGCAGCTACATTAACCGCAAGCTCGACTTCCGATCCCGTCGCGACCAGCACAACGCGCCGCGCAGCTGTGGCCGATTTGAGACGATAGCCGCCCTTGGCCGATTGCATTCCGGCATCAGTTCGCAGCTGTGGCAGGTTCTGGCGGGTCAAGGCCAAGACAGACGGCCGGTCTGTCTGAGCCAGCGCCAATGCCCAGCATTCGGCGGTTTCAACCGCGTCACACGGCCGGAATACAAGCAGATTGGGGATGGCGCGGAGGCTCATCACATGCTCGACCGGCTGGTGGGTCGGACCATCTTCCCCCAGACCAATGCTGTCATGCGTCATCACATAAACAACACGCTGATGCTGGATCGCAGACAGGCGGATCGCGTTACGGCAATAATCAGCGAAGACAAGGAACGTGCCGCCATAGGGGATAACACCGCCATGCAGCGCCATGCCGTTCATCGCGGCGGCCATGCCGAACTCGCGGATGCCGTAATACACGTAGCGTCCAGCGTAATCGTCCGGTCCGAACGGCGTTGTCGCCTTGGTCTTGGTGTTATTGGATCCGGTTAGATCGGCAGAGCCGCCAACCAATTCCGGAACAGCGACGGTCAGCGCCTCAAGCGCCATTTCGCTCGCCTTGCGGGTCGCCACCTTGGCCGGGTTAGCAAGCAGTGCTGCAATATGAGCTTCGATGCCATCGTCTGCAGGCAGCGTGCCAGCCATGCGACGGGCCAGCTCGGCACCTTTGGGATGCGCAGAAGCGCGCGCTTCCCAAGCCTCCCGCGCAGCGCGACCGCGCTTGCCAATCTCAGCCCAAGCGTCGGCGATACCTGCAGGAATATCGAACGGCGCCGCTTCCCACCCGATAGCGGCACGGGTCGCCGAGACTTCATCAGCGCCGAGCGGAGAACCATGAACATTGTGGGTGCCGCCCTTATTCGGGGCACCCTTGCCAATGACCGTGCGGCACGCGACGAGCGAGGGGCGAGGATCCTCAGCAGCTTCGGCAAGTGCGCGAGCTATATCCTTGAAATCATGACCATCGCAGCTCGTCGTGTGCCAACCTGCGGCAGCATGCCGGGCCAAGATGTCCTCACTGGTCGAAAGCGAGGTCGCACCGTCGATGGTGATGCGGTTATCGTCCCAAAGGACATTCAGACGGCCGAGTTTCAAATGCCCCGCGAGGCCAACGGCCTCATGATTAATGCCTTCCATCAGGCAGCCGTCACCCGCAATCACCCAGGTATGATGGTCGACCAGATCGTCCCCGAACACGGCGTTGAGATGCCGCTCGGCCATCGCCATGCCGACAGCCATCGCAACGCCCTGCCCCAGTGGCCCGGTCGTGCATTCGACACCGGGAAGCTCGAAATTCTCCGGATGGCCGGCGCAAGGGCTACCGAGCTGGCGAAAATTGCGAATGTCATCAATGGTTGGGCGGGCATATCCGGTCAGATGCAGCAACGCATAGATGAGCATTGACCCATGACCGGCAGAAAGGACGAACCGGTCGCGATCGGACCATTGCGGATCGCTGGCATCAAACTTCAGGAAATCCCGGAACAGCACTGTCGCCACATCTGCCATGCCCATTGGCATGCCGGGGTGGCCGCTGTTCGCCGCTTCGACCGCATCCATCGCCAATGCGCGGATGGCATCGGCAAGCTTGCGGTCTTCGATTCCCATCGGGTTGCTCCCGTTGTGGACGGACTATTTGCCGCCGGAGGATGATTGCAGTCGGCAACGCCGATTCGATGCGCCGATCCTTTGAGGGTGCGCATGGGGTGCGTCAACACCGGGTGAATTGCGCGCGCGGCCAAGCCGTCCTATGCAGTCGTCATGAACGGGTCGCTGGACAAACTCGAACAGGCACTCGACGCGCTAGAGACAGCCGTCGAACGGCTCGAGGCGCGCACTGATAATGGTACGAATGACCAACGCCTGCGGGCGGAAGTGGCCGAAGTCATTGCCGAGCTTGATGCCATGCTAGGAGCACACCGTGGCTGAAGTCACAATCAGTGTTGGCGGGCACAATTACGTTCTTTCGACCGGTGACGGCGAAGAAGAGGCGCTCGGACGGCTCGCCGCGATCGTCGATAAGCGGGTGGCATCCGCCCGTGCCATGGTTGGCGGCCTCAGCGAAGTCCGGCAGTTGCTCATCGCATCGCTTCTCCTGGCCGACGAGCTGACTGAGAAAGGCAGTTCAACCCCACCATCAACAGACGATGATGGCTCAGCCATGCGCGTCAATGCAGCCACGCGGCGCATTGCCGCGCTGACGCAGCGACTGGACGCACTCGCCAGCAGGACCGCTTGAGATTCACGCCGCTACGCCTACATTGGCTTTCGACGGGTACTGCATGGTGCGAGCCTTCCAGAAATTCCCTGAGGCGATAAACACATCCATGGGGGCTGTCCCTGCCCGGGCCCTGGCCCGACGTATATGGTCCCCACCTGACGTTACTGGCGTCAGAGGATTTTCAGGCAAACGGCCTACGCGGTCCCGTCACCCGGTGCAGCTGTGAGCAATGCGAAGGCGGCCCTGCGGAACGAGGCGCGAGCCCGCCGCAAGCAGTTCGTCTCCAGCCTCCCGGATGGTCGCTTTCTGCCTCCGCTCTCACAATTCAGCAGCTGGTTTGACCATGGGGTCGCCATCGCCAGTTATTGCCGGGTCGGCAGTGAAGCCGATCCGGTAGCCATTGAAGCGATGGCTATCGCGGCCCAATGTTTGGTGTCCTGGCCACGTGTCGAGGACCGGGACTTTGGCGGGTTCCGCACTCTCGAGCCGCGCATGGTCTGGGAGAAGGGACCGCACAACATAAGCCAGCCGCCCTCTGATGGCTCGCTGACAAGACCGCGCCTGATTCTTGTCCCGCTGCTGGCATTTGACCGCAGCGGGACAAGGCTCGGCCAAGGCGCCGGCTGGTACGACCATGTTTTGCCCCAGCACCCGGATGCGATCCGCATTGGCGTGGGCTGGTCAGCTCAGGAGATGGACGAACTCCCCAGAGAAGACTGGGACATCCCCATGCACTATATTCTCACCGAAAAGGAATGGATCGACTGTGGCCAATCATGAACTGCCAGAGCCCAGTTGGCGCAAACCGGCTGGAATGCTGCTGATTCTAGTGATTATCGTGGTCTGGGCCTTTGTCGCAGTAACCGTCATTGGCTGGATGGGACCGCTTTCGACGCCGATGACTGTGCTGGTCTATGCCTTCGCCGGGATTGTATGGATTGCCCCTCTCAAGCCCATCCTCGTCTGGATGGAAACCGGACGCTGGCGTTAGCCCGTAAAGAAAAAGGCGCCCCCGAAGGAGCGCCTTTTCTTGACAGCGATGGCGCGAGTGACGGGGCTCGAACCCGCGACCTCCGGCGTGACAGGCCGGCACTCTAACCAACTGAGCTACACCCGCGTGTCGCTGTGAGGCCGGGCGATTATGGCGCGGCGGCTGCGATGTCAACTCTCGACTGGCGGGCCGGTGCCATTTTCTTCTACCGCACCTCCCTGCCCTGCTCCGGCACCGGCAAGTGACGTGACGAGTGTTTGGCCGATGATCAGCAACGGCACAGCCAGCAACGCTCCCGGGGCACCCCAGACCCAGCCCCAAAAGCTCAGAGAGACAAGGATGAGCAGCGGATTGATAGTCAACCTCCGCCCGAGCACCATTGGTGTGATCAGATTGGCTTCGATGGTGTGCAGGCCGATCTGGATGAGCGCCGGCGCCATGGCGAACGCGATGCTATCAAACGTCATGAGGCCGCCCATGGCGAGCAGCAGCGCGGCAATGATGGGGCCGACGTAAGGCACGAAATTGCATAAGGCGACAATGCCACCCCACATAAAGGGGGAAGGCATTCCGATCGACCATAGCAGCAACGCCACAGCCAAGCCGAGGAGCGCATTGATGACGGCAATGGTCGAGATATAGGCCGATGTTGCGGCGACCACATTCTGGATGACCCGTGCAGTGGTCATGGCGCTGTCAAAACTGACACGGCTGCTGATGGTCCGCTTACGCGTGGCGGTCCATCCCGCGAGAAAGAAATAGATCAGCAGCAACGCAAAAAAGGTCTGGATCGCTGCGGCCGGCGCCGATGTCGCCAGATAATCCATAAGCGAGCTGGGCGTTTCGATAGCAACGGCCTCTGCCTGTGCGGCGGTGTTCGTGGCGAATGCTTGCAAAGCTTCGTCTACAAACCGTTGCAGGCTGGCATAAAAATCAATCAGCGGTGAAAGATTGGCCTGAATCCGAGGAAGTCGTGCCGGCAGCTCTGAAAACCAGCTGCTGGCAGGCACGATGATCAGCGCCAATGCCCCGTTGATGAGGATCAGAAAGGCAACGACACAGCTAAGCGCAGCAAGCGCCGAGGGGACTCCGCGTCGTTCCAGCCATTCGAGCGCTGGAACCAACGCGATGGCGATCACCAGCGCTGCGGTCAGGGGCAGAAAGAATTCTGCGCCCGCCGACAGCATGAAAGGCAAGGCCAGTAGCAAGGCCGCGCCACCGATATAGCGCAACCAGCGCAGTTCGACCGCGATTTGCGCGGCGCTTCGCCCATCATGATGGCCACCGTCCCCTTCCATGCCGGGGCTTATGCCATTGCGCCTGGCATCCGTCACCACCCTCAACATTCCTCCCCCCTCACCGCACCAGCTTTCCTGCCATTTTAACGGCTTGTTTGCCTTTCGATGGCAAAAAGGCGGCTCATGGAACGCAAGGACTAGATATGTCGTTCACCGATATCAGCCGCTTCAGCGGCCCGAAACAGACTGTTGGCTATGCTTTGCTGCTTGGCGTCTCGAGTCTCGCAATGGTGCCGGAAGCCGCACTTGCGGCCGGCACTCGCGCAGGCACGTTGATCGAGAACACAGCCAGCGCGACCTATGATGTGGGCCCGACGCAAATATCGGTGGACTCAAACACCAATACCGTCCGCGTCGACGAGCTCATCAATGCTGTGGTCGACTGGTCGGACAGTGCAGACGTCATGACGCTGCCGGGATCGACGGGTCAAGTGCTTGCCTTCTCTGTCACAAACAACGGCAATGGTGAGGAAAGCTTCTCGCTCTCCACCATTTCGACCCTTGGAGGTGATGATTACGACCCCACGGTCACGTCCATCGTGATCGATGATGGCGACGGGATCTACGAGCCCGGTCAGGATACCGTCTACATTCCAGGCCCCAACGATCCAGTCCTGCTGCCTGATGCAAGTGTGACGATTTTTGTGCTGTCGACGACACCTGCTGGTGCTGGCGACGGCGATCGGGGTGGTGTCCAGTTGATTGCGGCTTCCCGCACTGGAACAGGCGCACCTGGCACCAGCTTCTCTGGTCGGGGTGAAGGCGGCGGCGACGCCGTGCTCGGTACCACCGGCGGCGATGGCTCCGACGACGGCTTTTATTCCGTTTCTGCGGCCAGCGTCTCTCTCGTGAAATCCGCCAGTGTTCTCAATCAGTTTGGCAATGCCAATCCGATTCCGGGCGCCACGGTGACTTACACCATCGTAGCGACCACGACCGGTTCCGGCAGCCTGGCCAATCTCGCCATCAATGACGCGGTGCCGACCGGTACAACCTACGTTCCCGGTTCGCTTCGCCTTGGTTCAACGGCGCTGACTGACGCTGCAGACGCAGACGCCGGCAGGTTCGCTTCCAACGCCATTACCGTTTCGCTCGGCACGGTGCCGGGTGGACAGTCACGCACCGTCACCTTCCAGGTCACGATCAACTGAGGGGCATGAACATGTTGCGTAACCTCTTCCTCTTCGCAGCTGCAACGGCAGCAGTACCGGCATTCGCCCAGGCAGACCCCTCGGTCAGCCTAGCCAGCGACGTCATGGTGGAGCGGACCACGGTTGGCCCAGACGGGCGCACCCAGGTCTCGCTTGAGGAGCCAAGCACGGTCGTACCGGGGGACAAGCTCGTCTTCGTCCTGCGTTACCGCAACAACGGGCGTCAGCCCGCCGCGGATTTCGTTGTCACCAACCCGCTGCCTGCGGCCGTTGCCTTTCAGGGCAGCAATGATGGTTCGGCGCAGCTTTCGGTCGACGGCGGACGCAGCTGGGGCGCCATCGGTGATCTCATGGTCACCGAAGGCGACGGCACTCGCCGCGCCGCCCGCATGGAAGATGTGACGCACGTCCGTTGGACCTTCGCTCAACCCATCCCGGCTGGTGAGGCAGGCCGCCTCATGTTCCGTGGCGTTGTTAGATAACTATTTGAAAAACAATGACTCTCCCCTCCCATCCAAAGGAACCAGCGATGACCAGTAAGCTGACTTTCCCCATTTCGTGCAGTGCCGCTGCCATCGCTTTCGCGATGGCTTCGCCTGCATTGGCTGGCGGCACTCTTGCCGGCAGCTCGATCACCAACACTGCAACCATCAACTACAACGTCGGCGGCGTCGCACAGCCGGCGGTCAATGACAGCGAAACCTTTGTTGTCGACCGCCGCATCGACCTTACTGTCGCTGAGCAGGGTACATCGACGACTGTCGTGGTGCCGGGACAAAGCAACGCGGTTACGGCGTTCACCCTGACCAACACCGCGAATGCCGTGCTCGACTTCAACCTGGCAGCGACGCAGACTGTCGGCGGCACTGCTTCGCACGGTGGCACCGACAACTTCGATGTGACCGGCGTGACGATCTATCGCGACGTCAACAATAACGGCACGTTTGAATCGGCGACGGACGTTGCGGTGACCTTCATCGACGAGCTCGGCATCGATGCCAGTGTTCCGCTGCTCGTTGTCGCCAACATACCGGCGGGCCGCGCAACCGGTGATGTTGCGAATATCCGCCTTACCGCCACCGCACGGGAAGGCGGCGTAGCGGCAACGCTGGGCGCTGCGCTGACCCAAACTACCGGTGCCAACACTGCCGGCATGGACACCGTGTTCGGTGATGCCGCTGGCGTTGCCGACGCAGCGCGTGACGCGGCGCATAGCGATGACGATGATTACACTGTGCAGACGGCGACACTGACGCTGGACAAGCGCAGCCGTATTGTCAGCGATCCGTTCAATGGAACGACGAACCCGAAGTTCATCCCGGGCGCAACAGTGGAGTATTGCATCTCGATCGCAAACGCCGCTGGCGGGGCATCAGCATCGAACATTGTGATTACCGACGTTCTGCCCACGACCCTCACCTTCGTGGCCGGATCGATCCTGCTCAATGGCACTGTTACCGGCAGCACGTGCAACGCGGACGGCACTGCAGGCGGCAGCTTCGCATCAGGCACCGTCTCGGGCACCCTTGCTTCGGTTGCGGCTGGTGCCACGCGCACCCTCGTTTTCCGCGCAACGGTCAACTGATGGGCACAAGAGGGGGGTGTCGGCCCGTTCGCGGACGCCGACATCCCCTTTTTGACCCTGCGTCACATTAACCATGGCCCTCTGGCGAAATCTGCTTTTCGGCTTCGCAGCTGGCGCGGCGGCTACATTGCTGCCGGGCGCCGCGGAAGCGCGCACGATTTCGAACACCGCATCCATCGGCTGGTCGACCCCGCGCGGTCCCGCCACCATCTTTTCCAACCGTGTAGACATCACCGTTGAGGCAGCGCCTCCGGTGATTGATGCGGGCATATACCGTATCGGGAACCCTGGGACCGGCACAATCACGCGCCTGGACGGCAGCGGATGCAGGCCGAGCCAGAGTGCATCGCTTACTCCAGTTTCCGGTGCACTGGCCCAGACGCCAAGCGGGCCAGTTTCAGTGGTCCCAGCAGACCGGTTCACCGCAGGTGAATTGGTGATGTTTGTCGTCCGCTCGCCGAGCGAAAACCGCGATCAGCAGATGCGCGAGACCATATTGGTTACCGTACGCGCGGCCAACGGCGACATTGAAGAGCTCCGTCTGCGGGAAGATGCCGATAACAGCGGGTTTTTTGTCGGATTCCTGCCGACAATGAAGATGCCCCCGGCGATGGTCGAACGCGATTGCCGGCTTTCGGTATCCGCAGGTCAACCGGTGCGGCTTTCGCTGCTGAGAAGCAGCGATTCGAGCGAGCTTTCGAGCGCGATTGTCGATTTTCTTGTCGACCCGTTCGGAATCGTGTTCGACAGTGGCGACGGAGAACCTGTTCAGGGCGTCAGAGTCACGATCGTCAACGCGGCGACCGGCCAACCGGCCCAGGTGTTCGGTGACGACGGCGTTTCGGCCTTCCCCAACTCTGTCATCACTGGTTCTACCGTTACCGATGCCGGTGGCACCGTTTATGCCTTTCCTCCGGGAGACTATCGTTTCCCGCTTCTCGCGCGCGGCGACTATCGGCTCGTGGTTGAGCCCGTTGCTCCCTACCGATGGCCGTCAAGCGCAACCCCTGCCGAGCTTGCGGATTTCCGCAGGCCTGACAATGGCGAACCCTATACCCTGAACTCGGCAAGCTATGGCGCTGTTTTCAGGCTAGAAACGCCAGCGCCAGTCCGGATCGACATCCCCATCGACCGACCAGGCACCGACATTGTGCTGCGAAAGGAAGCGAGCACGACATCTGTCGTGCCCGGCGAAACCCTTTTGTACCGCATTACAGTCAGCAACCCCGACCCCAGGCGGCGAACCGGCAACATTGTGGTGACCGACAGGCTGCCTTCCGCGGTCCGGCTCCGTGCATCCTCAGTGCGTTACAACGGCAATCCGGTACCCGCATCCGCCCTGACCCCTCTCCCCTCTGGAGACGGATTTTCTGTCGCTTTACCGGCGCTTGCGCCTGCAGCATCCGGCTTGCTGACCTATATCGGTGAAGTCCGTCCAGATGCCCGTCCCGGTGACGCGATCAATCTGGCCACGGCTACCGATAACCGTGGAACAACCAGCAATGTTGCAGAAGCGGCGGTTCGTGTCCGCCGCGACACGCTGGGTGACCGGATTACGCTGGTGGGCCGCCTGTCCACTGGTGGGTGCCGGGTCCACCCGGATGCGGCAGCCGGCGTGCCAGGTGTCCGGGTCATGATGCAGGACGGCCGTTTTGCCGTCACCGACAGCGACGGTCGCTATCATTTCGAGGGGCTACTTCCTGGCCTTCACGTGGTGCAAATCGACCCTGCGTCCTTGCCTCCGGGCCATGTCGCGGTGGATTGCGCACGTAACAGCCGCAGCGCTGGCAGCGCTATATCGCGCTTCGTCGAAGGGCGCGGTGGCGAATTGAAGCGCGCCGATTTCCGCATTGTTCCTATCACTTCCGACGAAGCACCTGCCGATGCGGATGCCAGCGGCGTTGCTCCACTTCCGATGCCGGCGCGTGCACTGGTGGCCGATGATGCCGAAGCCGCAGGCTCAGGCCGTGATTTCGTGAGCGGTGAAGCACCGGGCATTGCGTGGTTGTTCCCTGCCGCCGACTACAATCCGCGAGCGCCCACCACACGCATCGCAATCAAGCATCTGGCGGGGCAGAGCGTCGCCTTGACGCTGAACGGCCAGCCGGTCGATCCGCTCAATTTCGATGGGGTCGAACAATCAGCTGACCGCAGCTTCGCGGTCGCGCAATGGCGCGGCGTGGAGCTACCCGAGCGGGTGAACCGTTTCATCGCCACGATCCGCAACAGCGATGGTTCAGTGGCCGAGACCATCGAGCGGGTTATCCATTATTCGGGCGGACCCTTTGCTGCCCAATTGCTCGCAGATCAGTCCCGCTTGGTCGCCGACGGCCTGAACCGCCCTATCCTAGCTGTTCGCTTCACGGACCGTGACGGGCGCCCTGTGCGGAGCGGAACAGTCGGCGACATTGCCGTCCAACCCCCGCACCGAGCTGCAATTGAGGCTGATGCCGAGCAGGAGCGCCAGCTCTCGGGCCTCGATGCAGGCCGCGCAACCTGGCGCGTCGCCGGCGACGACGGGATTGCCTACATCGAACTTGAACCGACCACCTCGTCCGGCACCGCGCGCATCGGCTTTACCTTCCGTGATGAGCAGAGCGTCCGTCAGCAGCAGATCGACGCATGGCTAAACCCGGGTGATCGCCCCTGGACCGTTGTCGGATTTGCCGCCGGCACCATCGGTTACAACACGCTCGAAGACCGCATGGAGCCGATCGCCGAGACCCTGTCTGACGAAAATGTCGACGGGCGGATCGCTCTCTATGCCAAGGGCCGTATCCTCGGCCAGTGGCTGATGACGTTGGCCTATGACAGCGACAAGCAGGCTGAGGAGGCACGCTTCGGCAGCGTGATCGACCCGCGCGCCTATTACACAATCTACGGTGATCGCGCCGATCATGGCTTTGACGCGGCTTCTGTGCGCAATCTTTATCTGCGCCTTGAGCGCCCACAATTTTATGCGCTGTTCGGTGATTTCGAGACCGCGATCAACGAGCCCGAGCTCGCACGCTACCAGCGTTCGATGAACGGCGTTAAGGCCGAGTATGGCGGCGCGAACCTCGCGGCCACCGCGTTCATTGCCGACACGCCGTACCGCTACCGCCGTGATGAATTCCAGGGCAACGGCCTCAGCGGTCCGTATCCCTTGAGCGCACGCGACATCCTCGCCAACAGCGAGCGCGTGCGGATCGAGGTGCGTGATCGCCTGCGTCCCGAGATCATCGTCAGCGAGCAGGCGCTGTCGCGCCACATCGATTACGACATCGATTATTTCGCCGGCACGCTGCGTTTCCGCGAACCCGTGCTGAGCCGTGATTTCGATCTCAATCCGCGTTTCATCGTGGTCGACTATGAAGTCGACGGCGTGGGCGAACGCGTTACCAATGCCGGCGGCCGGCTGCGCTGGCAGAATGATGACGAAAGCCTGCGTGTCGGCGCGACCATGCTTCACGACACCACCGAGACCGCCCGCACCACGCTAGCCGGCGTCGACCTGCGCTACCGCCCGACTGCCAGCACTGAAATCCGCGCCGAATATGCGAGCAGCGATGCCAAAGCCCGCCGCGGAGCAGGCTTTGCCGGTGGCCGTGCCAGCGCATGGCTGCTGGAAGCAGAGCATCACAGCGGTGCCCTCGACCTGCTCGTCTATGCCCGGGAGCGGCAGGCAGGCTTCGGCGTCGGCCAGCTGACCGGCGCAGGTGACGGCACCCGCAAGTTCGGCTTCGACGCACAACTCCGGCTTGGCACACAAATGTCACTGACGGCGAGCGGCTGGCACGAGGATTATCTGACACGCGATGCCCGTCGAAACGCGGCGCGCATCATGGCGCAGTGGCGGACCAACGAGACCACGCTGCGCGCCGGCCTCACTTACGCCGACGATCGCCTATCAACCGGCGAAACCAATCGTTCGACCATTGTCCAGCTGGGCGCGACACAGCGCTTCTTCGGCCAGCGGCTCGAAGTCGATGCGAGTACGGAGTTTGCGTTGTCGGGGAACAACGACAGTGTCGATTTCCCGGCGCGTCATCGCCTCGCGGCCCGCTTTGGGCTCTCCTCAGCGGTTTCGTTGGTCGGTGCCTATGAAATCACCGAGGGCGGCACGGTCGATGCCGAGACGCTGCGTGCCGGATTTGACGTCCGTCCATGGGAAGGCGGCCGCATCACCGCGAGCGGTAACCAGCAGGCCATCGGTGAGCTGGGATCACGTACCTACGCCGCTTATGGCCTGACCCAATCGTTCCAGCTCAGCGAGCAGTTGAGCGTCGATGCGACTGTGGATGGCCAGCGCACGATGGGCGGGATCCGCGCCCGCGACATTCTTGATCCCGCGCATCCGGTCGCCTCGGGCGGTTTCCTTGACGGCTATGGCTCGATCACCGAGGATTTCCTTGCTGTGACGGCTGGCGCTACCTGGCGTAACGAGGATTGGAGCATCACCGCTCGCGCCGAATATCGCGACGGCGAACTGGCTGACCGCACCGGCGCGACACTCGGTGCCCTGCGGAGTATCGGCGAAGGCAGCGCTTTCGGCGGGCTCCTCACCTGGGCGAAGGCGGAAGGGACCACGCTTGCCTCGACCGAAGTGCTGAGCGCCGAAGTCAGCTGGGCGCACCGCCCCGCCGACAGCCGCTGGAGCTTCCTCAACAAGCTTGAGTTCCGGCTCGATCAGGTCGATGGCGCCCGGACCGGCGAGCGGCCCGCAATTGGCGGCCCTGCCCTCACCATCACTGGTGACGCCCGTTCACGTCGCCTGATCAACAGCCTCGCGATCAACTGGTCGCCGATGGGCGAACGTGACGGCCTGTGGGGCGAGCGCGGTGAATATGCACTGTTCTGGGGCGTGCGGCACAGTTCCGACCGTATCGGTGAGGATGATGTCGCCGGCTGGTCGACCGTCGTCGGTCTCGACCTGCGCTTTGACCTTGCCGAACAGGTTGGCGTTGGCGTCTCCGGCAACGTCCGCACCGGAACCGATGCCCGGGCGACCGCATGGGCTGTCGGGCCGCAGGTCGTGGTCACGCCGTTCGACAACGCAAATCTCGTTATCGGCTACAATATCAACGGCTTCCGTGACCGCGACTTTGAGGAATCGCGCTATACCCGGAGTGGAATCTACGCGACCTTCCGCCTGAAGTTTGACCAGACCAGCCTGCGCGGGCTGGGGCTCTGACGCGTCAATCCGCGAACAGCAGAACCGGCGTCTCGACTAGCTTTTTCAGTGCCTGAACAAAGCTGGCCGCATCCCATCCGTCGACAACGCGGTGGTCGCAGCTGATCGAGAGGTTCATGAGTTTGGCGCGACGGATGTCGTCTCCATCAAACACCGGACGCTCGACAATGCGGTTGGGCCCGATGATCGCGACCTCGGGGCGGTTGATGACCGGCGTCGTCGCAACGCCACCTAGCGGGCCGAGCGAAGTGATGGTGAGCGTGGAGCCGGAAAGTTCCTCCGACTTCGCCTTGCCGGTACGCGCGGCTTCGGCGAGGCGGCTGATCTCTGCCGCCAGTTGCCAGACGTTCATGGCTTGCGCGTTGCGGAGGACCGGCACCATCAGCCCGGCATCGGTCTGTGTCGCCATGCCGAGATGCACCGCGCCATGGCGGGTAACCACGCCAGCTTCGTCGTCATAACGGGCATTGATCATCGGAAACTGCGGCAGCGTGCGACAGATGGCGACGATCAGGAAAGGCAGCATGGTCAGCTTCGGCCGGTTGCCGCGGTTGGCATTGAGATCTGCGCGCATCGCTTCGAGCGCGGTGACCTCCATCTCCTCGACATAGGTGAAATGCGGAATGTGGCGCTTTGACGCCGCCATATTCTCGGCAATGCGGCGGCGCATCCCGATGACGCGCACCGGCTCGTCGGCACGAGCGGGAGCGGCGACGCCATAGCCGGAGCCGCTGTTGTACCGGAGGAAGGCGTCGAGATCGGCATGGCGGATTCGGCCATCTTCGGACGGCTTCACCTGCCCCAAGTCGATGCCGAGGTTGCGAGCGCGGTCGCGCACCGCGGGGGATGCAAGCGTGCGTATATCTCTAGCAATATCAGGCGCTTCCGTCGGCATCGCGGTTGGCAAAAGGCTGACCGTTGGCTCTCCAGCCGAGGCCGAAGAATGTCCCTCGACCGACTCAGCATGGGCGGCGTGGGCGGCCGGACTTGCCTCTTCAACCGCGCCCGCCTCTTCAACCGCGATGGTTCTTTCGACTGCGGCAGGCGCACTTTCCTCCTCGCCATCGACCGCGTCGGTTTCGATCACCATTAGCGTCGAACCGATGGCGATCACGTCGCCAACATCGCCACCAACCTCGACTACAACGCCCGAAACGGGCGATTCCATTTCGACTGTCGCCTTATCGGTCATCATGTCCGCAATCGGCTGGTCTTCCTCGACCCGGTCACCGGGGCGGACGTGGAGCGCGACGATCTCGGCTTCGGCGATGCCTTCACCGATGTCGGGCAGGCGAAAGGAAAAGCGGGCCATCTGGGTTCAATCCTTCAAGAGCTTTTCGAGCGCGGTCGCGATCCGCACCGGACCGGGAAAATAGGCCCACTCGAGACTGTGGGGATAGGGCGTGTCGAAACCGGTGACGCGCTCCACCGGCGCTTCTAGATGGTAGAAGCAGCGCTCCTGCACCAGCGCAGTAAGCTCGGCACCAAAGCCCGAGGTGCGGGTTGCCTCATGGACGATGAGGCAACGGCCGGTGCGCTTTACCGATTCCTCAATCGCTGCAATGTCGAGCGGAACCAGCGTGCGAAGATCAATGATGTCGGCGTCAATGCCGGCTTCAGCCACAACCGTTTCGACGACATGGACCATGGTGCCATAAGCGAGCACAGTGACCGCATCACCGGAGCGAACAGTGCGGGCCTTGCCGAGTTCTATACGATAATGCCCCTCGGGCACCTCGCACCCTGCATGTTTGGACCAGGGCTCAACCGGGCGATCATAATAGCCGGAAAATGGCCCGTTATAGATGCGTTTGGGCTCGAAGAAGATGACTGGATCATTGTCCTCGATCGCAGCAATCAGCAGCCCCTTTGCATCATAAGGAGTGGCAGGAATAACCGTCTTCACCCCGGAAACATGGGTAAAAATGCCTTCCGGACTCTGGCTGTGCGTCTGGCCGCCGAAGATGCCGCCGCCAAATGGCGAACGAACGGTCATCGGCGCGATGAAATCGCATGCCGAACGATACCGAAGACGCGCAGCCTCACTCACCAGCTGGTCGAGCGCAGGGTAGATATAGTCGGCAAACTGGATTTCGGGGACGGGGCGGAGACCATAGGCACCCATTCCCACAGCGACGCCGATAATACCGCATTCGGTGATCGGTGTGTCGAAGACGCGGGTCTTGCCATGCTTCTTCTGCAGGCCAGCGGTCGCGCGGAAGACACCGCCAAAGTAGCCGACATCCTCACCCATCACCACCACATCGGCATCGCGCGCGAGCATGACGTCAAGCGCATCATTGATCGCTTCGATCATGTTCATACGGCGAACGCCCGTTTCGATTTCAGCCGTCGCGGTCATTCCGGCCTCCAGCCAGGCCCGAACTTGCGGGTCTGCTCGGCGAGCATTTGGTCACGCTGCTCAGCAAGGTGCCAAGGCATCTCCTCGAAGACATCCTCGAACATCGATTCGAACGGCTGATGCAAGCCGTGACCGAGGATCCCGTTCTTTTCCGCTTCTTTCTGAGCGGCCTTCACATAGTCGGCCAATTCGGTCGCCTGCGCGGCATGGCGATCCTCGTCCCATTCGCCGAGGACAATGAGATGGTCCTTGAGCCGCAGAACAGGGTCGCCGAGCGGCCAGGCGGCATATTCCTCCTTGGCGCGGTAGGCCGAAGGATCGTCCGATGTCGAATGGCCTTCTGCGCGATAGGTAAAATGCTCGATCAGCGTCGGCCCGTTATTGGTGCGCGCGCGGTCCGCAGCCCATTGCGTTGCCGCATAGACTGCGAGCGGATCATTGCCATCGATCCGGAGCCCGGCAATGCCATAGCCGACCGCACGGGCCGCAAAAGTCGTCCGTTCACCCCCGGCAAAGCCCGAGAAACTGGAAATTGCCCACTGGTTGTTGACGACGTTGAAGATGCACGGCGCGTTGTACACCGCACCAAAAGTCATCGCACTGTGGAAGTCCCCCTCAGCGGTCGAGCCTTCGCCGCACCAGACCGCGGCGATACGGGTATCACCGCGCGCCGCACTCGCCATCGCCCAGCCCACGGCCTGCGGATATTGCGTCGCGAGATTACCCGATACCGAGAAAAAGCCATACTCCCGGCTCGAATACATAATCGGCAACTGGCGGCCCTTTAGGGGGTCTTCGCGGTTCGAATAGATCTGGTTCATCATCGCGGTCAGGGGATAATCCCGCGTGATCAGAATCCCCTGCTGGCGATAGCTGGGGAAACACATGTCGTCGCGGTAAAGCGCCATGGCCGCTGCCACCGACACTGCCTCTTCCCCGGTCGACTTCATGTAAAAGCTGGTCTTGCCCTGGCGTTGCGCCCGAAACATCCGATCATCGAACGCGCGCAACAACATCATGTACCGCAGCATGGCGCGCAGCCGTTCTGGCGACAGGCGCGGATCCCAAGGGCCAACGGCGCGCCCCTCATCATCCAGCACACGCACCAGGCCATAGGCATGGCCGATAATGTCGGCAGGCTTCACGTCCTCGGGAGGGCGCGGGGTGACGCCCGCAGGAAGCACGGCGATGTCAGAAAAGTCAGGCGTATCGCCCGGGCGGAAGCGCGGCTCCGGAACGTGCAGCGTCAGCGGCGGCAGATTAGCGGAACGACGGTTGTGCGTATCGGGCATCAGCCCTCACCTCTTCCCAAGCCTGCGCATTTTATTGCGCAAGCTTGTTATGATATTTCTCAGACTTCGGCAAGCGCCATCAAACCGCCACCGGGGCAGAAATGTGCGCCTGCGGCGCATAATCGTCCACCGCAAAATCTTCGATGCGATAGCCAAAGAGGCTTTCAGGATTCCGCAGCAGACGCAAACGCGGGTCACCCGCCGGTGACCGTGACAGCTGCTCCCGGACAAGATCATGATGGTTGAGATAGAGGTGAACGTCACCGCCGCTCCACACCAACTCTCGGGGGTACAGGCCTGTCTGCGCTGCCAGCATCGCGGTCAGCATCGACGCGCCGAACAAGTTGAAGGGCAGGCCTAGTGCGACATCACAAGACCGCTGGAACAGCAGGCAGGACAAGCCACCGTCGCTGGTCACGTGGAACTGGTAGGTCATGTGACAGGGCGGCAGCGCCATGCCGTCGATCTCCGCGACATTCCACCCTGTAAAAAGGTGCCGGCGCGAGGCGGGGTTTTCCCTCAGCGACCGGACAAGCGCCGCGAGCTGGTCGATCCCTTGCTCGTCGCGTCGCCACAATCCGTCCCCGGCGTCTTCATACTTCGGCCAATGCCGCCATTGCGCGCCATAAACCGGACCGAGATCGCCCCATCGCGCTGCGAATTCATCATCGGCAATGATCCGCGCCTCAAAAGCGTCACGGTCGATGTCCTCGCCCGTTGCTCGGCGGTAGGCATCGAGCGGCCAGTCTGTCCAGATGTGAACACCCTGCTCCACGAGTGGGCGGATGTTGCGTTCACCGGCAACGAACCACAGCATCTCGCGCGCCGCGGCCTTCCAGTAGACCCGCTTGGTTGTGAGCAACGGCACGCGCCCATCACGCAGATCGAAGCGGAGCTTCTCCCCAAACAAGCTGCGCGTGCCGACACCGGTCCGGTCAAGCCGCTCGTCGCCGCTCTCCCAGATGCGCTGCATGAGATCCAGATATTGCTGTTCGTAATGGGCAGTCACCCTGCCCTGCTACCGCCCCGCATCATGCCGTGCAACGTTATGTGAATCCGTTCGTAATGGACCATAACGGAATTTGAACCGCCAGGAGCCCGTGAGACACGAATGCATGTACATCGCCCCCAACGCAGTTGCCGGTGCGAGACTGTCTGATTCCAGCGTGCATTCAAAAGCTCTAGATGTCGCTCAGGCACTTTTCGCCCCATATCTTACGATTTCCGATCGTGAGCGGCTGGTCGTTGCCGGGTTCGATTCACGGCTGCAGCTTCGTACTTTCGGTGAAGCCACGGGCGATCGAACAAAAGTGAGTGGCCTTGTGCAGCTCTCTCGCGCTGCGCTGGGTGATCCAAATGTATCCATAATGGTTATTGGGCATAATCACCCTTCTGGAGTGGCTGTGCCGTCTGTTGCCGATCGCGAGGCGACCCGGCGGGTCGCGGCACTATGCAGGCTGGCAGGCGCCCAATTTGCTGGCCACCTGCTATTCGCAGGAGCCGCTTGCACATATTTCGGTACGCCTTGATCCGCCGCAACATTGCCGCTTGCCAGCACGGGGGGGCGCTCCTATAGCGCCGCTCTGCCCGGCTCCGGGGCAGCGCCACGCGCGCACACCGGGGTCAAGGTCGGGGAGTAGCTCAGCCTGGTAGAGCACTGTCTTCGGGAGGCAGGGGCCGGAGGTTCGAATCCTCTCTCCCCGACCATTTTCTTCGCGTCGTGATTATGCGCGGCGCCCTTGCATCCGATGCTTGCCCTTTTTTCACTGTCCTGCGTTATGCAGGCCAGCACGCGAGCAGAAATAGGTGCGTCTGGGCATGACTGAACGATTCACGGTGATGGTGACCGGTGGCGCCGGCTATATCGGCAGCCACGCAGTGCTCGCCCTGCGCGATGCGGGCTGGCCGGTGGTCGTCATCGATAATTTGGTCACCGGCTTTGACTGGGCTGTGCCCGAAGATGTTCCGCTTGTTGTGGCCGACATTGCCGATGGCGAACGGGTTCGCGCGACAATGGGCGAACATCGCGTGGGCGCAGTGATGCATTTCGCCGGATCGGTAGTGGTTCCGGAATCGGTTGCCGATCCGCTCAAATATTATCGTAACAACACCGGTGCCACAGCCGCGCTCCTCGAAAGTGCAGTAGCGTGCGGGGTGCGGCATTTCATCTTCTCGTCCACCGCAGCAACATACGGCATTCCAGATGCTGTTCCGGTGCGAGAGGATGCCGCCACTCGTCCGATCAATCCCTATGGCACGTCAAAACTGATGACTGAGGCGATGTTGCGCGATGTCGCGGCAGCCCACGCCATAAACTATTGTGCGCTTCGCTACTTCAACGTCGCCGGTGCTGATCCACAAGGACGCAGCGGGCAATCAACAGTCGGTGCGACGCACCTGATCAAGGTTGCAGTCGAAGCAGCGACAGGCAAGCGGGAGTCGGTCTCAGTCTATGGCACGGATTTCGACACGCCTGACGGTACCGGGGTGCGTGATTATATCCATGTCAGCGACCTTGCGGAGGCGCATGTTCATGCGCTGGACGCACTGATTGCCGACCCGACAGCCAGCCACATCATGAACTGCGGCTATGGGCGCGGCTTTTCCGTGCTTGAAGTGTTCGATGCGGTTGACCGTGTCACCAACATGAAACTGTTGCGCAAGTTGGAAGGGCGGCGCGCCGGTGATCCTGACGCGTTGGTGGCCGATAACGGCCGAATCCTGGCAACCCTGCCCTGGCGGCCAAAACGCGACGATTTGGAAACGATCGTTGCCGATGCCCTTGCTTGGGAACGCAAGCTGGCTGGACACAAGTGCTGACAGCCCTTGGCTTGATGCGATGATCAGCATAGCCTTGCCCGCATGAAGACACTTCCAAGATCCGCAGCAATCAGCGCGCTTATCCTTTGTAGCCTCCCCACGATGCTGTCCGGATGCGGAGGAACCGCGCCTGAAGGGCCGACTGTCGATCATTCCAAATTGTCCGAAACGCTGGAACAGCGCGCTGCGGCAATAGAGGCAAGCGCCGATGAGGCTGCGCTGGCAGTGGAGCGCGAAGCAGCTAAAGACTTGGTTGAACTCCGCGCCGAAGAGGCTGCTGTAGAGCCCGAGGATCAGCCCGAGGCTGAACCGACACGATAAGGGAATTGGTCGGGGAGACAGGATTCGAACCTGCGACCCTCTGCTCCCAAAGCAGATGCGCTACCGGGCTGCGCTACTCCCCGACCGGACGGCCCCCTTAGGCCCACTGCGCCGGTCAAGCAATGGGCGAGCAACGCACCGCTTCAGTTGAAGGCAGCCGCTCTCGCAAGCAGCTTGGTGGCCTGGTCAAGATGGGGCCGGTCAATCATCTTGCCCTCAATGCCGATGGTTCCCGCATCGGGAGACTCCGCAAAAGCAGCAACAATCCGCCCTGCCCAATCGATCTCCTCCGCGGTCGGCATGAAAGCCTCATTGATGATCGCAACTTGCGCGGGATGGATCGCCAGGCGCCCGGTAAACCCCTCGGCCCTTGCTCGGACGCTGCTGCGCCTCAGCCCCTCTTCGTCTCGAAAATCGGCATGAAGCGTATCGACTGGCTGCACGCCAGCCGCGCGCGCGGCAAGCAACGCCATCGTACGTGCCTGACGAAACAGATCATGAAAGCTGCCATCGGCATGGCGATTTCCTGACGCGCCGATTGCCGCCGCCAGATCCTCAGCCCCCCAGCTGAGCGCCGCAAGCCTCTGCACCGGTTTTTCTGCAAACCCGGACAGGCGGAACACCGCGCGCGGGGTTTCCGTCGCGATGGCATGAATGGCGATTTCCTCTCCGCCACCGGCTTTTGCAATCAAATCGCCCAGTCTCTCGACGTCCTCGGGGCCTTCGCATTTGGGCAGCACCAAACCTGATGGGGAGTGGGCGACAATCGCGGCCACATCGGCCAGACATTCTGGCGAACCAAGCGGGTTGATGCGAACCCAGAGCGCCGGCCCATCTGCAGACGCCGATGCAAGATAACCGCTCGCCATCGCGCGTGCATCAGCCTTTGCCGAGGCGGCAACGCTGTCCTCAAGATCAATAATGACTGCATCCGCGCCGCAATGCGCAGCCTTTGCGAGCTTCTTTTCGCTATCGCCCGGAATGAACAGCCAACTGCGCGGTTCGACTGACATGCACATTCCCGCTGCCTGAGTGTTGGTGGGCCCGGAGGGATTCGAACCCCCGACCTAGCCGTTATGAGCGGCCAGCTCTAACCGCTGAGCTACAGGCCCCACCGGTCGGGCCGGCGATAGCGGAGGGTGTAGCGGCATGGCAAGCCGCCCGCGTCAGCACTGCGGCTTCGTACACCGATTCCGGCGTGGCAGCGGCAATCGAACGCTTGGCACAATGATTAAAGACTTGGTCAAACCAGGCATAGAGTGCGGCAAGATCCGATGCGTCCCGTACATAAGGGGTGTGTCCAATCGCGAGTGAGGGCGAATGGAAGGATAGGTTGAGCACCGGCAACCCGATCTCCATCGCAACATCGATGGCTTGGCAGGCCAGCCTTGCTGGTACACCTTCAGGGGTGAGCGGAACGCGCTGTAACAAACCTGTCCGGGCGAGGAGCGCGCGCGCAGTCGGCAACGATCCAAGGCCGTGATAAATACGTGCACCATATTTTGCTGCTGGCCCGACGAAAACGGATGTCAGAGGCAGTTCGAGCATCGCCCGCCTCGGCCCAGTCCAATGGGCACGCAGGCTGCTCTTTCGGAAGTCCGGGCCACCGTCTGCCCGATAATCGAACTGGCTCCGCAGCGAAGAATCAATCGAATAGCCCAGTTCATCAAGCATCCCCAATGTGTTTGGGCCAATACCATAACGCCCGGCACGATATGCACGCGGTGCGCTCCCGAACCGGTCGGCAAACAACTGTGTCATGGTTTCGAGCTTTGCGCGCTCGGTAGCCGCCGGCAGATTACCTGCATAACTGTTCCGGCTGTTCAGAGCCTCATCAAAGGGAGCTGTGACCCAGGGATGCAAATGGACGCCGACTTCGGCTTTGCCGGATTCCAGGGCAGGCCTTAAGATAGCAACTGCGGTGTCAGATGCCGCAATTGGGGCGTCAACAAAGTAGCAGGGTGAGACGCCCGCTCCCTCAAAGAACCGCTGCCCTTCAGCGAGCGCCGGAACGGAGGCCAGGCCATGCTGGTCCCGGGCGAAATCACCGCCCCACTCGAACTCTTCTTCAGTATCGACGGTAAGGATGAACCGCGTCCCGAATGAAGAATCAAAAGGGACACGTGTCGGCATGGCGGTCCTGAAAATGATCGCTCGCGAAGAGCCCGCTCTATCGTTCGGAGCGATTGCTAACGAATCAGCTCGAACCGCTCCACCTGGGTTCTTGCACAGGGAAGATTGAGAAAAGCGTTACCGTTTGCGAACGTCAGCGATCCCCCATGCACCTCGGCCATACGCTGCGCCAGACGGATCCCGAATTCATTGCCCTGCCCCGCGGGATCAGGACACGTAAGAGTCAAATGGGCAAAGCCATCCTGCGGTCCCGCAAGGTGCGCCTCTATCGCCCCAAGAGACCCGGCGCTGGTGGCCGCAATACCAATCAGCCTTTGCAGCAAATGGTGCAAATCGCGCCCGGGAACTGCGACATCCATTGGCATCTCGGCCCCAACAACACGCAGTTCAATACCAGCGTCACCGTTCTCGCCCGGGGCGCAATCGCCTTCGAAACCGGCAAGCATTTCCGCCAAATCAGAGATGCCCTCTCCGCGCGTTATTGCGCCGGTATCTAGCTTTGCCGCAATATCGAGGTCATCGATCATCTGGCCCAGACGCCGAGCATCGGTAACGATAGAGGTGGCAAGCGCGCGATAGTGGCCTGCCACTGGACCGAAATACTGGCCCTCAATCAGCTGCGCAAAACCATTGATGGCGTTGAGGGGCGAGCGAAGTTCATGCGCCAACTGACGCATGCCATCTGCAACCGGACGGGAAGGAATCACCTGCTCGACCGTGCCGGTGGGTGCGCCACGCTGATCATCCGATGCAAAGCTGATCTTGCCCTGATAACCCGTGAAACGGCCACTTTCGCGATCAAACTGGGCGTCGGCGTCGATCAGCCAGCACCCACTCCATGGACCATTGCCATTCAATTGCATCCGGCCACCGCGAATGTCGCCGCGCTTGACGAACAGCCTGGCAACGGCGGCATCCACTCCCGCTTCTCCCGCCTGCGCGGGGATGCCACATTGTAGGCCGACGAAGGCAGCGCGTGGCAGCCCAGAAACGGCACGCAGCCATCCATCGCTGTCGATCAAGATAGCATGGCCATCATTCTCGACGCTCGCCGCGGTTTCGGTAACGACCCGGCTCTTGCCATTGCCAGGTAAGGCTGGGCGACGGCGATATGCTTCGATCCGCTCGACCAGCTCGGCAATGTTGCTGCCCGCTGTAGCGCTGACCCCTGCCACCGGAGGGATGTTCGGTTCTGTACGAGGCACAACGCTATCAGCAGGGGGAAGGCTGAAATCGACCGGGCCGAGGCTTGCGAGCGCTCTGCTGACCAACAGCGACAAATCTGTTCTTGCGCGCAAACGGCTTCTCGCAAGCGGGCTCAAGGCGGGAAGGATGGCAAGCCAATCCTCGTCCTCCAGCCTGATCCGGTCAAACATGGCAATGGTGATATTCGGCTCGTCAGTTCCGATCAGCACTGCCAGCGGAGCGAACCGGCATCGTGATGCTATCGATAGAGCGGTCTCGAGGCGAATCGCCTTCGACACGTGAGGCCTCAGCACAGAAAGCGCCGCCAATCCCCTCGCCGAATCGGTCTCCGTCATCTCCGGGCCGGATTGTGCGAGCATATCCGCCACCTGCCGCCAAACCGCCTCACACTCGCGCGCGGTTCTAGGCTGCGCCATTAGCACAGTTGCCAAGCGGTCATCGAAGCGAGCAGGGACTGTGCTTTCGCTCATGGTCATCGCTTAACGTAAATGAAAGGTTTGCGATACCGCTTGCGAGTCAGGCACGTAGCACTATGGGACAATTGCATTCGCCTGAAATATAATTATCATAGAGCCGACCCTGACAATCCGGAAATTATCCGATGACCTCGACCAAGTTTGACCCCATCGATATGCAGATTTTGCGCGAACTGCAGGCTGATGGCCGTATGACCAATGTCGATTTGGCTCAGCGGGTCGGGCTGACTGCTCCGCCCTGCCTGCGCCGCGTTCGTGGCCTTGAAGAGGCCGGGGTTATCCGCAGCTACCACGCGGAACTGGACGCAGTCGAACTCGGTTTTTCCATCACCGTATTTGCGATGGTCAGCCTCAAGAGCCAAGCCGAAGCCGATCTTGAGGCGTTTGAAGCGCATGTTGCCGCCCTCCCAGAGGTTCGGGAATGTTACATGCTCAACGGCGAGATCGACTTCATCTTGAAGATCGTGGCACGGGATCTTCAAAGCTTTCAGCGCTTTCTCACGTCACGCCTGACCAGCGCGCCGAATGTGAGCAGTGTCAAAACGTCGCTCACGATCCGGCGTTCCAAATATGCCGTTGGCGTCCCGGTCGAAACCGCGGACGCCTAGCGACATAGTTGTCGGATCAGGTTGCCGGAGCAGCAGCCGGTTCCGAAGGCGCCGGTGCCTCAGCAGGAAGCTTGCTCCGAACATGCGCTTCCCACAGGCGGGCGAGCGTCGCGCGATCGCCGTCACGAACCTGGGCCAATGCTTCCATTGCGCCCGCGAAATTGCCGGCGCGATAGCGGGTCTGTCCGATACGCAAATTGATAAGCCCGGTATCGGCTTCGGTCTTGGCGAGCGCTGCCGTGTACAGCTCCTCCGCCTTTGCCCAATTCTCATAGGCAAAATAGGCATCGGCGACGCGCACGGCGAGCCGCGCTGCAGGATCGGCGGCAGCGCGCCGTTCAGCGCCTGGCAGTGAAGCGCGATCTTCCGCCAGATTATCGCGGGCGGTCTGCTTACGCTCGGCGAAGAAGGCGTCACCTGTCGGAGGCACAAGACTTGCGGCTTCGCCTTCCGCAATCACGGCAAGCACCTCGTTCGGGAGGGCGTCTTCCGCGAGATTGGAGACAAGTTCCACATAGAAACGACGATCGTTCATAGCGTTGGCCGCGCGCATCAGCCGCAAGGCATCGATGCTAAGGCCGCGCTGATAGACTTCCTCCGGTCGGGTCGCGGCAGGCGGCAGCGACTGGAGATAAATGAGCGCAGAGGACCGCAGGTTCGCTTCCGAAGGATAGGCGTTTGCTCGCTCGATCAGCACAGCCATCAGTTCCGGTGTGCGATCGGCCTCCTGCAGTTCGCGAGCAGCGAGCGAGTAAATCGATTCGGGCGCTTTTTGCCCAGCCGCTGTCGCAGCCGCGACAGCAGCCCGGAACGCGGCCAGCCCCTGGTCAAGCTGACCAGCGCGGAAATGCGCGTCGATCACAAGCGTCGAAAGGTTGGGTGCGGTCGAGCCAAGCTCGATCGCGCGCTGCACTCGTTCGGCAGCCATGGCATATTGCTGACTGTTATAGGCCAGCTGCCCAGCAGCCAGATAGATACGGGCTTGTTCCGCAGCGGGGATGCCGTTGGATTCGATCATCGCATTGACAGCAGCTAGCTGACGCGCCGTGTTGGCCTGGCCGGCTCCGATTGCGAAGTCCGAGCGAGCGACAAGGTAGCGCTCATATTCGCTCTGGGCAACGGCACGGACTGCTGCAAGGGCAGCATCGGCAGCAGCCCAGTCGGCCGCACTCATTGCCGTCTGAAGCGGGCCAAAAGCCTGACCGAATGCTCGGCTGACCTGCGGCGTAGCGGGGGCTTCCGCTGCCTGATCACGATCACGATTACGGCGATTCTGCGCATCGACAGATGTTGCAACCAAAGCGGAAAGGGATGTCGCGACAACCGCAGCAACGCCGAGCGAACCAAACTTCAACATGACTTCCTGCCTCCTGTGCGCGAGTCTTTATGCAGCGCTTTTCAAGACCTATCAGCTGCCCATAGAGCGGGCGAATGACCGATGCCAGCCTTCTCGACGCACCAATGGCGCCGTTCATCTGAATGGCGTTTGAACCCTCTTTCCGACACGAAACGCTAGCCGATTTGCTTTTGTCTTAACCATGCTAAGGTGCTGGCATGGCACGCGAACGCAAAATCGTCGGAATCTGGCCCGCTACAAATGCGGCTGATCCTCATTCAGGCCCAGAAGTGGGCCATGAGACACCATCTTCCATTGCAGCTTCTGAAGAAGCCGAAGGAGAGATAGAGGCTGCCGCCATCGTTTCATCCGAAGCCATCCCGGTGACTGTAGAGCCTATCTGGGATGAAAGCGGCAGCATGATTGCAGAGAATGGTAGCAGGGGATGGCCCTGGGCAGCCATGGTCGCACTGATGCTTGGCGCTGCATGGATTGCCGGCGCTGCAGGCTGGTCCAGCCAAGGTTTCACTGTTGTCCCACCGATCGACCAATGGCCGATGCAGGTAGCGGTGCTCGCGGCGCCTCTCTGCTTCATACTGGTCGGATGGATGGCGTTCGATCGCGGATCGCAGCGGAGCGTGCAGCGCCATCTGCGTCTGCTTGCATCTGTGCGGGCAGAGCAACAGGCCCTCACCGAAAGGCTCGCGCTCGCCGAAGAAAATTGGCGCGCAGCCCATGATGCCTTGGGTCAAAGGGCCGTTGCGCTAGCCCAGATGGCTGATGAAAGCTGCAACCGCATATCCGCTGCGGGACAGGAGATTGACCAGCGCCTGACTACGCTCGATGCGACGTCCAAATCAGTGCTCGCTGTTTCGACCGGCGCCATGACCCAGCTTGAGAGCCTAAGCAGCGCGCTCCCCAAGATCGAGGATATCGCCAACCGCATTAGTGAATCTGTTCGGCAGTCAGGCCAATCCGCCTACCAATATGGTGGGCAGCTTGAAGAGAGAATTGCCGCACTTCAGACCGAGGCCTCGGAAGCCCGCGCCGTCATGGAAGCTGGCGTCGGCGCCATCGAGCAGCGCGCAGCCTCACTGGATGAAGTGTCCGGTCGCATCGCAGCCGGGTCCGACGAAGCTGCCACCAGGTTTGGCGCAATGATCGAAGGACAGCGTGATGCGGTCCTCGCCATGCTCGCTGACCTCGCCACGCAAATGGAACAGCATCTATCGACGATCGAGACACACGCCCGCACTACCGGTGAACAGGCCGGGGGTCTGATATCGGGTCAGACGGCCACGTTGATTGCCGCGATTGCAGATAGCGAGGACAAGCTTGGTCAGCTGGTGCAACGCATCAGCGAGAGCGAAGAAAGAGTGCGCGGAACCGCCAATCTGCTCCATTCGACCAACAGCGAATTTCGGGAACAGGCCACCAGCATCGAGTCCGATTTGCATCAGCGCGTCGCCCGCATGGCACAGGGCATTGCCGACGTGCAAACGCATGTGGCAGCGCTCGCTGGTACCACCAGTCAGACCGCGCAAGACGTCAGCACTCTCACTCACGATGCCCAAGGCTTGCTCGAAACGCTGGCCCGCGCGGTGCACAATGCCCATCAGGCAATCCCTGATGCTCTGGCCATGCTCAACGAACGGCTGGACGAGAACCGCCAGCGCCTCGATGCTCTAATGCCCGTTGTAGAAGCGCATCTGCAGGCGGCTGAAACCGCCGAGACACGGTGGCAACAGTCGGGCAGCTTGCTCGATGGCCAGACGAAGGCGCTGGCCGCATTCGAAAACGACTCCGCGACGCTACTGGCCGGCCAATCGGACCGCCTCAGCAAATTGCAGGCCGATGTGGCGAGCCTTGCACAGGCGATGGCCACCATTCGCGACGATTATGCCCCCGCCTTGACCAAGGCGACTGAAGAGGCTGAGCGACTGGCACGCACAGCGGCAGAGCGCGCGCATGAGGCGATCGGCAGCACCGCAAGCGACAGTGCGACCGTCATCGAACAGGCAATCGCCGCAGCCATCGACGCCGCGACCGGCGAAGCAACCCGCAGCCGCATTGCCGAGATTTCCGGCATTGCCGATCAGGCTGTGGCCGCGGCCAATGCCGCTTCGGGCAAGCTGATGCGTCAGCTGATCACCATTGCCGATTCCAGCGCTGCCATCGAAGCACGCGTCGCCGAAGCATCCGAAGCGGTGCGACGTGACGACCGCGAGAGCCTCGCGCGGCAGATGGCTCTGGCCAGCGAGTCGCTGCAATCAACGGCGGTGGACATGACGCGTATCCTGTCCACCGAAGTCTCCGACCAAGCATGGGAAGCCTATATCAAGGGCGACCGAGGCATTTTCGCCCGCCGCGCGCTGCGGCTGCTGACCGCGAGCGAAGCGCGCGACGTGCTGGCGCGCTATCAGTCGGACGATGAGTTCCGCGCGATCGTCAACCGCTACGTCCATGATTTCGAGGCGATGCTCCGCGGCGTGATGGACAGCAGAGACGGCAGCGCCCTTTCGGTCACCCTGCTCTCTTCCGACATCGGCAAGGTCTATGTCGCGCTGGCTCAGGCAATCGAACGGCTGAGAGGCTGATCGCCTCCGCTGGTCAGCGGGACATTGCCGGATCGCGCGCGATCTGCACCCCACCTTTGACCACGGCATCGACACTTTCGAGCTCGCGGATGTTGGCCAGCGGATCACCATCGACAGCGATGATGTCCGCATAACGGCCGACCGCAATCGCGCCGACATCGCGTTCACGCCCTAGCGCCTGTGCAGCATTGACCGTGGCAGAGCGGATCGCCTCTATCGGCGTCATCCCATATTCGACCATCACCCTGAACTGCCCTGCGGCAGTCGCATGTGGCATGACGCCCGCGTCCGAGCCGAACACCATCCGCACCCCTGCCCTGTGCGCGGCGCGGAAGTTATCCCGCTGGATCTGGGCGACCTCGCGGTCCTTGCGCAGATTATCCTCCATCACGCCATTCCGCGCGCCTTCGGCCTGCGTATATTCCGTGTTGAAGATGTCCATCGAGAACCAGACGGGCCGTTCGCGGCGGGCAGCCGCACGGATACCGGCCTCATCCACCAGACTGGCATGTTCGATGGTATCAATTCCCGCAGCGATCGCGGCGCGGATACCATCAGCGCCATGGGCATGGGCGGCGACGCGCATCCCCCACATGTGCGCTTCCTCGGCCACGGCGCGCAGCTCCTCCTCGCGCAGCTGCTGCTGGCCGGGTTCGGTGTTGCGGGAAAAGACACCGCCAGTCGCGCACACCTTGATCACTTCAGCGCCCATGCGCCGGATTTCACGCACACGCGCGCGCAGCTCGTCAGGGCCGTTGCCGATGCTGGGCGGCGGCGAATACATCGAGGGCGGCAGGAACGTCTCATCACAATGGCCACCCGTCGCACCAAGCGAGTAGGCCGCAGGCACGATGCGCGGGCCCACCGCATAGCCGGCATCGATCGCCTGCTTGAGGCCCACATCATTGAGATCGTCCGACCCGACATTGCGGATGGTGGTAAAGCCGGCATCGAGCATGGCGCGGGCGTTACGCGCGGCGAGCACCGTCCAGAAACGGTCAGTATATTGCAGGCCAGAATAGCCGCCAATTTCCGGCACACCATCGAGATGGACATGCATGTCGATGAGGCCCGGCAGCAGCGTGCGGTTGCCGAGATCGACATGGCGGACGTTCGCACCCCAGCGCACGGTGCGCGCGTCGGCAATGCTGGTGATGCGCCCGTCATCCCCGACAAAGATCGCCGGATGTTCGACCACCCGCCCGCTTTCGACATCGATCATGCGCGCGGCGGTGATGACCGATTCCGCAGCAACCGGGGTAGCCGATGCCGCCGCCAGAGCAATCGCGGAAACCCGCAGAAAATGGCGGAAGTTCACAGTGGATTCGAGGTTTTTCATCATGGCTCCGGCGTCGGCGAAATGGCATCCGCACGCTGACAGCGGATATCCTATTTTGCAAGCTGGCCGGGCCGTTCGCCCTTCACATATGCAATTGCCGCCCAAACGCCGCGAGCACGCTTTCATGCATCATTTCGCTGAGCGTCGGATGCGGGAAAACGGTGTGCATGAAATCGGCTTCGACCAGTTCGGCGGTCTTGCCGATGGTATAGCCCTGGATCAGCTCGGTCACTTCCGCGCCGACCATATGCGCGCCGAGCAATTCGCCGGTCTTCGCATCGAACACGGTCTTGATGAAGCCTTCGGCCTCCCCCAGCGCAATCGCCTTACCATTACCGATGAACGGAAAGGTGCCGGCCTTCACATCATGGCCCAATTCTTTGGCCTTGGCTTCGGTGAGGCCGACCGAGGCGACCTGCGGGTGGCAATAGGTGCAGCCGGGAATGTTGCGGGCGTCCATCGGGTGAGGATGAGCGTTCTTGTTGCCCAGTTCCTGCGCGATGGCTTCTGCCGCGATCACGCCCTCATGGCTCGCCTTGTGCGCCAACCAGGGCGGCGCAGTGATATCCCCGATCGCCCACAGGCCGGGCACGTTGGTGCGGCAATAGGGATCCGTCTTGAGAAAGCCGCGATCGGTGACGACGCCCAGCGCCTCCAGCCCGATATGCTCGGTATTGGGGACGATGCCGATGGCGACGATGCAGTGCGAGAAATCGCCCTGAACGACCTTGCCGTCCTTGCCCTTGATGCTGGCCGAAACGCCAGTCGCGGTAGCCTTGAGGCTCTCGACGCCAGCGCCGGTCATGATGGTCATGCCCTGTTTGGTCAGCGCCTTTTCAAGGAAGGCCGAGACATCGGCATCCTCCACCGGAACGATGCGGTCGAGCATTTCGACCACCGTCACATCGGCGCCCATGTCATTGTAGAAGCTGGCGAATTCGATGCCGATGGCGCCAGAGCCGATGACCAGCAACTTGGTCGGCCTTTCCGCCGGCACCATGGCGTGACGATAAGTCCAGATGCGCTTGCCGTCCGCCGGTGCGAAGGGAAGATCGCGGGCGCGCGCACCGGTGGCGAGGATGATGTGCTTCGCCGTCAGATCCTCGCTCTTGCCGTCCTGCGTCACGGTCAGCGTATTGGCGGATTTCAGAGCGCCATCGCCCATATGCACGGTGATCTTGTTCTTCTTCATCAGGTGCGTGACGCCCTGATTGAGCTGTTTCGCGACCCCGCGCGAGCGCTTCACCACCGCGTCGAGATCAGCCTCGATTTGCCCCGTGACCTTCAGCCCGTAAGCGGAGGCATGATCCATATAATGCTTGATTTCCGCCGAACGCAGCAGCGCCTTGGTCGGGATGCAGCCCCAGTTGAGGCAGATGCCGCCCAAATTCTCGCGCTCGACAATAGCGGTCTTGAGCCCGAGCTGCGCCGCGCGGATCGCGGCGACATAGCCACCGGGGCCGGAGCCGAGGACGATGAGGTCGTATTCGCTCACAAACAAACTCCGTTACGCATAACAACCCGCCTGCACAGGCAGGGGTCGATCACGCCAGCATCCCCAGCGGGTTTTCGACCAGCGTCTTGAAGGCGCTCATCAGCTGCGCGCCATCCGCGCCGTCGATGGCGCGGTGGTCGAAGCTGCCGGTGGCGGACATCACGGTGGCGATGGCGAGCGTATCATCGACCACATAGGGGCGCTTTTCGCCCGCGCCGATGGCCATGATCATCGCCTGAGGCGGGTTGATGACGGCGGTGAATTGTTTGATGCCCATCATCCCCATGTTGGAGATTGAGGCGGTCCCGCCCTGATATTCGTGGGGCTGCAGCTTTCCGGCCTTCGCCTTTTCCGCGAGCGCGGCCATTTCTGTCGAGATGGCCGAGACCGATTTCGATGCGGCATCGGTGATGATCGGGGTGATAAGGCCCGTGGGGATGCTGACCGCGACTGAAATGTCGGCGCGGTGGTAGCTGATAAGGCTATCGCCGGCGAAGCTGACATTACATTTCGGCACTGCGATCAATGCCTTGGCAAGCGCTTTTATCAGCAGATCGTTGACCGAAAGTTTGATGCCCTGCGGCTCAAGCGCCTTATTGAGCTCAGTACGCAGCTTGAGCAGCGGATCGAGCAGGATGTCGACAGTGAGGTAGATGTGCGGCGCCTCCGCCATCGACTGGCTGAGCCGGCGCGCGATCGTCTTGCGCATGTTGCTGAGCTTTTCCGCAGTGTGCGGAATCTCCGAGGCGAAGGGGGCTGGCAACGGTGCGACAGCAGCTTGCGCCTGCGCAGCCTCGGGGGCGGTGGACGCACCCTCGACATCGGCCTTGACGATGCGACCGTTGGGCCCGGTGCCTGCAATAGCGGCCAGATCAACACCCCTATCGGCGGCGATGCGGCGGGCGAGAGGGGAAGCCTTCACCCTGTCACCGGAATCCGTGCGCGCGGCCGGGGCGGGGGCCGGCGATGGGGCGGGCGAAGCCGCGACGGCAACAGGCGCGGGCACGGCGGCCTTTGGTGCAGGTGAAGCGGAGGCATCTTCGCCCTCCCCTGCGATAACGGCAATGACGGTACCGACCTTCACATTCTCAGAGCCAGCGGGAACGAGGATCGCACTAACCACGCCTTCGTCGACCGCTTCAAACTCCATTGTCGCCTTGTCGGTCTCAATCTCAGCCAGCAAATCACCGGAGGAGACGCTGTCGCCTTCCTTGACCAGCCAGCGCGCCAGCGTACCTTCCTCCATGGTCGGTGAAAGGGCAGGCATTTTCAGTTCGACTGGCATGATGACTATTCTTCCCCGCGAATGGTGCGGCCACCGGCACCGGCACGAACCGGCGGGGCCGTAGCGTTGGGGCGGTTCCAGCCATTTTCGGCGGCGCGGTCAAGCGGTTTAAGCCGACAAAGTCCGCTCTGCGCTTGCCTTTATACGAATGCGGGCGCACCTTTGTCGCTCAAGGCATAGTTGCAGCCGGGGTCAGAACCATGCGCACCTATCTGGTGGTGATCGACGACAGCGAGGAATCGCGCCTCGCGCAGCGGTTTGCGACGCGCCGCGCCGCACGCACAGGCGGCACGGTGCATATCATCGTTGCGCTCGAGCGGCCGGCCTTTGTCGCCTGGGGCGGCGTTCAGGCGACCATCGAGGAAGAGGCCCGCCAACAGGGCGAGGCAGTCGCACAAGCCGCGGCGAATGCCATCTTTGAAGGCGCAGGCATCCGGCCCAGCGTGACAGTGAAACAGGGCGATGCAGCCAGTATTGTGCGCGAAATTCTGGCCGAAGACCGGGAGATTGCCGCGCTGGTGCTGGGTGCGGCGGCGAGTGGCCCGCCGGGGCCATTGGTCAGCCATTTCACCGGCGACGGTGCAGGATCGCTCCCCGTGCCGGTGATGATCGTGCCGGGTTCGCTGAGCGAGGAAGAGCTCGACCGGCTGAGTTAGCGCGAGCGATGGCGAATATTGGCGGGGCGGCCGCGGCGGCCCTGCATCGGCCTTCCTTTTGCGCCCTTGCCGCCATGACGCGCAGAACCGCGCCGCGCGAAATCTCTGGCGTTGGGATCAGCATCTGGAAGCGCAAAGGCGAGACTGCCGGTGAGCGGATTGGCCTCCACCAATCGCAACTCCATGCGCTGACCTGAGGTGAAACGGATGCCGCTATGTTCGCCGATCAGGCTTTGGCTGGCCTCATCATAGCGGAAATACTCATCACCCAATGTGGCAGCAGGAACGAGCCCGTCCCCGCCAAGCCCCTCAACCTGAGCGAAGAAACCAAAGGGCTGCACGCCGGTGATGCGGGTCGGCAGAACATCCCCGACCTTTTCGGCAAGATAGGCGGCGACATAGCGATCGATCGTTTCGCGCTCGGCCTCCATAGCGCGGCGTTCGGCGGCGGAGATGCGCTCGCCGATGCGGGCCATGGTTGCGGCCTCTTCCTTGGTCAGAGCTGTCGCTGCCGGGATCGAACGATCGCGCGGCTTGGCCGCTTCGAGCCCATAGGCGCCGACCAGCGCCCGGTGGACGAGCAGATCCGCATAGCGCCGGATCGGCGAGGTGAAGTGGCCGTAGCTGCCCAGCGCGAGGCCGAAATGCCCGGCATTGACCGGCGAATAATAGGCCTGCGTCTGGGTGCGCAGCAATTGTTCCATGACGCGCTGGCGAGCATCATCATCGCTCTCAAACCGTTCGAGCAGGCGGTTAAAGACCGCCGGGGTCATCACCTGACCGAGCGCGAAAGGCGCATCGTAAGTGGCGAGAAACTCCTTGAGCGCGACGAGCTTTTCGCGTGCCGGTGGCTCATGCACGCGGTACATGACCGGTGACTTCTTCGCTTCAAGCGCCTTTGCCGCAGCGACGTTCGCGGCGATCATATAATCCTCGACCAGGCGGTGGGCATCGAGCCTTTCACGCACGCGGATCTCGGATATGCGGCCCTTTTCATCGAGCATCACCTGCCGCTCGGGCAGGTCGAGTTCGAGCGGGGAGCGGGCATTGCGGGCTTTGAACAGCAAGGCCCAGGCCGCCCAGAGGTGGCGGAGATGCTCCGGCGCTTCGCCCGCGTCGATCGCCGCCTGTGCATCCTCATAGGCGATGTTCGCCGCGAGCCGCACCAATGCGCGAGTGAAGCGCCATCCGGTCACCTTACCGCTCTTGTCGATAACCAAATGGCAGGCGAGTGCCGCGCGATCCTCGCCCTGCTTGAGCGAGCACATGCCCGATGACAGGACGTGCGGGAGCATCGGCACGACGCGGTCCGGGAAATAGACGCTGTTGCCGCGCCGCCCCGCTTCGCGGTCGATGGCGGTACCGGGACGGACATAGAAGCTGACATCGGCAATCGCGACAATGGCACGATAGCCGCCGGGATTTGCGGGGTCCTCATCAGGCGCGGCCCAGATCGCATCGTCATGATCGCGCGCATCGCGCGGGTCGATGGCGACAATCGGCAGATCGCGCAGATCATCACGGGTCCCGTCATCGACCGGCAAGGCCGAGACCAGCTTTGCGTCAGCCTCCACCTCATCGGTAAAGACGTGCGGCAGGCCATATTTGTGAATGGCGATGAGGCTGAGCGCGCGCGGCGCGAAGGGATCACCCAGCCGCTCGGTGACGCGTGCGGTCTGACGCGGCAAACGACCGGTGAGCGCGGCAAGCACAAGATCGCCCTCGCCTGCCTCTCCGGCATCGCTGACGGGCCATTCGCGGCGCTGGCGCTTATCGACCGAGCGCAACCACAGCATCGGCTTGCCGCCGGGGCCGACATCGCTACCGATGACCCCGATCACCTCCTCCGCGCCCGCCTCAAGCTTGCGGATAGGATGGGCACGATAGCCCTCCCCCGCTTCCTCGATCCGGGCGAGGATGCGATCGCCCGGGCCGAGCGCTCCACGTCGACCGCGTTCGATGACCCGGACGCGCGGAGGCGGGCCATCCCCTTCCCACTTTTCGGGAACGGCGAGCGGGGTGGCGCCATCGACATCGGCGATGCGCAGCACGGTGACCTTGGGTAGGCCGCCCATCTTGTGAAAGGCGCTCTTGCTCCCGTCGATCAGGCCTTCATCGGCCATATCTTTGAGCAGCTGTTTGAGCAGGATTTTCTGCGGCCCGCGAATGCCAAACGCCTTGGCAATCTCCCGCTTGCCCGCCGGTTCGCGCGACGAGGTGATGAAATCAAGGATCTGCTTGCTTGTGGGCAAACCGGCATGGCGGGTGGGTTTAGGCATTTTGGTTCTTCTGGTTCGCGCCAAGTCGCCAAGACGCCAAGGGGGCAGAGTTGTTGATCAGGCGCTTTATGCCATCCTTGAACATGGGCGTTCCGAAATTGATCACAAATCCGAGCGGGAAGCCGCCGAGTTTGAGATAGGTCAGCACCTGCTTCGCATGTGCGGGGGTCGTGCGTTCGACCGACTTGATTTCAATCACGATGCACCGCTCGACCAACAGGTCGAGTTTGTAGGCGGCAGGCAAAACCACGTCTTCAAAAACAGCGTCGACCGGCAGCTGTCGGTCGACATTCAGGCCAAGCGAAACAAGTTTAGCAGACAACAGGGCTTCATACGCCGATTCAAGCAGTCCCGGCCCCAGATCGCGATGTAAACGAAAGGCCGTATCCACGACCAACCGCGCAATGGCATCGACCCTCGGGTCCGGCTCCATCATCTTGGCGACTTGGCGTCTTGGCGCGAACATCTTCTCATGGAGCAGGCCGCGGCAACGGCTGGAAAGCACCGCCAGGGACAGCGGAGGCGATAGGGCTTTCGCTGCCGTCGGCAGCGATGGCAGAAACGCCGAACACCCAATCATCGATACGGGTTCCACGCAACACAACCGAAATCCGGCCATCGGATGCTGATGGTGTGGGCGTGCGTTCGATCAGTCTGGTCCAATCGCGCTCGTCAGTGCGGCGGCGGTAAAGACTGTATCCGGCAGCGCCGGCTACTGGTTGCCAACTGACGGTCGTGTCGGGCCGCACTGCGCCTTCGACGCGCACGGCGGGCGGCATCGGCGCACGGGCGAGTGCGGTGAGGATCGAGATATTCAGGCGGGTGGCGCGAGCGAGATAGGCAAAATCCATCTCATCGACGGTGTCGCCATAGGTCACACCATTTTCGACCCTGAGATCCTGATGCTGATGGTCATAATCCTCGATAGCCACCGCAATGCGGATCGCCGGGAAGCCGGCTTCTTGCATCGGCAGCTGATCGCCTCCACGCCCGAAACGGTCGGCGCGCCACACCTGGCGCACGCCGATCGGCGCGCCCGGCTGAGCCGCTATACCGGCGATAAAGCGCGAAAGATTGCGCGAAGGGCCGTCATTCTCTCCACCTTCGCGGCGAGCGGAAGCACGATAGGCCTCGGTCGCGTCTGCCCGGCCAGCTTCGGAGAAGACCCGGACATGCTCGGTTTCCGTCACGCCGTCGGAACCGCGTGAGCCGCCGACGATATCATTGTTGAGCACGGCCTTGACCGTCCAGCCCTCAGCCGCTGCATGGCGCGCGAGCAGACGGCCGCCGTAGAGCCCCTGTTCTTCGCCGGACAGCAGCGCATAGACGATGGTGGTCGGGAAACGCTGACGCGAAAGGACGCGCGCTGCCTCCAGCACTGCGGCACTGCCCGAGGCATTATCGTTAGCCCCCGGCGCATCGCTGACCGCATCAAGCGCATCGGACACGCGGCTGTCGATGTGAGCCGAGATGATGACCACTTCGTCGGGCCGTTCGGTACCGCGCTGGATGGCCAGAACATTGACGAGGCGGGTGGGCGTCGGGATACGATTTCCCTGCACC